>JAXLWC010000020.1:0-84277 GCA_046328675.1 Anaerolineae bacterium
ACAGACACTACCGCCGTAGACACCCACCCCACACTAGCGACAATATTGCCGTCGTTATCTACGGGATTCTGCACGCGCAGCCACGAGCCGTCTTCCAGACGCCCGTCAGCATTCAGCGTCTGCCCACTGACCAATGCAGCAATCAGACGCGCTTCCGGGTCAGGACGAGCGCGCACATTCACATCCGCATCCAAACGGGCAACAGGCAGCAGCACAGCCTGTTCCGCCACCGCGTTTTCCACCACGACATCACCAAACAGCAAAAATGTCACATTCTGTCCGGGGAGCGTATCCGGGATATTGGCGCGCACACGCATCAGCGCCACGCCCCATGTCCCTTCACCTTCGTCCAGCCCACCTAGTGCCAGCGTCTGCAAATCTGTCAGATTGGCAAGGTCGCCAGTACGTTCAAAGCTAAAGTTGCTCACGCCCTGCTGCGGTGTCGCCTGAATGCTCACATTGCCGTAGCACACCTGATTGTTGCCTGTTCCCGTACAAGCCTCATCAACACTTTGCAGCGCATTCGCCACAATATCGGGGCATTCCACCTGCGCCAGCACAGGCACAACAACACCGAGCACCAGCAGCACAAATACAAAGAGGACTGCTCTGATTTTCATACGTACGCCTCCGCATAGTTTCGTCTATTCAATTACAGTACGAAAATGGACTATGAGCAAGAACCCCGGTTAAATACCCATACGCCGCGCCACACGCATCACCCCGACATTAGACTTACCATCAGCAATATCACCACGATCAATCATCGCCAGCACGTCTTTGAATGGCACATGATCAACCTCGACAAACTCGTCGTCATCGGCAGCCAGCTTGGACTCAATGAGGTCGGTTGCCAGATAGAGGTGGATGTATTCTGTGGTATAGCCGGGTGCGACATAGATGCCGCCCAATGACTCGAGCTTCCCCGGTTTGTAGCCTGTTTCTTCCTGAAGCTCGCGGATGGCACATTCGCGTGGGTCTTCGCCGGGGTGCAGCGTGCCCGCCGGAATCTCGCTGAGGATTTTGCCTGCCGCCAGCCGGAACTGGCGCACCAGCAGCACATCGCCGTTGGCGTCCAGCGCCACAATAGCTACCGCGCCGGGATGCTGAACTACTTCGCGCTTAGCGTTCGCTCCATCGGGTAAACGCACCTCATGAATCGATAATTTTATGACGCGTCCGCTGTAGATTTGTTCGGTGCTGAGAATCGTCTCTTCCATACGTCTCCGCCTTCATCTGTTATTTGAGCGAAAAGGGGCACAACTGATTGTGCCCCTGAGTCTTTGTCTCTAAATTGCTACCCATCCAAGCACTAGCTGCACGGAACAACCAGTTGATCGCCCATGTCAATCAGATCGACATTGACAATACCGTTCGCCGCCGCCAGTGAACTGACGCTCACACCGCTGGCCTGTGCGATCTGGAACAACGTTTCGCCTTCGACAACTGTGTGTGCGCCGCACTGACCACCTGCCGCAGCAGCAGGCGTAAAGGTAATGAACAATCCGTCAGAAGTGGTTGCGCCATTCGTTGCCCCACCTGTCGTAGTGTTGGGGACTGTCCCGCCAATTGCCGTTGGCGCGGCAGTTGGGGTAGAAGTTGGCAGCGGGCGATACCCCGTTGTGCCGCATCCGGGGATGGTCAACATCTGGCCGGGGAAAATCAGGTTGATATTGCTAATGCCGTTGCGCGTGGCAATCTCAGTGACCGTCAAGCCATAGCGCTGCGAAATACGGAACAGGTTATCTCCCGCACGGACTTCGTCAATACAGTCTGCACCCGCGACCAACGGAACAGTAGCCGTCGCAATCGTATCAAATCCGACGGTAGGAGTCGCCGTGCTGAATGGTTGGCCGATGCCCAGAGCCTGTGCTGTGCCTGTGAGAATGAAGGACTGGGTCGCCGTTGCACCCTCAATGATCGCCGTTGCCCGCACCTGATCTGCGTCCAGCACCGCAGGTTCCTGCGTGGGAGCTGCTGCAAGATCATTGGCGGCGGTATCACCGGTGAGCGCGTTGGTGTCCGCGCCGCCGACATCTTCAGCTTCTTGTGCCGCGAAGGGATCAGTCGTGGAGGTCACCACCATAATCACTGTTTCCGGCTCTGGCGGGGTGTTACTCGGAAAAGGAGTCCATGTAGGGATGAACGTATCAGCAGTGGGTTGCAATTGGTTGCCGCCACCCTGAAAGCAACCAGACGCCAACAACATCACCAATATTCCGCTTACCAACCACTGACCGCGTATGATATTCCGTCGCATTCCATAACCTCACTTAAAGGTTTTTCCAAGTATCTTTGTGGTTATTATAACGCTCATTGGCGCTACAGCACAAACACGCCGCCAGCAGCTAACCGGGCTGCCAGTTCGCCATCCGCTGGTTAGTGCTGAGGTGTATCCTAATAGATGCTGAACGCAGGATTTTTGTTCCCTTCTCCCGTGAACACGCAGGGAGAAGGGTCATAGAGGGTAACCTAAATACATCAGGAACGATGCGCACTCACGAAGGAATCTGAAGGGTAACCGTGACAGATGTCTCCTGCTGTGGCACACTTTCAATCTTAATCGCACCGTTGTAAAGTTCGACCAAACGATGGGCGATGGTTAACCCCAGCCCCATACCCTGCTGCTCATACAGCCAGCGGTCAAACTGCATGTAAGCCCCAATAGACTTAATCTGCTGCGGCAGCATCCCGCGTCCGTGATCAATCACGCGTATGTGATAGAAGTCCCCATCCTTAATGCCCTGAACAAGGACTTGTGAACCAACTTCAGAGAACTTCAGAGCATTATCGACAACTTCGTCCACAATCTTTTTCAAGTCATCTTCGGCAATACAGATCTTGTCGATTTCCTGAATTTCCGTGACAAGGTCAGCTTCGCGATGATACTGCTGCGCACGCCCCATCGCCTGGAATTCGATAATGCTGGCAGGTTCATTCGTCGCAGTGCGTCGCAGCCCCTGCACCGCGTTAATGTTCGCCCCGGTCGTTTCGATGCGCGCATACGTCAGATAATTCTCAATCAGGCGATAAAGACGCATCCCGGCTGAGTGAATCAACTGTGACCATTCCGCGATCTGCTCTGGCTGGATAGTACGCGCATCCGCCACCATCATGTCCGAAAAACCAATGATCGTGTTGAGCGGAGTACGCAGTTCATGGGGCAGTGAGGTGGTAATGTTCTCACGCAGCGTCTCTAGCTTCTCTTCCGACATCGCCAGCAGTTCTTTGCGTTTAGCAAGACGTGTATTGATGGCCGACAAAAGCTCAGCGATTTTAAAAGGCTTCGTCAAATAATCATCCGCACCAAGTTCCATCCCCTGCCGCTGATCCATACGATCTGTGCGTGCGGTCAGGAAGATAAATGGAATAAGCGCTGTTATCCGGTCTTTGCGAAGCTCAGCCAACACATCAAACCCTTTATAGTGGCCGGGCATCATGATGTCACACACGATCACATCAGGCAAATGATGACGGGCAAGGTTCAACCCCTGTTCACCGTTGGGCGCGCCAAGTACCTCAAACCCCTCATAGCTCAGCATTTCCACCACACCTTCGCGCAGCGGATCTTCGTCCTCAATTACCAGGATTTTTTCCGTCATCTTCAGTCCTCTTTATCTACCCTCTGTGGTAAGGTTATTGTAAAAGTAGTCCCCGCACCCTCATGGCTATCAAAAACAATCTTCCCCTGATGTACCTCAACCACCTCTTGCACTACTGCCAGTCCCAGCCCCGTGCCGGGCGCATGGCCGACATTACTTGCACGGTGAAACGGCTCAAAGATGTGGCTGGCATCGCCTTCAGGGATGCCAATGCCCTGATCTGTGACCTGAATAATCACCTCTTCCGAGGTACAGTTCACCAGCAGTTCGACACGACTGTGTTCTGCCGAGTATTTCACGGCGTTAGCCAGCAGTTCCTCAAGCATCTGCTCCATCAGTTTTCGATCACCGATAATCTCACTACACATCCCTTGCGCCGTAAATTCAATCTGGTGAGTTGTGCCAGTTGTTTCGACCAAGTTGGCGATAATCTGCCGACAAAGCGCTTCAAGATCCATGCTTTCCGGCTTATATTCCAACCGTCCTTCCGAGGCGCGGCTGATGGTCAGCGTATCTGACAGCAGCCGTGTCATATTGCGCACTGCCGTCTCGATACCTTCCAAACGCTGTGTACGCTGCTCTGGCGTCATGCGGTGTGAGTAACGCTTGAGCATTTCGCTGGCAATCGAAATCACCGCCAGCGGCGTGCGGAATTCATGTGACACCGTCGTCACAAACCGCGACTTCAGTTCATTCAGTTCCTTCTCACGTTGTAAGGCTTGCAAGAGGCTGAGTTCCATCTGCTTGCGCTGACGGATATCGCGCAGGCTGCATACCACATGCAGGGGCATAAGGATATCCTGCTCCATAATGGGGTATAAAGCCGTATCGGCCTCATAGCTGGTACCATCCAGACAGCGCAGACTGATTTCCAAACGGCGCGGCTGGTTATCAATGGCTACCGACTTCAACGACTCAATCAGGATGTAGACATAAATCGAATCGACAATGGATTGCAGCGTCGAACCGGTTTGCGGCTTGCCAAACAATTCGTCAAACACGCGGTTGGTCTGCACAATCGCGCCATCGGTGCGTGTCACCAGTACAGCGTCCGTCGTGTTATCGAGAATCGCATCAAGGCGTTCGCGCGTGCGATGATACTGAAGCGTGCGCTCGTCAACCCGATCCTGTAACGTCTCAACGTAACGGTTCACCGCTTCGTACATACGCGCATTGCGAATGGCGATTGCCGCCTGATCGGCAAAGGCTTGCAGACGTTCGGCATCCTTCTCAGTAAACGCCCCCACTGTCTTGCTGTCCACATTGATCAGGCCAATGACCTGCCCCTCAGCACGTACCGGAGCGCCCAGATACCCGTGCATCAGGTTGTCCAGAGTCGGGACGCGAATCCAGTCAACATCCTGAGCGACATCTGCAACAATTGTGGGTTGATGAGTAGCAATCATGCGCTGAATGATAGGGGCTTCAGAGATGGCAATCCTCATCGAGAGAATGGCCTCATTAAAGCCATACAGGGTAAATCCCCGATGACGTACCACCCGTGCCATATCACCATCAAAAAGCATCACGCTCGCCGTGTCGTGAGGGACAACGCGTGCGAGTTGATCCAGCACCTTATCAAGGACGACATCGAGTTCAAGCGTGCTGTTTAGCGTGGCAGCGATGTCACGCAGCGCCTCCGCCAGCATACGCTGTTCACGTTCGGCAATCTCCATGCGCTTGCGTTCGGTGATGTCCCGTGCGACGGTCAGCACAGCGCTCGGCTGCCCATTGTGATACAGCGCCGAAAAGTTCGCTTCCAGGAAGATAACTTCTCCCTCTTTGCTGATCATTCGGAAGTCGCCTTGTGTGCGATAAAAGCCCTCCGCAGCAATGATTTCACGTATTTCAACAGCACGCTTATAGTGCATACGATCAATAACGTGACCAATGTTCATCAGGAGAAGTTCATCGCGCGTATAACCAAGCAGGTTCAGTGCGGCATCATTCGCATCGATAAAGTTGCCATCCATATCATTGATATAGACCGCATCCAACGAACGGCTGAACAATGCCCGATAACGCTCTGCGTCGTCCCGCTCCTTATGTTGTTCCCCTAGCACACTGCGAATACGCCGCCCCAACATCACGTTATAAATCGGCAGCGGGATAATCTCATCGACAACGGAAGATTCAAGCGCCTTATAGAAGGGTTCATCGAATGTGCTGGATTCAAACAACCCGACAATATGCAAGGCATCCCCGTGACGCGCTCTCATGGCTCTGCAAAGGTCAATCGCATCCCGCATTCGGAAGTCAATTAAGACCAGCACATTGTTAGCTTGCTCATAGTACGCACTGATCTCATCCAGCGTGGCCGCCTCTTGAACAATATATTGTTCATGTTCCAGAAGCTGACGAAGATGTAAACGCAGTTGCGTATCGCTGACAACAAGCAACATGAGTAAGGGGCGATTTGCTATGAAGGACATTCCGTTCTTTCAACTATCTCTATATTCACCATCATAAGCGTAATTTCCGCTGTCGATTCATAAGAATTCACGCACTTAATGACAGGAACAGCGACAGAAGCAGAATGACAATTCCAGCCAGGATGCGATAGTAACCAAACGCGACAAAAGTATTATGCGCAACATATCGCAGCAGCCAGGCAATGGACATCCACGCGATTATTCCAGAAACAACTGTCCCCAATGTCAGCAGCACCAGATCATGGGAAGATAGTCCGCTGAAACTCTTGGCAAGCGAATAAACGGTAGCAATTCCCAACGTCGGAATCGCCAGGTAGAAGGAAAACTGGGTCGCGACCTGTCGATCAAGTCCGGCCAGCATCCCACCGACAATCGAAGCCCCAGAACGGGAAACGCCGGGAATCAAGGCAAGAGTTTGTGCAACACCCACCAGCAGCGCCTGTCGCGGACTGATCTCAGTCAGAGCTGTCGCAGAGGGAGACTGTCCTACCCCGCGCCGTTCAACAATCAAAAACACGATACCACCGATAATCAGCGAAATCGCCACGACTCTCGGATTAAACAACACGGCATCAATGACATCCTTGAATAGAAACCCCACAATGCCTGCCGGAACAAACGCAATGATAATCGCCATCCATAAGCGCTGTGTCCCGCCATCAGTACGAACAGTGCGCACCTGCCGTATGAGATCCTGTGAATAGTAGGCCATCACCGCGATCACCGCACCAAGCTGAATAAAGATTTCAAATGTTGTTCCCGCCGCCTGAAAGTTCAGCAGCGACGCCGCGACGATCAAGTGTCCAGTCGAGGATATTGGAAGAAACTCTGTGATTCCTTCGACAATTCCTAACAGGATAACTTTCAGCAAATCTCCCACTTCAGGACTCTCCAATCATAGGTGACGGGCCAGAGTACTGGATGTCTCCTAAGCCCGTCAACAAGGCCAAAACAGTGATGGTGACGATGATGCCCGATTTGGCAAGTCCCTTGTCATCAGGTCAACCGCAGCGTGCAACCAGCATGGCGGCATATCCTTAGCAATCGTATGGGCAATATGCCTCGAAAAGGCTTTACGCTGTTCGATCTTGCAAAATTGTAACATCGCTCAAACCATACACGCAAATGGAGTGATATAATCGACTCACGCTCCGAAAACAAGCCTCAAATCCCTTTAGCACCATGTTTGTGTTCATTTAGCCTTGATGCGTTAAAATCTGCTGCACTAAAAATAAACTGTATCACATTGAATGCAGTTTTCACTTAATAGTTGTTAAAGGAATCAGTTCTATGGCAGGCTATTCTTTGCCCAAAGTAAGCGACCCGCAGCCCGCCGCACCCAACACAGCCATCCTGATCGCCAGCGGTGATTTACGCTTGTCGGCCAATCAGGTCTGCTGGGCCGCGCAAAAGGATATGGAAGACCGGGTGATGGCCGCGTTCAAGCGTGAAGGCATGAACGTGATACGTGGTCACGCTTACGATCCTGAACTCAAGCATGGTTTCATCTGGAATCAGCGCATGGGCATGGATGTTTTTAAGAGCATTCATCCTGACGCCCCACTGATCGTTGCGGAAGCAGTCTGGCAGTACAGCCATCATGTGCTGGCAGGGCTGCGCAGCCATCGCGGGCCTATCCTGACGGTTGCCAACTGGAGCGGCGAGTGGCCAGGTCTCGTCGGTTTACTCAACCTCAACGGCTCATTGACCAAAATGGGAGTCAAGTTCAGCAGCATCTGGAGTCTGGACTTTACCGACGACTTCTTCCTCAACAGCATTCGTGAATGGATCAAAACAGGCAAAATCACCCACAACACAGCGCACGTCCGTGATGCCGATGTGAGCAGGCTGCCTGCTGAAGAAGGTGGACTAGGGCGCGCACTGGCGCAAAGCCTCAAGCGCGAAAAAGCCATTATCGGCATTTTCGACGAAGGCTGCATGGGCATGTACAACGCCATCATTGATGACGAACTGATGAACCCAACGGGCATCTATAAGGAACGCCTGAGCCAGTCAGCCTTAGTCGCAGGAATGCGCCGCGTCAGCGATGGCGAAGCTCAGAAGATACGCGATTGGCTGGACACGCGCGGCGTCAGGTTCGTCACGGGCAAGAACGAGGAAACCGAACTCACCGACGGTCAAATCCTTGAGCAGTGCAAAATGTACATCGCGGCAGTACGCATCGCCCATGATTTTGGCTGCGCCGCTGTCGGCATTCAGTACCAGCAAGGGTTGAAGGACATGGTACCAGCCTCTGATCTGGTCGAAGGTCTTCTGAACAACGTCGAGCGTCCGCCAGTCTACGACGAACACGGCAAGGAACTGTTCGCTGGGCAGGCGCTGCCGCATTTCAACGAGGTTGATGAAGGCTGCGCGGTGGACGCACTGGTGACCAACCGCATCTGGACGGCGATGGGCTTTGACCCAGCAACGACATTGCACGACCTGCGCTACGGCGAACACTACAAGGGCGGCGGCATTGACGACTTCGTCTGGGTGTTCCTGATTTCTGGCGCGGCTCCTGCGTCGCACTTCATCGGCGGCTATGCCGGAGCCAGCAGCGAACGTCAGCCGCCAATGTACTTCCGTTTAGGCGGCGGCACACTCAAAGGCATCAGCAAGCCAGGTGAGATCGTCTGGAGCCGTGTCTATGTCATGAACAATGAACTGCACTGCGATATGGGGCGCGGCACAGTGGTTGAATTACCACAGGCCGAGACGGAACGCCGCTGGAAGGCGACCACCCCGCAGTGGCCGATTATGCACGCGATTATGCATGGGGTGAACCGTGACCAGATGATGGCGCGCCATAAAGCCAACCACCTGAACGTGGCCTACGCACCGGGCGCGGCGGAAGCCGACAAGGCGATGGCAGCGAAAGCGGCGATGCTGACGGAAATGGGCATCAAGGTACACTTCTGCGGCGTATAAAATACCGCTTCAATCGGCACTAGCGAACGCATGAAGTCTATGTAACATGTCCCCATTTTGTGTAGTCAGCAAGCGTGCTGGCACACAATTGGGGACTGCTGCAACAGCAGTGCGCTTGCGGCACACGGCAATTCATGGGGAAAGCAATGTCGGCATCTTGAAATCTGATTAGTAGGGTATTCAGGGCAATTCAGCACAACATCGCTGCCTGCTGTAGTGCCAATACTCACAACGAGCGCCGGAGAAAACAGGCAGCTTACAACGCAGGTTCTTAACAAAAGTCTTTAATTCCAGACCTATAATACATTCAGCATCGAACCTTCTGGAGAGCCATGACAGCCGTTAATCCTATGCCTACACCTCGTCCCCAAACGCTTGAACAGGCACAAGAACGCATCACAGAACTTGAAAATCTGCTGGAGCATAAAACCTCCCTGCTCAACGCCCTCCCCGATCTCATGCTGCGCTTGAGCCGGGACGGTGTGTATCTGGAAATCAAGGATGAGCCGGGAGATGTGTTTGCCCCCGATGTTTTAGGCAAATCGTTATGGGAAGTGATGCCGGAGTACGCGGAATTCTTTCTCAGCCACATCGAAAAAGCGCTGACGACTCATGAACTGCAAACGATAGAGTACGACCTGCCGATTTACAACAAGGGGCTGCAAAGTTTTGAGGCGCGCCTTGTCGAAACCGGGCAGGACGAAGTGACAATGGTGGTACGCAACGTCACCACCCTCAAACAGTCACAACTTGAGCACGAACGTTTGCAAAAGCAGGTGATTGATGCGCAGCGCCAGGCTCTACAGGAGCTTGCCGTCCCGATCATCCCGCTGTTGGATGGCATCATCGTCATGCCGCTGACAGGAGCAATCGACAGTGCGCGTGCGCAGAACATCCTGCGGGCGATGCAGAACGGTATCGCCGCACATCAGGCGCAGGTGTTGATTATCGACATCACTGGTGTACCCATCGTAGACAGCGCGGTGGCGGCACACCTCAATAAGACCATTCAGGTTGCGCGGCTCAAAGGCGCGCACACTATTCTCACAGGCATCACTGAAGCTGTCGCAGAAACCGTAGTTGATCTCGGAATCAACTGGAGTACACTGGAAACGCTGCGTGACCTGCAAAGTGGGCTGCTCAGCGCCCTGCGCCGCATTGGGCTGCGTGTTACGCGGTACACAAACGCCTGAAAAATCGTTATACTGGCATCGATACAAACCGATAAGCTGTGATAACGATGCAACCACCTGCGTATTCACGCGAGGATTCTCTCGCTTCAGTTTCGTCAATAGCGCTCAATACTCATCAACGCACGCTCTGGCTCCTGCTCATTCCCCTGCTCCTGCTGGCATTCTGGCTGGGCGCGCGCGGGCTGAACGCCGACGGCTATTGGGTCGATGAGGTGTGGTCGCTGCGCACAGCGGGCGGGCCAACGTTCGGGCCGCTGTCGCTTGGAGATAGCTGGCAGCGCATCGCCACCGAAGACGCCTGGCAAGCGCCGGGCTTTTACCTGCTGCTCAACGTCTGGGGCAGCGTAGTCGGTTGGACGGAAGTAGCAACACGCACGCTGTCGCTGTTGTTTGGCGTGCTGTCGTTGGCGCTGGTCTACCGCGTGGGGCGTGACTTGCATTCCCCACTGGCGGGGCTGGCGGCGGCGCTGGCGCTGACCACCAGCGCGTTTTATGTCAATTTCTATCACGAACTGCGCGGCTACACGCTGTATGTGTTCCTGACAGCGCTGTGCGTGTGGAGCTATTGGCGCTTAATACAAAAGATTGAACCGCAAAGGCGCAAAGGACGCAAAGGCAATACGGGTGTAGAAATCGCCTTCGTGCTGAGTGTGGCGGGGCTGCTGTACACGCACTATTTTGCCTCGTTGACGATTATGATCCTCGGCATCTACCACGTTCTCTTTGTCTCGTTTGACCGTCGGCGCTGGCGTGACTGGCATATGTGGCTGCGCTGGGGCAACCGCGACTGGTGGCGCGTCGGGCTGCTAACGGGTTTGGGCATCCTGCTGTTCGTGCCCTGGCTCAATGTGCTGCTGTTCGCCACGCGGCTGGCACAGCAGTTCCCGCGCTACACCCTGCCACCGGATGTCATCGTGCAGAGCATCCTGAACGCCTTCAGCAACAACAATCTGTTCCTGATGCTGGTGCTGGGCTTAGGGGCGTTAAGCGCAAGGGCGCAAAAAGGAACCGGACTCATCTGGGCACTGGTCGCGGGTTGGCTGGTCGTTGGATTAATTGCCAGCTACATCCTGATCATGGGTGAAGTGCGCTACTTCATGGGCGTCTGGGTGGCGCTGGCGCTGCTGGCGGGCGTAGGCGTAGCACAGTTAGCCAAGCACATCAATCCCATGCTGCTGCTCGGCGGCTGGCTGCTGATTAACATCTGGAACATTTACAATACAGGGCCAACAGGCAATACTCACTGGGATGGCTGGCACGAATCATTCCGTGAACTGGCACAGGTCATGGGCGGCGACACCCTGCGCACAGGGGATGTCCTGTTCTATCAACTGAAAGAGGGCGTCAACGCCTGGTATCAGCAGGATGTGGCGAATTATTACCTCTATAATTCACCTGCTCACATTGTCCTGTTTGAAGCACAGCCAACGATGCCTTACAATGTCTACACCGCGCAGGCGCACGATCAGGTCAACGGCGCGACTCGCATCTGGCTGGCACTTGATCCGGCGACGCGTCCCTGGCGCACTGATTTGCTCAACGAAACGTTCAGCAGCAGCGGGTTCACGGCCTGCGGCACTTTCGCCAGCACTCCCGATATTTCCGTTGACCTGTACGTGAACATGGCACTTGCTGTACCTGACGCCGCCTTTAACGAACCTCTCAGTGACCCGACGATTCAGGCAGCGCTGTTACAACCGCTTCCTGTGCAGGCCGACAACTCGCTGCCCGTGATTCTTGGCTGGTGGCAGGATTCCACCGTGCCCGGCAACACTTATTCTGCGGCGCTGCATGTGTCTGACGCCAGCGGCAGCTTTGTGACTCAGGGGCAGGATTACGCGCTGCCTACAGAATCAACCGCCTGTCGTCTGACACATGTTGATTTGTCGACGCTGCCGTCAGGGGAATATACACTCCGGTTGGTTGTGTATGCCTGGCAAAACGGGGAGCGGTTGGGCACGGATGAAGGGGATTATATGACGCTGGGAACATTCAGGCGTTAGCTTGTGCCCTCAGCGATGACTGTCGAAGCATTCCCAGCTTAACGCAACCATCAATTCGGAACCGCTGCATGAGCAAGGAAAGCATCGGCTTCCTCAAACGTCTCGACGAACTTCAGTCCCGCCCTGGAGATATTAAATAACACCAGCATCATCAAGCGAATCAAACGATTCGTATTCTGTCCCACAATCAGCACATATTCCAATTTTTCGTGGGACACATACTTTTGTGAGGCGCGGATACGATCCCATATGAGCGCGTTTGGCTTAAAGTCATTCACATCAATCATCAGGAACAGACGCTTTTCACACTGATTCAGGTAGCCAACGATCAAGCGGTTAATCTCTTCAAATTCCGCGAGCGATGTTTCTATATCCAGTTTCAGGTACACCGCACGTTGGGGAATACGCCAAGATAACTGGTATCCCATCCGACCTCCTCCTAGATGAGCGCTTCCAATTCCTGTGCAAAAGAAGCTACATCAAGCGGCTTGGGGAAATACGCTGCAAACCCTGCATGTACAGCCTGTTCGCGAATCTTCGACGTATGAAAGGCTGTAATGGCAACACAGGGCAGGTTTGCCGTTTTGCCGTTGGCGCGAATATCTGCCAGCAGGTTCCAACCATCGCGTCCAGGAAGCGCAAGATCAACAATCACGGCGCGATAAGCAGTATCGCTGTCAAAAAGGCAGTGACTGGCCTGCTCTGCATC
The DNA here is from genome assembly GCA_046328675.1 of Anaerolineae bacterium. Classification (GTDB taxonomy): domain Bacteria; phylum Chloroflexota; class Anaerolineae; order Aggregatilineales; family Phototrophicaceae; genus JACAER01. Next base: position 12,871 of record JAXLWC010000020.1, read on the forward strand.
GCCCACCACATCAATCGCGATGTTTAAATAGTCGAGCACATGAGACACCAGTGCTTGACCATCTGGGTCATCCTCCACCACCAGAATGCGCCGGTTATCCGACATAAAAGTTCCCTGCTCCTACAGATTCAGTTGTTCGCTCAGCACTGGGATGTCCAGCAGCAGACGCAGCAGTTGTTCAATAAAGGTGGAAGCGGTCAGCGGTTTCGTCAGATAGTTGTGAAATCCTGCTGATATGGCGCGCTCACGGTCACCCGTCATCGCATGAGCCGTTAAGGCAATCACGGGAATATCCCGCGTTGAAATGTCGTCTTTCAATCTGTTCAGCAGTTCCCAGCCATCCATATCCGGCATCGACAAATCAGATATAACGAACTTCGGGCGCACCGAGCGGATAATCTCCAGGGCTTCCTGACCGTTGTTCCCCACACTCACATTTGCGCCATAAAAGTCCAGAATGTAGCGGGCAACTTCCAGACTGTCCCCTTCATCATCTACCACTACCACATCCCAACCAGATAATAAGTCTCCCGGTATTTTATTCACAATCGCACTCCTTACGCCAATTCAGGTACAACAACCAGCGGCAGCGTCACCGTAAAGGTGCTGCCCTGGCCTAATTCGGACTTCAAAACAACATTACCCCCCATCAACCGTACCAGCTTTTGCACAATCGCTAACCCCAGCCCGGTTCCACCATACTGCCGTTTGGACGAGCCATCCACCTGCCGGAACTCCTCAAAGATGTACTCGCGCGCGTGCGGCGGAATACCAATTCCTGTGTCGCTGACTTCAACAGTCCATGTGCTGCCGAGATTAAGCAAGGTAAGCGTAACCTGTCCCTGATGCGTAAACTTAAACGCATTGCTCAGCAGGTTTATCGCAATCTTGGTCAGCGCGTCCTCATCTCCCATAATCTCTGGCGGCAAATTGGGGTCAATATGCACGACAAACGGTAGATTTTTCTGCTCTGCGAGCACACCCACCTGCAATTTCCACTTGTCTACCAGCTTGCTCGGCACAATAGGATGGCTCACCAACTCCATACGCCCGGATTCAATGCGCGACAAATCAAGGAAATCGTTAATTAGTGCTAGCAGACGTTTGCTGTTGCTGCTTACCCGTTCGACCATGCTGCGTGCTTTGGGATTCAGTTCCACACCCATGTTGCCTAACATGATGCTCGTAAAGCCCTCGATAGCGTTCAACGGCGTACGCAGTTCGTGCGACATCATGGACAGGAATTCCGATTTGAGGCGCGAACTCTCCTGTGCGACGCGGCTGGCTGCCAACGCTTCATCGCGCGCCTGCCGCAGTTCATCATTCCGTCGCCGCAGTTGGCTCACCATCACATTAAAGGCATCGGTCACACGTCCGATTTCGTCGGGGCGGCTGACGGGCACCTGATACCCCAGATCACCCTGCTCCACCCGTTCTGTACCGATACGCAGCGCATCCAGCGGCTTAAAGACCAGCCGTCCCAGCAGCGTCGAACTCAGCCACATCGTTAAAATCAGAAAACCTACCGAAATCGCACTCAATAGAATGAGCGCGTTACGGCTGGTGGAAAACGCCTCAACCTGAGAGATTTCCGTGAACACAATCCAGTTGGTACCCGCCACGCGTGCCGTACTACCGACAACGGGTTCCCCGGTAAAGCCGATGTACGTGCCAAACCAGCGATTGTCAGGGGCAGCCAATGCGTTGGCTAACTCCGGCCTCCCTGCAATTGAGGTATCATTGAGCACATAGTCAAAATTGGTATGCGCCAGCAGAGAACCTTCCGTATTGGCCAGGTAAGCCGTTCCCGTTTCACCAAACCGCAGCGCCGCCACCTGCGCGTTCAGTTGCGACATTCGCAGCAAAGCGCCTATCGCTCCACCCCCTTGCAAGGGTACAGCCATAATGACAAAGGGTTCATCGCGGGACGAAAACTGAATCTCGCTCAGATACTCATTGCCAGAATTGGCTCTAAGGAACCAGAACGACTGTGAGATTGTAAACAGGTTGCCCAGTACCGATGTGTCGCGATAGGCATTCGCGGCGATCTGTCCATTGGGACCGATAAGCAGAATTTCCTGGAATGCAGGGTTCAGGCGCAGCATTTCTTCCAGCATTCCGTCAAGTTCCTCTTCGGTTCTTTGGAAGGCCGCAGACGCATTCACAATAGCGAAGGTATCACGCCCACGCTGCAAAAAGTAGGCAATACTCTCGCTTGCGCGCTGAGTCGCTTCCGATTGGCGCCCCTGCCAGGCCTGCTGCTCGGTGATGTAGACAAAGGCGTACACACTGCCGCTGACGATCAACAGCATGATAAGCAGCAGTACACTCAACAGCACCAGTGTAAAACCGCGTACACTTTGCAGGAAATTGAGGGCAGTTAGCGTATCAGAGGATTCATCCATAATTCACTTGCCGAGCCTATACACTTTGTCTATCCAATAATATGTAGTCATTTCCGTGTTTAAGGGTAGCTGACCACATTCCTATCGGGTCACCAACCGTCAACGCAGAGAACTATCTTCTGTGTCGATTACGACAGAAAGCAGAGATGGTTTATAGGATTATTCCAACGATTTGATGGCGGCTCTACCTGCGAAGGTAGCGGTAAACCGGCTCCTGATGCTAAAGCTGTAAGGATGAGATACGGAATGTCGAAGATGAAACGCAACATCAGAAGCAGGAGGATTTTTAACTGCACTGAAAATCCTTCTCATTTTTACGTTATGTAATGTTTTTATTATACGGGGCAGGTTAAGAAAACATTTTAAGAATTCTGAATTATTGCTGAATATTCCTTTACGCACCCATCAGATGGGCGAGTACGTCGGCGCAACGTCTCGTGTCCGAACAGACTTATCCGCGTGCAGCCGCCTTGCGAATGGCGGACGCAAGATCATCAATCGAAGCATCTTTGACAATATAGTCCACAGCCCCCGCGTGCATCATGCGTGCCACCATCTGATCATCGCGCAGACTCGTCAGGGCGATCACCCGGATCGCAGGATGCCGCTGTAGGATTTGTTGGGTTGCCGTTACCCCATCCATCTCCGGCATATATATATCCATCAACACAATATCCGGCATCAGCTTATGACATAAACTCACCGCATCGCGACCATTGGTGGCTTCGCCGACAAGCTCAAAGTCTTCATAGGCTTTCAAGAAAACACTTAAACCCCGCCGCACCATATCCTGGTCATCCACCAACACAACGCGCGTTCTGTTATCTAAAGGCATCTTTCACCAACTTAGCTCATTCCAAAACAAGGCCTGTAACATCAAATGTGGCTTACACATCCACAACGGGTTATGATCGATTTGTCACACATATTTTCTGCTAAGATAAGATAGACATCGCATTTTGAATATTATAGAACATAGTCTATTTGAGCGCAGCATGTTCATTGATTAAAACGTCTATGAGTGACAGGCATAATTCAGCGTGGCATCCTCCTCATTAAAGATACTATTTGTAGACGACAGTCAAAGTCAATATGACATGATTAAGGATCTGTTGGGCACAATCCACCAGCAGACCATCGTGTTGGATTGGTCTGCGGAGTATCAGGACGCGCTTGATAAACTGCTGCAAGGCAGCTACGACGCCGCGCTCATTGACTTTTATCTCAGCGGCAAAAGTGGCCTGGAACTGATCGAAGAAGCCCTCGCAAAAGGCTGCAAGTCGCCCCTCATCATTATTACTGGGCGTGGCGATGCCGACCTTGACGCTGAAGTCATGAAATCACGCGCAGCCGACTACCTCGAAAAATCTGATCTGCGTCCCTCCACCCTGGTACGTTCCATTCGCTATGCGATTGAGCGTGCCAGCGCCATGAACAAGCTGCGCGAAAGCGAAGAACGCTACCGTGACCTGTTTGAAAACTCCAGCGATTTGATCCAAAGTTTTGACGACACCGGACGATTTATCTATGTTAACCGCGCCTGGAAAAATTCACTCGGTTATAGTGATGACGACCTGTCTACCTTAAACCTGTTCAAAATTATCCACCCGGCTCACGTTGAACAATGTCGCAAAATCTGCCAGCAAATCCTTGAACAGACACAGGCTTCTCCGGTGGAAACCATCTTTATCGCCAAAGATGGACGTGAAGTTATTGTCGAAGGCAATATCACGGTCAAATTAGGGGTCGGCACTCCCCCCATCATTCGCGGCATCTTCCATGACATCACCGAGCGCAAGCAAGCTGAGAAAGCGCTCAAAGCCAGTGAAGAACGCCTGCGCATGGTACTAAACAGTCTGCCCGTTTTCCTGTTCACCATTGACCCTGACGGCTCCTTCCGCCAAAGCGATGGCCGCATGAATGAAATCCCTAGTGTGGACGCAACAGCACTCTATGGGATGCCTGTCAGAGACATTTTTGCCAACGTTTTAGGCTACGGGCTGGAGCATCCTGTGCATTTTCACATTACTAAAGCGCTGGCCGGGGACAGCGGCGATGTCATCATCAACATTCTCGATCACAGTTTTGAAGTTCATTATGGCCCCATACGCAATGAAAAAGGGGAATTCATAGGGGCTATCGGTATTTCGACGGATGTCACTGCGCTGAAGCAGGCAGAAGCCGCCGAACATCAGCAGCGCTTGCTGGCCGAGGCGTTATACAACACCGCCGCTGCGATCAACAGCACCCTGCATTTTGACGAGATTCTGGATCGCATCCTTGCCAATGTAGGTAAGGTTTTCCCGCATGACGTTGCCGAAATCATGATGATCGAGGGCGACAGCGGCGTGATTGTGCGTTCCCGCAGCAACTGGGATGGTGTTACCGCCCGTCCCGCAACCAGGCTGCCTATCGAAACCACCAAAAATCTGCACGACATGGCGACCTCACGCCAACCCATGATTATCCCGGATACACAGCATTATCCCGGATGGGTGGATGTTCCCGAATCGCGTTGGATGCGATCTTATGCAGGTATCCCGATTCAATCTGAAGGCAAGGTGATTGGATTTCTTAATCTGGGCAGCAAAACGCCGGGCTTCTTTTCTTCGGAAATCATCAACAATCTACAGGTTTACACCGATCAGATCGCTATCGCTCTGCAAAACGCGCGCTTCGTAGAACAGGCACAGGAACTCGCCGCGCTCAACGAACGCCAGCGCCTCGCCCGTGAACTGCATGATGCCGTAAGCCAGACCCTATTTTCAGCCAGCGTTATTGCCGAAGCGCTGCCGCGTATCGCCAAAGACCTGCCGCAGACAGTTGAAGATGCACTGGGAGAACTGCACCAGCTTAACCGACGCGCTCTGGCAGAAATGCGTTCGCTGCTGCTGGAACTTCGCCCCAAAGCGCTGCTCGAAACCAAGCTCGAAGACCTGCTGCGCCAGCTTGCCGAGACATTTGTCAGCCGGGTACCACTGCAAATGCAGAGCCAGATTGTCCCGGACATCACTGTATCTCAAGAGACAAAACTTGCGTTGTACCGCATCGCTCAGGAGGCGCTCAACAATATCGCCAAGCACGCGCGCGCTACAACTGTCACCCTCACACTCGCGCAGGATTCAGATAATATTCGGCTGCAAGTGCAGGATAACGGGCGTGGCTTTAACGCTCAGGATACCCTTCCTGACAGCTTTGGCCTGAGTATCATGAAAGAACGCGCCAAAACCATTGGGGGAACGCTGGTCATTTCAAGTGTCGTTGGGCAGGGAACCACCATCACCGTCACGCTGCCCGTTGTCACGCCACCAGTTGAGCCGTCAGACGCTGCATCCGTCAGCGTAAACTAGGCGACCAATCTGCGCCTCAATGTCCATCACATGCCTGAGCACCGCTTATCGCGCAACCACCGTCCCATTGCCGAAGATCAACGACAACTGACTGACCTGCGTCGCATGGACAATCGCCAGCACTTCATCGCCTTCGGCCAGCACCGTACCCCCGCGCGGCACAATAAGCTGCCTGTCGCGCATGACCGCCACCAATACACAGTCCTGCGGCAGATGAAGCTGACTCACGGCCAGGCCAATCACCGGCGACTCATGCTGTATGCGTTCCTCGACCAGCGAATACTGTCCGCGCCGCAGTTTCAGCAGCGTCATCATATCGCCTAGCGACATTTCCTCAGCGATCAACCGCCCCATCAGGTCGGCCTGATTGAGCGCAACATCCACGCCCATTTCCGGCGTAAACATCCAGGCATTCTTAGGATTGTTCACGCGGGCAATCACGCGTGGAACATCAAAAGCGAAGCGCGCCAGGTTCGCCACGACCAGATTCGTCTCATCAGCGCCTGTCACCGCCGCTACGACGTTAGCGCGCCGGATATTGGCCGCATCCAATACTGTCAGGTTGGTGCCGCTGCCGTACACCAGACAACCCGCAGGAAGGTCATGCTGCAAAGCGGTGTAATGTTCCTGCCGCGCCTCAACCACTGCCACGTTATGCCCTTCACCCAGCAGCAGCGATGCCAGATACGAACCGACCTTGCCGCCGCCCACGATCACTACGTTCATGACGTTATGCTCCTATACTGTCTGTCCTCTTGTCCCCACCCGCAGCGAACGCAGTTGGTTGCAATAGACCCTCTAGTCCCCAGCAGTCCACGCAGGCGATCCTTGGCCATCGTCATGCCAGCCAGGTACAGAACATCGCCCGTCTCCAGCAGTGTGCCCAACGTCGGCAAAAAAGCCTTTCCGCGCCGCGTAATCGCCATCACGGAGACTTCACCGGGGATTGTGAGTTCGTTCACCTGATGCGCCACCATCGTTGGCGGGATTTCCACTTCCATCAGATCTATCTCGCCACCGCCCAGACTCATGACCACGTTCCGCTGTGAACGGCACAGCAGATCAGCGATACGTTGAATGCCCCAGGTTGCCGGGGAAATGATTTGCAACCCCAAACGCTGATACACCTCAGCTTGCAGCGGATCATACAGCCGCGCCACCACCTGTGGCACATGAAACACCTGCCGCGCTAGCTGTGCCGTTACTACGTTGGCTTCGTCGCTGGCCATCACTGCCGACAAACCATCTGCCCGTTCAATGCCTGCGTCCAGCAGCGCCTGACGGTCAAAGCCCACGCCTTCAATCGTTTTTCCTTTAAACGACTTCCCCAAACGCTCGAACGAGGCGCTGTCCTTATCAATCACTACCACCGTATGTCCGCGCTCATTTAATACCTGTGCCAGCCCTGCGCCCATTCGCCCGCAGCCCACAATAATCATTTTCATGATGCCGCCTTCCTCTCTTGCCAGCGCAAAAATGCCTTGCGCGTCTCATCCACAATCACCAGTGACGGTGTCCACAGGAATAGGAGCAGCCAGTTCTCCAACGGGAAAGCTCCCGTCCCAAAGATTTGCTGGAACAGCGGCACATACACGATCAGGCCGATCAGCACCAGTTCGGTGAGGATGCCCCACAGAATCAGCCTGTTGCTAAATAATCCGATGTGGAATATTGACACCCGTTCAGTGCGCTGTGCGAACACATTGCCGATCTGCGTCGCCACCACAGAGCCGAGGGCCATCGCCACCGCCGCACGGTACAGTGTGCCCGTCGCTGGCAAATCCAGCAGTTGTCCCCAATAGCCATTCGTCCAGTACATGAAGTAGAAAGCAATCATCGCCACCGCGCCTTGCAGCAGCCCTAACCAGATGTAGGCGCGCAGCAGCAGGTCTCGAGTGATGACATGTTCCCCTAGATTACGCGGCGTTTTCTGCATAATTCCCGGTTCTGGTAGTTCCGCGCCCAACGCCAGCGCAGGCATCATGTCTGTGCCCAGGTCAATCGCCAGAATTTGCATCACGTCCAGCGCCAGCGGAATGCGCGCGCGGCTTAACGCGAACAGGATAAACGGCACGGCTTCCGGCGTGTTACTGGTGAATATGTAGGTCGTGAACTTCTTGATGTTGGCATACGCTGCGCGTCCTTCTTCGATAGCGTTGACAATCGACGCAAAGTTGTCATCAGTCAGAATCATGTCGGCGGCTTCTTTTGCCACATCCGTTCCCGTGATGCCCATTGCCACACCAATGTCAGCTTTCTTCAGTGCCGGGGCATCGTTCACGCCATCGCCCGTCACCGCCACGACTTTGTTATTCGCTTGATAGGCATTGACTACACGCAGCTTATGTTCGGGGGCCACTCTCGCGAAGATCACTTCCTCGTGCACCACTTCTCGCAGGGTTTCATCGCTCATCGTTTCCAGTTCCGCGCCCGTCACAATGCGCGGATGTTCGCTGCGCACGATGCCAATACGCCGCGCGACACTCTCCGCCGTCAGCCCGTAGTCGCCGGTGATCATCGTGATGCGGATTCCAGCCTGATGGCATTTCTTCACCGCTTCCGCCACCTCGACACGCGGCGGGTCCATCATTGCCAGCAGACCGAGAAACGTCAGGTCGCACTCCACGTTCTCCGCGTTGTAATCCATCCAGTTCGGTGGCAGCACCCGCGCTGCTACAGCCAGCACACGCAGACCCGTGCGAGCGTAATCATCGTTTGCCTGCATGATTTCCCCGCGCTGTGCATCGTCCAGCAGGCGCTCCTCATTGTTCACTTCAATATGCGTACACAGCGCCAGTACTTCCTTCGGCGCGCCTTTGACGTAGGCGATGCGCTGGCTGCCGCTGCGATGAATGGTGCTCATGCACTTGCGCCGCGACTCAAACGGGATTTCACGCAGGCGCGGCAGTTCGCCGGCTTCTTCTTCGAGATTCAGTCCCGCTTTCATCGCCACTACGCGCAGCGCCGCTTCTGTCGGATCGCCCAGAATCGACCAGCGTCCGCCGTCAGCCGTTGGCGGCAGCACCCGCGCGTTATTGCACAGCGCCGCACCCAGGAGGACGCGCCGTACATCTTTGGTTATTGCCCCGCTGTTCCCGGCGTCCCGGGGGTTTGTGATTTGTCCTTTTGGCTCGTATCCTGTGCCCGTTACCTCCCAGCGCTGTCCGGCCACCCACAGATTACACACGGTCATCTCGTTCTGGGTTAGCGTCCCGGTTTTGTCGGTACAAATCACACTCGTACAGCCCAATGTTTCCACTGCCGACAGCCGCTTGACCAGCGCATTGCGTTTTGCCATGCGCTGCACGCCCATCGCCAGGGACAGCGTGACCGTTGGCAGCAACCCCTCCGGCACAAACGCCACAATCATGCCCACCGCGAAGATGAAGCCCTGTGCCACGTCAATGCCCGCCATAAGGATGGCGAAGAAGAAAAACACCACGCCCACTACAACGGCAATCACGCTCACCGTCTTGGTAACCTGCTTCATTTCGACTTGCAGCGGACTCAGTTCTTCGCCAACGCTTTGCGTCAGTCCGGCAATCTTACCGAACTCAGTATTCATGCCCGTGGCAAACACCACTGCCTTGCCCGTGCCCGCCGCGACATTTGTCCCCGCGAAGATCAGGTTCGGCATCTCCACGCGCGCCAGATTTTGCTGAAGCACTGCCTCACTCACCTTGCGCACGGGATGCGATTCTCCACTGAGCGTCGATTGGTCAATGCGTAGTTCCGCCGCTTCTACCAGCCGCGCATCTGCCGAAATATGGTCGCCTTCCGCCAGCAGAATAATATCCCCCGGCACCAGTTCCTCCGCCGGGATTTTCTGCTGCTGATCGTCGCGCAGCACCAGCGCATAAGTCGGCAGTAAACGCTTCAGGGCTTCCGTCGCCTTCTCCGCGCGGTATTCCTGCCAGAAACTGAACGCGCCATTAATCAGGTTCACCGCCCAGATGGCCACACCCAACTGCGGCATCTGCCCGATAAACGCCATAATCCCACCCGCCCACAGCAGCAGCGCCATCAGATGCGTGAAGTTCGCCGCCAACTTAATGTAGATGGGCTTGCCCTTCACTTCGCGGATGGCATTCGTGCCATAGCGGCCAAGTCGGGCCTGTGCTTCAGTCTGTGATAATCCTGTGTTGGTTGTTTCCAAAGCGGGGTACACGTCTGTCACGTTCAGCGTGTGCAGCGCTTCCATCGTGTTGACCGTCATCTTGTGTCGATGCCCCATTCACGCAGAGGGTGCTGCGTGCTCTGTGCCTCGCGTCGCCAGCCTCGCTTTCAGTGGCGGAGATGCGGCGACTTTACGCCCTTTATTCATTATCCCTCCTTACATGTCAATCACTCAGTGAGGGAAGTCATGGGAAAGCCAGCCGTTCAGCGGCCTCAAAATCCGTTAACTTGGTCACTCAGGTAGTTGACAACGTAAGGAATTGCACCTATTCATCGACTAACCATTACAGGGGTGTATCATCCCACAACCCACTAACGACTCGCACCTATTGACTAAAGACTATTCTTAACAGGAGAAAACGATGTCTGACCCCATCAGTGATGCACTGCACATGATCCCCTACGGTTTTTACGCCATCACGTCGCGCAGCGGCGAAGACGTTAACATCATGACCGCTAACTGGCTGACGCAGGTGTCATTTGAACCCCGGCAGCTTGCGCTGGGCTTGCAGAAAACTTCTTATTCACATGGACTTATTCAAAAAGGCAGGGTGTTCGCCATCAACATCTTTAATAAAGCCGATGTCGAGGCCATCAAACCTTTCACCAAGAGCCGCGCCAAAAAGCCGGAAAAAATGGAAGGCGTCGCCTACACGCCCGGCAGCGTCACCGGCTGTCCCGTGCTTGGCACAGCGGCGGCGTACGTTGAGTGCAAAGTGGTGGCCATTGTGGATGCGGGCGGTGATCACGATGTGGTCATTGGCGAGGTCATCGGTGCAGGCGTCAACAAACCGGGCAAAGCCGACAGCTCGCTCACACTTGTGGACCTAGGCTGGAGCTACGCGGGGTAAGTGTCTCTCACAACCATCGGGCGAATGCCTGCCAGCGCATCAATAGGCATCGCGCGCACAGCGAAACCGATACCCGCACTGCTCGTTTCTGGACTAAAACCCACGCGAGATGCAGCGTGGAGATCGAAAAGCGAATTCCCCCAAGAACCGCCGCGCGCAGTACGAAAATCCGAAATGTTTTCATCATCGCTGGCATCGTCCAACACAAATCCGCTGGCATCTGTCGGGTATGGATACTGACGATAAACGCTGCTTGTCCACTCCAGAACGTTGCCCGACATATCATAAGCTCCAACCCACGAACGCCCGGATTCAATACTGCCAGCCACAGCAGTCTGCCCACCGGGTGTTCGCGTAAACCGTGCGGGATATAAACTGATTTCAGATAGGTCAGGCTGTCGGGTCCACGACAGCATATTCCACTACGCTTCTGTCGGCAGATACCCTCCCCGTAAGCGCAAAATGCGAGCCTCAAACCACGTGATATTCTCACGGGGCGACGCTCACCCGTAAACGCATTGTCGCTAACCTGTCCTGCTAAACGTGCGAAATCTCCCTCGTGACTTCGTAAAGATCAAGCCAGAATGGCGCGCTTATACCCGCGTACTCGTTTCATCGTCATAATATCAGCAGGGCGCTCCACCGTCAAAACGAGGAAATAATCAATCTGCGGGTCCGTGCCCATTGTAAAGCATCCTGCTGCACAAACCATCGCAACCTCGTCTTCAAACATATGAACGAAGCCATCAGGGTAGCGTTCCTGCCAATCATGTCCCGTCGAAAAGAAGATGACGCGTGGTAATAAGACTTTGCGCCGCCGTCGCTTGATGGCCGCAGTCTGGGTCATGCGTACTGAGGCGTGGCTGTCGTTTGAGCAAGAGCAGCGCTGGCAGGCCGTGGCGTTCGCGATCTACCTTGTTCACGCATCGGAACAGCAGTACGATGGCTACAAATATTATTCTAATAACAGCACGAATAAGGCGCCCCACCATTCGCATCTGATTTTCGGAAAGATTTTGTTGGGTTGTTGTTGTTCGGTTTGCGATCCGACATGGCTCAACATCCTGATTTCAGCACTTTCTTCCAGGTTCGTTGTTCGACATAGCGCCACTGCGGTTCAATTCTGCATTACTCTCGTCACTATTGCTCGTTTCATTGCTGATTCCGGCCCATCTCGCCCACATCGTAGCCCGGCTGTGCCGCCAGCGCCGCCTGAACGCCTCATCATGCAGCAGACTCAACAGCGCCGCCACGCCCGGATGCTGCACATACATTTCGGGAATCACAAAGTCGTAGCGTTCCCACGCCACCGAGAGGAAATCCAGCTTCATCGCCATCGCGCTTGCCCGCAGCCCCAGCCCACAGTCCGCGATGCCCGACGCTACCGCCGCCGCCACTTCCAGATGCGTCACCGCCTCGTGTTCGTAGCCGCTGATGCCTGCCGCCGCGATCCCGCGCTTCTCCAGTTCGTAATCCAGCAGCACACGCGTCCCGGCTCCACGCTGGCGGTTGACGTAAGCGCGTGCGCGGCAAATCCTCAAAGCTTTGCACATTCAGCGGGTTGCCTTTCGCCACCACGAAGCCCTGCTCGCGATGCGCGAACGTCACCAGCCGCAGCGCCGCGTTGGGCAGATCTTCTGCACATACGAACGGTTATATTCGCCAGTCTCCAGGTCCAGCAGATGGATGCCCGCCAGATGCGCCTCGCCGCGTTTCAGTGCCACCAGCCCGCCCATCGACCCCACATGTCCCGACACCAGCCGATAACCGCCACCCAGCCCCGCCAAAAACTGTCCCAGCAAGTCCAGCATCGGGTCGTGGCTGCCCATCGCCAGCACCGTGCGCTGGATCCTATCGAGCGAATGGTACAGCATCACATCCACCGCCGCGCCAATGTCCACGCCTTCGCTGAAGCGCGGGATATGCGCCAGTCCGTCGGCCCGCACCAGCGAGGTAATCACCCCCGCGCCCCGGCTCAAGGGGGTGGCCAGCAGCCGTTCACCGACCTGCGCCAGCACCACACGCACGTAATCGTCATCGCCAATCGGAGACAGCACCTTGCGCGTGATCGTCGCCTGCACATGCGGCAGGGTATCATGCAGCGACGGCTGACCGAGCCAGCGCGCCAGCAGCAGCAGGACGAAAATTTCTCCCGTTAACGCCGCGCTCACCGGATACCGGGCACGCCAATCACGGGCGTTTTGTCCACCATGCCGATGACCACCGGATGACCCGGACGCAGCGCCACGCCATGCAGCAGCAGTTCGCCGCGTTTCGCGCAAAATCGCCGCCGTGTAATCATCGCGCCCCGCCGACGACCCCGACAGAATCAGCACCAAATCCGGCTGCTGTGCCAGCGCTTCGTCCAGCGCAGCGCGCAAAAGTTCCCGCTTGTCCGGCACAATGGCCAGCACGCGCGCCTCTCCGCCCGCCTGCTCTATCTGCCCTGCCAGCACCAGACTGTTGTACTCAATCATCTGCCCCGCCACTGGCCTTGCCTCAACTTCTTCTCTTGGCGAGCTTGGCGTCTTGGCGGTTATCCTCGCTGGTTGATTGACCGCTACCAGTTCATCGCCCGTCGGAATCAGCAGCACCAGCGGCTTACGGCGCACGCTCACCGCCGCATGTCCGCAGCCCGCTATGGCCCCCAGATCCACCGGACGTATCACATGGTTCACGGGCAGCACCAGTTCCGTCTCGACCATATCCTCACCGAGCAGGCGCACATGCTGGCGCGGTGCGGCAGACGCCCAGATCGTTATATGGTAGTCGTCGGGCTGCTGCACGTCCTCAAGCATGATGACCGCGTCCGTCCCCTGTGGCAGCGGGTCGCCCGTATCCACCGCGAAGACCTGCTCGTCGAGGTGCAGCGTCAGCGGCTGCGTCTCCGTCTGCGCCCAGCTATCCTTCGCCCTGACCGCGTAGCCGTCCATCGCCGCCGCGTGATAATGTGGCGATGAGATTTTGGCCCACACCGCGTCTGCCGTCACACGGCCCATGCCGCGTAAGCCCACCACTTCGCCCGGCAACGGCTGCCCTCTGCCAACGGATTGCAGCGCCCTGCAATCGAGCGCGTGCTTCGTCTGAGGAATATCTTCACGAAGGTGAAATATTGCGGTTAGCCATGTTTGCAGACACCTAATCCCACCACGCGCAGTACAGTTTGTAGCCTTGCCGGGGTAACACAAGCCCAAATTGCGTCTTAACCGCTTCTTTGGGCACTTCAAAAATGTCATCGGGATACGTATCCCAAACCACGATTTGATTTGCTCATCGGATGCAGAACTGGTGATATACAAAGTGTCTGCATATACCCAGGCATCCGGGTCGCTCATTCTGAATTCCATCTGGGTAACGCCTATATAAACGCTATACACATCGTTTCGTTCAAGGAATTGCTTAAACATAGTGTAAAGCGCATCTTCGCCGGGATGATTGGATAAATTGGATGCGAAAGTACCCGTCGTATTCGGATTACCGACGAAGAAGTCATCAAGCGACACCGCGCGGGGCATCTGGTCAAAATCGATTCCCACAACAGATGGAAGAAATGCCTGATACCATCCATCAGCGGATAGCCCAGGCTTGAAATCCAATCCTGCCAGCTTATCAAGCAGGAGTTTGAGCTTTGTTTTATCCGATGGGCGAGATTTAGAATGGGTCATAAGGTGTACTTTCCAATGTTGTGATTGTTTATCCAGCCGATTCCATCAAAATAAGGTCACTTCGACCTCAGTGCCTGCCTTCAGTCCCGTGAGGTTCAGTGGGATAATCACCAGTCCATCAGCGTTCACCAGCGTAAATATCAGGTTCGACTTCCCGAAAACAGGCTCCGCAAACATCTTCCCATCACGCTCGACCAGCTTCACAGGAACTGTATCCTCGCGCCCGCTGCTCGACGCGATATTCGCGCTCAAAATTGCCCTAACGACGCCCTTTGGCCCCACTTTTTCGCCTAAAAAGCGCTGAATCATGGGTAAAATCAATTGACGCCCGACCAAAAACGCCGACACCGGGTTCCCCGGCAGCCCGATGACAGGCTTGCCCTCGCACAGCGCGATAATCGTCGGTTTGCCCGGTTTCACCGCTAACCCGTGCTGCAAAACGCCCGGACTCCCCAGACCTGCGACCACTTCTACAGTTAAATCGCGCGTGCTAACCGAACTCCCCGCCGTAATCACCAGCATATCACAGCGCTCAAATCCCGCCTGCGCTTTCGCCCGAAAATCGTCCAACTCGTCGCGGGCGATGCCCAACAGCACAGGTTCAGCGCCTGCTTCGGTCAGCAGTGCCGCCAGTGTGTGCGCGTTGATGTCGCGAATTTGTGCCAACTGCGGCGTTTCATCCGGCGGAATCAGCTCATCACCGCTGCTCAGCAGCCCAATACGCGGCTTCAGCGCCACATCCACTCTTAGAATTCCCGCCGCCAGCAAGCCGCCGATGTCCTGTGCGCGCAAACGGTGTCCGGCAGGCAAAACCTCGGCAGCCTGCCGCACATCCTCGCCGATCTGCACCACGTTTTCGCCCGCCGCGACAGGCGCAAGCACCTCCAGTTCGTCTTTGCCAAAACGCTGTGTACGCTCGACCATCACTACACAATCTGCGTTCATTGGCAGCATCCCCCCCGTGTGGATTGCCAGCGCCTCCCCCACCCCGATGTCACCCTGGGCAGCTTCACCCATTGCGACGCTGCCCACAATTCTGAGGTACGCGGGAAGCGACTGCGACGCGCCAAAGGTATCCGCCGCGCGCACGGCATAACCGTCTACTGTGCTGCGCCGGAAGGAAGGCAAATCGACAGATGAACGCGGTGCGCGCGCCAGCATCCGCCCCAAGGCCGCACGCGGGTCAAGCGTCTCGAAACGCAGCGGGGGAGTCCACTGCGCAAACAAGGTTTCTAAAACTGTGCTAACAGGTTGAACCGTGAAAAATTCTGATTTTGCTGCCATGCAGGTGGGGTCTCATCTGGGCAGGGCGTGCCTTGCCCCTACGTTTCATGTGTTTTTTCAGTAAGCTGGTGGTGAGGTTCTTCCGGTATGATGCCAAGGCGCTGCGGATGTGTATAGATGCGCATTCCCCCCTGCCGCACATAGCCGACAACGCAGATGTTCCACGCCTGTGCCAATTGCAGCGTGATGCTGGTCGGTGAGGTGCGGCTGGCAACGATGGGAATAGCCATGCGCCGCGCCTTGCCTAACATCTCCGAACTAATGCGGCCACTGGTCAGCAGCAGGCAGTCGCGTGTATCCAGACCTTGCGCCAGCGCCTTGCCCGCCACCTTGTCTACAGCATTGTGACGCCCGACATCTTCGGCGCTCACCAAGAGCTTTTCCCGTATCGCCGATGATAGCTGTGTGTACGCCGCGTACCTGATTATAGAGTTTCGCTGCGCCTTGCATGTCCTTCATACGCTGCACGATGACTTCAGGCGTGGTGACAAAAGCGCTCGACAGCGCGGGGTAAGACTCGGTGAGATGCTGCAAGGTAACGCCGCCCCCGCAGCCAGAGGTGAGAATCATGCGGCGCGGCGGCTCGTAGTGCTCACGGTTCAGCAGCACATCGACAGCCGTCCCGGCGACGTTGACCTTGACCAGACCGACTTCAGCCAACGACTCGATTACGCCTTCGTTGACCAGAAAACCCAATGCCAGCGCTTCGAGGTCAATCGGGCTGCACATGACGGTGGCTAAGTCCTGCCCGTTGACGTAGATACTGACGAGCACCTCCTCAATCACACCGCCGTCTACCTGCTCAAGCTGCCCGTCGCGCACTGTCCAGTAGGAAGCGCCAACCGCCCCTGCTTCAAGCTGCTCTGGGTGTTGCTCAATGTACTCGGTGTCTCGATGGTTCACGTTAACCTTCTTCCACATCGACTTTACGTTTGCGCGGGCGACGGGTCATCTGGCGGATTTCGTCGGGGCTGAGTCCACGTTCAGCCCGAACTCAATCTTGGGCTTGAGCGCACCGGTTGGACAGACGCCGATACACTGCCCACAAAACACACAGAGGCGATTCGGTCATGGGAATATCAAACAGCGTCGTAACGTGGGTATGGAAACCGCGTTCGCCCAG
Organism: Anaerolineae bacterium; assembly: GCA_046328675.1. Lineage (GTDB taxonomy): Bacteria > Chloroflexota > Anaerolineae > Aggregatilineales > Phototrophicaceae > JACAER01. The sequence continues at coordinate 29,725 of JAXLWC010000020.1, forward strand.
CGTCAGCGCAAAGGTGTACTGCGCATCCTCGGCGCAGACCTGCACGCAGCGCCAGCACAGCACACACTGGCTGTAATCGCGCACGTAGAAAGGGTTGTCGTCGTGCAAAGGATGTTCGCGGCGTTCGGCATCAGGGAAGCGCTCACGGTCTGCGCCGTAGTCGTCCATCAGGTGTTGGATGTCGGGTGCCTGCGCTAAATCCACCGTTGAGTTGAGCATCTCCAGAATGGTCCGACGGTTGCGTTCGACCCGTTCGCTGCGGGTTCGACGCTGGCATTGTTCTGGCATTGGGCGATGCAGGCGGGTTGCAAAACGCGTCCTTTGTTGACATCGACCACGCAGACGCGGCACAAACCGTTGGCCGTCGTCGCGTCGTGGTACAATCACGGAATCTCTTTGCCGATGGACTGTGCCGCATCGAGCAGGGTTGTGCCTTCGGGGACGGTCACCTGTTCGCCGTCGATGGTAAGCGTGATGGTTTTCATAAGACTATTTCTCAATAATTTATGGTGTCGCAGTCGGCGTGGTGGTTGCTATGATAGGGGCAGTTACCAGAGACCCATTCCGATAGAGTCCCTCTTCTGCATATTGATTATGAACAATGCCTAAAGTTGGCAACCAGACCATTGCATCACCAGCCCCCAACCATGATCGTGTCAACTATTTGCACGGATCCCACATCCCAAATCCAAATGATCCCTGTGCTACCTGCTGCAAACTGAGTTCCATCGGGACTCCTCCTGCAGCAATATTTTGAAGCGTGTCTGTAGATAATAAAGATTGCTCGCCTGTATCAGGATCAAATAACACAACGTTTCCTCGATTTCCTGACGCGATGGTCCATCGCCGGGACTCCCATTAGCCACCAACCATTGACGAATCGATGCTGAGGGCATCGACAATACCCCTGCGTTTATCTGTGTTTCGTCCCATATCTGAACAGTTGAAGTATCATCCACCCGATTATATGTTTTGGTAGCAAGTTCATGACCACTGCTACTCCAAGCAACAGCGTCACTAGACCGGGACTTCCTCATCATATAAGTGTGCTCCTAAAAAGTCTCCGTAAAAGACATGATTGAAGTGGCTGTCCCGACTGAATAAGCTAACCGCCCATCCACTGGACTCCAGTCTACAGCACCAACTTCGGCTGGCCCCTCCAAGAGTACTGACTTCTGTCCAGTAAGAGTATCAATCGTACTCAATTCAAAATAGTCAACGTTGTAAACCAACCAGCGACCATCAGGGCTGAGGTTTAGCATATCGGGTTGTCGTGAGCCAACCTCTACGCTGGAAATAATCTCAAGGGTAGAGGCGTCGAGAATATCTACAAAGTAAAGCAATTCATCGCTGGAAATTTGTTCAGCACGCCCTGAAACGGCTAACCGCGTGCCATCGCCGCTCACAGCAATTTCGCTGATAGGGTAATCAGGCACTAGCGCTTGCCCGCAAAGGCTGTGTTGCGCCGTCGCCAGCATCAGACTAGCAAACGTCACTAAACACAGAAGAACGCGCGATGGTCTCATCGGGTAATCAGCGCACCTCAAACAACTGTGGGAAGCGTTTCATGGCGCTCATGATGGCGGAGGCTGCCGTTTGCCCCAGGCCGCACAGCGAGGCTTCGGTCATCGTCAAGCCGATGTCCAGCAGGCGCTGACGATCTCCTGCTAGCGGATGATAGGCACGCTCGACGATTTCTAGCTGGCGCTGTGTCCCTAGCTGACAGGGGAAACATTTGCCACAGCTTTCATGCTGGAAGAAACGCGCCAACCGCAGCAGCACATCTCGCAGGTCTACCGCGTCATTAAAGACCATAATCGCGCCAGAGCCGAAGGTGCTGCCAATCGCGCGCAGGTTCTCGAAGGTCATGGGCACGTCGATTTCGTCGGGCGTGAGGAAGGTGCCCGCCGCGCCACCCATGAGCACCGCTTGCAAACTGCCGACGACGCCGCCACATTCCTTGTAGAGGAAGTCACGCAGGGTCATGCCGGGGGCAATCTCGTAAACGCCGGGACGTTTGATGTGCCCGCTGATGGAAACCAGTTTCGTGCCCGTGCTGCTTTCCGTTCCCCAGTGGCGGAACCACTGCGCGCCGTGCTGCACAATCAGCGGGATGGCGCACAAGGTCTCGACATTGTTGACCGACGTAGGTTTGCCAAACAAACCGTGCGTCGTGGGATAGGGCGGCTTCACGCGGGGAAAACCACGCTTGCCTTCGATGGCTTCAAACAGCGCAGTTTCCTCACCGCAGATGTAGGCGCCTGCGCCGCGCCGCAGTTCAATGTGGAACGAGAAGGCGCTGCCCATGATAGACTCGCCCAGCATTCCGGCGGCTTCAGCTTCTTCAATCGCCGTTTGTAGGTGGCGCGCCGCTTCAGGATATTCGCCGCGAAGAAAGAGATAGCCTTTGCTCGCGCCAACAGCATATGCTGCCAGCGCCATGCCTTCCAGCAGCAGATGCGGCTGGCTTTCCATCAGCACGCGATCCTTGAACGTGCCGGGTTCGCTCTCATCGGCGTTGCACACCATATAATGCGGCTGAGCCGGAGCCTGCCGCGTGAGATTCCATTTCATCGCCGTCGGGAACGCCGCGCCGCCGCGTCCGATTAAACCGGACGACTCCACCTCGGCAATCATCAAGTCTGGCGTCAGGTCAAAGACGGCTTTGCGCAGTGCGGAGTAATCGCCATATTCGTCCAGCGTCTGCGCGCGATGCTCACGGAAACCCGCCAGCATCGGGCGTTCATCGCCGCCAATCTGTGTGCGCCGCCCCTGTTCGCACTCCGTCAGTAAACAGTCGATGTCATCGATTGGGGCATAGGAACTCTCCCCCACCCCGCGACGGCTGATGAGCGCGGCGGGCGCATGGTCGCATAATCCCAAACAGGGACTGCGGAACACGCTGTATTCACCGTCGGGAGTCGTCTGGCCGGGCTGAATGCCAAGCCGCTGGCACACGCTGTTCAGCGCACCATCGGCGTCCGCCAGCCCACAGGAAGGGTCGGTGCAGATGTAGACCGTGTTACGTCCTGTCGGCTGGTCATGGAACAGCGCATAGAAACTGATGACGCCGTAAATCTCGGTAGGGGGCACACGCAGCGTTTTGGAAATCGCCTGCACCGCCCCGGCGTCGATGTGCCCAAACGCCGTTTGTACCTCCCACAGCAGGGGCAAGAGGGCTTCGCGCTGGCGTCCGCGATAGGAGGTGAGGATGGTTTCTAAAGAAGTGGACATTAAAAAAGCTTTCTTCGGCATAATTTCGATACTTTGGATTATCATTATTATAGTCACAAGTCACGGCTTAGGGATGAATTTTGGTGATTTTTGCCAGCGCTGTGACCTTAAGATTATTTTTGAGGAACGCCTTTATGAACAGCCCCCGTTTGAAACCCGACGACATCACCCGTACCACCTGCCCGTACTGCGGCGTCGGCTGCCAGATGAACCTGCACGTCAAAAACAACATGATTTACCGCGTGGATGCGCCGTTCGATGCCGCGCCCAACTACGGCAACCTGTGTGTCAAAGGGCGCTTCGGTACGGATTTCACCACGCACCCCGGACGTTTGAAAACCCGCTGATTTGCGATAACCGTCATGAGCCGTTCCGCGAAGCGACGTGGGAGGAAGCGCTGACGCTCGTCAGCCAGCGCTTAACGGGCATCGTGGACAAATACGGCGGGGACAGCGTGGCGACGTAGCCTGCGCTAAGGCCACCAACGAGGACAACTACGTCTTCCAGAAGTGGGTGCGCGCTGTGCTGAAAACCAACAACGTCGATCACTGCGCGAGGCTGTGCCATGCGGGCAGCGTAACGGGCTTGCAGTTGGCGATTGGCAGCAGCGCCATGAGCAACAGCATCGCGGAAATGGAACACCTCGACACGTTCATCGTCACGGGGAGCAACACCACGGAAACGCATCCCGTGATCAGCCTGTTCCTCAAAAAAGCGGTGCGGCAGAACGGCGCGAAACTGATCGTGATCGACCCGCGCCAGATTGAGCTTACAGACTTCGCGACGCTGTGGCTGCGGCAGCGGCCCGGCACAGATGTCGCGGTGTATCAGGCGATGGCGCACGTCATCGTCAGCGAGCAGTTGTACAACAAAGAGTTCATCGCCGCGCGCACGGAAGAATTCAACAGCTACGTGGAAACGCTGGAGAAGTTCACGCCGGAATGGGCGGAGGAAATCAGCGGCGTACCAGCGGAAGACATCCGTAAGGCCGCACGGCTGTACGCGCAAGCCGGACGCGCCGCGATTTACTGGGGGATGGGCATCAGCCAGAGCACACATGGAACCGATAACGCGCTGTCGCTGACTAACCTGGCGCTGATGACCGGACACATCGGCAAAGAGGGAACGGGGCTGAACCCGCTGCGTGGGCAGAACAACGTGCAGGGCTGCTCGGACAGCGGCGGCTTGCCGAATGTCTATACCGCGTATCAAAGTGTGAGCAACGCCGATATTCGGGCACGTTTTGAGCAGGCGTGGCATACTGAACCTGCCGCCTGTGCCGGGACTCACGGTGACCGAGATGGTCGATGGCGCGCTGACCGGGGCGATTCATGCGATGGTGGTGATGGGCGAAAACCCGCTGATGAGTGAACCCAATCTCTCGCACGCTCGGCACGCGATGGAAGCGCTGGACTTCATCATGTGCATCGACATCTTCATGAACGAAACGGGCGAACTGGCAGATGTGATTCTGCCCTCGGCAAGCTTTGCCGAAAAGGACGGCACGTTCACCAACAGCGACAGGCGGGTACAGCGGGTGCGTGAGGCGCTGCCACCTGTGGGCAAGGCACGCCCGGATTGGCTGATCGTGTGTGATCTGGCACAGCGTATGGAGAAATTGATGGGTGTGCAGCAGAGCGCGGGCTTCGACTACTGGAACGCGGAAGCCATCTGGGAGGAAATGCGCGCGCTGACGCCGGACTTCTACGGCATTACCTATGAACGGCTGGAGAATGAGGGCGGCGTACACTGGCCCTGCCCCAGCGCTCGACCACCCCGGCACGCCCTACCTGTTTGAAGAGGATTTCCCACGCGGCAAGGGCAAGTTCTGGGCGCTGGAATATGGCAGCGAGAGCGAACTGACCGACGGCGAATACCCCTATCACCTGACGACGGGACGCGTGCTGTTCCACTGGCACGGCGGGACAATGACGCGGCGCTCCAACCTTGAACACGCCTTCCCTGAGCCGATTCTGGAGATGGATCCATCGGACGCACACAGTTTAGAACTGGTGTCGGGCGATTGGGTGGAAGTGACTTCACGGCGGGGCAGCGTGGTGTGCCGCGTGATGGTCACGGTGGCGCTCGCCGGAGGGGACGGTGTTCCTGCCATTCCACTTTGTTGAGGCGGCGGCGAACCTGCTGACGCTGGACAGGATCGACAAGCGGGCGAAAATCCCGGACTTCAAGATGGCGGCGGTCAAGCTGCGCAAGGTGGAGGCGCCTACAGATCGTGTGAACATTGCGCTGGATGAACAGGGGGCGATTAAGGAGCCGACGAAATACGTACATTAGGAACCTTTCCGTAAACTGGCATTCGTGCGGTAGGGTCGCCAGAGGCTAAAGCCATCCGGCTGCCATGTTTCGGCGGGAAGTCGGTTGAAACCGACTCGAACCCGCCGAGAAAGCCCGTGTGTTGGCGCAGGCTCCGACGCTCAAAAGTGGTTTACAGATAGCTACGAAAGACAAGCCACTGACAGAAGTGAGCGTGGAGTGTCACAAAAAAGGGACTGACCCTCGAATGAGCACGCTTGTGTCAGTCTGAGGGAGCGTTTGTGTCAATGAAGGCGGCAGCATGAGCACAGCGGAGGGTGACATGCGGTGACACAGGTCATTGGAGGATAGTGGGGTTTGGTGTATGGTGTTCATTTCCTCACGGTAGCACAAAAGCGTGGGCATTTGAGGTTCAATTGAACCTTTAATGCGGAATGTAATAGAGTGATGAGTGATGCGAGTTGCCAGAAACTAAAGTTTCGGTGCCGTACGTAAACTAAAGTTTACAGGGGATGAGGGCAGATAGTTTGAGGGATTGCACAATAAAGTTGAAGATTGGTGTATTCCCTGAAGCAGTTATGCTCAATTGGCAGGGAGTTTATGGTGCTCAAGAGGAGAAGCCATTTGACGCTATACAGTAACGATTGCCTTGTTCCTGCTTCTGACGATTGGTTTCGCAATAGTGGAAGCCTACGCTCAAAGCAACGGCACAGCAATAAGGTGGAACATTCCTTTGGCAGTGACAGCGAAAGGTGCGTGCCTCGCGCGGTTATCGCCAGACCAAAGCAAGCTGTACCTTCTGGTATTGTCCACTCAACGGCTATTCGTTTACACGATGAAGCAGTCATGAATATCACTTTTCCGCACCGAAAGTACCCTTTTCAGATTATTTCGATTTCGTGCCTTATGGTGAGGAGGGAGATTATCTATTTCGATTCTGCGGCAGGCATCTTTTCGTTTGAGAATTTGTCAGCGAGACTACCCGAGATTGCCTGAATTCGCCCAAGACCGTGTCAGCACCGCTAATCCGCGTGGCGCAGTTTCATGCGCTTTGGCATAACAGATAGTCTGCTGGTCTGTGGGTCTGGTTCGTCCACTGAAACCTTTACGCTGGCTGATGGGCAAACCGTTTATAACATACGGTTAGACCTCTAAGGGAACCATGAAATCGATGCGATGGTAAGATCGCAACTAACCTTGCCGTGTGACAGCTGGATGGGACGGTTACGTTTATTTGCAGCCTGGAAATGATTTAGCCGCGCACTGATAGCCGACTTTGACCATGAGCGCAATCAACCCGTTTGTGCTCAGGCAGCGTTTAGACGGCGACGATTGGAAATCATCGAGATTCACAATCCAGTTTGCAAGATTGGAATGTGACAGGCGCTGGCGAATTGGTGGCTGTCGATGAAACTGGCAACCTCTATTTCTATGGATACGGGTATGACAGCGCTATTCAAAGCTCAAGAACACAATATGCAAAGGTGATCAAATGGGGAATCGAATGGGTTCGATAATTCCGCACGCGCGACTCCTCTGCTGTTGGAGGTGACACCAAGCGGACATTGGATATGAGTATTATGTTGATGAACAGCGTTTGCGCTTAAGGAATACACCGTGACAACTCGGTAACGCACATGACTCATAGACTTTGTGGCGCCCATCGCAGCTGAATGATGCGATGGTGCGCCAGAAATAAGTTCGGCTGAGTGCCACGTAAACTAAAGTTTACAGGGGGATGTAGGGCGGATATGCTGTCTCCCCTACAAGACTGATATTTGAGTGGGGGGCAGCGGTCGCCCTACAGCGCGGAACGACAGACATGGATGAACAACTGGAACGCATCTTCACCAAATATCCCAAGCTGCGGGCGGTGGCGAAAGCCTTAGACGAATATGAAGCGGGCGAGCCTATCACAAGCAGGTGTATGGTCTGTGGCGAGATATTGACGGTCACGCACATTGAGATAGAAAGTACAGGAACAGTCAATAACTGGGTTGTTTGTCCAAACGGATGCACAACGTATCACGAACAAGGGAAGAAAGTGCCGAGCCGTTAGTTGCTGCTGATTATCGCGAATCCTGTAACAGCCACATGAAAGGCAAGCCATCGAGACTTTCAAAGAGCAGCGTGCGGTCGCCCTCGCCTTCAAACGAGACGCGGGCACAGGCGATACGCTGGCGTCCATCCACGTCATCCAATTGTTCGCAGCGAATGGTGTCGAGATAGGTTACGGCGAAGGCAGAACGCGGCACAAACACCATACAGACGAAAAGTCGAGAGGCACATGCCGAACAGCGTGAAGACGATCAGAAAGCGGGGGCGGCGCTGGCGGCGGGCGTAGAGCAGATAGACGGGCACCCAGGCGAAAAAGAGGATGAGGTAGAGCCAGATGGTGTACTCGAACAGCGGCGGCTTTAACCACACGGGCGCGTAAATGTTGAGCGCGATGCCCGCGATGATGAGCAGCAGAATGACCACTTCGGCAAGGGATACAAGAGGTTTGCGGGCTGTTTCCAATGGTGACTTCTCCCCTATCACGTTCCGTAAGTCGTTGTTTAGCTTTCTGAACGCTGCGAGGCGGGCGCATCCTCGATTGAATCCGCCTCATCGTGCTGGTGGTTCGTTCCCTCCTCAAGCCACGAGACATCCAGATTATCACCCGTATGCAGGCGTTCGCCAAGATGCTGCGCGATAAAAACGGCGTATTCCTCAACCACGTCGGTCACGATGCTGCGGCGGGCACCATCGGCGGTTTCAGCCCAAACCATATAACGCGGCGTGTCATACGCTTCTTTTCGGGAAGTCGCAGTCTCATCGTATTTAATCGCCGTCACCCCGGCGAGCGATATTTCGTGCCCTTGATTGAGTGGATTAGGCAGCGGCTGGCGGCTCACCTTGATGGCGTCGTCATCCATTTCAATGTGGGTTTTGTTGACAACCGTCAGCGCCAGCACGTAAAAGAAAAATGCGGCGATGGCGAAGAACACGAATGGCAAGGCACGCGGGGCATTGTCTGAAGCCAGGAGGAAAAAAGCCATCAATGCAGAGGTAAGCCCCCCAATCGCGCTGGAGATGACGGCTTCGCTGCGATCCAAGCGGAAATTCGTCCAGAACTCCATGTGCAGGGTTTGGCCGTCGCGCAGGGTGAGCTTAGCGGGCTGCTTGACTTTACGGCGCTTGCCTTTGGCTTCTGGCAAATCAAAGGCAAATACCGTATCGCAGGCAGGGCAAACCGCCGTCATCTTCTGAATATTGATGTGTGCAGCCGTCACTCTGTCGCCACAATTTGGGCAGGTTACTAACATTCTGTCCTCCATTATGCTGCCAGGCAGGTATGAGGTGTGAGCATATAGTGCCGCCAGAGGCTAAAGCCATCCGAACTACCATGTGTCGGCGGGAAGTCGGTTGAAACCGACTCAAACCCGCCGAGGAATGCTGTCGGTCAGAGTTGATTTCAAGCCCCTCTCCAAACCTCTCCCCACTGCGTGGAGAGAGGCTTAAAGGCCAACTATCCTTGTATTTCTCGCCTTTCCTCAGCGCTTCTTTGCAGCCTGTTCGTCTTCGTCCACGACTTCCAACAGTTCGCCATCAGTAGTCAGGCGCAGACGGTCACGTTTGGGTTTGATGTCAGAGTCGGTGCCGCGCTGGTAACGCAGTTCACGTTCGCGTTCAATGGCGTGTTCAATCGCCTGCTCCTGCGCTTCCTTGCCCCAGAAGACGACGGCATGAACCAGCAGGCCGATGAACCAGCAGCCCATGATCAAGGCGGACAGCGTGGCCCAGCCATACTGCGGCTGAAGCACGCCCCACAGCACAATGCTGGCACCTACGTAGGACATCAGGTGGGCGATGAATTCAGTACGGTTGTCATATTTGCGTTTGATACGACGGCGAATTTCGTCGTATTCCGGGTCACTGCTCATGGTTTGTCTCCGCTGAAGATACTGTAGCCTTATTACGCACAGGGCGACACAGAGTTTCAGCCCTGCTTATAACCAAATTTACGCAGCAGACCTTTGCGCCAGGCGATGCCTTCGTCGTCTTCAATGCCTTTGCTCTTAAAGCCGTCAATCACGCCCATGATGCCGCGCCCCTGCTCCGACTCGGCGAGGATGACCTGCGTCGGGTTGGCAGTGGCGCAGAAGATGCGCACGACTTCCGGCACCTGCTTGATGGCGTTGACGACGTTGATCGGGAAGAAGCCTTCGCCGAGGAAGACGATGAAACTGTGTCCGGCAGAAAGCGCCAGCGCATTGTTCTTCGCCAGTTCGAGCATGGCTTCATCGGTGCCGCTCCAACGAATGAGACAGGCACCGGACGCCTCGCAGAAGGCGATACCGAATTTGATGCCGGGCACACTGTTGACCAGCGCCTCGTGAATGTCCTCGACGGTTTTGATGAAGTGGCTTTGTCCCAGGATGAAGTTGATGTTTTCGGGCTTTTCGATGTTAACGAGTTTGAGGTCCATAAAGTCTCCTGATAGAGGGTGACTGTTGACGGGCGAACACACAGGTTCGCCCCTACATGTTGAATATTTCTATACTAACATGAATTGGTGATGCATCATTCATCGCGGTTGGCGCGCTGCTGGGCGTCGCGCAGTTCGTCGGGCGTGTTGATGTTCTGGAAGGACAATCCGTCAGGGTCGAGCGCGCGCCATTCCGGCTCATTGACATAACGCACGCGCACGTCGTCGTAAAAGCCGATGATTTTCAGCTTGTCGGCGTCCAGACGCGCGCGGATAGGTGCAAGACAGGCTTTGCTGTAGACGGCGTGCAAGCCTTCGGGGTAGCCCTCGACACGCGGCACGATGACATCAGCCGCGCCGGACTGGCTGAGGTCAATCAGGTGGCGCAGCAGTTTGGGATTGAGGAAGGGCATATCGCAGGCGACGCACAGCGTGTAGTCGCTTTTGCTGTAATGCAGCGCCGTGTAGATGCCGCCGAGCGAGCCTTTGTCCGGCAGCACATCGGTAAACAGCGGCAGCTTGAGGTAGGCGTAGAGTTCAGGCTGGTTGGTAATGAGGATGGTTTCGTCCCGTCCTAAGCCAGAGACACGCTGCAAGACGTGTTCGATCATGGGCTTGCCCAGCAGCGGCACAAAGGATTTGTCGGTGCCCATGCGCGAGCTTTTGCCGCCCGCGCTGATGGCGATAGTGAGCGTGGTCATTGGATTATTCAGCCCCTCTCCAAACCTCTCCCCACTGCGTGGAGAGAGACTTCAAAGCCGGACGCCGCTGTCTTTCCCCGCTGTCTCCGCTTAGAGAAGCGGCGGGGGAACTGGCAACGTCCTGCGTTTAACACGTTTCTTTACAATCAGTCTCTCAGGCGTTGGTCATGCGTTGATTAGGTTAGCCATCGCCGAAACCCATGCTGGCAAGGGCGAAGGGATAAACATCGCCACTGCCCGCGCGCTGAAGCAGATCACCGATGATGGTCAGCGTCCAGCGGGTATCGACCAGGTCGTCCACCAGCAGCACAGGCGACGACGGCGGCGTGTCGATGACATCGAACTTGTCGATGACGTTGCTGGCACGCTGAAAGCTGTTCTGCATGGTCTTCTGTTCAGGATGCTGGGTGATATGCTCCAAAACTGGGACATAGGGCAAAGACAAGGCTTTCGCCAGGCGCTGCGCAAAATCTGGCACCAACTTAGGGCGGCGCAGCGAAGGCACCGCCGTCACCCACTCTGGCGGGTCGTCGTCAGCGTCTTTCCATTGGCCCCGCAGCAGCGCGGCGGATTCCTGTACCAGTTCGTCGGAGTAGTGGTTAAGCTGGTAACGTCCGGCGCGCACCTGTTCGCCCCAACCGGCGTCGTAGTAGGAGCACAGCGCGATACCCGTCGCGTTAACGTACAAATCCTTGGCGCGTGTCACGCCGGGCAGCCCGCGTATCAACTGTTTACGCGGCTCGATCACCAGCGGATTACCTTTGCGTAAAAAACGGCTGGCACGCGCGATGTCCTGCGGATTAGGCGTGAATTTGCTCTGGCTGCGCTTGCAGTTTTTGCATTTGCCACAGGGCTGGCTGTTGCTGGGGTCGTCCAGCGCGTCGGCGATGAAACGCATGAGACAGCCTTCATGCTGAACGTAGGCGCGCATCTGCGCCAGCTCATGACGGCGGTTCTCGGTCACGGACTGCCAGCGTGCGTAATCAGGCGCGGCGTCGGTCTTGATGGCCCGATAGGACGCACCGACCTTGTCTACGATTTTTTCAACCTCAAGATGTGTCAGGATTTTTTCGAGCACGGTAAAGCGCACATTGGCGTGCTGCTGAAGCTGCGCGCGCGTCAGCGTCTTGTGCTTTTTGAGCGCATCAACGACGGCGGCGACATCACCGGGCTTGGGAAACGCTGTCTCGATAAAGTAGTTCTGAATGTCCTCATCGCCGTAGCCGTGCATCAGCACGATGTGCGCGCGCTCAATACCGCGTCCGGCGCGCCCGATCTGCTGGTAGTAGCTGATGATGTTGCCGGGAAGCTGGTAATGGATGACGAAGTGCAAATCCGGCTTGTCGAAGCCCATGCCCAGCGCCACACTGGACACCAGCGCCTTGACCTTATTGTGCAGCAGTTGGTTTTCCAGATCGACGCGGCTCTCGTCGGATTCGTCTTCAACATCGGCGTAATAAGGTTTGACGTTGTAGCCTTCGCTTTGCAGCCACTCGGCCACCTGACGGCAGTCGTTGGTGGTGGTGCAGTAGATGATGCCGCTGCCGGGGATGTGCTGCATCAGGTGGCTGAGCAGCGTCAGGCGCGTGGGATGATCCATGCCATCGGGGTAGACGTAGAGATGCAAGCTGTCGCGGGTTAATGCGCCGCGCTGGATGTTCATGCCGACGCCGATGATCTCGCTCACATCGGCGACGACTCTGTCGTTGGCTGTCGCGGTGGTGGCCAGTACGGGCGTGCCTTTGGGCAGATCGTCGAGCAGGGCCATGATGCGGCGGTAGTTGGGACGGAAATCGTGTCCCCAATCGGAGATGCAGTGCGCCTCGTCAATGACCAGCAAGCCAACCTGCTTCTTGAGTTTGCTCCAGACATCGCGCTTAAAAGCATCGTTTGCCAGCCGTTCGGGGGAAATCAGCAGCAGGTCGATTTGTCCGGCAAGCAGCGCTGCTTCGATGCGCGGATGTTCCTCCGCATTGGAACTGTTAAGCGTTTCGGCAGACAGGCCCCACTGGTTTGCCGCCTGCACCTGATTACGCATCAGCGACAGCAGCGGACTAATGAGAATGGTTGTGCCTGCACCCTGCGAACGCAGCAGGCGGGTCGCCATGAAATAAACGAGGCTTTTGCCCCAGCCTGTGCGCTGCACCACGAGCACACGCTGGCGCTTTTGGACAAGGGCTTCAATCGCTTCCCACTGCCCTTCGTGGAAGCGGGCTGTGCTGCCCAACCTTTCGCGCAGCCATTGTTCTGCCAACGGACGCATAACATCATCCTGCAAGTTACGAACGTGACGATCAGATTGTGGAACCACAATCCAATTGTAGTCTCGCGCCAATATGTCTGTGAGAGACTATCCTCAGAGTATCCCAATTTAGAGACCTTGACCACCCTGATTCGCCAGACTGCCGCTGAGGGCAATGAGATGTGGCGGTAGATTTTAAGGAGCTTGTATGCGTTCGAGCAGATTAAGTTTTTTCATGCTGATTGCGCTGTTCCTAGTAGCGCATGTCACGCAGGCACAAAGCACAACGATATTGCAGATTGGTGCGCCGCAGTTTGAAGCCGAGGTGGTGTACACTGACGAACTGCTGGCGCGCTTCGAGAGTGAACATCCCGGCGTGCAGGTCAATGTCGTGTCGATTGACCAGCAGTCGTATTTCAATGCCAGCAACTTTTCATCCGTCGAAGACTACATTCAGAACATCACGGAGTTTGTGTCGTCGGCAGATGTGCTTTCCGTCAGCAGCGCGCATGTGCAGCCTGCCGCCACACGCGCAGGGCTGTATCTCGACCTGTCACCGCTGGCAAGCGCCGACAGCACGTTGGATACCAACGACTTCTACCCCGCAGCATGGCAGTCCTTCCAGTGGGACGGCGGCATGTGGGCGATGCCTTCATCGGCTGACGTGATTTCGCTCTCCTATGATCCGGCGGCCTTCGACGCGGCAGGTCTCACCTACCCCGACGCCAACTGGACGCTGGATGACATCGCCCGTGCCGCACGCGCCCTGACACAGTACGACAGCGAGGGCGCGGTGTCACAGGTCGGCCTGACGATTTTCGATCAGTCCATTTACAACGTCATCTTCCGCAGTCTTTTGGGACAGGGCTTCTACGACAACAGCACACAGCCGGAAACGCCGAACATTGATACGCCTGAGATGCAGGCGCTGCTCACTACCTGGGAAGAAATGGTGGCTGATGGCGTCGTCGGTGGCGGCGGCTTTGGCGGCGATACCGTAGCGCCAATGTCGATTGGCGGTAGTTTCATCTACAACGCGGGCGGCCCGACCTTTGGCAGACCGGGCCAGGAGCAGCAAAGCGTGCTGCAAGCCGCGCCACTCCCCGGTGGCAGCGTAGCACTGGACAGCAGCGGTTATGCCGTGAGCGCGGGAACACAGTATCCCGAACTGGCTTACGAACTGGCAAAATGGCTGACGAGCCAACCGGAAATCAGCGGCATCAACACACTTGCCGCACGCCGCAGCATGGATGGCGTGACCGCGCAGCAGGATGATGGCGGACCGGGCCGTGGCGGTGCGCGTGCCGTTATTCGCATTGGCGGAACGCTGCCGGAGAACGCTCAGGCCGTGATTGACCCGCTGCTGGACACCGCGCTGGCGACTTCTGAATGGCGTTATGGCAGCTACGTGCAAGCCGCGCTGTCTTTGATGCAGTCGGATGGTGTGGACGCGCAGAGCGCCTTGCAGGAATACGAAGCGCAAGCGGTGAGCGATCTGGCAACCGCCGATGCCAGCACAACACAGGTGATCGTGGCGGCGCCGGAAGCCGAGGTGGTGCTGGCGGCGGGTGAGATTGCGCTTAACTTCGGTATGCAAGGAATTGGTTTCGCGCAGGGCAATCAGGAGGCGTGGGACAGTCTCATCGCCGATTTCGTGGCCAGCGACCCGCAGGTTGGGCAGGTCAATATCGCAGACGGTTTCGGGCAGGATGTCGCCGCTAACGACTGCTACTATCAATCGTTTAACGACGTGCCCAACGCAGACCTGAGCACACTGTTGAGCCTTGACCCGTATCTCGATGCCGATCCTAACTTTGAGCGTAATGACATCATCAGCGGGATTCTGTCGCAGGTGCAGCGCGACAACCAGACCTGGGCACTGCCGCTGACGCTGCAACCGACAGTGCTGCAATACGACACGACGCAGTTCCAGAACGCGGGCGCGCTTGAACCTATTGAGGGCTGGACAACGGACGAGTTTGAAAATGCGCTGCGTGCCCTGTACGCCAACAATCCCGACGCTGCGCCGTTTGCAGGTTCTGGCGGCGGCGGCCTGTACATGCTGCAACTGATCGCGGCTTACGGCGGCCTGCCGCTGGACTTCCGCACCGACCCGCCGACTGTTGACTTCACCAGCCCGGAAACGGTGAACGCCATCCGCCAGGTGCTTGATCTGGCGAAAGAAGGGCTGATTGAATACGAACAGACAGGCGGCTTCAACGTTGTGGTCATCGGCGGGGGACAAACCGCTGCGGTTTATCCTGATTCGTTCTTCGGCTTCGGTGGGTTTGGCCCCGGCGGACAGGACAACCCCTACCAGATGACGACCTTCCCAACGGGCAGCCAATATACTCCGCTGGCGATGAGCATCGGCACGGCGTACATCAGCGCCACCACCCAGAACCCGGACGCCTGCTATCGCTTCATCAGCACGCTGGCACAGCATCCCGAACTGTTCTCTGGAATGCCGACACGCTACTCCGTGTTGAATGACCCGGCGTACACGGCAACCCAGAATGAGGCGACGCTGACGACCTACAACCGCATCGCGGAACTGGCGGCGCAGCCGAATACTATCGTCTTCCCGTCGCTGCAAGGCGGAACACAGCAGAATTTCCTGCTGCAATACTGGCTCAATCAGGCGTTCGACAACTACGTACTCAACGACGCCGACCTTGACACAGAACTGGCACAGGCACAACAGTACGCTATTGGCTATCAGGAATGCGTCGCTGGAATACCCGCGTTTGACGCATCGCAGGGCGACTTTGGAGACTATGTGGCGCAGGTTCAGCAGTGCGCCACGCTGGTTGACCCGAACCTGACCTCGGTGTTCCCAGGACAATAAGTCAACTGTCAGAAATCGACCAGCCTCTTCGACATTCTGATATTGAATGAAAGAAAGGCTGGTTTCATGTCCAAAAGAATGTGGTTCGTGATGATCTTGACGATAGCATGGCTCAGTTTAACAACCCACAACACCCGCGCGCAGGAGATTGTGCTGCAACTTGCCGTGCCTGAGTATGAAACGTTGGCCTACACACCAGCGCTGCTGAGCCAGTTTGAGGCGCAAAACCCCGGCGTGCGCGTACAGCTTGTCACGACTGCGGCAAGCCTGTTTGAGCGTGCCGCGTCGGGTACTGTCGATGATGCGCTGAACGCCGTCACTGAGTATGCATCCTCCGCCGATGTGCTGCTGGTGAACAGCATGACCCTCTCGCCCCTCATGTCGCGGGCTGGCCTCTATCTGAATCTGGCACCGCTGGTCAGCAGCGACACAGCCCTGTACGCCAGCGATTTTTTCCCGGCGGCATGGCAAGCAGCCCAATGGGATGGCGGATTCTGGGCACTGCCCAATTCGTTCGAGCTTTCGACGATTCTGTATGATCGTCTGGCTTTCGACGCGCTCAATCTGGCGTATCCTAACGAACGCTGGACGCTCAACGACTTCGCTGAGGCAGCGCGTACACTGGCACAGCATGACAGCGCGGGAAACGTCAGTGTGCCCGGCATCATCTATTTTTCGACATACGAACTCGCGGCACTGCTGCGCAGCCTGCTCGGCGGAAGCTGGTACGATGCGAACAATCTTCCGCAGAATCCGCAGCTCACCAGCGCAGAACTCGGCGCGCTGCTCGACACATGGGCGCAGCTAGAACGTGAAGGTGTGGTTGGGCAAATGAACAGTGGCAACCTTTCGCCGCTGATGATCGCGCCGCTGGGCTTTTTGCCTGACCCTATGACCAGCATGGCCACGCCGATGCCTGCACCGCGCCAGCTTACGGCAGCACTGCTTCCGGGCGGGACGGCGGCGGCAGAGGTGCAAGGATTCGCCGTCAGCAGCGGCAGTGCCTATCCTGAACTGGCCTATACGCTTGCCCGGTTCCTGAGCAGCAGGGGTGAACTCAGCCAATATGCTGGCGCGTTTCCAGCACAGCGCGCGCTGCTTTACAGTGAAACGCGTGCGGAAGGATTCGCCGTCGGGGGGCGTTTGTTCGCGCCTGAGGTGCAGCCTGTGATTGAGCAGGCACTGGAAAGCGCGCTGTCACCGAGCGAACTACGCTACTCCATATATATACAGCAGGCGCTGGAATTGATGCGGACGACAGGAAGCGACGGGCTGTCCACGCTGGCACTGGCGCAGACTCAAGCCGACAGCGATTTCCAGAGCGCCGAGGCACGACGAGGCACGACGATTGTGGTGAACTCGCCAAATCCGGCGCTGGACGCTGGCGAAATCACGCTGCGTTTTGGCATCGGCACGCTGATTATGCCTGTGCCCAACAGCGAAGGCTGGCAGCGCTTCACGGAGGATTTCGCGGCGAACGACCCACAGGTGGGCGAAGTCGTGCTGCACACGGATTTCACCGCGCCAGAGAACTTCAGCACGAGCGACGACTGCTTCTATCTGCCGTATAACGCCCTGCCCCGCATTGACACGTCGAGCATCCTCGCGCTTGACCCGTTTCTCAGCGCAGACCCCGATTTTACAGCGTCGGATGTGGTGGGCGGCGCCATGCAGCAGGTACAGCGCGATAACCTGACATGGGCGCTGCCTGTGAATATTCAGCCTGCCGTTCTGCGCTATGATGCGGCACGCTTTGAGCAAGCAGGTCTGCCACTGCCAGCGAGTGAGTGGACGACGGCTGATTTCCAGAACGCGCTGATGGTACTGCGACCCAACGCCAGCGACCCGACGCCATTTGTCAGCAGTGATGGCACGGCGCTGATGCTGCTCATCGCCGCATATGGTGGCGCGCCGATTGACTATCGCACGGTGCCGCCCACCGTGAACTTTAGCGACCCGGCCACTATAGAAGCCATCCGACAGGTGTTAGACCTCGCGCGAACGGGTTACATCAGCTACAGCGAACTGGCGACGGCCAACAGCAGCTTCACGCCAGCGGACAGCGCCGCCATCACGACAGACACGCTCAACGGCCTGAATTTTTTCAGCCCACAGCCGCCGCGCCCAATGGTCGGCTACCCACGCGGCAGCGCTTACAACGGCGTTTCTTACACGCTGGGCACAGCCTATATCAGCGCCACAGCGCAGAACGTGGATGCCTGTTACCGCTTTATCGCGGCACTGGCACAGCACGCCGAACTGTTTGGCGCGATGCCCGCGCGCAGTTCCTACATCGCGGCGCAGGGTATCCTACAAGGCGAAGACGCGGCGCAAACCTATCAGCAGCTTGACGACCTGCTGCGCCAGCCGAATACGCTTGTCTTGCCAGCGCTCAATTTACGGACTGTCGTGCGTGGCGTCGTACAGTGGTGGCTGTTTCGCGCGTTCGATGATTATGTGCTGCGCGGCTTAGACCTTGCCACAGCACTCACAGCGGCGGAGGGCATGGCGCTGGCCTACCAGCAGTGTGCGGCCAGCACGCCCGACCAGGCAGAGCAGTGCGCAACGGCTGTCGATCCGACACTTGGGCCGCTGTTTGAACAGTTTCGCTAGGATTGAGGGTGTCCGCGTCAAAGCCTTATGGATGCGGACGCCTTTTCATCCCATGATAAAATGAGGATAGGAAGTCTTTAGCTGAGGGTTTGATGATGTTTCGTTCCATTCGCTGGCATTTACCGTTTACCTATGCGCTGATTGCTTTCTTCTCGGTAGCGCTGCTGGGCGTATTGATGCTGACCCATCTGCGCGGCTACTATGCCACACAGGAACTCGAATACCTGCATGACAACTCCCTGGCGATCAGCAACGCGATGGGACAAATCCTCACGCAGCCCTACACCGCAGCGGAACTACAAGACCGCGTCAACACGTTCAACTTTTTCGCACGCGCTCATGTGCGTGTACTGTCTGCTGATCATCAGCAAATCCTCGCAGAGAGCGATATGATGAACGCCGTTGATGTGACCACAGTGCGCTGGTCGCGCGCGGTAGGAGCAGAAACGATGCCAGCGGGACTGTTCAGTATTGTAATCGCCAGCGCACAGGAAATCCCGCCGTGCGAATCAGATGCCAGTTGTGACATCGTGATTTCACAGGGGGCCATCGCTGAAACACAGAATGCAATGGTAACGGGGCCAATGCTCACCACAGAGAACGGCGCAAGCAGCGGCGGATTGTTTTTCTCCGCGCGGCCTTCGCCTTACGGTTTTGACCTTGGACGGCGCCACGACGAGCCGCTGGCACGTTCTGATCAGGTGATTGAGCAGGCGATTTACAACCCTTCGACCTACGAACTCCTGGGTTACGTTGTGCTGTCCGACGGGCCAGCCTACGGCACAGAGGTTGTCAACGGCGTGACCGCGAGTTTTCTAGTCGCAGGGGTCGCCGCCATATCGCTGGCAGCCCTCGCTGGATGGGGAATCAGCCGCAACATGAGCACGCCGCTTACTGCCCTGGCATACACGACTGAACGCATGGCAAGCGGTGATTTGTCAGTGCGTGTGAACATTAAACGCAAGGACGAAATTGGCACGCTGGCCAGCGGTTTTAACAGCATGGCGGTACGCGTCGAGGAAATGGTCACGGCGCTGCGGCGCTTCATTGGCGATGCCGCGCACGAGCTGAACACGCCGCTGACCGCGCTGCACACCAATCTGGAACTGGTGGCTGCCGAAGACATCAGCCCGCGCGCGCTGGAACTGGTGACACGCGCACAAAACCAGCTCAAACGACTGGAAGCGCTGACTAAAAGCCTGCTGCATCTGTCGCGGCTGGAATCGGGCAGCCTGCGCGAGAACCTCAGACCTGTGAACCTGACCGAATTCACGCATGAGACGGCGGCCAGCTTCGCCTCGCAGGCGGAACAGGCAGGCGTCGCACTGAACCTGGAACTACCGGGCACGCCGATTACGCTGGAAGCAGATGAATCACAGCTACAGAGCGCACTCGGCAATCTGTTGGACAATGCCATCAAGTTCACGCCTGAGGGGGGTACCGTGTCGGTACGGCTTGCGCGTGCGGAGCAGTGGGCGGAAATCCGCGTGCGCGACACTGGAATCGGCATCACCAACGAAGACATCCCCCTGCTGTTCGAGCGTTTCTATCGCGGACATAACGTCAGCGAGTATCCCGGCAGCGGGTTGGGGCTGTCGATTGTCCATGCTGTCGCCGAACATTATGGCGGCAGGGTGAAGGTGCAGCGGCTTTCGCCCGGCACAGAATTTACGTTGAGCTTACCTGTGTGACGACTATGAACACACCTAACAGACACATCCTGATTATCGAAGATGACCCTGCTGTAGCCAACAGCTTACAGGAAGGGCTGGAGTCAAACGGCTACCGTGTCACCTGGAAAAACAATGGCAGTGAAGGCATTCGCTGCGCGCGTGACAATACGCCGCACCTGATGATTCTTGATGTTAAACTGCCCGACCTATCCGGCTTTGATGTTTGCCGCCAGATGCGCCAGCTTGGACTGACTCAGCCGATACTGATGCTCACGGTACGCAATGAGGAAGTAGATAAGATTCTTGGGCTGGAAATGGGTGCAGATGATTATCTCACCAAGCCCTACAGCCTGCGCGAACTGCTGTCGCGCATCCGGGCGATGCTGCGCCGCGCCTATGGCGAACTGGCGATTTCCGACGCCAACATGCTCTACGCGGGCGATCTGGTAATTGATCGCGGACGCGGGCAAGTGTGGCGCGGCAAACAAATGATTTACCTGACCCCCGTCGAGTTCCGCATCCTTGTCTTTCTGGCACAGCATCCCGGCCAGGCGCTAAGCCGCACGCAAATCCTCGATGCGGTGTGGGGCTACGAAGCGACCTCCGACACGGATAACACCATCAACGCGCATATCCGACGCCTGCGTGAAAAAGTCGAAGCCGACCCCAGCCACCCCGTGATCATCCAGACGGTGATGGGCATTGGCTACCGGATGGCAGGTGGATAAAAACATCTCCACCTGCTGCCCATTTTACAATTCTCAGCCTCAGACTTAAGCAGATTATACAATTTCAACGTCACTTTGTTGACAGAGAATCGCTTCCATGTTATAAAGCTAATGCGCATTAGTAATGCGTTTTAGTAAATATTTTAGCGATGAAAAATAAACCACGAAAAGCGACCAGTAAACTAGTCGCTGAGTTGGCGGGCGTGTCTCAAACTACAGTTTCATTTGTTTTAAATAATGTTGAATCCGCCAACATCAGTGAAGAAACCCGCCAGCGCGTTTTACGTGCTGCGCGTGAGTTGAACTATGTACCAGACATGGCCGCCCGTTCGCTTGCCAGTGGGAAAAGTAACAATATTGCGCTGGTTCTGACACAACCCCATCCTCAGGTGTTCGTTGATGAATACATCCCCAATATCCTGACGGGCATTAACCAGGTTACCCAACGACATGGGTTACGTATTCTGGTGGAGTTAGTACACAATGACAATCCCTACAATGTCTATGCCCAACTCTTAAACAGCAAAGAAGCTGGCGGCATCATCGTCAATTTTAACTTTGCCAGTGAAGAAGATATTGCACAGGTGACAGGCTGTGCTGAGGAAGGGCTGCCGATTGTTTCGCTGGCAGATGTGCATCCCAACGTGTACTCGGTGAGTGTGGACAAACTCGGCGGCGTGCGTAAGGCGGTCAAGCACCTGATTAATTTAGGGCACAAACGCATCGGCTGTATCTCGTACGCGCCTGCCAACAGCAACCCCCATGCCGATGACCGTCTCCATGTGTTTCGCCGGGTGTTGGAAGCGGGAGGTGTCGAATACGATGGAAATCTGGTGAGCTACGGCTCCTATGACCCCGAGACAGGCTATGAGGCGATGAAAGTGCTGCTGCAAGTTTCACCGCTGCCAACGGCAATCTACGCGATGAACGATGTGATGGCGTTTGGCGCGATCTCAGCCATACAGGAGCAGGGGTTACGCATCCCGCAGGATATTGCCATTGTGGGGTTTGATGATATCCGCCTCGCGCGCTATGTCACGCCAGCACTGACCACGATTTATGAACCAGATGTCGATCACGGACGATTGGCAGCAGAAATGTTAATAGAACTCATTGAAGGAAAAACCCCTGCTGAAAAGCATGTTAAGTTGGCAACAAGGCTGGTCGTGCGCCAATCCTGCGGCGCATCGCTCCGCGCATAATGCAAAAAAAAATACCATTTAGAAAGGTCTCTTATGGCAGTACTAAAGAATTCTTCGCAGCCTCCACCCACTGGGGGATTAATCAGCAGAATCGCGAATAATGAAGCACTGCTTGGCTACCTGTTCATTATACCGAGCCTGATTGGCTTCATCACCTTCTATGCAGTACCAGCTATCCGCAGCGTGGGCATCAGTTTTCTGGAATGGAACCTGTTGAGCGACGCCAAATTTGTGGGTATTGAAAATTATCAGACGATTTTTGCAGACGAGCGTTTCTGGCGTTCTCTGCAAATCACGATCACTTATGTGCTGTGGAACATCCCGATTCAAACCGTGCTAGCGGTATTCATTGCTGTAATGCTTGACCGGCTGAGCAACTCGGCGCTGCTGCGCGGCATTATGATTTTGCCCTGGCTGATGCCGAACGTGGTGGCTGCGATGCTGTTCGTGTGGATTCTTGACCCCACACTGGGCATCGTCAACGTCTTTCTGCAAAACATTGGGATTGGCAGACAGGGCTTCTTCGGGGTGCCGGAACAGGCGATTGCCTCTGTCGCCTTTGTCAACATCTGGCGACACATGGGCTATAACGCGATCCTGATTTTCGCGGGCCTAAAGACCATCCCGAGGTCGCTGTACGAAGCCGCTACCGTTGACGGGGCGAACGCCTGGGTACAGTTCTGGCGCATCACCATTCCTCTGCTGCGTCCGGTGCTGGCGTTTGTGGTCATCACCTCGGTAATCGGGTCATTCCAAATCTTCGACACCATCGCCGTCGCGACTGAAGGCGGGCCTGCCGGGGCAACACGCACCATCATTTACTACATCTACGAGCAGGTCTTTGAACGGCGTATCAACATGGGCGTGGCAACCGCAGCGTCGGTGGTCTTGTTCCTGATCCTGATTATCGTCACGATATTCCAGAATCGTTTCCTGCGCGCAAACCGTTCTGATCTTGCAGATTACAGTTAAGAGAGGTACAGCATGGCTACGCTTACAAAAACCTCAACACAAGACCAAGCTCAAAGCGGTTTCAGTGCCTATCTGAGCAAGTTAGATCCAGGCAAGATTGTGCTGTGGGTGCTCATGATCTTCCTGATTTTCATCACGCTGTTCCCCTTCTATTGGGTCGTTCGCACGGCGCTGGCTGCCCCTAATTCAGTGTATGCGCACGCAGATGAACTGCTGCCGCCGGATCTGACGTTGTTCAATTTTCAGCGTGTGCTGGGCATGATTGACCCCACAACGCTGGTGGGGCAGGATACGTCTAACCTCTCCGCAGGCGTGATCAACTTCTGGGTGTTCCTGCGCAATTCTATCGTTATTTCGGGAATCATCACGTTTGGGCAAACACTGTTTAGCTCGATGGCTGCTTATGCGTTTGCGCGGATACGCTTCCCCTTCCGTGAGCAAATCTTCTTTTTCTACCTGACGGGGTTGATGGTTCCGGGGATCGTCCTGTTCATTCCCAACTTCGTGCTGATTCGCCAGTTAGGCATGATTGGCACGATTCAAGGCGTCGTCGCTCCCTTCTTCCTGATGTCGCCGTTTGCAGTGTTCTTCATGCGTCAGTTTTTCCTCAGCCTGAACAAAGACCTGGAGGAAGCTGCCCTGCTGGATGGCGCAACGATTTTCGGCGTTTTCTGGCGTATCGCTTTGCCGCTCATTCGTGGGCCGCTGCTGACTCTGGGGCTGCTTACGTTTATCGGCGCATGGAACGAATATCTATGGCCGTTCCTGGTGGGGCGAAATGAAGAAATTCGCGTGCTAACCGTTGCCCTGAACATCTTCAAATCGCAGACGCCGCAGGGGTCGCCAGACTGGGCAGGGCTGATGGCGGGCACGGTGGTGTCCATTATCCCGACCATCATTCTGTTCATGTTCTTTGGTCGCCGCGTCGTGGATTCAATTCAATTCAGCGGCTTTAAATAGGTGTCACACGGGTTGCAGCACAGCCTGTTTGCAAAATCACACGTATCACTTTTAGGAGTTCACCGTTATGAAGCATCGTTTTTCCCTTATGTTTGTCCTCGTGGTGGTTCTGCTGGCGATTGTAACCAGCGTTCACGCCCAAGATGTTGTTACTATTACCTACCAACTTTGGGATACCAACCAACTACCGCCTTACCAGCAATGCGCCGACCTGTTCCATGAACAAAATCCTGGCATTCAGGTCACAGTCGAACAGCTAGGCTGGGACGATTACTGGACTGGTATCTCAACAGGCTTTATCAGTGGTGAAGCACCTGATGTGTTCACCAATCACCTTGCGAAGTATCCTGAATTCGTCGCACTCGGACAGTTGGTTGACATTCAGCCGCTGGTCGAACGTGACGGCGTCGCCACCGACATTTATTACCCCGGTCTGGCCGATCTGTGGGGCCGCGATGGCGCACGTTATGGTCTCCCGAAAGACTGGGACACCATCGCCGTGATTTACAATGTGGCGCTGCTCGAAGCGGCTGGCATTGACCCCGCGATCATGGACGAATGGACATGGAACCCCGAAGACGGTGGCACCTTCCAGGAAACCATCGCCGCGCTGACGCTTGACACCAACGGCAACAACGGCCTTAGCCCAGACTTTGACCCGGCGAATGTCGCACAATACGGCTTCGCGACGGATGGCATGGGCGGCGCTTATGGTCAGACGCAGTGGAGCGCGCTGGCCGTCAGCACGGGTTGGGCGTTCAACGATGGCCCCTGGAGCACCCAGTATTACTATGACGATCCGCGTTTCATTGCCACTGCACAGTGGTGGGCAGACCTGCATCTGGCTCATGGGTTTGCACCTGCGCTCGAACAGGTCACATCATTGGGTTCACTGGCGCTGTTCCAGGCGGGCAATGTGGCGATGGAATTCAACGGCTCATGGATGATTGGTTCGTACCTCTCCAGTGACTTTGAAGTCGGCTTTGGTCGTCTGCCTGCTGGCCCCGAAGGCCGCCGCAGCATGTTCAACGGTCTGGCGGACTCGATCTGGGTTGGTACGCAGCACCTTGAAGAATCATGGGCCTGGGTTAAGTTCCTGGCGTCGCTCGACTGCCAGAGCATTATTGGTCAGTCCGGCGTCGTCTTCCCGGCCATCCCGGCAGCGGCTGATATGTCCCTGCAAGTACGCGCTGATGCGGGTGTTGATGTCAGTGCATTCGTGGAACAGGCCAATGAAGAAAATGGCACCTTCCTGTTCCCCATCGCCGACTACGCCAGCGAAGTCAGCACCATCATGACCGAAACGATGGACAGCATTGGTCTCGGTGAAGCTGCTGCTGCTGATGTTCTGCCTGCCGCCAATGAAGAAGTCAACGCCCTGTACCAATAACGTTAGTATTTCGCAGCTCGTGTGACGCATTCGGTTCGCCGTCTGATACGGAGACGGCGAACCTTTTATACAGTAATAAATCTATTTATGCGCCGAACCATCATTTTACTTGAAGTCGCTTTATTATGCTCGATATTGCCTGTTATTTACGCGGCGGTTGAACCCGATTCGCCTGAATGCAGTGACGCATTTATCAGCCATGACCTTGCGCATACAACCACTATACATGGTGATGTTGTCCGTTTTTTCGAGAGCAACGGTTCGGGTTTAGCCATCAACGATCTGAACAACGATGGGTTGTTAGACGTTGTGCTGGGTAACCTCAATGGTGCAAATACCCTTCTGTGGAATGAGGGCGATTTGAACTTCCGCGCGCAGGACTTCGCAACCACCGGGCACACACGCGCCATCACGACTGTCGATGTAGACCGTGATGGTTGGCTGGATATTGTGCTGACGACCCAGACCGGAACACCCAGCTACTGGCACAACAACGGTGATGAAAGTTTTACCCTGGAAGCGCTGGATGGCGTTAATCGCCCAGCCTATACGCTGAACTGGGCTGATGTAGATGCCGATGGCGACCTCGACCTTGTGACAGGCTCCTACGACGCCGAACTGTCGCAGCTTTTGCGCGATACCTTTCTGTTCAGCGGCGGCGCGGGTGTAATTTACTACGAAAATCGAGATGGCACCTTCGTCGCCACACGCCTGGCTGAGGACGCGCAGGCGCTTGCTATGTGGCTGTCAGATTTGGATGGGGATGGGTACATCGACCTTGTGGTCGGCAACGACTTCAGTGTTCCCGACCAGAGCTGGTCATACATCGAGGGTCGATGGGAGGCAAGCAGCCTACTGCCTGTCACCACCTACAGCACCATGAGCTTCGATGCCGGGGACATCAACAACGATGGCACTGCGGAATTCTTCGCTGCTGACATGCATCCGTACAGCGATGACCCGGAAACAATGCGCGCGTGGCAGCCTGTGCTGGATGACCTGGAACGCGTGCCAACGCTGGCAGGCAATCGGCAGGTGTTGGAAAATGTGCTGCTGACGCGCACTAACGACAGCGAGTTTCATAACGACGCGGCAGCCTTTGGCATCGCCGCCACAGGCTGGAGTTGGTCAGGCAAGTTTGGCGACCTGAACAACGACGGCTATCTCGATTTATACGTCGTCAATGGCATGACTGCCGAAGAACTGTTTCCGCAGCTTGAAAACTACGAGCTAGTCGAAGCAAATCAGGCGTTTCGCGGCAATGGCGGGACAGGTTTTATCCCTGCGCCGGAGTGGCAGCTTGGCAGCACACGCAGCGGACGCGGCATGGGCATGGCTGATCTGGACAACGACGGCGATGTGGATATTGTCGTCAATAATCTCAATACTCCATCACAGCTTTTTGAGAATGATCTGTGCGGCGGGAACAGTTTGCAGGTTGAATTACGCCAGGCGAATGTTCAGAATAGTTACGGTTTAGGCGCGCGGCTGACGCTTTATACCAGCGGCGGTACCTATAGCCGTGATATGCGCGCGATCAGCGGCTACCTCTCCGGTGACCCTGCGCGCGTTCACTTTGGTTTCCCGCAGGACAGCGAACTCTATCGCCTTGAAGTCCAATGGACAGATGGCGCGATTTCGACCATCGACTCGTTCGATACGCAACATGTATTAACAATCACTCGATAAGGAAAGGTTGTACTTATGCCCAAAATCACGTTTATCGGCGCTGGCAGCACAGTATTCGCCAAGAACCTGCTCGGCGACATCCTCAGCTACCCGGAACTAGCCCAGTCCGAAATTGTCCTGTTTGATATTGACGCTACGCGGCTGCGCACCTCGGAAATCGTGGCAAAGCGGCTGGCGGAGGCGCTCGGCGCAACACCAAAAATCAGCGCGACCACTGACCGCCGCAAAGCACTCGATGGCGCGGATTATGCCATCTGCATGATTCAGGTTGCGGGTTATAAGCCGGGCACCGTAGTGGACTTTGAAATTCCCAAGAAGTACGGTCTACGCCAGACGATTGCCGACACATTAGGCATTGGCGGCATTATGCGTGGGCTGCGCACGATCCCTGTGCTGCTGGATATGTGCCGCGACATGGAAGAGGTGTGCCCCGATGTGACCTTCCTGCAATATGTGAACCCGATGGCGATGAACTGCTGGGCCATCAGCCGCGCCAGCAAAATCAAGACTATCGGCTTATGCCACAGCGTGCAGGGAACAGCCGAACAGATTGCCGAAGATATTGGCGTGCCCGTTGAAGAAATCAACTACACGGCAGGCGGCATCAACCACATGAACTTCTACCTCAAGTTTGAGCGTGATGGCGAAGACTTGTATCCGCTTATTCGCAAAGTGGTCGAAGAAGGACGCGTGCCCCACTGGAACCGCGTGCGCTACGAGATGTTCATGCGTCTCGGCTATTTCGTCACCGAAAGCAGCGAACACTTCAGCGAATATACACCCTGGTTCATCAAGCGTGACCGGCCTGACCTGATCCAGAAGTTTAATGTGCCGCTGGATGAATATATCCGCCGCTGCGAGAATCAGATTGCCGAGTGGGAAAAACAGCGCGTGGAACTGGAAGGCGGCGCGCCGCTGGAGGTCGAACGCAGCCACGAGTACGGTTCGGGCATCATCCACAGCATCGAAACAGGCACACCGCGCGTCGTCTATGGCAATGTCGCCAACAACGGCTTGATTGATAATCTGCCGCAGGGTTCATGCGTCGAGGTGCCGTGCCTGGTGGACAAAAGTGGTATTCAGCCGATCAAGGTCGGCGCTATTCCGGCGCACCTGGCCGCGCTGATGCAGACCAACGTCAACGTCCAGTCAGTGACGGTTGAAGCCGCGCTGACAGGTAAACGCGAACATATCTATCACGCCGCCATGCTCGACCCGCACACAGGCGCAGAACTGAGCCTCGACCAAATCTGGGCGCTGGTGGACGACCTGATCGAAGCGCACGGCGACTGGCTGCCGAAGTATCATTAGTCACTACGGTTTCTGGCAGAAACAGGCTATTATGGGGGCGAACGGACAACCTTCGCTCCTATTTTATTGGCGATGTTGCGCTGTTTATCCCCGTAGATTCCGTGTTGTGCATGTCACCAGCGCGAACCTTTCATTACGTTAAAGGAGCTTATGATGGAACAACGTTTTATGGGCAAAACTGGTCTCAAGGTCAGTGAGTTGTGTCTGGGGGCAATGACCTTCGGGCGCGAATCAGACGAGGCCACCAGCTATAAAATGATGGATCGTTTTGTGGAAGTTGGCGGCAACTTCATCGATACCGCCGATGTATATTCACGCGGCGTCTCAGAGACCATTGTCGGGCGCTGGCTGCAAGGCAAAGCGCGTGACAACTTCATCATCGCCACCAAAGTGCGCTTCCCGATGGGCGACGCGCCCAACGACGTGGGTGTCAGCCGCAAGCACATCATGTCCGGCGTGGAAGCCAGCCTGCGCCGCCTCAACACCGACTATATCGACCTGTACCAAGTCCACTGCTGGGACAACAAAACGCCGCTGGAAGAAACGCTGAGCACGCTCGACCAACTGGTGCGCAGCGGCAAGGTGCGGTACATCGGCACCAGCAACTACAGCGGGTGGCAGCTTCAGAAGGCGCTGGACCTTAGCAAGCAGATGGGCTGGGAACCGTACACCTGCTTGCAGCCACAGTACAATATGCTGGTGCGCTTCATCGAGTGGGAAGTGCTGCAAGTGTGCATCAACGAGGGCTTAGGCGTTATCCCCTGGAGTCCACTGCGCGGCGGCTGGCTCAGCGGCAAGTATCGGCGCGGCATGAGTGGCCCGATTGAAGGCACGCGCGTGGACGAAGCCGAAAGACGCGGCTGGAGCGAAAGCTGGAACCGCTACAACAACGAGTTCACCTGGCAGATACTGGACGCGCTGCATGACGCCGCTAAGGAGTCGGGCAAGACCCCGGCGCAGGTCGCGCTCAACTGGGTGCTGAACCGCCCCGGCGTCACAGCGCCCATCATCGGCGCGCGTTCGATGGAACAGCTAGAGGACAATCTGGCGGCCGTTGGCTGGACGCTGGATGACAGCCTGATGCAAAAGCTGAACACCGCCAGCGAGCCGGAACTGGTGTATCCCTACGATTTCATCAACAACGCGCGGCGGAGCTAAGTTTTATGGGGCGAAACAGCGTGTTTCGCCCCATCATGTCATTTAAATCACCCTGTCGTTGCCGCCGTCAATCGGCACCTGCGCGCCTGTGGTTTTGGCGAACAGTACGCCGCACATCTCTGCCGCCATCTCGCCCACATCGCGACTGAAAACTTCGACCTTCATCACGTTGTTGGTCTTGTACTGCTCCACCGTCATGCCGTAATGTTTAGCGCGCGAGGCTAAAACTTCTTCCGTCCACAAGCCTGTGTCGAACACAGCGTTGGGATGAATGACGTTCACGCGAATGCTGTCGCTGCCCCACTCCAGCGCGGCGACACGCGCCATCTGCGTCAGCGCGGCTTTGGCGGCGGAATAGGCGACGGCGCCCGGCTCCGGCGCGGGCACATTCTTCGAGCCAATCATCACGACACGCCCGCCGCGTGGAGCCAGCTTCAACAGCGGATAGGCCTCACGCATCAACACCAGATTGGCGTCGAGGTTGACGCGCATCACCTTGTCCCAATCCGCCAGCGCCAGCGCCTTGATGTGCGTACCTGACGGGAAGATGCCCGCGTTCAGCACCAGCATGTCCAGCCCGCCATAATGCTTAACGGTTGTCGCATAGGCGGCGGCAACCTCGGCCTCGCTGGTAATGTCGCAGCGGATACCGAGATAATCAGCGCGCTTGTATAAGCCCTCAATCGCCGGATTGATGTCCAGCCCGACGACTGCCGCGCCGCGTGCCAGCAGCGCATCGACGCAGGCTTTGCCGATGCCGGATGCCGCACCTGTCACCAGCGCGATTTCGCCCGCAAAGGCGGGTGGTTTACCCTGCGCGCGCAGCTTGGCTTGCTCCAAGTCCCAGTATTCCACGTCGAAGATGTCGGCGGCGGGCAGCGCCTCGTAGCCGCCAAGCGCGGCAGCACGCGAAATCACGTCTATGGTGTGGCGGTAGATGTCCTCGGCGATGCGGGTTTCTGGCGGTGCGGCCAACGGTGCAGACGCCGAAGTCGGGGTCAATGACTACGCGCGGCGCAGGGTCGATCATGGTCAGCGGCGTGGCTGAACGGGAAGCGTGTTCGGCAAAATAGGCTTCGTAGGCGGCGCGATAGGCTTGCACGTCGCGGCCAAGCAGCGGCAGACGCTTGGTACGGATGACGTGGTCGGGCGTGAGGGGGCCTTGCTGGGCGAGGACGCTTCCATCGTCGCGGCGCGCGAAACTGAGGCACTGGTCATCAGCAAACGCGGCAAGAAGCACTGGGAACCCAGCCGCAGCCGCTATATCCCGCCGTAAACCAGCCAGCCCTGTTACATCCAATTCAGATTGTTTCTGTGCGGGATATTCAATGTTCCAGGCGTTGTGTTGTTGCAGATAGGACTCGGCGCGGCTGACCAGCGTTATCATGCGCTCATAGGATTCTCTGGCGGTTGCGCCAAAGGTGAAGATGCCGTGTTTCAGCAGCACCATGCCGATGGTCTTGCCCGTCGCCAGTCGCGGGAACATCTCGGCACACAGACGCGCCAGCTTAAAGCCGGGCATGACATAGGGTATCACCACCACATCATCGCCGTAAATGTCACGGATGCGCTGTTCACCGTTGAGGCTGTTGCTGACGGCGATAATGGCGTCGGCGTGGGTGTGGTCTACGAATTTGTGCGGCAGGATGGCGTGCAGTATGGCTTCGACAGAGGGCATGGGAGCGCTGGCGTTGGTCATGGCGCAGCGCAGTTCATTAGCCATCTGCGTATCGCTGAGGGTTTCCAGTTTCGACAGCTTGAGCAGCGTGGACATGCGCACAGGGGAAAAGCCAGCGGGTTCAATCGTTTCCAAATCCCAGCCGCTGCCTTTCACATAAAGGATTTCTTCCTCTTCGCCAAACAAGTTCTGTTCGCTCACTTTGACTGAGGTGTTGCCGCCGCCGTGCATCACCAGTGTTTTATCGCGTCCGAGCAGGCGCGAGGTGTAAACGCGCTGTGCCAAGTCCACTGTGAAAGAGGCCGCTTCCAAATCGTTCCAAAGGCTTTGCATGTATATCTCCATCCGTAAGCAATTTAGGCGCTAGTGTACCTCAATCCCTGCCTGCAAAGGATGATAAGTGGTATAGTCGTAGCACTTTTGCCGACATCCGCATGTGCCCCGACACACGATGGTCTAGACTGTGTCGGCTGGCGGTTAACCTGAGGAGAACACGTATGCGTACACTGATCCAAAACGGCACGCTCATTACGCCGCATAAAACGCTTGATGACTCCATCCTTGTCCTCAGTGACGGCAAAATTTCGGCCATCACAACACTGATTACCGACGAAACCGCCCAGGTCATTGACGCAGGCGGCGGCTACGTCGTGCCGGGGTTTATCGACATCCATGTGCATGGGGCGAACGGGCATGACATGATTGAAGCCACGCCCTCGGCGCTGTATACACTGTCGGAGTTCTTCGCCAGACACGGGGTCACCAGCTACTACCCCACTACCGTCGCCAACCCTGCCACCGCGATTCAGGCGGCGATTGAAAATGTCGCCAGCACCCCGCAGCACAAAAGCGGCGCGCAGCATCTGGGCGTGCATGTGGAAGGCCCATACCTGAATGCCAAGTATCGCGGCGCACAACCGGAAGAATACTTTCGCCTGCCGCAGCCTGCGGAATATGGCAAATGGCTGGAAACAGGTGTTGTCAAGCTGGTAACGATTGCGCCGGAACTGGAAGGGGCTTACGCGATGATGGCGGCGATGCATCCACAGGGCGTCGAGTTCGCTATCGGACACAGCGGCGCGAGTTAGCGAGGAAACGTGCAAAGCGATTGACTCCGGGCTGCATCAGGTTACGCATACCTTCAACGGCATCATCCCCCTGCACCACCGCGACCCCGGTGCGCTGGCGGCGGCGATCAACGATGACCGTGTGTTCACGCAAATCATCGCCGACGGCGTACATGTGCATCCGGCGATGGTCAAGCTGCTGGTGCGCGCCAAAGGTTATGAACGTACCGTGCTGATTACCGATGCGATGATGGGAACGGGCGTGGCCGACGGTGATTATGAATTCGCGGGCATGAAAGTCTCGGTGCGCGAGGGTATCGCGCGGACGCCCTCCGGCAGCCTGGCGGGAAGCACACTGACGATGGACAAAGCGGTGCGCAACATGATGCAGTTTGCAGGGGTCAGCGCGCAGCAGGCCATCTACATGGCGACGATGGCCCCGGCAAAAGCCATGCACCTTGATGAGCGCAAGGGACAGTTGGCGGCAGGATATGACGCCGACCTCGTGATTCTTGACCGCGACTTCCAGGTGAAAATGACGCTGGTGGGCGGTGAGGTGGTGTACTCGGCGGCGAAGTGAGGGGGCAACCCCCTCATCCCTAGCCCTCTCCTCGCAAGCGGCTGAGAGCGAACAACGCGGCTGCGCTGGGCGCTGTTACCTAACTTACAAGTTAAGCTGCATGAGCTTACGAACGATGATCGCCTTCAGCTAAAGGTGAAGGCTGCATTGCAGGCATACTCAGCTCGCATCGAGACTTAGTCATTGTGAATAACAGGTGAAGCGGTGTGCTTCACTTCTATAGGAAACTTACAAAGGACTTTAACATGGCAAAACAGGTTTCAGCACAGGGTTTAGAACAGTGGCAGGACATACGATTCGGTATGTTCATCCACTGGGGTTTGTACTCGATTCTGGCGCGGCAGGAATGGATTATGCATATCGAACAGATTCCTGTCAGCGAATATGAAAAGCTCGTGCCGCAGTTTAATCCGGTCAAATTCAACGCCGAGGAATGGGTGAGCATCGCCGCAGACGCCGGACAAAAGTACATGGTGATAACCAGCCGCCACCACGACGGCTTCAGCATGTATGACACGGCGCTGAGCGATTACAAAGTCACGAACACGCCCTTCAAGCGTGACCCCATCGCCGAACTGGCAAACGCCTGCGCGCGGCGCGGGGATGTCAAACTGGGCTTTTACAGTTCGCTGCTGGACTGGCATCATCCGGCGTACCGCTTCCGCGAAGAAAGCGGCTTGGCATGGTCGGATTACATCGCGTTTCTGCACGGGCAGGTGCGCGAACTGTGTACGAACTTCGGGGAACTGGCGTGCGTGTGGTTCGACGGTGACTGGCCGCGCCACGCCATCAACGAGAACAATGCTTACTTCCTCGCGGGCGGTTCGTTTGAATATGACAAGCTGTACGACATGATTCACACGCTGCAACCGCAGGCCATCGTCATGAACAATCACCACGAAAAACCGCTTCCGGGCGAAGATGCGCAGGGCTTTGAACAGGATTTGCCCGGCGCGAACTCGGCTGGCTTCAACACGACGGAAATCTATGACCTGCCAAAAGAAGTGTGCATGACGATCAACGATCACTGGGGCTATAACGCCAGCGATAACAACCACAAATCGACGCGCAACCTGGTACACATTCTGGTGCGCAGCGCCAGCGCCGGAGCGAATTATCTGCTGAACGTCGGGCCGACGGCAGAAGGCGAAATTCTGCCTGTTCACGCGGCACGTCTGCGCGGTGTGGGTGATTGGCTGAAGGTCAACGGCGCGTCGGTGTATGACACGCGGGCAGGGGTGATTCCGCCGACGAAAGAAAGCGTCAGCACGCGGCGCGGCGATATCCATTATGTGCATGTGCTGGACTATATCAGCGACTGCGTAACGCTCAAAGGCGTGCCGGAGCAGGTGAGGAAGGCAAAGCTGCTGAAGAATGGAAACGCGATAGCGCTGGAACGCAAGGACGATACGACGGTGCTGACGATCCCAGAAGATGCGCGCGATGCGCTGGATACGGTGGTGGAATTAAGTTAAGCACACCAGAAATTGAAGTTTCCAGCTTCCGAAGCACCATGTCTAATAAATTGGACAAACAATATAGACAGCCAGGAAAAGGAGGGTGACTCGTTGAGTCACCCTATGCATTTCACAGGATCATTTGAGCGCGACGGGCTGACCGCTTTCGACAGAGCGATAGGCGGCGGCAACGATTTCCACCGCTTTGTAACCATCGTAGCCCGTGACGGCAGGCGCGCGGTCTTCGCGAATGGCGGCGACGAAATCGTTGATTAAGCCCTGATCGGCATCTGAACCCCAATAGGCGTAACGCGGACGCTGCGCAGCGTGCGTATAGACCGTCATCACCTGTTTGAAGGCGTTGACGTTGACCAAGCCTTTCTCGCTGATTAAGTCCAATGCCAGCCCGCCCCACGTCGGATAATACGGCGGCTTATTCCAACTGCAATCAATCGTGGCAATTGTGCCATTGGCGAATTTCAGCGAGACAAGGCCGCCTGTTTCGACTTCGGTTTCGCTGGCGTAGAGAATGTGGTTGGCATCGGCAAAGACTTCGGTGACTTCGCTGCCGAGATACCAGCGCAGAATGTCAGCGAGATGGACAATGTGATCCATCAGCGCGCCGCCGCCCGCCAACTGCTTATCGACAAACCATGAGCGCAGGTGCTTGGGACATTCGCCCTGATTGGTGCCGTTCACCGCGTAGATTTGCCCCAGGCCGCCGCCGTCGATCATCCTCTTGATTTCGACAATCGGCGTGCTGAAGCGCATGGGAAACGCCGTCATCAGCTTGACGCCGTTTGTTTCACAGATGTCCAGCATGGCCTGTGCATCTTCGACAGTCGTAGCCAGCGGCTTTTCGCAGAGGATATGCACGCCCGCATTCGCCGCCATCTCGACCAGACGACGATGGCGCGCGTTCTCGGAGCAGACGACTACCCCATCGGGCTTTTCCGCCAGCAGCGATTCATAGGAGGCAAAGAGGCGTGCGTTAAACATCTGCGAAAAGTGTTTGCCGCGCGAGAGGTCTTCGTCAGCGATGCCAATCATCTCGACGCCGGGGACGGCACGGATATTGCCGATGTAGGATTCAGCATGGAGATGCGCAAAACTCATAATCCCGATTTTCATCACTGCACCTCCGACAGCAGAACGCGCCGACCCGTGCGCGCCGACTCGATGGCAGCTAAGGCGATTTGCACGGCAGCAGCGCCATCAGCAGCGGTAACACGCGGCAGGGTCTCTTTTCCGGTGAGCACATCGTAGAAGTGTTTCATCTCTGTGGTGTAGGGGTCTTCGGCCAGCGGGCTGCTGGGGACGGCAATTTCCACGTCCCCGCCTTTGGCGCTGGCATGAAGGTGAATACCCAGCGGCACAGAACTGCCGACGGGATGCTCGATCAAGCCATGCTCGCCTGCGATTTCCAGCGAGGTGCGGAACATGGGCGCGGGATAGGCCCAACCGCCTTCGATGTGCGAGAGCGCGCCGCTGGTATGGCGCAGAATCACGAGCGCATGATCGCCCGGCGCATCGGCAAACTGTCCCGCGATATGACGCGCAAAAACGCTTTCGACATCCCCCGCCACCCAGCGGGCGTAGTCGTAGTCGTGAACCATCAGGTCGAACATCATGCCGCCGGATTTGCTGAGGTCATGGAACCAGCTATCGGGGTTATTGCGGGCGGGCTTGAAGCTGCACCGCGACAAGCGTATCACCGCAACGCGGCCAATTTCCCCTCTGGCGACAATGTTCTTGGCAGCGGCATATTCGGGAAAGAAACGCACGACCTGCGCGACCAGCAACTGCACGCCGGCCTTTTCGCAGGCGGCAAGCATCTCGCGGGTGTGCGCTGCCGTGAGCGCCAGCGGCTTCTCGCAGACGATGTCTTTGCCAGCGGCAGCCGCTTCCAGCACCATGTCGCGATGCAGATAGGTGGGTGTGCAGATGTCAATGACATCGACATCCTTGAGCAGCGCCGCGTAAGAGTCATAGACTTTTGCGCCGTACTGCGCTGAGGCCTTTTCGACCTGCGGGCGATCCAGCCCCATCATCCCAACGATTTTTGCCGGGGTGCGTGACCAACCAGCGGCATGGGTCATACCCATAAAGCCCATGCCTACGATACCAACTCGCAGCATATTATTTGACTGCTCCTGACGTAATGCCGCGGACAAGCTGCCGCGCGAAAATCACATACAAAATGAGGATCGGGATAATCGACAGGCTCAACGCGGCCAGAATGGCGTTCCAGTCGTTAAGGAACTGACCGAGGAACGTCTGTGAACCGAGCGTGACGGTCTTCACCTGTTCGGACGGGGCAAGAATCAGCGGGAACCACAAGTCATTCCAGATGGGAATCATGGTAAAGACGGCGACGGTGCCGAGTGCCGGGCGAATCAGGGGCAGTACCAACCCGAAGATACGGTACTCGCTGGCACCATCGACGCGCGCGGCGTCCTTCAACTCGTGCGGCACCTGTCGCAAAAACGACGAGAGAATAAAAATCGCCAGCGGGAGATTCTGCGCGGTGTAGACCAGAATCAGCGCGGGCAGGGTGTTGATTAAGCCCAGGCTCACCACGAGGCGCAGCAGGCTGACTGTACCCAGACGAATGGGAATCATGATGCCGACTGCCGAATAGAGCGATAACCAGGTGTTGCCGGGGAACTTGTACTCGGTGAAGGCAAACGCCGCCATCGCACCGAGGAGCAGAATGAGAAACAACGACGCGCCGACCACAATCAGGCTGTTCATGAAGTAGGCGGGATAATTGCCGTGATTGCTGAGCGTCTGATAGCCCACAAGATCGAAGGTTTCAGATGTGGGGAGCGCGTAGGGATCAGCGAAAATGGCGCGACGTGCTTTTAACGAGTTGATGATCACGATAATCACCGGAAAAATCGCCAGCAGCGTATAGGCCAGCAGCAGCAGGTGAGCAAAGGCCAACTGGATGTTCTGGGAGAGTCTCAGGCGTTGAGCAAGGGGCATGACTAAAACTCCACCTGGGTAATGCGCCGCTGCCAGCCAAACAGGTACAGCAGCACACCCGCAAGAATAATCAGGAACATGACACCAGCAACCGTCGCGCCCATCGTCGGGTTACCAGCCTGAAGCTGGAAACCGAAGAAGGTACGATAGAAGAAGGTGCCGAGCAGGTCTGTTGAGAAGTTCGGCCCCGCCAAACCGCCTTGAATGGTGTACACAAGGTCGAAGGCGTTGAAGTTGCCGACAAACGTCAGAATGGCTACGATACCCACTGTCGGCAGCACCAGCGGGAACTTGATGCTCCAGAAGATGCTCCAGGCTGTCGCGCCATCCACGCGTGCGGCCTCAATGAGTTCATCGGGGATGCTGACCAGTGCAGCGAGGAACAGCATCATGGGCACACCCACGTACTGCCACACAGAAATCAGCGAAATGGTGACCAGCGCCGTGTCTTCCAAACCCAGCCACGGCTGATACAAGCTGCCCAATCCTAGTGCTGTGAGAATGTCTTTTGAGATGCCCCACAGGGGGTTGAGCATAATCTGCCACACAAAGCCTACCAGCACGAAGGATAGCAGTGTGGGCATGAAAATCAGCGTGCGGTAGATGGCACGCCCACGAATGAAAGGGGAGCTAATCAGCGTCGCCAGCAGCAGGCCAATAGGGTTTTGCACGAGCATGTGAATGGCAAAAAAGACGAAGTTGTTGACCACTGCGCCCTGCAAACGGGGTGCCCACTGTGGTTCGGTAAACAAACGTGTATAGTTCGTTACCCCAACAAAGACTTCCTGATTTGAGTTATCTGGCGACGGCGCGTACAAGCTCAAACGCAGGGTATCCATCAGCGGATAGATCATGAAGAGGGTGTAAATAATTAACGCGGGTGCCAAAAAAACGATGATATGAACAGGAAAGGGTTTGTCGGAGCGTTTCATAAGTATTCGCTTCTGGGAGCTTAAACAAGACCGGTAATCTTATGGGCAGTCAGGTGGCAGGGGTGTTCCACTGATGTAGAACACCCCTACCCTATCAACTGTGGCTTTACAGGATTACTGGCTGCTCATCTGTGGTTCGTACCACGATGCCAGATCATTCTGTACAAAATCGGCGGCTTCCTGCGGTGTCAGTTCGCCGTTCAGCATACGCGAGTTGGCGATCCACAGGTCGGTTTCGTTACTAATATCGGAATTGCGATTCAGGATCTGATATGAGGAACGAATGGTCGATTCGCATTCCCCGCGCCAGCTCAGGAATTCCTGCGCCAGCGGGTCTTCCAGCGTGATTTCATGGTTCGACAGCGAGAAGAAGCCGGGGAGGGCACTGGAGTAAAGCTGCGCGAATTCCTGCGTGGTCATCCATTCGAGGAAGGTACGGGCGGCTTCGGCACGCTCCCCTTCGACAGCGGCGTTCATACCCAGCGCGATGTCGGTGTGGTCGCTGATGTAGCAAGTGTCAGCACCTTCCGGCAGCGGCGGCGGGAACGCGCCCATCGCGAAGTCGGCGTTAGCGTTGAAGCCGGCGATTTCCCATGAGCCAGACGGATAGATGGCACCCAGACCGAGCGTAAAGGCACTTTGAGCATCGGAGTAGGCAATCGACTGATAGCCGTCCATCAGGTAGGGCTGCCAGCGGTTCAGGGCTTCAAAGGCCGCAAGGAAACCACCCGTGTTATAGTGTTCGGTACCAGCGATCAGGCCGAGGCGGCCTTCTTCACCGTTCCAGTAGTTGGGGCCGATGTTCTGATAACCCATCGTTGCCGATTCCCACTGATCTGCGGTGCCCATGACCAGCGGCGCATACTGACCGTCAGCCTTGATGGCATCCAGCACAGCATAGAATTCAGCTTCGGTGGTCGGTTCTTCCAGACCAAGTTCAGCGAAGATGTCCGCATTGTAGATGAAGCCGTGAATGACGGACGCCATCGGGACGCAGAAGACATCGGAGCCATCATCGGTAATCCAGGCGCTCTTAGCCACATCGCTGAAGTTTTCGAGACCGGGGAGGTCATTCAGCGAGGACAGATAACCTGCATTGTACAGATTGAGCGAAGCATCGAAGGGGCGGCAGGTAATCAGGTCGCCCGCTGTGCCGCCTTCAAGACGGCTGTTGAGCACCTGATTGTATTCCGCCGGAGGAGAGGGCGAGAAAACGACGGGAATGTCTGGATATTGAGCGTTGAAGGCGGGGATAATGATGTCTTGCCAGATCGTCAGGTCGTCGTTACGCCAGCTTTCAATCACGAGGGGGTCCATCTGTGCGCGCACAGGAGTGATGAAAAGGACGGCGATCAAGACGACGATGAGAAGGGTAGTCAGTTTCTTCATGTGTCTTTTCCTAACTAGTAATACTAAAAACGGATTTTGGAGAGACGATGCGGGTCAATTCGTGTCGAATTTCCTCCTCCTTCACATCTATTGAGCTTAACGCACCGTGTGTCATCTTCGCCACATTGCCAGTTTTGCGGCAATGAGCGATGATAGTCCATACTCACAATAGTACTTTTTTTCTGCCATTGGTCTGCCAAGTTACTGCCATGTATTGCTTATGATAGAGCACGATCCATTTTCTGAGGAATTTGAGCAGCAGGTGCGGGACTGCCTGGGACACCTTTATGACTTCGCGGCGCTGCAAAATGATCCCATCGCGCAGCAGCTAACGCCTCAGCTCAGCGGCGTCCAGCGCGTACAGACAGTGCGCCAGATTATGGTGGATGCCATCGAGAATCTGAACCTCAACAAAGCTACTGACCTGCAATCCAAACAGGGGCGTGTCTACAATCTGCTGTTCCTGCGCTATATCGAGGAACAATCGACGCAGGAAGTACTACATCAGCTTGCGTTAAGTGAACGGCAGTTTTACCGCGAACATAAACGCGCTGTGCAGGCGCTGAGTCAGGTGTTGTGGGAACGCATCGCACAGCAGAATTCGCCCAGCGCCAATACCATCTCGGTACAAACGGAAGTCCAGCGTGCCTATAGTCCCTCGGAATACACCTACATTGACGTGGGGGAACTGTTTACGGGTGTGGCCGCCGCTACGCAGAGCCTCGCCGAGCAGTACCATGTGACGATGGTTTATCATTCGGACGATTTTGCCGAACTGTACACGCATCGCCTGATTTTACGGCAGACGGTTATCTGGCTGACCTCGCAGTTGATCCGGCACATGGCGTCCGGTGGTGGGTTAAGCCTTGAGCAGCGATTCGAGGACTTACGCTCCGTTATCGAGTTCAGGGTAGAAGGGCCGCACAATGACTATGGCGTGCTGCGGAAGCTGCTTGAAAATCACGAAACCCTGAGATTACTAACGAAAACGCTGCAAGCGGATGTTGAGTACGTGATTGACGCGCAGTTTGTCGTCGGGCTGAAGCTGCCGCTGCACCAGCGCACGGTGCTGACGATTGATGATAACCCGGACTTCGTGAGCCTCATCCGGCGCTTTTTGGCGCACCTGCCCTATACCATCGTGGCGGCGCAGAACGCTGATGAAGGGATACAGGCAGCGCGTGAACTTAAGCCGCATGTGATTATTCTGGATGTGATGATGCCGGGAAAAGATGGCTGGGAAATCCTGCAAAACCTGAAGAATCACCCCAGCACCAAACACATTCCGGTGTTCATCTGTTCCGTGCTGGACACGCCTGATCTGGCGCTGTCGCTGGGGGCTGATGGCTTCCTGACGAAGCCGCCGGAACAGCATGAACTGTTACATATGCTGCGCCACTGGGTGCAGTGACGACACCAGTGCTTCAACGGCGTTGACCAGTTCAATGGGCTTAAAGCCTGCGGGACGTATCACCGAGATTTCCCCTTTAGCCTGCTGCACGATGGCGTCCGCCGTTCCCCGCGCTGAGACCACCACCACCGGAATATCATACAAGGCAGAGTCTGCGTGCATACGCTGAATGATGGTAAAGCCGTCGATGTCGGGCATCTGAATATCCAGCAGAACCACATCGGGACGCTGGTCGCGCATGGCGGCCAGGCCTTCCTGACCGCTGTAGGCGTACTGAATGTCGTAGGACTGCGGCGCGGTTTGCAGCATTCGCGTAAACAGGCGCATCAGGTCGGGTTCGTCGTCGATAATTAACACGCGCTGAATGGCCGTGCCTAAGCTCGAAAGTGCGTGCAGCAATCCCTCGCGCGAAATGGGCTTGACCAGATAATCGGCCACGCCCTGCGCCTGCATCACCCGCTTGCCGCTGGGCATCGGGCAGACCAGCACTGTCACGTCTTCGTCAAGGTCGTGAATGCGGCGCGTGAGGTCGGAGGCGTTTTCGTCACCGGGCAGCACCACCGCTGTCGGGTGCAGATTCTGCACGAGCCGCAGACATTCTTCGGCATTCTGGCTGCCGCTGACCAGATGGTGACGGCTGTAGCCTCTGAATAACTGGACAATGGCCGGGTCGTTGTCATAGACCAGAATACCCGGCTTCTCATGCTGAATGCCAGCGCCGTGCCCGTGTGCTGTCTGGTAGATGATGTTGATGATTGGCAGGGTAAAGGAGAAGGTGCTGCCCTGGCCGAGCGCCCCATCGCTTTCCGCCCACATTCTGCCGCCATGCTGTTCGACAAACTGCTTGCTCAGCGTCAGGCCCAAGCCCGTGCCGCCCTGCTTGCGCGCCAGCGACCCCTCGACCTGATAGAATTCCTCGAAGACGCGATCCAGTTCATCAGCGGGGATGCCAATGCCAGTATCCATCACACTCATGCGCAGGTCTTCCCCTTCAATGGAAGCACACAGCGTAATGGTTCCCTGATCGGTGAAGCGCGCGGCGTTCGCCAGCAGATTTAGAATCACCTGGCGGATACGCGTGCGATCCAGCCACATTGCCGGAAGCTGCTCCGGCAGTATCATGACAAAACGCAGCCCCTTGTTTTCAATGGACTCGCGCACCAGATGCGCGGCTTCGTTGATGACTTGCAGCGGATCAATTTCCTCTTTGACAATCGCCAGCCGTTCAGCCTCGATCTGCGAGATGTCGAGGATGTCGTTGATCAGGTTTTGCAGATGCTTGGCATTGCGATACACCGCCAGAATATCGGCGCGATAGGCAGCGGGCAGCGGGACTTTATAGGCTTCGGGTGCCAGCGCTATCACCTCACTGAAACCCACGATGAGGTTGATGGGCGTGCGCAGTTCGTGGCTGACGTTGGCGGCAAACTGGGCTTTGAGGCGGCGGGCTTCTTCAGCAGCATCGCGGGCATAGCGCAGTTGGATATTGGTGTGGTGCAGGCTGTCGCGGGCATCGTTGAGGGCCTTGGCAGTCTGTGCCAGTTCGGCACGGCGTTCGCGCGCCGCGTCCATCTGCTTCACAGCATAAGCCTGATAATCCAGTACGATGCGCAGCGCCTGATGCAGTCCGCGCGAAAAGATGAGACTTACCGCGAAATTCGCCCAGACCATGAGCAGCGGCGGCTCCACAGGCAGCGAACCCGCGCCCAGCAGCAGAAGCGCCAGCGAACTGGCCAGCACCACAAAGCTGGCGGCAAAGATGTTCAGCAGATTGGCAGCAATCAGGGCGATCACGGCGAAGGCATAAGGCATTAGCGGCGACACATGCAGACGCAGCGCCAGCACGGCCAGCAGCCACAGGCTGTACACCAGAAAATGATTGGGCAGATGCATGTAACGCGTCTGCAAACCGATGACGGTCAGGCAGATGAAAATCATCGTGAACAGAAAACGCACAATGTCGATACGCCGTGTTGCGAACACGCCCAGAACGGCGGCAACCATCGCCACAATCAGCAGCCCACGCAGCGTATCTCGTTGAATGTCCTTCAGCGCAGTACGAAAATCATTCATCGTTTGTCGTCCTAGCCAACCCTAAACTGATTTTAGCGCCAATTGATAGGGTCTCCGAAATTTACATTTTGGCATTATTGCGTTATATATCGAATGAACGTTATCTACTCAATAATGATGAAAGCGTAATCATGAAATACGCCTGCACACAATCTGCCGGACATAATAACACCATCGCGCTTCCACCAGCCGCAGCAGCGAGGCTGTTATGAACCTGTTCATGGGCATTGACGGCGGCGGCAGTGCGCTGCGTGTCGTGCTGGCCGATGAACAGATGCAGGTGCTGACCCAAAGCGAACGCGGCACAGCAAACCCCAGCAGCATTGGCAAAGAGGCAGCGGCAAACTTGCTGCACACCACGATAGACGAAACGCTGAGGAAGGCAGACAAAACGGCTGACGATGTGACTGCGGCAGCGTTCGGCGTGGCAGGCACGGCACGGCTGCAAACCTGGATTCAGGAGGTTGGACAGGGAATACTGCCTAACAGTTTCATCGTGCCCAGCACCGATTTTGAGATTGCGCTGGTCGGCGCGCGCGGCGAACGTTTTGGGGTGCTGATTCTCGCGGGGACAGGCAGTGTGGCCTTTGGCGTTAACGTGAAGGGGGACAGCGTCCAGGTGGGCGGTTGGGGCTATCTGCTGGGGGACGAAGGCAGCGGCTACTGGATGGGCATGGAAGCGCTGAAAGCACTGACTCGTTCCTTCGACAAGTGTCCGCGCGATGATATGGAAGCCGCTTCCATTCTGCCACAGCGGCTGATGAAAACGCTCAAGCTCAGCAAAGCGGATGAAATCATTAGCTGGGTCTATGGACAGCCCCGCACCGCCGAAGTCGCGCGGCTGGCAGAACTGGTGTTGAGCGAGGCGGAAGATGG
This sequence comes from Anaerolineae bacterium, assembly GCA_046328675.1. GTDB lineage: Bacteria > Chloroflexota > Anaerolineae > Aggregatilineales > Phototrophicaceae > JACAER01. Next base: position 73,642 of record JAXLWC010000020.1, read on the forward strand.
GGACATTTTCGCGCGTTATATCGTTCACCGTGCGGTGCGTGCGCTGGAAACCCTTGTGACGACTGTACGCCAGCGTTTGAAGGCCCATGAACTCCCGGCAGCGTTCGCGGGTGGCTTGTTAACCAACGATAATCTATTAAGCCGTCTGCTGGCAAACCGCCTGGGCATGACAACTATCCCCCAACCTTTATATCCCCCTGTCATCGGAGCAGCACTACTGGCAAAATTAAGATATGAAACGCGGGGATAATCATGCTGTGATGATATCCATGCGGCCAGTCGTAGATGATAAGGAAGAACATGCTCACTGAACAACGAAATCCGAAAACACAAAATCTTGACCAGCTTTCAACCCTGGAGATTTTGCAGACCATCAACGAGGAAGATCAGAAGGTGGCGTTGATCGTCCGCGAAGTCATCCCGCAGATTGCGCTGGCGGTAGACGCCGTCTCCACTGCATTCGCCAACGGGGGACGGTTAATTTACGTGGGCGCGGGCACTAGTGGGCGGCTTGGCGTGCTGGACGCGGTGGAATGCATCCCGACCTACAGCACGCCCCCCGGACAGGTGATGGGGCTGCTGGCGGGCGGCGAACGCGCGATGACGGCCTCCATCGAACGCGCCGAAGACAAGCCAGAGAACGGAGCCAACGACCTGCGCGCGGCTAATCTGACCGCTACCGATGTGGTGGTGGGCATCGCGGCCAGCGGAACAACGCCGTATGTCGTCGGCGCGCTGATGTATGCTAATGAGGTGGGTTCGGTATCGGTGGCGATCTCCTGCAACAGCCCTGCCCCGATTCTGGATGTGGCCTCCATCAAGATACCGCTGCCCGTTGGGCCGGAAGTGGTAACTGGCAGCACGCGGATGAAGGCCGGGACGGCTCAAAAGCTCGTACTGAATATGCTGAGCACAGCGTCGATGGTGCGCTCTGGCAAGGTCTATGGCAACCTGATGGTGGACGTACAGGTGGTGAACGAAAAACTGGAACGCCGCGCCCGCCGCATCATCAGGGAAATGACGGGTGTGGATGATACAGAAGCCGACGATCTGCTCAAGGCGGCAGGCAACAATGTTAAGACCGCGATTGCCATGCGCCGACGGAACGTCGATGCGGCGCGTGCGCGGGAACTGCTGAGAGAAGCAAATGGACATCTACGAAAGGTGATTGACGAATGAGTGATATGCTAGTAAAGCTGTATGCGCTGCCTCCGCTGGAACCCGTGCTGGAAGCGCAGCAGAACAGCGGGATTACCATCCGGCGGGCGATTGCCCCGGAAAAACATCATGTGCTGAACTGGATTCGCCAGCACTTCAGCGAGTTCTGGGTAAGCGAGTGCGAGGTGACGTTCGGACATCAGCCGATTGGCTGCTGGCTGGCGGTGGAAGACGGCAAGCTGATCGGGTTTTCATGCTGTGAGGCCACAGCACGCGGCTTCTTCGGGCCGACAGGGGTGAGCGAAGCGGCGCGCGGGCGCGGCACAGGTAAGGCGCTGCTGCTGGTAGCGCTGCATGACCTGCGCAATCAGGGCTATGGCTATGGCATCATCGGCGGCGTGGGGCCAGCAGAGTTCTATGCCAAAGCGGCAGGCGCAACGCTGATTGAGGACTCGACGCCCGGCTTGTACGCGGGAATGCTGCGGGGATAACCTGCGATGAACTTTGTCGAAAATGATGGCGGGAACGGCTGCGTTTGCCGCCATTTTTGGGGCATTTGCGGCGTGAACACCCTCAACTGCTGCCGCGACTTACGCATCATTTGTAGGACATAGCGTTTTGCTAATCTACATCGCGGGCGCAGCGAAAACCAAGGTAGGGGGCGTAAATACTTGGGGGAATCCCGTATCTCCCGGAGGCACGCACAGCAGAATCGCTACTAGCCCAAGATCCGCCGCGCACTACCCGGTTTTCCAGACTTGCGACATCCTCACGTCCATCATCTGCTACATGACCATTTGCGTCGGTTGGGTACGGATATGAACGATATATGGTGCTGACCCACTCAGAAACATTCCCATTTAAGTGAAATGCTCCAACCCAAGATACGCCAAATACTCTACTCCTCACATCAGTTGTCTGATAATTTGAATTACTTCTATAAATTACATATGACTGCAAAAATATATCTCCCCAAGGATAAATCAAGCTTTCAGGTCCGCGCGCGGCGTATTCCCATTCGGCTTCTGTGGGCAGACGCGCCCCGCGTAAAGCGCAGAAGTCGCGTGCCTCGTACCATGTAATATTTTCGCGCGGATGGTTTTCACCGTCAAAGTTGCTTTCATTAGCTGCCTGTCCGCCTAAACGCGCGAAATCGCCTTGTGTCACTTCGTACAAGTCCATCCAAAACGGTTCGGAGAAGCACACACGCATAGTTGGAGCCTCATCTTCGGCGCCGTCCACACTGCCCATAATAAAGCATCCAATCGGAACGAGCGCCATTTCGACACCATTGAACACTTCTGAGTAGGGTGTCCAATCATCATTGCTAATGACAGGAATACCCGCCCAATCGAGAGGTGTAAGCATGGCGGTCATGGTAGGTTGCGCTTCTGGGGTGCTAGACATGGGACTTGCAGAGAGAGTTGAGATAGGTGTTGATTTGTTCAAGAAAAAATCAATTACTGGGTTGAAAAGACCGAGTGTTGCTCCAATGATGACAGCCAAGAATGCTAAGAGTCCTAAAGTAACACTAACCAGGTTGCCACGATTTGCAATTTTTTCTTGTGTTTCAGAGTCATTTTTCTGAGCCGCCAAAATGGCGTCGGCTTCGCGTAATTTCTTTTCTTTTGGTTCAGGTAAGGGTGTTCTTGCACCTTCAACCTTACGTGGTTCGTTGCGAGCATCAAACAAACGATTTTGAATGCTTACAAATAAATGTTTGATTGAGTCTGCCGTAACACCGGAAGATAGATCAACGTAATCGACCCTACCAAATTTTTCAACAAGTGGAGAGTTTGGTTCAATTTTTACATAAATAATGACTTTTCTCAGGCGTAAGGCTTCTGATCGCTCACCTAAACAATACGGGGATTCGTGAGAATTCGGCGAAGACAAAAAAAGAAACATTTCGCATTCAGCTATTTGGTCAAGTATTTTATCCCACCATGGCAAATCGGCACTCCAGCTATTGTGCCAAAGGATTTCGTCATGCTCACTACTCAATTCACCAATCAATTTATTGCGAAATAAGCGATCATTGGGATCGTAGCAGACAAATATACGCACCATAGGTAATAATCCAAGGTTTAGAGAAATGAAAGACGCAAAGAGTATAACGCAGCGTCACAGTCACAACCACGCCCGCCGCAAGCATCATTGCAATAGAGCACGCCTATGTTGTATGCTTAACCACATAAGCATATAGGGAGGGTATTATCATGACCCGCTGGACATTGGTGATTTCAGACGAAACCGACAAGGCGTTACGGCGCTATCTTGCGGAACAGGGTGCGAAAAAAGGCGCTTTGTCAGACTTTGTAGAAGCAGCCGTGCAGCGTCGGCTGTTTGAGTTAGTCGTAGCAGACATTAAGGAACGCAACAGCGCCTTTTCTCAAGAAGACATCATGAGCGCAGTTGATGAGGCGCTTGATGAAGCTCGTTCTTGATACAGGCATTCTCATCAGCGCACTCATCACCAAAGGGACACCGCCTGATCTGCTCTATCAGGCTTGGCGTGAAAACAAATTTGAGTTGTTAACATCGGACGCGCAGATTGCCGAGTTTTTAAGGGTAAGCCAATATCCTAAACTGAAGCGCTATCTTAAACCCATAGAAGCCCAACAACTTGTTGCAGGATTACAGTCGCAAGCTGAAGTACTGCTCTCGATACCAGAGGTTTCGTATTCGCCTGATCCCGATGATAACAAAATCATTGCAATTGGTATTGTTGGCAAAACCGATTACATTATTTCTGGTGATAAGCGCCACATGCTTTCGCTCGATACAGTAGAAAACATCCCGATCATTGCAGCCCGCAAAGCGGTTGAGATCTTGCATCTCCCTTAACCATGCACGCCAACCATCTGCTCTCTTAGCCAATCGCTAACTGCTAACCGCCAATCGTTAGACTCTTCCCACCTTTTCTAACTAATTGAGGCTGTTGTCGCGATCTTTACAACTTTTCACAGCGCCGCCCCACTGCTATGCCCTGCTGCCGTGCGGCTGCTGTACTTGATGGGCGAAACCTCACACAAAAACTCCCCACCTCTGCGCCCTGTATCACATTGATGATGACCGGGTGAAACCCAAAGTGGGGAGTATTGGATTTTGTCGTACCGAAACAACCTGTTTATCGCACTAAAACGCCGAGCGTCGTGCGGTAATCAGCCCTTTGTAGAACGTCAGCAGCGAGTGATCCTGCTCCGCGCCCCACAGCATCGGCAGGCGGCTGACTTCCAGCCCCCAGCCCGCATCATTCTTGCCTTGATGCTGGCTCAAGCCGACTTCGGTGCCGTAGTAGATAATCGGCGGGTTGGGCAAGCGCATCTGGGCTGCCGCCGCACGCCGCAGCGCGTTTTTGTCGCCGTTCGCCACGTACAAAAAGCGATCCATGTCGTGATTGTCCAAAAATGTGGGCATGATGAATTCGGACGGGAAATACGCGTAATGGCGTTCGAGCAGCTTTTCGAGATCACGCTCGGTCATCGTGCCAAAGGCGTAGGTCTTGCGCAGCGCGTCCTCCACCTGAAAATCCAGCAGGCCATCCAGACGCCCGATGTAAGCACGCAGCACATCCGGCGTTTCCACGACTTCACCAAAACACAGGCAGTCAGGTTTGATTTCCTTGCACGCCGCCTGAAAATCCGCCCAGAAGTCCGGCCCCGGCCCGTTGGCGTGGTCAAGGCGGTAGCCATCTACGTCGAACTCGCGCAGCCAGTACTGTGCCACATCGCACAGCCAGGCACGCGCCGCGACACTCTGGAAGTTGATTGAAGGCATGGAGGCCACGCCGAAAAAGGTACGGTAGCCGTTGGGATCGCTGTCGTCAAAGGTGAAAAATTCACGGCAGGCGCTCTTTGGGTCGTTTTTGGCCTCAATAAAGTACGGATGCTGGTCAGACAGATGGCTGCACGCCAGATCGAGCAGAACGCGAATATCACGCGCGTGCGCCGCCTCGACCACCGCGTGCAGCGCCTCGTCGCCGCCTAAGCGCGGCTCTACGTGGAAATAATCGGTAGCATCGTAACCGTGATGCGTCGGGCTGGGGAAAATCGGCGTGAGCCAGATGCAACTGACGCCGAGGTCAGCGAGGTAGTCGAGCTTGTCGTGTACGCCCCACAGCGTCCCGCCGAAGAAGCCCATCAGGTCGTCCGGCTCCAGCCATTCGCGGCCATTGCCGGGATAAAAACGATCAACAAAGATTTGATAGATGACCGCTTGCTTGGCCCAGCGCGGCGATTCATAGTTGTCAACATGAAACGTGAAGGTATCGGCCCGCGCGGTTGCTGGCGGCAGGTCCTGAGGCACAGGCTCGCCGCGAAAGAAGGCGGCAGCAGCGCGTTCTGTCGTCGCTTTGAATTCGGGATAGTCGGCGAAGACTTCATCCTTATGCGACGATGACCACGCGCCGATGCGATAGCGCACGATGGCCCCTTCAAGCTGCGGCGGCAGAGTCCCCACCCACACCGCGACATAAGCCCAGGCCAGCGTGTCCCAGACGTAATCTACGCGGGTAAGTTCCAGCGCTTTGCCGCGCAGGGCTGCGCCCCGTTTGCCCATCGGACTGCTGCCGTCAATGGTGTAGTACACGCTGACATGATCGGCGTCCACGTCCTGCCCCACGCGCACGGTGAGGGTCACTGCTTCGTTGGGGCGTGGGTCACGCGGGGACATGTCGTGGTTGTGCTGCACGCCGCGCCGCAGCACGCGATGGTGAATCATTTTGAGTTCGTCAGTTGCCAGGGTGCCGAAGATAAAATCCATAGGTTAGCCGTTAGTCATTAGCTTTTAGTCGTTAGTAGATAAGGACGCCATACAGGGCATCCTTACCCAAGGTTATTGAGCGTTGACCCAGTCGATGGTCTTGGTGGCGAGGCGATCAAGCGCTTCGACGCACATCAGCAAATGTTCTTCTTTGGTGTCTTCTTCCTTGGCGTGCGACAAGCCGCGCAAGCTCTGGACAAAGAGCATGATGGTAGGCACACCCGCGCGCGCAACTTCAGCCGCATCATGCAGGGGGCCGCTGGGCAGGCGATGGACAGTGCCGCAGGTTTCGCGGATGGCTTCGTCGCAGAATTCAATCAACTGCGGATGGAAAGGAATGGGATGAATCTGCCAGAGGCGATTCCACTCGACGCTGATGTTTTCTTCGGCAGCGATGCTCTGGCTGGCGTCCTTGGCCTGCTGCAACATCGTGGCTAAGGCGTTCGCATCGAGGTGGCGCTGGTCAAGGGTGATGTCGCACTGCCCGACGACGGCGGTCACGATGCCGGGCTTGGTTTCCACGCGGCCAACGGTACATACGCCGCCATTGCGTTTGCCAATTTCACGGATTTCGAGGTGCAGTTTTGACGCGCCGCCGAGGGCATCACGACGCTGATTCATGGGCGTGGAACCTGCGTGGGCTGACTGCCCTGTAAAGCGGATGGCATGACGCTCCACGCCGAAGGTACCGAGGACAACACCCAGCGGCAGGTTCATGCTTTCCAGCACTGGCCCCTGTTCAATATGCAGTTCGAGATAGGCTTTGGCGTTCTTCAACTGCTTGTGCGATTGTTTGGCGGTGTCAAGGCTGACGCCGAAACGCGCAATCGCATCAACCAGTTTAGTGCCTTCCTTGTCCACCAGACCGCGCAAGTCGTCGGGGTTCATCGTGCCGGAACAAGCGCTGGAACCAAACAAGCTGCGTCCGAAACGCGCGCCTTCTTCGTCGGCCCAATCGACCAAACGGATAGTGACGGGCGGCGTGCCTTCGCTGGCAATCCGGCGCAGCACTTCCAAACCACCAATGACATTAAGACAGCCATCGAGCCAGCCGCCGTTGGGCACAGAGTCGATGTGACCACCGATCAGTACCTCTTTGTCCGATTTACCACGCAGCGTCACCCAGACGTTGCCCGCTTCATCAATCTCGTATTCAACGGGAAGGCCATGCAGCTTGTCGCGCATCCAGGCGCGAGCCTTGGCCCATGTATCGGTCCATGCCACACGCTGCGCTCCATCGGCATTGCCCGTGAGGGCACGCAGTTCCTTGAGTTCGTCTACCGCGCGCTGTGGCTGAAGTGAGTTTTGGATTGCCATAGTTTCATCCTGTAATAAGTTCCAGAAACGTCGAACACGGCTGATGCCGCAATAGTCCAGAGATTACATTCGCATGGCGAGATCGTCAACTAATTGCGAAGCGCGAGGGGTCTCGTGCATCGTGCAAAAGTCTGTGCAAAATACACAAGCATTTCTTGACAACGTTTTCAAATGCTGGTACTCTTGCTACAAACGTTTGCAAATGAAAGATAAGAATTTGCCGCTCACTGCAAAACAATTGTGAGTGTATTGGATTTTGTTTCTGGCGCATTAGCGCTTTTTTGAAAGATTATTTTGCAAGCGCTTGCAAATATTTATGGATAATAGTCGCAAAAGATCCAACGTCACCATTATTGATGTAGCACGAGAGTCTGGGGTTTCGTATTCGACAGTCTCGCGGGTGCTGAGTGGATTTGAGTTCGTCAAAGAGTCCACCCGCAAGCGCGTACTGGAAACGGCTGAACGGCTGGGTTACGTTGCTAATTTGCAGGCACGGAGCCTGGCTGGGGGACGTTCACAGATTATTGGGCTGCTGGTGCCAAGCCTGGATAACAGCTACATCGGTGAAATTACGCGCGGGATTGACGAAGAACTGGCCAAAACCAACTACAACCTGATGTTGTACACAACGCACAGGCAGCAGGGGAAAGAAGCCGCTTACGTTCACACCATCGCCAACGGACTGTCTGATGGGCTGCTGCTGCTGGTTCCTTTCGTTACCAGCCCGTATCTGGATGCGCTGCACGAACGTAACTTCCCCTATGTCCTGATTGACCAAAGTGATAATTCCGGCAAAAGTTCCGTCGTCAACAGTACCAACTGGCAAGGCGCATATGACGCCGCCAAATATCTGATTGAACTGGGACACCAACGAATTGGCTTTATCACCGGTCTGCTGGAATTGACCAGCGCGACAGATCGTCTTGAAGGCTATAAAGCGGCGCTTGCGGATCACAACATCCCTTTTATGGATGAATTGGTCGCACTTGGTGACTTCAGGACAAATGGCGGTTATACGGGCGCACAGCGTTTGCTGGGAGTATCCGACCCCCCTACTGCGATTTTTGCATCCAACGATCTGGAAGCCTTCGGCGCGATGGAAGCCATCCGCGAGCGCGGTCTGCAGATCCCCAGAGATATTTCTGGCAGGCTTCGACGACATACCGCAATCCGAATTGGGTCATCCAAAACTGACGACGGTACGCCAGCCCCTTGACCAAATGGGACGCGTTGCTGTCAAGCTGTTATTAGAGCACATCGAAAACCCGGAGCGAACCGCACGCCAGGTCACGTTAGCCACACGGCTGGTGGTGCGGGATAGCTGCCAGCCCCCCATAAGGAGGTGATGCCTACCCGCGAACGATCAACACACTCAGGAGCAGCAAACACTCGTTATACAAATAATGCAGGAGTTTAAATCAATGTCAGTCACTAAACGTACAATTTCTATATTCGCAATGCTCATCGTCCTCGCAGTCTCATTAGGCGTTGTTCATGGGCAGGATGCCGTTACAATCCGCTGGTGGCACATCAGCACAGAAACATCGCAGGCCGCCTACTGGCAGAGCCTTGCGGATGCCTACACCGCAGAACACCCGAACGTGACGATTGAAATCACGATTCTGGAAAACGCAGCGTTCAAGGAACGTCTGACGACGGTCATGCAGGCGGGCGATCCCCCTGATCTGTTCCAGAGCTGGGGCGGCGCAGTCCTGTGGAATTACGCCAACAACGGTCTGGTTCGCAATATCGCGCCGGAACTGGCAGGCGAATGGCAGGAATCATTTGCAACACAGGCGGCCCTGGCCCTGTTCGGTCAGAATGACGAATTCTACGGCGTACCCTATACCTGGGGTGCGGTTGGCATGTTCTACAACAAAGACCTGTTTGAACAGGCAGGGCTTGATCCTGAAAATCCACCGGCGACCTGGGACGAATTCCTTGGCGCAGTGCAGGCCCTGAAGGACGCTGGCATCACCCCGATTTCGTTGGGTGAAGGCGAAAAGTGGCCGGGACATTTCTGGTGGGTCTATCTGGCGCTGCGTCTGGGCGGCGAAGAAGCCTTCCTGAATGCCTATAATCGTACTGGTTCGTTTGCCGATGCACCGTTTGTTCAGGCTGGCGAATATCTACAGCAGTTAATCGATATGGACCCCTTCTCTGAAGGCTACCTGGCACTGAGCCACCCCGAATCGGAAGGTGTGTTTGGTAACGGCGAAGCAGCGATGATGCTGATGGGCCAGTGGGCACCGGGCGCGCAGGCACAATACAGTGAAAGCGGCGAAGGCATTGGCGACGAAGCGCTGGGCTTCTTCAACTTCCCGGCGATCCCCGATGGCGCAGGCAATCCGGGCGATGTCATGGGCGGCGGTGATGGTTTTGCGATTGGCGTGAATGCCCCCGACGAAACCGTTGACTTCCTGAGATTCCTGACCACCGCTGAAAATCAGCGTACAGGCGCAGGCATCTTCATTGTCCCCGTGGTGAACGGTCTGGACGATGTGTTCGCCGATGACCCGGTCATGCAGTCCATTCTGGAAGCCCGCAACAATGCCCCCTACTTCCAGATGTACTACGACCAGTTCCTGCCCCCGGCGGTTGGTTCAGCAGTAGTTGATGCTGTTCAAACGATCTTCGCAGGAACCGCGACGGCAGAGGAAGCAGCGTTAGCGATCGAAGACGTTGCCGCCTTTGAACTGAGTCAGTAGTTTCTAGTTACGGCGGGAAGATGTGGAGAAGCTGTTCGATTGGCCTCGGAAAAGTCTCTCCGCATCTTCCGCCAATCATGCGAAAAATCGCGAGAGCGAATCATCGCGCGCCTAGTTTAACAAAGAGATAGCGTAATGTCTGTATCACGATTTCGAGTTTTGCCCCGCACGGAGAATCAGGTCGATGCCGATAAACAACGGCGGCAGATTAGCAATGTTCTGCTGATTTCGGTGTTTACGCTGCCGGGGATGATTCTTTTTGCCTTGTTTGTGATTATGCCCATCCTGCAGTCGGCATACTTCAGCCTGTACCGCTGGGACGGTTTCGGGCCACCCACGAACCTGATATGGTTCGGGAACTATGAACGGCTGCTCAACCATCAGGTTTTCCAGGATTCGGTGTGGCACAGTTTCTTCATTATGATGCTGTCGCTCACCGTCCAACTGCCGCTGTCGCTGGCACTGGCGCTGATGGTGGGACGAGGCAAGCTGCGGGGGCGCAAAATATTCCGCGCCATTTTATTTATTCCCTATGTTTTTTCGGAAGTTATTACGGCCATTATCTGGCGATATGTCCTCAGCCCCAACGACGGGGCGCTGCTGAATGCCGTGTTGGGATCATTTATCCCCGGCTACGAACCGATAGGGTGGCTGGCTGATCGAAATACGGTGCTGTACGCGTTGTTTAT
>JAXLWC010000021.1:0-84132 GCA_046328675.1 Anaerolineae bacterium
CCAATGTTGTTTGAGGAAAACAAAGGATAGCCCTATGGGAGCCGCCGAACATCGTGCGCTGGCAGGAAAAGGCCCGGTAACCGTCGCCATTGTTACAGTGAGTGATACCCGTACACCGGAGACGGACGCCAATCGCCATTACATCGAGAAACGCATGGCAGAGCTAGGGCACAAAGTTGCCGCCTATCGCCTGATTAAGGATGAACCGGATCAGGTCGCTGCGGTGTTGAATGAACTCACGCAGATGGAAGGCGTGCAGCTTGTGCTGTTCAACGGCGGGACGGGGATTGCCCCCCGCGACACCACCTATGATGTCGTCAGCAAGTTTCTGGAGAAAACGCTGCCTGGCTTTGGCGAACTCTTCCGTATGCTCAGCTATCAGGAAGTGGGCGCTGCCGCGATGTTCAGCCGCGCGACAGCGGGCGTGTATCACAAGACGCTGGTGTTTTCGATGCCGGGCAGCCCGAACGCGGTGCAGGTGGCGCTGGAAAAACTGATTATCCCGGAAATCAATCATCTGGCGTGGGAGATTGCGCGTAAAAACTGAAGATATAAAGAAAATCTAATTTGCCTTTGTTCAAACGTCCTATATAATTTATCTCATGACACCTCTATGCTTTTGGGGCAAATTTAAATTTGGTTGTTGACATCTCCCCCCTCGTTAACGTATACTGACCATTCACATTGCCTCTAATAACTATTGTTTTTCGCATGAAATTCTGCTCTGAAAAATTTTTTCTCTCACAGTATGGGCAGGGAATTCACATTCCCCTCTTTTGATTCCTGCACTATGTGTTAGGTTGAGGAGCCGTGCGTTGGAAGATATATTCAACATCAAGAACTATGCTCGAACGATGGATGTACAGGCGCTGCCTTCACTCATTGAAGTGCAGCTTCAGTCTTTCCAGTGGTTCATTGAACAAGGGTTGCTCGAACTCTTTGATGAAATTACGCCGATTGAGAGTTTTAACGGAAATCTACGGCTGTATTTCCCCAGCAATCGTCCAGAGTCCAAGGAATTTGGGCTGAAGTTTTGGTTTGAAGAACCAAAGTACAGCGAAGAATTGTGCCTTGAACGTGATATGTCCTTTGCCGCGCCGCTGTATATGCGCGTGGCGCTGGTCAACCGCGAACAGGGCGACGAAGTCATCACCTCTGACATCTTCATGGGTGACTTCCCGCTGATGACCGAAAAGGGCACGTTCATCATCAACGGTACCGAACGTGTCGTCGTCAGCCAGTTGATTCGTTCCCCCGGCGTGTACTTCGACGCCGAGGAAGATCGCACGACTGGACGCTTGCTTTCTAACTCCAAGCTCATCCCGGATCGCGGCGCGTGGATGGAGTTTGAAACCCGCAAGACCGACTATCTGACCATCAAGTTCAATCGTAAACGCACGATTCCCGTGTCAATTCTGCTGCGTGCGCTGGCGGCTGTTCCCGATGGAATGCCACAGGAACTCTCTCCTATCAAGACGGGCAGCGACGAGGAACTGATGTCGCTGTACGCCAGCATTGATACGGATCCTAACCATCAGTATATGACGGCGACGCTTAAGGCTGAGCCAGTCTGGGAGCTGAAGAAGGAACAGACGGTTGCTGAAGCCGCGCTGCTGGAGTTCTACCGTCGTATGCGCCCCGGCGACCCGCCAACGCTGGATAATGCCCGCGAGTATCTGATCGGTCAGTTGTTCGATCAGCGCCGCTATGACCTGGAACGCGTTGGTCGCTACAAGCTGAATCAGCGCTTGCAGCTTGACAGCAGCATTCCGCGCACTTTCCGCACCGTCACCAAAGCGGACATTGTCAAACTGGTCGAGCGCATGATCCTGATTAACAACGGTCAGGCCGGCCCGGATGACATCGACCATCTCGGCAACCGCCGCGTGAAAACGGTGGGCGAACTCATTCAGAACAAGCTGCGCATCGGTCTGCGTCGTATGGAGCGCGTCGTCAAGGAACGTATGTCCATCCGCGAAGTGGAGAACATGACTCCCTGTTTCGCTGGTCAACATTCGTCCGATTGTAGCAGCCGTACGCGAATTCTTTGGTTCGTCGCAGCTTTCACAGTTCATGGAACAAACCAACCCGCTGGCAGAACTGACGCACAAGCGCACGCTGTCGGCGTTAGGCCCTGGCGGTCTGCGTCGTGAACGCGCGGGCTTTGATGTCCGCGACGTGCATCACAGCCACTACGGACGTATCTGCCCGATTGAAACGCCAGAAGGCCCGAACATCGGTCTGATTGGTCGTCTTGCCAGCTATGCCCGCGTCAATGAGTACGGCTTTGTCGAGACACCTTATCGCCGTGTGATTAAGTTCCTCGCGCCGGATGATCCGCGTGTCTTTGGACGTACCATTCGCGACGACGTGACCGACGCCAAGGACAACGTGATCGTTGAAGAAGGCACGATTGCCACGCCCGCCATTGTTGAAAAACTGGTGAAGGCAAAAGTAGACAAAATCCCGGTTGCGCCCTTCATCGCACCTGAAATTGAATACATGTCGGCGGACAAGGAAGATAACTTCGTTGTCGCCCAGGCCAACGCTCCCGTCGATGAACTCAAGCAGTTCACGGTGAACCGTATTTCATCGCGCTATAACCAGAAGTTCCTGGTCGTTCCGGCTGCGCGCGTCGATTACATTGACATCGCTCCACGCCAGATCGTAGGCATCAGCGCTGCCCTCATCCCCTTCCTTGAGCATGACGACGCCAACCGTGCGCTCATGGGATCGAACATGCAGCGTCAGGCTGTGCCCCTGTTGAAGCCGGATGTGCCGATTGTCAGCACTGGCATGGAAAGCCAGGCCGCCTATGACAGCGGTCAGGTATTGGTGTCAGGTGTTGGCGGTGAGGTCATTAGCGTGCAGGGCGAACGTATCATCATCCGTGACGATGCGGGACAGGAACACGTCTTCCGCCTGCGCAAGTACAACCGTTCCAACCAATCGACCTGTATTGACCAGCGTCCGATTGTGGTCAAGGGACAGATCGTGAAGAAGGGCGAGGTCATCGCCGATAGCTCATCGACGTTCCACGGCCATCTTGCGCTCGGTCATGATGTACTCGGCGCCTTCCTCTCATGGGATGGCGGTAACTACGAAGACGCCTTGCTGATCAGCGAAGACATGCTGCGCAACGACAAATTCACCAGCATCCACATCGAAAAACATGAAGTGGAAGCCCGTGATACCAAGCTCGGCCCTGAAGAAATCACTTACGACATTCCGAATGTGGGTGAAGACGCGCTGAAGGACCTGGACGAATTTGGTATCGTCCGCATCGGTGCGGAAGTTGGGCCAAACGACATTCTGGTCGGTAAGATTACGCCGAAGGGCGAAAAAGAACTCAGCCCCGAAGAAAAGCTGCTGCGCGCCATCTTCGGTGAACAGGCACGCGAAGTCCGCGACTCCTCACTGCGGCTGCCGCACGGTGAAAAGGGCAAGGTCGTCGATGTCAAGACCTTCACCCGCGAAGAACATCGCGATCTGCCCGCTGGCGTGGAAAAAATGGTACGCGTCAGTGTTGCGCAGAAGCGTAAGCTGACCGTCGGCGACAAGATGGCAGGCCGTCACGGCAATAAGGGTGTTATCTCCAAGATCGTGCCCATCGAAGATATGCCCTACCTGTCGGATGGCCGTCCGGTGGAAATCATCCTCAACCCGCTGGGTGTGCCGGGCCGTATGAACATCGGTCAGGTGCTGGAAATCCACCTTGGCTGGGCCGCAGATCGCCTCGGCTTCCGCGCGATTACCCCCGTGTTTGACGGCGCGAAGGAAGAAGAAATTCAGGCGGAACTCGGACGTGCCTGGATGATCGAGCAGGCGTGGAAAGAAATGAGTGATCGCGCCTTTGAGTGGATTCAGCAGTTTGAATACACAACTGAAGACCTTGAAGATGACGATGAAGTCTATCGCCTGTACATTCACGACTGGCTCAGCCAGCGCGGCGGCTATGACCTTGAACAGTTGATGCTTGACAAGAATCTGTTGCAGCGCGCGATCCTGCGTGAATGGCTGGTCGAAAAAGGCTACAAGGCCGATGAAATCCTTCTGTTCGATACCACAGGGTTGACCCTTGCTCAGCGCAAGCAGCAGGACCAGTTAGCGATTGATGCGACACTGCGTGAATGGACGAAGTGGGCAGACCCGGAAACCGAAATTCCGAGCACGTTGGTTGGCAAGGAACTGCAATTCCTGGCTGACAGCGTGATGTTCAAGACAGGCAAGGCCCTGCCCATCTACGGCAAGCACCTCCTGTACGACGGGCGCACGGGCGAACCGTTTGACCGTCCGGTCACCGTAGGCATGATCCACATGCTCAAGCTGGCGCACCTTGTCGAAGATAAGGTACACGCGCGTTCGACAGGCCCATACAGCCTCGTCACCCAGCAGCCGTTGGGTGGTAAGGCGCAGTTCGGTGGTCAGCGCTTCGGCGAAATGGAAGTGTGGGCACTGGAAGCCTATGGCGCGGCCTACACGCTTCAGGAAATGCTCACCGTGAAGTCCGACGATGTGCAAGGTCGTGTCAAGACCTACGAAGCCATCGTCAAGGGTGAAGCCATTGAAGAACCCGGTATCCCGACTTCGTTCCGCGTGCTGGTCAAGGAACTGCAAAGCCTCGGCCTCGCGGTGGAAGCCATCACCGATACGGGTGAAGTCATCAAGTTCGGCAAGGAAGACGAAGGGCAGAAGAAACCTCAGCCCACAACTGGCTTGCTGAACCTGGCCGACGCCGATATTCAGTAAACCGCAGTAATCTCAAATCTCAGGGGGCAGACGATGCCCCCTTTTGATTCCAGCGCGGGCTTCTGTTGATTTCCGCGCTCGGTTTTCATCAGGTATAATGGGCGTATGAATGATCAAACAACCATGCGTCGTACCCCCAAACAAGCGCGCAGTCAGCAGCGCGTCAATCAAATTCTGGATACTGCGGCTCAAATCTTCGCTGATGTGGGTTATGAAACCGCGACCACCAATCATATTGCCGAGCGCGCGGGAATCCCCATAGGGTCACTTTACCAGTTTTTTCCTAACAAAGAGTCCATCTTTCAAGCGCTGGTGGAACGTTATCTGGAAAGCCTGCGCAGTGTGCTCACGATAGACGCACTGGACAGTGTTCCATTCGCACATGTTATAGATGATTTGGTAGAAAGCATTCTGGCCTTTGATGACAAGCATATTGGATTCAAGGTCATCTTCGTTCAGTCTCATGTCGAAACGGAAGTCCACGAGGAAATCGTGATGGCCGTTGCCGCGATGCTGCGCCAGCGGTTTACAACTCTCAGCGATGAGCGTCGCATGGAAATTGCCGTCGGTGGCGTAGGAATCGTCAAGGGGTTAATGCTCGTGGCAGATTATCAGCCGATCAACACGTCGCGCATGATGAAAGAAGCGCTCGTCGGTTATCTGCGCGAAGCCCTGCTCAAAGAGAACATCACCTTACGCTAACCGTAAACGAATCAAAAGAGGGTGAACAGCGCTGTTCACCCTCTTTATTTTCCTGCTAAATCTTGCTTTAACCCGGCTCGTGAATGTGAATCGATGAAATGTCGATAATCCCCGTCGTCGTACCACGAGCAATCGCTAACTTGACTTCGCCGATAGCACGCGTGACTTCGATGCCGCGCGGGCAGGCGGGGGTGCAGTTGTAAATCGTCCGGCAGCGCCAGACACCGTTGGGTTCGGCCAGTACCTTGAGGCGCTCCTTGGCCGCGCGATCACGCGTATCGAAGATGAAGCGATGCGCCTGAACAATGGCGGCAGGCCCGACGTATTTGCCATTGGCCCAGAAGGACGGGCAGGAGGTCGTACAGCAGGCGCAAAGAATGCATTTGGTCGTGTCGTCAAACTGCTGGCGATCCTCTACGGTTTGCAGGCGTTCGCGTCCGTTGGCGGGCACGGGTTCGTCATTGACGAAGAAGGGCATCACCTCGCGATAATGCTCAAAGAAGGGTTCCATATCCACGATCAGGTCTTTGACCACAGGCAGACCCAGAATCGGCTCAATCTGTACCTTCGTGCCCTTAATGTCGCGCATCAGTACTTTGCAGGCCAGGCGGTTGACGCCGTTAATGCGCATGGCATCCGAACCGCATACGCCGTGCGCACAGGAACGCCGCAGTGACAGCGTGCCGTCCTGTTCCCACTTGATGCGATGCAGCAGTTCGAGCACACGATCATTGGGATCAACTTCGGTCAACTGGAATTCCTGCCAGTAAGGTTTGTCGCGACCAGGGATTTCAGGGTTATAACGTCGAATTCTAAAAGTGACATCCATAGCTTTTAGCCTTTAGCAATTAGCTTTTTCATGAACAAAAGTAGTGCCATTAACCGATGCAGGCTGCTAACGGCTAATGGCTAATCGCTTTAGTAAGTACGCACCTTTGGACGGAAGCGTTCGTCGGTTTCAGCAAGCGACATATCCACTTTCTTCTTGGTGTTTATCTCCAGTTCCGGCGCTTGCTTTGGATACGGCTCATCTGTTTTGCGGGTAATCAGCGAATGTACCAGCCAGTTGGTATCGTCACGTTCCGGGAAGTCACCACGACTATGCCCGCCGCGACTTTCATTACGATTTAATGCGGCAAGAGTGGTGGCTTCGGCAAGGTCTAGCAGGCAGCCAAGTTCCCAGGCTTCCGTCAGGTCAGTGTTGAACTTGTACCCTTTATCGTCAATCGTCAGGTCGTTAGTGAAGCGTTCCCGCAGTTCACGGACAACACCCAGCGCGTGCTTCAGCCCTTCATCTTCACGGAAGATGCCGACGTTAGCCATCATTTCCTTCTGCATAGCGCTGCGCAGTTCATGCGGACGGGTTCTGCCGTTGCTGTTGCGAATACGATTGAGTTCCGCTTCGATTTCGCTAACGGGATTGTTGGGCAGCGGCACAAAATCCGCGCGTTTGACGTATTCCGCGATGTTCTTGCCGCCGCGCCGCCCGAACACTACCAGGTCAACCAATGAGTTGGTGCCGAGGCGGTTAGCTCCATGACAGCTCACGCAGGCGACTTCACCCGCTGCATACAGACCGGGCAGTACCGTCCAGTTCTCGTCAATCACAACTTCTGCGTCTACGTTGGTGGGAATGCCCCCCATTGCGTAGTGCGCTGTCGGCTGGATGGGCATGGGTTCCTTGACCGGGTCAACGCCGAGGTAGACGCGGCAGAAATCGAGAATGTCAGGCAGTTTCTTTTCCACGTCTTCCGCAGTAATGCGGCGCGAATCACCCGCTTCCTCGAAATATTTGTTGACAGTCTTGGGGGTTACATCAAGGTAAACATAATCCTTGTTCTTGCCAGCGCCGTTGCCATCCCGCAGTTCCATATAGATAGCGCGGCTCACCACGTCACGGCTGGCAAGATCCTTAATCTTGGGCGCATACTTCACCATGAAGCGCTCACCCTTGCCATTGATCAGCACGCCGCCTTCGCCGCGCACACCTTCGGTAATCAGGATGCCGAGCTTGTAAATGCCTGTCGGGTGAAACTGGAAGAATTCCATATCCTGCATCGGCACGCCGCGACGATAAACTACCGCCGCGCCATCGCCCGTCAGGCTGTGCGCGTTGCTCGTCACGCTCCAGATTTTGCCCCAACCACCCGTCGCAAACAGGGTGGCTTTGCCATGAAAGACATGGAGTTCGCCCGTTCCTAGCTGAATGGCGATGACACCCACGCACGCGCCGCGATTCATAATGACATCGACCACCTGATACTCGTCAAAGAATTTGACGTTGTGCTTTACGCACTGCTGATAAAGGGTCTGCAAAATCATGTGACCAGTACGGTCAGCAGCGTGGCAGGCGCGGCGTACAGGTTTCTCACCAAAGTTGCTGGTGTGACCGCCGAAGCGCCGCTGGCTGATTTTACCTTCGGCAGTGCGGTCAAAGGGCAAACCCATGTGCTCCAGTTCAATGACGGCGTCGATGGCTTCTTCTGCCAGCACCTTCGCAGCATTCTGGTCAGCGAGATAGTCACCACCTTTAACGGTATCGTAGGCGTGCCACAGTGGGCTGTCTTCTTCGAGGTTGCCCAGCGCCGCGCCGATACCGCCCTGCGCCGTTCCGGTGTGGCTGCGGGTCGGGTACAGCTTGCTGACGACAGCTACATTGGCGCCACCTTTGCAGGCATATAAAGCTGCCATAAGTCCAGCACCGCCTGCGCCGACAATAATGGCGTCAAACTGATGTGTTTTCATATCGAACAATACCTTTCCTCGGTCTTTTCATGGTCAGTTCATCATGTAATGCCTGTTGCTGACCACTAATATTCTCTAGGGATGCAAATTGCGCATAGCTTCTTCAGCCATACGGACAGACGTTTCTGGGATAGTGGCCCACAGCATACCACTGCCCACAGCCAGCAGAATGGCCGCACCGATAATGCAGGTGTAGACCAGGCCGCGCCGCAGCATCGGGTTGCTCATCGTATAATCGGTGAAGACGTACCGCAAGCCATTGAAACCGTGTACCACTGCCAGCAGCAGTAGAGCAAAGTCATAAATGCGCCAGATGGCGACACCTGCCACAAACGTATTCCAGCGGTCAGCGACAAATTCAACCGATGTCCCAGTGGCATTGACACCAACCTGTGAGAACACTGCGCCCACCGCTTCGTAGTTACGCGCTGTAATGTCGAAGACGCCCTGAATCAGGTGCATCATGGCCAGATGTCCAAACACCAGCGGGATAATCAGCAAGCCGCTGAGACGCATATACGACCACCAGAAGCGTTCGATACGGCTGTCGGCAGTTCGGGTTTCTTCTTTTCCGCCCGTGATCATGCCCACCGCAAACGATGCGCCGATCCCAATTACCAGCGCGATCACCATCCCAATCACAAAGGGCAGTTGTTCCAGCAGCACGCGATCCAGACCGAGAACATCCGGGTTGGAGCCGTAGTGATTCAGAACATGATTAAACATAATCAGGAAAACGGGAACCAGTGTCGCAAGTGTCGCCACGACAACCCATTTGGCCGCTTCCTGTTGATGGCGCCACCATTGTGGTTTGAAGTCGAACACGATAATACGTAAGCCGTTATAAGCGTGATACACCACAGCGAACACTAGCCCAAATTCACCCAGGGTAAACAAAGGCGATTGGTATGCCGCAATTGCACGCACGTATAGGTCCGGGTAGAACACGGCCCAGGAAGTATCAACGACATGCAGTATCAGGAACAATACGACACCGAGTCCGGTCAAGCGGTGCATGACCCAACTCCACTGCCCGACAGCCCCGCGATAGCGCAGCGTTTCGGTGAGAGTAAGTACGAGAGAAGTCAAGATTTTCCTCTCCTTAACAAAAAATGGGCGTAATATAGAGCGAATTAAGAGGAGCAATTTTCGCTTTTCCGGCAATTATAACACTTAGAGAAGCACCCGCAACGACCAGTCAACGAATGGTTCGTAGGGTTTAAAACGTTGTAAACTTGCTTGATATAGTTAAATCTGTTATCGGTATTCTCCTTTGTTAGCCCTGTTGCAGCATTTTTGCAGGATTGATTCGTGTCCCTTTGATGCCTCGTCGAAATGTTTCAGTTGCGTTTTATCAACGCTGTTTTTGCTGTGCTCGCGGCCACAGAACCGTTATTCCCTTGGAATCGAACTGCACTTTCCTGCTGAACAGGAGTACAATAAGCTTGAGCAAAGGGGTGGTTTATGCCGGAAGAAGCTGATTATCTGGATATGTTGGGAAATGTGAACAAGGATGAATGGCTGACCATCATCCGCAATGAGATTCTCAACGCGAATCAGACAACGCGCCTCAATTTAGCTTATATTCTGAATGAACTGGAAACGCTGCCTTCCGATACGCCGCTCGATTTTCGTATCATTGGTGAATATGCAGATCGTATCCGCAGCGCAGCAGATCGCATTACCACGCTGGCGAACGCGGTGAACGCCATTTATGATCAATTGGCAGAGGAACAACGCAGCAAGCGCGCCGCCCGTTAACTCTGTCTTGACATGCCCCACGCACAGCTATACAATGCAGATACCTTGGGCCTGTAGCTCAGTTGGGAGAGCGCTACAATCGCACTGTAGAGGTCAGAGAGTTCGAGTCTCTTTAGGTCCACAACCAGGATACAATCCGAACTGTGAGCCAGCAAATCTGCTGGCTTTTGTTCTGTCTGCACCAGCCTCATCTTTACTAACGTACCCGCCCGGATTTCATGCAGATGAAGGGACGCAATTCCAGTTGCACTTTTCCCTCAAGATCAACAACGACTCTCTCACCCATTATAACGAAGCAGTTCCTTCTGATCTCTCCGCTCCAGACATTAACCTCCGTTCCGCAGCCCAAATCTAGCGCTCTACCAGGGATTGGTGCCTGCCTAATACTCACAATTTCTGATGATGTAATCCCGCTGTCCCAGAGGGTATCCTGTACCTCACGTAGCGTTGAACGAACGTGTTCAGTGAATCATTCGTCATTCTGTGCATCCTCGCTGTTCAGTGATTTTGACTGGCATTCGCGGCAGATTCCATAAAACGCCATGTGATCAATACGCGGCAGAAAACCGTGCTGGCTGAGCAGATGATCGCGCAGCGGCTGCATCGCCGTATCTTCGATATCCTGTATCTTGCCGCAGACCAGGCAAATCAAATGATGATGAGGCGGCTGGCTCATCAGCGCATAGACAATACCCGTCTGTCCCATATCGGTCTGTGAGACCAGTTTCAGCTCTTTCAGCCATTGCAGTACCCGATACACCGTTGTATCGCTTAACGAATGTTTGTAATCATCTTCCTGAATTTGACGCTGAATGTCACTGATGGTCTGGTGCTGGTGAGACTGCCCCAGCGCCTCAATCACCAGGCGTCGTGGCAGCGTAATTCGCTCACCCTGAGTCTGAATTTGGTCAATAATGCCAGCAGAGATGTCCATTTTTTCCCCTGTTCCAACCAGTGGGCAAAGCTCTCTGAGATGAGTATAATCCTAATTCATAAATGTAAGAACTTACAGTTGTAAAATCTTACAAGAAAGCTGAAAATATGGTGTCTCCTATTCTCGCTATGCACGTTCCTGATGGATTTTTAAGTGTTCCGGTCTCCGTTGTTGGCTGGCTTTTGTTTGGTGCGCTGTTGGGCTATGCACTCCGCCAAACGCGCAAACAACTGGGCGAACAGCAGATCCCTCTGATGGGTATTCTGGCTGCATTTGTCTTTGCCGCCCAGATGCTCAATTTCCCGGTGGCGGGTGGCACATCCGGGCATCTCCTGGGTGCCACACTGGTCGCAATTTTCCTGGGTCCCTGGGCAATGGTGATCGTCATGACCTGCGTCATCGGTGTGCAGGCAGTTATTTTCCAGGATGGCGGTTTGTTGGCACTCGGATTTAATGTCGTCAACATGGGCATTATCAGTGGGCTGGTCGGGTATTCAGTCTACACTTGGGTCACCGCATGGATCGGACGGACACCCACATCGCAACTGCTGGGTTCAGGGATTGGGGCATGGTTGGGCGTTACCATTGCGTCGGCTGCTGCCGCACTTGAGCTGGGCGTATCGGGAACATCACCTCTGAATATCGCTCTGCCAGCAATGGTCGGTGTGCATATGTTAATTGGAATTGGTGAAGCACTCATTACCGTTGCGGCGGTGGCTTTTGTCCGGCAGACCCGCCCGGATTTAATCAATCAATCGGCACAGGTTGAAAGTAAAGGTTCCCGCTGGATTGCGGTTGGATTTGTGATGGCGCTGATTCTGACGTTGGCTTCTCCGCTAGCTGATCCAAATCCTGATGGCCTGGAACGTATTGCTGAAGATCATGGCTTTCTGGATACTGCTCAGGCTCCAGCCTATACCCTTCTTCCTGACTATACTGTTCCATTCATTGACAATGAGATTCTCACAACGATTGCGGCGGGAATCGTCGGGGTCATCATCGTTGGAGGAATTGGCTTTGCTACTGCAAGACTGACGGGACACAAACAGAGCGATCTGGTTGGTCAATCAGAACAAAGCGCTTCGAGTTTAGAATGAGACATTTTCGCCCGTGAATCCATTATCTTCACAGCGTTACGAATTGGGCAGTAGTTGGCTTCACCACCTTGATCCGCGTGTCAAAGTGGTTACGACAATTTTGCTGATCGTTGGTGTTGTGGTGACCCCGGACTACGCCTGGGTGACATATCCCTTACTCTGGACGCTGGTGGGCAGTCTGGCCGCGATGAGTCGGTTCAGTGTCTGGCGGTTAGGTCGTCTGGCAGGGTTAGCACTGCCATTTACAGTGGCGGCTGCCACCTTGCTGGTGACTACACCCGGTCACCCCGTTTTAAGGGTGGCCAGCTTGATTGTTACCGATACTGGTCTTGCCCGGTTTCTGGGGATTGTTCTCAAAAGCTGGTTGTCCATGCAAATAGCTTTATGGCTCACATGGACGACTCCCCCCGCTGCTTTATTACTGGGGCTGAGAGGATTGGGTGTTTCCGAGACACTGGTAGCGATTATCAGTCTGATGCAGCGCTATCTCTTGACCCTCAAAGATGAAGCGGAACGACTTCTCCGTGCCAGAGCCGCCCGCAGCGGGGTGCGTGAGGGCATCAAGCCGGGAGGGAGTCTGTTCTGGCGGGCACGGGTCGCCGGGGGCATGGTCGGCAATCTGTTTTTGCGCAGCTATGAACGCAGTGAGCGGGTTTACGCGGCGATGCTGGCGCGTGGCTACAACGGACATTTCCACTATCAGAACCTGCCGCCGCTGAACTGGCAAGACGTAGGAGCAGGTGCTGTGCCCGTTATCGTCATTATGATTATTCAGATTGTAGTCAGACTGTGATGGAAAATCCAAAGAACGACAATCACATTGAAGTCCAACAGTTGACGTTTCATTATCCCGATGGACAGCCAGCCCTCCGCGAGATTTCTTTTTCAATCGCGCCAGGCGAAAAAGTCGCACTGGTCGGCGCAAATGGCAGCGGCAAGTCGACACTGCTGCTGCATCTCAATGGCATCCTGCGTTCGCCTACAGGTACAATCTCCATCTGCGGTTTGCCACTTTCAGACAAAACGATACCTCAGATTCGAGGGTGGGTTGGGTTATCGTTCCAGAATCCTGATGATCAATTGTTTTCGCCGCGAGTTTATGATGATGTCGCTTTTGCATTACGTTACATGGGCGTACCTGAATCAGAAGTCCGCGAACAGGTCATGCTTGCGCTAAGCCTGGTGGGGATGGAAAACTATGCGCACCGCACCCCGTATCATCTCAGCGTCGGTGAGAAAAAACGCATCGCGCTCGCGACTATTTTGACGATGGATACCCGTATTCTGGCCCTCGATGAACCCTCTGCCGGATTAGACCCACGAGCACGCAGAGAACTCATCCAGCTTCTGAAAACCTTCTCGCAGCAAACCATGATTGTCAGCACCCATGATATGCGGCTGGCAGCAGCGCTCTGTACCCGCGTGATTGTGCTGGATGCTGGCTTGATTGTAGCAAGCGGAACGACTGAAACGGTTCTCTACAACCGTGAGTTGATGGAACGGCACGGACTTGAAACACCGATATAAATTACGGATACCCTTTGGCGCCTAAGCCAACCGGGAATCGTGAGGCATTCCACGCCTCTGCATGGATCAGCCTCGTACCCGAAGCATTAAAGAATCGGCATAGCAATTACCATTCTGACCCGACGCTACTTAGCCAGCGTCTTATGGCATCCACGATGGATCTGTTTGCGAGGCGCAAAGATGCTAGTGTCTTCCCCGCAGAAATTCAATTGAGTTCTGTGCAAACTTTCGATAGTTTCCTCATGATGTCCTTCGTTTTAGATGTTACGGAGCGCAAACGGATGATTGCGGCACTGGAACGTCAGCGTGTCTTCCTTAGAGAGGTAATCGATGCCAGCCCAAGTATGATCTTTGTCAAAGACATTGAGGGTCGATTTATCTTCGCTAACCCCGCGATGGCTATAATGTTCAACACAACCGTAGACGAGCTGATGGCGAAATTCGATCATGACCTAAGCATTAGAGAACATGAGATTGCGGGTTTTCATGAGATTGATCGACGTGTCATCACACGCGGTGAAACCGTCAGCGTTGAAGAATCTGTAACCCTTAGCACAGGCGACGTTCGCTGGATACAAACCACAAAAGTCCCGCTCTTCAGTGAAGATGGGCTGTCGATCCATGCGCTCGGAATTTCAACAGATATTACGGAGCGAAAAAAAGCAGAGATTGCGCTGCAACAAGCGCTCGCCAAAGAAAAAGAACTGGGCGATCTCAAAACACGCTACCTGTTCCCTGGTTTTCAAAAGTCAATTTGCGGATGACACATGGCAAAGCCACAGTTGGAC
Source organism: Anaerolineae bacterium (assembly GCA_046328675.1). Lineage (GTDB taxonomy): Bacteria > Chloroflexota > Anaerolineae > Aggregatilineales > Phototrophicaceae > JACAER01. The sequence goes on from JAXLWC010000021.1 coordinate 14,304, forward strand.
TCGTTCGTGAAGCGTTCCATGCTGACCTATTGAGGAAAGGCCACTTCCTCAATCTTCACACTTGTAATCGTAATTGATACCAAGTATCATTTCAATCTATATTGATACTGTGTATCATTTATATTGGCAGAGGGCATAATGAGTGAGAACAGCATGAAACAAACACAATCTGATGTCGCCATCATTGGCGGCGGGCCAGCCGGTTTACAGGTGGCGCTGATGCTGGCCCGTACCCGCAGGCGTGTCATGGTCTTTGATGCACCGGAGCCGCCGCGTAATGCCGCCTCGCATGGCGTGCATAATTTTGTCGGGCTGGATGGCCTGACTCCTGCTGAAATTCGTGAGCAGGCGTGGAAACAAATCGCCGTCTACAACACTGCCGAACTGCGCTCCCAACGTGTGGTGGATGTACAGTCCAATGCTGAATACGACTTTCTGGTCACGGATGAGACAGGGTTATCCATTGCCGTGAAACATGTTGTCCTCGCGCTTGGTTTCCGCGATGTCTACCCCGACATCCCCGGTTTTGCGGCCTGCTGGGGCACGACGATTATTGCTTGTCCCTACTGTGATGGGTATGAGAACAGAGATCGGGCGTGGGGATTGGTTGCCTCATCCTCACAGGCGCTGGAACACATGCCGCAGATTTACCGCAACTGGACATCTCAGGCCAAACTCATCGTCCCGCCAGAACTCCCGCTGGACGACGAACAGCACGCAGCCCTGACCGCGCAGGGTATGGCTATTCACCGGGGCAAGATCGTGGAAGTGCAGCACACCGCTAACAGGGTCGAAGCAGTAACGCTCGACACGGGCGAACAGGTGGCAGTCGATACCCTGTGGTGGCGACCTGACGAAACGCCACAGCCGCTTACCACAAAGATCATCACCCATTTTAATCTTGAGCTAGACAAAAATGGCTATATCAAGACCGATGGGCAGCACCAGACCGCCGTTCACGGTTTATGGGCGGTAGGGGATGTGCGTGGTTGGGCGGGAGCGTTGGGGGCGGCTTATCAGGCGAGTCAGGCTGCTGTTGCCATCAGCCGTAGCTGGTATATTGAGCCTGTTTTGCACGAGCGAGCATAACCCTTGTATCTGCTGCCCCACGCGCCATGACCTCCTGCGCGCAGTAACACGACTGGCGCGCAGGACATTGATTGAACCCCCGCAATTGCCGCTTGGCATGGACAACCCCAAACCCACCCCTTCACGCGCTGCACCTTTTGCCAGCGTCCAATGGACAAATGTTATTCATCGCTGATGACATTCCCCACTGATGGCTGGCAACCATCTGCGCTACCCTATATTCAGGATTATGAATTTTGAATGCAGGTCAGGGACATGGAATCTTCCTACGAGCAGCTTGCAGAACTTTTCAAAGGCTTGTCACATCCTACACGACTGCAAATTCTGGATTTGCTGCGTGAGGGTGAGATGTGCGTGTGTCATATTGAAGCCTCACTCAGTAAACGGCAGGCGTATGTGTCCCAACAGTTGATGTCGCTGCGCGAAGCGGGGCTGGTTCAGAGCCGCCGCGAAGGCTTGCAGGTGTACTACTGGCTGGCAGACCCTCGCTTGACTGATTTGCTGACACTCATGCTCGGAACAAGCCGTCCAATTAATATTCAGCGTGTCGAAGGCTGTCCCTGTCCCAGTTGTTCAGTAATTCCCATTGTGCAAATCCAATGAATAGGAGTTTTTCATGTTGAATATTAAGGTTCTTGGCTCAGGCTGTCCAAACTGCAAACGCCTGGAAGCAGAAACCCGCGCTGCCCTGGACACAGCGGGTATTCCTTATGCTCTGGAAAAAGTAACTGAGTACGCCGACATCATGGCTTACGGCGTGATGAGTACCCCGGCCCTCGTGATTAACGAGAAAGTCGTATCCAGTGGCCGAATTCCCGCGCGATCAAAGATTGTCGAACTGGCCCACGAGGTTGAAGCCTCGACGCACTAGACTTATCGTATTCTGCCTGGATGGTATCGCGCTATCCAGGTTTTTCCAGCACAAAGTATATTCAATATCTGGAATGTAGAGGACATGCATGACATCTCGAATCAACCCCCTTCATCAGCACGATACTCAATGGCGTGATTTTGCGTTCGTAGGTCTTGCCGTTGTGACCTGGTGGGTGATCTTCAATAGTTTGCAGCCTTTCGCTGATTTCATCACCTATCGCCTCCTCGCCCTTGATCCTGAAAGTCATCTCGGCAGCGCCTTAAACTTTTTCATTTATGACGTTCCCAAAATCCTGCTGCTGCTCTCCGCGATGATCTTCCTCATTACCCTGCTGCGAACTTTTATCACCCCTGAACAAACACGCCGCTGGCTGGGCGGCAAACGTGAAGGAGTGGGCAATATTCTGGCGGCGGCTGTCGGCGTCATCACCCCGTTTTGCTCCTGCTCGGCGGTGCCGCTGTTCATCGGTTTTGTGGAATCCGGCTTGCCTCTGGGGGTGACCTTCTCCTATCTGGTGGCAGCCCCGATGGTGAATGAGGTCGCTCTGGTTATGCTGTTGGGGATGTTTGGCTGGCAGGTTGCCGGTTTATATCTCCTCTCCGGGTTGACCATCGCCATCGTTTCCGGGATTGTGATTGGCCGCCTGGGGATGGAACGCTATGTTGAGGAGTTCGTCTATCAGGTCAAAGTGGGAAATAAAGGGCAGCGGCTGGACGCGCGTTTAACCTGGCACGAACGATTTATTCAAGCGCTTGACAGTACCCGCGAGATTGTGGGCAAGGTCTGGTTATATGTTGTCATTGGCATTGCCATTGGTGCAGGCATTCATGGGTTTGTCCCGGATGATTTCCTCGCGGAAACACTGGGCAAGGACACCTTTTGGGCAGTTCCAGTCGCTGTGATTCTGGGGGTTCCACTTTACTCAAACGCCGCGGGTCATTCCGGTGATTAGTGTTCTGCTTGACAAAGGGGTCGCGCTGGGCACGGTATTGGCTTTCATGATGTCAGTGGTCGCGCTGAGTCTGCCCGAAATGATTATCTTGCGCCGTGTGATGAAACCACGCCTCATTGCTGCTCATCGCAGTGGTCGCAGTCGGAATCATGCTGACAGGTTATCTATTCAACGCGCTTCTCTGAGTCTCATGCTGCGAACAGCAGGCATGGTTGACAAGCTTAGGGCACGCGTTCTAACACGGGCTGATTGATGCTGGTAACACCCTGGATGGTCCCGCTGGTTTCTCTGCGCGCCAGAAACACGACTCCCGTTGCCGCAGCGGCCAGCATGACCACCATCCACAGTACGGGTTGGTAATTATCCGCCCGGTCATACAGCAGGCTGGCAATCAGCGGAGCCGATGTACTCGTCAGGGTCAGAAACAGCGCCATGATACTGGAGATGCGGCCATAATGGGAGATACCGTACAACTCTGCCAGAAGAGAAGGCCGTGCCAGTGTTACCGCCCCCTGTGCCGCGCCAAACACGAGAATAAACCCGCCAATCAGCAGTGTGCTTTGACCAATCAGGAGTAAGGACAGCGCCAGAGCTTGCAGCCCAAACACACCGATCACAATCACACGCGTTGAAAAGCGGTGATCGAGTGGGGCAAAGATGATGCGCCCAATCACCTGCATAATGCCAATGGCGCCCGTGGCAAATGCGGCTGTGGTGGAGTCTATCCCTGCCTCAATCAGAAACGGGATGAAATGCACACGGATCGCCGCCGCTGAGAGCGGGAAATTAATCCGAACGCGGCAGTCAGCAGCCAGAAGGCACGTCCACTTAGCGCTGCTTTGAGCGCGATACTTGGCGCTGGCTTTGCCGAAGTCTTGGCCGCCGTCATGGCGCCATCCGGTTCCAGACCCATATCCGCCGGACGCCGCCGCAGCACAAGCGCGTGCAGCGGGATCGTCACGGACGCCAGAAATAATCCCAGAATCAGGACGGCAGTTCGCCAGCCGAAACCACGCAGCAGCGCATCCGACAGCGGCAGAAAGATGGTGCTTGCCAGCCCAGCGGCAAAGGTGATAATCGCCAGCGCTGTACTGCGCCGCTGCTGAAACCACTGCGCGACGACTGCAAAAGCAGGTTCATAAAGCGCGCGTAGGCCTGCCCAGATCAAATAGAACATAAGCTGGGTTGTAACCTGCGACCACGCAATCACCAGCAGCGAGGCCCCGATTGATCCAACGGTCATGAGCAGGCGCGGCCCGTGTTTGTCAATCCATGCACCAACAGGAAACGCCATGGCTCCTGCGACGAGCCACATCAGCGAAAACCCGCCCGTTAATTCTGCCCGCGACCAGCCGAGATCGCGTTCCATCGGGGTAAGAAAAACGGAAAAAGCATAATAGATAATGCCCCACGAGATTGTTTCGGTAAGGGCCAGTGTGATGGCCAGATACCATCCATAATAGGATTTTGGGCGCATAACCAGCATTCGCGTTTTCCAGGGTGTTTACGGCTGTAATCAAAAATGAGGGCTGCGACTCCCCTGAATCACAGCCTTAACCGATAAGTCGCAATTTCCCTACGAGCAGCAGTTGCTGTCACAGCCGCAGGTCGTGGATTTGACTCCATCCCCACAGCAGCTATCGTCGCAGCCGCAGTCACGGGTGGCGCTTGCTGTCACCCCCTGCACTGCTGCAACCTGAAGATTAACGGGCTGCAACCGGACGTTACTCACCGGGATATTGCCCAGCGAGATTAGTGTTGCTGTGCTCTGGACTGCTGGGGTCCCACAGCACGCTGCGCCTTCGCCTGCGAGATCGGTGCTGCAAACCCCCGTTTCCGGCAGGTTGAGTTGCACATCGCGGGCGGCTTCCCAGTCGCCGACCAGTGCGGCAGCCACTGAACGCACCTGTTCATACCCGGTTGCCAGCAAAAACGTCGGCGCACGACCATAACTTTTCATACCGACGATATAGAAATTCTGCTCCGGGTGACGCAGTTCCGCTTCTCCATGTGGGCGCACTGTACCACAGCTATGGATATTCGGGTCAATCATCGGCCCCAGGGCGCGGGTGCTTTCCAGAGCAGGATCAAGTTCCAGCCGCAGTTCACGCAGCATGTCAAGGTCAGGACGCGCACCAGTCGCGGCCACAATTTCATCCACCAGCACGCTTTCCAGCCCGGCAGAGGTTTCCCCAATCACTTCTAGCCCTTGCGCCGACGTTTTGATTTCACGTACACGGAAAGGCGACACGATTTCAAGGTTCCCGGCATCAACCTGCGCCTGGATGCGTGTCCCTCAAACGTCCACGCGCGGGCAAGGCATCATCCTCACCGCCGCCGTAGACCTGCTTCAGATTCTTGCCGCGCATCGCCCAATAAATACGGGTATCCGGCGCCGCATCTTTGAGTTCTGCCAGTTCCAGCAGCGCATTGATCGCAGAATGTCCGCTGCCCACGACCATCACACGCTTGTTGGCGTAGCGCTCACGCTGGCTGTGGAGGACATCAGGGATGCCATAAAAGATATGATTCGTGTGCCGTTTTTCGCCCACCGCAGGCAAACCCCCTGAGCCGATGGGATTAGGCTTGTGCCACGTACCCGACGCGTCAATCACGGCGCGGGCTTCGATGAGCGCTTCTCTGCCATCGCCATAGGCCACGCCAGCTGACGGCATCGTCACGCCCGGCATCTTTCATCTTGTCGATGTTGCGGCGGCTCACTGCGATTACCTGCGCATTGAGCTGAATGTGTTCGCGTACCTCCGGCAGTTCGCTGAAAGGCACAAGATAGCGTTCCACTAAATCACGTCCGCTAGGCAGGTCATTGAGCGGCGGCATCTGCCAGCCGTGTGCTTCCAGCAGGCGCACAGAAGCGCGATCTACGGTAAATTCCCAGGGAGAGAACATCCGCACATGTCCCCACTCCAGCATATTTGCGCCAATGCTGCTGCCTGTTTCAAAAACAATCGGGGTTTCGCCGCGTTCAATCAGATGGGCAGCGGCGGCAAGACCGACGGGACCTGCGCCGATGATGGCGACGGGTAAGGTGCTGTTCATGGGGTAACCTTCCAATGTATTGATGAACGTCGATTTGATGAATAAACGACAGTCTATGATACATATCGAAGTTTGTCAATATATCAAAAGCAATCTGAGTGCATCCCTGCTTCGACGGAAAGTAGCCGCTACAGAGTTCGCTCAGGAAATCCTGAGGTACTCTCTAGTTAAGCGGAGGATTCTGCAATCATAATCTCCGATAGCTAAACTAAACCTGCATCCGGAATTCAGCGCTTGTACTGGGCAATCCAATGGGTGACGATTCACACACCACCTGGATGACGTTCTGGACTAATGCGTCTTCTACTTCCGTCCTAGACTCAAAAATAGGGGAAGTATGCCCTATTGAGAAAGGTTTTTGTGCCAGGCCCTCCACTATCAATCCATGCCTGCACCCACAGAAGTTCATCCCGATAGTTGAATCCTCCTGGCAAGGAGACAGAAATGCATCTGCTCGACCCCAGAATACTCGGATTCACAATTCTTTTCTTGCTTGCCATTCTGGTCATTGTCAAACGAATATCTACGGGTTCCATTCTGGATGCGCCAAAAGGCAGCTTGATGGTTCAGCTTGTGAATATCTTCAACCTGTTCTTTCTTCTGGTTGTAAATCCTCTGTCCGCCGTCTTGCTGCTCACTGATCGCCTGCCGCTGAGTAATCTTGCTGCGATGTCCGTAAATGAACAGAGAATCCTTACGCTGTTAGGCCGGCCAGTAGTCGAAAGAAATTAGCGAATGAGCTAAACTGGTGGAATGAACCGACGAGTGAAATTCCAGCTAAACGAGACCGAGCTAGGCGAGATTGAGAAGGCGATGAATCATTCGCCGTTGCCCGAAGTGCGGCAGCGAGCCACCGCCGTTCGCCTGTTGCATCTGGGGCACGGTCCAGAAGCCGTCGCTGAGATGTTGGCAGTAGCCCCCAGTAGTGTGTGGAACTGGCATCGACGCTGGCGGCGTGCGGGCATCGAGGGACTGGCGAATGCCGCCAAGAGCGGACGGCCTGCCAAAGCAGACGCCCACTACCTGGCACTGCTGGAGCAGACGCTGGACAGCGAACCCAGTGAACTGGGCTTTGGCTTTGCCTTGTGGACGATAAATCGTCTGCGCCGTTATCTGGCCGAGCAGACCGGGGTTTTGCTGAGTTACACCCGCTTTCGGGCGTTGCTCTCCAAACATGGCTATGTCTACCGCCAACCCAAGCATGATTTGAGCGCCTTGCAAGACCAGGATGCCCAGACGACTGCCACTGAACTACTCGACTGGTTGAAAAAAACGCCGTCGACCCCACCGACGGGACCTTCCAGCTCCTCTTTATGGACGAAACGACCATGAGCCTACACCCCCCTTTGCGCCGCTGCTGGATGCGGCGCGGGCAGCGCAAAACCATTCCTGCCCCCGGCACTCCTGCTTATCGGCATGTCTTTGGCGTGCTCAACTGGAAGACCGCTCAGGTGGATCATCTCATCACTAACCACAAAAACACCGATGCCTTCATTGCCTTTCTCGAACACCTGCTGCTCACCTGCTATCCCACCGACAAGCTCATCCTGGTATTGGACAATGCCGCTTATCACAAGAGCCGGGCAGCGCTGGCTGCACTGGACAGTTTCGCGCACCGATTGCGTGTGTTTTGGCTGCCCACCTACAGCCCCTATCTCAATCCCATCGAGCGTTTCTGGCTCCATCTGAAAAACCTGGCCTCCGCCAACCGCTTGCATTCCTGCCTGGCTGATCTGACTGCTGCCATTGACCAAACCATCGCTGCGCAAAACGATCCTTCCAATTCAGATCGCCTCACTTTCGTGCAGCGCAGATTAACGGCTTGATAGGAGGGCTGCTGCTGATCGCGGGTTATCTCCTGATGGCCTGGGCCTTGGCTGCACTGGGTCACAATTATCAGCTAGGGGAAGTACACCTCGAACTGAAGAACAGGATGGTGGTGAATGGCCCCTACGGTTGGATAAGACATCCCATGTATAGTGCGGCTTTGAGCATTGCGTTGGGACTGACCTGCCTTATCCAGTCGTGGGTTTTGTTTGGCGTATTTTGTATATATCTGGTGCTGCTTACCCCCCTTATTCCTGCGGAGGAAAACAAGCTGCGCAGCGCATATCCTGAGCAATACAGCGCCTACCAGCAGCAAACCAGACGACTCATCCCCTTCATTTTTTAGTTCACATCGCTGGTCGTCTTTATCCCGGATGTCACAACGACATACAGGATAAAAGGAGTTGGACATATGAACATTGCCGGGGCAATAATCGCCGGGATTTTCGGTACATTAGCTATGGTGGTATTTATTCTGGCTACGCCCACGCGGTTAGGAACATTCAAATTGGACATAGCGGGTTATGTGGGTTCAATGTTTATCGCCCATCCTAAATTCGCGCGTTTGATAGGATTGGCAATCCTAACCTTCAATGGGGCAGTACTCGCCCTTGCCAGCGCTTTTCTGTGGAGCAACAACATTGGGAGTGCCACATGGCCCTGGGGATTGATCTTTGGTGCGGTGCTCGGTTGTCTGTCTTTACTCGTGATGCTTATCCTGGGCCGAATACATACGACCATCCAATATTGAAGTGGCGTCAAAGCAGACCATCGCCGTGATTTTGTTGCTTGGACACCTAATCTATGGTTTGATAACAGTGCTGGTTTATAATGCATTCTGACACCTTCGATGCCTTGTAAGGTGCAGACCTCAGAAATGAATGGCCACACGGCCCCTTGAACAGGCTTGCCACATCATAAACATGCTAACGCAGTGTAGGATCAAAGACGAATAACAGCATTCGCGCTTAGATTGCGCTCAAAGCCCTTGACTTATCGACAATTGTCAATATGATTAGAAATATGAACACCAATCAAGTCCTGTTTGCCAAAGCCCTCGCCGACGAAACCCGTCAGGAAATCATGACGCATTTGTGCTGTGTCTGGCTCAGTGTGAATGACGTGGTCGAGAAACTCGGCGGTAAAGTGAATCAACCGACTGTCAGCCACCACCTGAAGAAACTGGAGGAGGCCGATTTGGTATATGTGCGTGAAGAAGGCCGTTTTCGCTATTACACGCTAAACCAGGAACAGTTTTCGGTCTGCTGTGGCATGTTAGTCAGGAACTTCGCCCCAAATTATGCTGAAAAGGTGATCGGGCTGGACGAGATTTCCATCAACGGGTCATAAGCCCTCTTTTTTTGCCTTAACGTATCGAAGTTTATCAATATATAATCTCACTCAATAGGAGGACGTATGGAAACCTATGACGCTGTTGTCATTGGTGGGGGACAGGCTGGTTTAGCGGCGGGTTATCATTTGCAGCGTAGTGGACTGCGATTTGTCATTCTGGAAGCTGGCAGCGAAGCCACAGGCTCATGGACGCGCTGCTACGACAGCCTGAAACTGTTCTCCCCGGCCCGTTATTCCTCACTGCCGGGAATGTCTTTTCCCGGTGATCCTGAACGTTATCCCACTCGTGATGAAGTCGCGGCCTATCTTCGCAGCTACGCGCGGCACTTTCATCTGCCCATTGTGACCAATACTCAGGTTGAACGCGTAGAACGCCATGATGCTTTGTTCCATGTGTTCACGAATCAGCGGCAAAACCTGACTGCACGCAGTGTCATCGCTGCTACTGGCGCGTTCAGCCGCCCACACCTTCCCCAGTTTGAAGGACAGGACGCTTATGCAGGGCAAGTTCTGCATTCTTCGGCCTACATCAATCCCCTGCCGTTCAAAAATCAGCAGATATTGATGATTGGCGCGGGGAACTCCGCTGTGCAGATTGCGACGGAGCTTGCCCGGACGGCTCAGGTAACGTTGACCAGTCGCGAACCTGTGCGTTTCCGGCGGCAGCGCTTCCTCGGACAGGACCTGCACTTCTGGATTAAGGTAACGGGATACGATACCCACAAGCGCCAGTTTCCGCAGTGGCATCCGTTTGAATTCAAACAACAGGATGTGCTGGATACAGGTATCTATCAGGCAGCGTTTCAATCTGGTAATCCTGCCTGGCATCCCTTCTTTACGCACTTTAACCAACAAGGCGTGCAGTGGGCCGACGGCGCCGCGCAGAAATTTGACACAGTCATTTTTGCCACCGGATTTCGCCCAAACTTGCCCTATCTGCAAGCATTGGCCGCATTGGACGAACATGGCAATCCCCTTCACAGCGGCGGTATCAGTACCTCGGTAGCTGGCTTATACTACGTAGGGATTTCAGGTCAGCGTTCATTTGCTTCGGCCACCCTGCGCGGTGTTGGCGCTGATGCTGCTTATGTGATCCGCGATCTCAAACGTTATCTGAAGTATCCAACACAATCTCCGGCGGAACGCTGCTGCTTTAAGCCACAGACCGCCTTATAAAAGCAGCATGTACCCCGATAGAGCGTGTGTTTCCGTCCATAACACACGCTTTTTTGCGTTGCCCATCCTTAACACGTTCTTCACTTGCCATATGATGCCCTATGCTTTACACTTCAATTTAGATTGCATCAAATGAAATTGAATTAATTGAGGCGGTTATGGCAAAGCAGCGTGTCTTGTTCCTGTGTACAGGAAATTCTGCCCGTTCACAGATGGCGGAAGCTTTTCTGCGGCACTATGCCGACGCGCAGTTTGAAGTTCACAGTGCCGGACTGGAACCGAAAGGCATCAATCCCTACACCATTCGCGTGATGGATGAAGTGGGGATTGATATTCGCCATCAAACATCGGACAGTGTGCGCAAGTATATGGGGGTCACGCACTTTACCTACGCCATCACGGTGTGTTCAGCAGCAGACAAAAACTGCCCTCATGCCCTCTGGTCGCGCGGCACTAAACTCCACTGGCCGTTTGACGATCCGGCAGCCGTTGAAGGCACCGATGAAGAAAAGCTGGCAAAGTTCCGCGACGTTCGTGATCAGATTGCCGCAAAGATTCAAAGCTGGATCGCTGAACGGGAGACGGTCTGATGGAAGCAGTTCGCCCTCCGGAGTTCATCAAACTGCTGGCGAATGATTTACGCTGGAGCCTGCTCAAAGCGCTCACGATCAGCGATTTTCAGGTCAATGAACTGGTCGCCCAGCTTCAGCAGCCTATGAACCTCGTCTCATACCATCTGAAAAAGATGCGTGCGGATGCGCTGGTGACCACCCGCCGCAGTGAGGCGAAATCGGCAGATCATCGTCTCCCTGGCCTTGACCTGAATACCTGCTGCCGGAGCAGATGTATCTGGAAGCAGGGGCCGCCTTACATCCTGCTTTGGGACTCAATCTGCCGCTGACCGATGTTTCCCGCCTGAAAAACCAGCGCATCCTCTTCGTTTGTACCCATAACAGCGCTCGTTCCCAGATGGCAGGAAGGATGCTGCGTCATCTGAGTCAGGGATCACTGGATGTCCTGAAGTTGACGATGCCGAGCAGTGTTCAGATGCATTCGTACGATGGCAGAGATTTGAGATCGGTATCCGCCGGCAGCGGGCATTCCCTGACAGGTTACGGTATGCGCCGTTACGTCATCACGTTTGCGGCAAGCCGTGAAGTCTGCCGAGCCTTTCCAGTTCTTTACCCGCTGCACTGAAGTTTCGGCCCGGTAATGATTCGGGACGATCTGAGCAATGATTTATTGAACCGCCGCCGCCAATCCATCGTCTTCCTCTCGACACTTCCTGCTTTATCCGCTAATAAGGAGGCGTAGCTTGGCATCTGTAACCATCTTTGGCGATATTCACGCCAATCTGCCAGCCCTTGAAGCCGTCTTTCACGATATGGAAGCTCGCCAATTGGACAACCTGTACTGTCTTGGCGATCTGGTGGGTTATGGCACATTCCCTAATGAAGTCGTGGAGTTTATTCGCAGGCGCAGCATTCCTACTTTGATGGGCAATTACGATCAGGGGGTTGGCAATGACAGCGATGACTGTGGCTGCGCCTATAAGACCGATGTTGATCGCAAACGTGGCGAACTGTCCATTGCCTGGACAAACGCTCACACCACTCCTGAGAACAAAGCCTACCTGCGCACGCTTCCAGCCCATATTCCGCTTCAGTTAGGCCCATTGCAGGTTCTGCTCGTGCATGGCAGTCCACGCAAGGTCAACGAATATCTGTTTGAAGATCGTCCCGACGACTATTTTGAGCGCATCATGGATGTTGCGCACGCGGATGTCCTGGTCTGCGGGCATACGCATTTGCCCTATCACAAGATACTGCCGAGCGGACGACAGATTGTGAACGCGGGCAGCGTTGGCAAACCAAAGGATCACGATGCCCGCGCCTGTTATGTAGTGTTGACCGCTTCCGGGCGGGACTTAAACGTGGATTTTATCCGCGTGCCCTATGATATTGAACACACAGCAGTATCGATTGAAGCGACTCCTGAACAGGGGGGAATGCCCCATGCTTTTGCCCGGATGCTGCGGGAGGGTGCTGGTTGAATCGGGAACTTATTCGGCGTTCGGTTGCTGAACTCGTGGGTACCTTTGCCTTAGTCACCGCTGGCTGTGGGGCCATTATGGTCAATACTCAGACGGGAGCGTTGACCCATGTAGGAATTGCCCTGACCTTCGGCCTTGTGATCACGGTGATGATCGCCGCAGTCGGGCATATCTCCGGTGCGCATTTTAATCCGGCAGTCACCATTGCTTTTGCGGTGACTCGCCACTTTCCCTGGCGCGAGGTGATTTACTACGTTGTCGCGCAGGTGGTCGGGGCTGTACTTGGCGCGATTACCCTGCGCTTTTTAATCGGCGATATTGCCCTGATGGGGGCGACCATCCCTGCGGGTTCAGCACTCCAATCGTTTGCCTTGGAAGTTCTGCTGACGGCGGTGCTGATGTTTGTGATTATCTCCGTGGCGACGGATACGCGCGCTGTTGGTACCCCTGCTGCACTCGCCATTGGTTTTACTGTCGCCCTCGACGCGATGTGGGGTGGCCCCATCAGTGGCGCGTCCATGAACCCCGCACGCTCGTTCGGTCCCGGCCTGATGGCGGGGACGTGGGAACATCAGTGGATTTACTGGTTGGCTCCTATTGTAGGCGCGATCCTCGGCGCGGCATTATATCAGTGGCTGCGTGAACCCCAAAAGAAATCGCAGGAAACGCTATGAGCCATGCGCACATCATTCGCACGCTGGCGGATGTGTTGAAGTAACCGGGATTGTTGCGTCCCTTGCTACGCAACAATGAAAGGCGGTTCGGGAAACCGGCATTTGACAAAATAATGCGGAATTTTTTCAATATTGTAGGTCGTATTTGTCCTATAATGGGGGTTGATGAGTTACGCGAGATTGTTGCATGTTACATCAACTCAGAATTGACCCTGTGCCCTTGTTGACAGCGGACGTGAATTGCTTTTGGACGCTCGAACAGGATCAGGAGAGCTATAACCGCAGGAAATTTGTTCCAGACTCCTACATTGAAGTGCTGATTAACGTGGGTGCACCACTTTTGTTGGAGATGGAAAGGGGTTTAGTGGAACTTCCACGCGCCTTTGTGAACCCCATCCAAAACAAACCGCTGCGCTTTAGAACCACTGGTTATTGTCAGACCATCTCCATGAAAGCCTATCCCTGGGCCGTAAAACCAATCCTGAATGTTGCTGCCGACCCATCAAGCGTGCATGTGATTGGCCTGGATGCGGGATGGCAGCGTTTCGCCGATGACCTCACGCGGATTGTCGCGCATCAAGGCTACGAAGAAGCCATCAACGCTTTTCAGGACTATGTCTGCAAAATGGCCTATCGCGGCAAGCACGATGTAACGCCGATTCGCACCGCTGGACATCTGCTGCGACATTCGCGTGGGCAAATTCGTATGACCGACCTTGCCGCCCAGAGCTACTTGTCGTCCAGCCAGTTTGAGCGCCGCTTCAAGCAGTACACTGCTGTTTCGCCCAAGACCTATGCCCGCATCATTCGCTTTGAAGCCGTGCGTGCGGCCTTAATCTCAGAGCCAGCTAGCCGCTTAGCTGATCTGGCAAATCATTATGGCTATAGCGATCAGGCACACCTGATTCGTGAATTTAGGGCTTTTGCCCATTGCACCCCGCGCGACTTCACCACCATTGCCTCAACCTATCTGATCCCAAAGAATGTCTATTGGTCTCAGTTCCAGATGCAGTCTCCTCTGGTTGCCCTCCCTGCCTGAAGCTGAAGGTTGCGGATTTTTTTCAATACCCCCCATCATCCTTGTCCTACAATCCATGCGTAACGTCAATACAAAAGGGATTTACACATGGAATCACAACAGAGTTCCAGCTCATCAAACGGGATCAGGCTCCAGGTCCTCGTTTTCATCATCCTCACGGGGGCCTTAACCTCTATTGGGTTCGGGATCATTACACCCGTCGCCCCGTTTCTGATTAGTCGTTATGTCTCCGATCCGAACCAGGCTGGCATTGTGCTCGGTTGGCTCACCTCTATCTTTGCCATCTGCCAGTTTTTATCTGCGCCAGCTTTGGGCGCGCTGAGCGACAAATATGGTCGGCGTTCGATTCTGCTCATTTGTATCCTCGGTTCTGCCATTGGTTTTCTCTTGCTCGGTTTGGGTGGTGCCCTATGGGTGCTGTTCTTGGGCCGCATCATCGACGGCATTACCGGGGCGAATATGAGCGTTATGTTCGCCTTCATCGCGGATGTGACTCCATCCGGGCAGCGCGGCAGGTTTTTCGGCATGATGGGCGCAATCATGGGGATCGGTTTCATGGTAGGGCCGGCCATTGGCGGCGTGTTTGCCGGGTTTGGGGTTGAAGTGCCTTTTTATGCGGCCGCAGCCCTGACTTTGTTAAACGTCATCTATGGGTTTTTCTTCATGCCAGAGAGCTTGCCCAAAGAAAAGCGTTCAGCGCTAAAACCCGCCGCGCTTAATCCGTTCAGTGCGCTTGCCAATGTGTTATCCGTGCCGCAGTTGCGTGGGTTGCTGATTTCGATTTTCCTGTTTACGGTGCCATTCGCTGCGCTCTCGGTAAACATTAGCTTGCTGGCCAAAGACAACCTCAACTGGGATTCAGCCGGAATTGGCATCATTTTCGCATCGGTGGGTATCACCGACATCTTCGTCCAAGGACTGCTGCTGCAAGTTCTCTTGAACAAATTTGGCGAACGTCCCGTCGCGATTGGCGGCCTCGTCCTCGAAATCGTGGGTTATGGCTTCATGGCTTCGGTAGTGCTGCTGGCTTCTCCTGTGCTCATGATGCTAGGGACGATTGTCTTAGCGATGGGCGATGGTCTCCTCGGCCCTTCGTTTAATGGATTGCTCTCGCGGGTGGCGGGTGCCGAATCACAAGGACTGGTACAGGGCGGCAATCAATCCATCCAGTCGTTGGCGCGGATTGCGGGGCCGTTCCTCGGGGGTCTAATGTACGCCAATATCGGCCATGCCTCCCCCTTTATCAGTGGCATCTTCATCGTGCTGCTGGCGATTGCCGCAATTGCAGCCTCAAGCCCCGCCAATTAAAAAGCCAGCGGTTCGGCTGGCTTTCCCTGTTTTCCTGAGCCTAGAGTCCCAGACTGCGCAGGTATTCGCGGTTGCGGGCAGCGCTTTCGCGCGGCGCGTCCAGGTCATCGACCAGAATATCCTGCTCAACGGTTGCCCAGCCATCAAAACCCAGCTTTTCCATTTCCGCGATGATGGCTGGGAAATTGACCCCACCTTTGCCGAGTTCACAGAAAACACCTGCACCTACCGCTTCAAAGTAATTCAACTGCTTGTCGATGCACTGCTGGCGAATCTGGGGATCACAATCCTTAAAGTGTAGATGGCGGATGCGTGAGCCATAAGTCTTGACGGCTTCCAGCGCATCACCGCCGCCGTAGTGATAGTGGCCCGTATCAAGGCACAGGCCAACCAAATCCGGGTCTGTGCGATCCATCAGGTGAAGAACCTCGGTTGGCGTTTCGACGTAGCCAGCGCAGTGATGATGGAAGGCAAATTTCAGCCCTGTCGCCTCGTTCACCCTGCGCGCGATCTGGTTCACACCCTTTGCCACGACATCCCACTGAGCAGGCGAAAGCCGCGAACCCACAGCGCGCCCAGCCATGTTAATCAGTTCAGGGACGCTGCCATTGTCGTCGGCCAACACAATATATTTCGCCCCCAGCGCCGCCAGTAGCTTACCTATTTTAATGGCTTCGGCTTCGGCTGCCGGATGCGCCGACTCGTCTACCAGCTTCACGGGAACGTATGCCCCGACCATCTGTAACTGGCGGCGTTCCAGTTCCCCACGCAGCTTTTCCGGTTCAGTGGGTAGGAAACCCCAGGGGCCAAGTTCCGTGCCGCGATAGCCTGTCGCCGCGATTTCGTCCAGAACGCGCGTAAACGTGTATTTCGGCTCAATGTCCTTAAATTCATAGATTGCCCAGGAAACTGGCGCATTTCCAATACGAATGGTCACAACAACCTCCAAATTTTATACACAAAGGATTTGAATAAGGGAACTTCTGCAAAAATTGACAGGCGAATCGTGTTCGTTATAATCAAACTGTCCAAATATCCAACTGTAGGATAGATTATACTATTGATTGGAGTGAATACAAAGGAAGCGAAACGCTGATGGCTAATGAACCGCAGTTTCCCATAAAACCCGTCAAACATCGGTTACCACTCTACAAAGTTGTTCAGCAAGAAATCAAAGACTACATCATCCAGAATCATCTGAAACCCGGCGATGCCCTGCCGCCCGAAGTAGCCCTTGCCACGCGCTTAGGCGTCAGCCGCAATTCTGTGCGCGAGGCCGTCAAAGCCCTCGAAATGCTTGATATTGTAGAGGGACGTTCTGGCGCGGGGTTGTTTGTCGGCAGCTTTTCCTTCAACGCCCTGCTGGACAATTTCGGCTACGGCATCATGTTTAACCTGACCGAACTTTCCGACATTCTGGAAGTTCGTTTCCATGTCGAATACGGCATGATTCCCCGCGCTATCGAAGCAGTGACAACGGAGCAAATCGCCCAACTTCGGGCCATCGTTCAGCAGATGCTGGCCAACGCCAAAGCAGGAACTTATTCGCCTGAGAATGATCGTCTGTTTCATCAGACCTTGTGGATCAATGTCGAAAACAACGTGCTCGGCAAAATTCTGGACGTGTTCTGGGGTATTTATTATCAGGCACGCCAATTAACTTCGATTCCCGAACCGCGTGACCTGATGCGAACCTACGAACGACATCTGCGCATCGTAGAAGCTCTGGAAGCCCGCGATGTGAGCGCGATGCAGGAAAGCATGGTGTCTCACTATGAAGGGATTAAAGATCGTTTAAAGCAGTTATAGCTTCATATATATAGTTTTTTGGAGGGATGTGCATTGGCGAAAAGTGATCAGGCGAAGACATTACAGGGAAAGGTTGTAATCGTCACGGGGAGTACGCAGGGCTTAGGCGAAGGGATTGCACGCCATCTGGCTGACGTGGGCGCGCAGGCCGTCGTCATCTGTGGGCGTAATCAGGAAAACGGTCACAGGATTGCTGCGGATTTGCAACAGGCAGGCACCAACGCGTTGTACGTGGCTGCCGACTTGGAGTCGGAAGCAGATTGCAGGCAGATTGTGCGGGCCTGCGATGAGCGCTTCGGGCGTGTCGATGGGTTGGTGAATGCCGCTGGCTTAACCACACGCGGCACACTGGATGATACCAGCGTGGAATTATGGGATCAGATTTTTCGGGTCAATACCCGCGCGCCCTTTATCCTGATGCAGGAAGCCGTGCGTGTGATGAAGCGCGAGAAAATCAGCGGCAGCATCGTCAATGTGCTGAGCATGTCGGCGCACGGCGGGCAGCCCTTCATCACGGCCTACTGCGCCTCAAAAGGAGCGCTGGCGACGCTCACGAAGAATGCGGCGCACGCCTTACGCTTCGATCACATCCGCGTGAATGGCTTAAATATCGGCTGGACTTTTACGACCAACGAACATGCCGTGCAGCTTGCAATGGGCAAGCCGGAAAACTGGCTGGAACTGGCTGAGCCTAAGCTGCCGTTCAAACGTTTACTGCGTCCGCAAGATGTGGCGGGGATCACCGCGTACCTGCTCAGTGATGCCGCCGAAATGATGACCGGCTCACTGGTTGATTTTGATCAGCACGTCATTGGTAATTATGATAATTAAATTTAAAGGAAAGACCCCATGACATCTCAAAAAACACTCCGCCTGACAATGGCACAGGCTATCGTCAAATACTTACAGGTGCAATACAGCGAACGGGACGGCCAACGGCGGCGTCTGATTCAGGCGTTGTTTGGTATTTTTGGTCATGGTAATGTGGCAGGGCTAAGCCAGGCGCTTATCGAATACGGCCAGGATTTGCCCTTCATGCAGCCGCAAAACGAGCAGTCGATGGTGCATACCGCCAGCGGTTTCGCCAAAGCCAACCTGCGGCTGGCGACGCTCGCTTGTACCTCTTCCATCGGCCCCGGCGCTACCAACATGATTACAGGCGCGGCTACGGCCACCGTTAACCGCCTGCCTGTGCTGCTGCTCCCCGGTGACTACTATGCCACACGCCATCAGGGGCCAGTGCTCCAGCAGCTTGAGCATCCCATCTCTGCCGATGTCAGCGTTAACGATGCCTTTCGTCCCGTCAGCCGTTTCTTTGACCGCATGACACGACCTGAACATATTCTGACCGCGCTGCCCGAAGCCATGCGCATTCTGACCGATCCGGCAGACACAGGCGCGGCGGTGATTTCACTCCCACAGGACATTCAGTCTCACGCTTATGATTACCCCATTTCCTTTTTTGAAGAACGTGTTTGGGAAATTGAACGTCGTCTGCCTAATCCCCAGCGCATTCGCACCGCCATCGAACTGATTAAAAAAGCCGAGCGTCCTGTCATTATCGCAGGTGGCGGCGTGATCTATTCGGAAGCTAAAGCCGAATTGCAGACCTTTGCCAACAAGTTCGGTATTCCGGTGGGCGAGACCTTTGCGGGCAAAGGCGCGATGGCCGATGACAGCGTTCCGACGCTGGGCGGTTTTGGCGTAACAGGCGCAGGCTCAGCGGGCAAGCTCGTCAGTCAGGCCGACCTCATTATCTGCATTGGTACGCGTCTGACCGACTTCACCACAGGTTCGCAGTCCGTATTTAACAACCCTGATGTCAGGTTCATCAGCATCAACGTGAACGGCCATGATGCCTACAAGCAGGGCGCGCTGCCGATTGTGGCGGACGCGCGTGAGGCGCTGCGTGCGCTGATTGCTGAAGGTACGCAGGCAGGACTGAGACCCAATCCTGCCTACTTCGAGGAAGTTGGCGTTGCCAAGGCCGAGTGGCAGGAACTTCTGAAAACAGACGTGTTTGTGTCACATAAAGGTGAGGCATTCAGCCAGCTCCACGCCATCAATGTGATTAACATGCAGGCACAGACGGGCGACACCATTGTAGCCGCTGCGGGTGGACCTCCCGGCGACTTGCATCAGCTCTGGGATGCGACAAATGGTCGTCACTGCCACCTCGAATTTGGCTTTTCCTGCATGGGCTATGAAATCCCGGCAGGTTTAGGCGTGCGAATGGCACAGCCAGAGGGCGAAGTTTACGTGCTGATTGGCGATGGTACCTATCTGATGCAGCCTTCGGAACTGGTGACGGCTATGAAGGAAGGGCTGAAAATTACCCTGATTATCCTCAACAATCATGGTTTTCAGATCATCCGCCGTTTACAGATGGGGCGTGTCGGCGTCAGCTTCGGCAATGAATTCCGCGAGCGCAGCGCTGAAACCAACCGTCTCGAAGGCGAATATGTCGAGATTGATTTTGCTAAGAATGCTGAGAGCATGGGCGCCAAAGCCTGGAATGTCAAGAATCCCGACGAACTGAAGCAAGCTCTCGCGGAAGCGCGCAAGGAAACATGCCTCTGCGCTGTCGTGGTGGAGACCGAACCGCATCGTTACGGCCCATCGTCTGAGGTGTGGTGGGATGTTGCGCCTGCTGAAGTATCCGCAGTCAAGGAAACGGCAGACGCGCGGCAGGAGTATGTCAAGACGCGCGAGAACTTACAGCGTTACCACTACTAACTAATGGTGCTAGTGAACTCAACATATCAGCAAAAACCTGACAACTGTCTGTCCCAAGCCTTGTATTTTCTCCCTTCTCCCCCGCGAAGCGAGTGGGAGAAGGGCTGGGGATGAGGGGTAAACGAGCACCAATGGGTTACTAACGACGTTCGTCGCGCCAGTACAAGCGGAGCGCGTTTTCTCCCATCATCAAGGCCATATCTGCCGGGGTCAAAAAGGGGAAGACGCGCTCTTGCATGAGGATGCTGCGACGATAGCCTGTTCGCAGCAGCACATGTGGGAAGTCGCTGCCCCAGATTAAACGCGCCGCGCCAAAATGCTCGAATACCGCGCGGAAATGCTCCCAGCAGTCCTGATAGGGGTAGCGCTGGCCTGAGTAATAGTAGTAGCCAGTCGGTTTCACAAAGACATTGGGAAACTGCGCCAGATTGAGCAGCGTGCGAAATGATTCGGCGTGGATGCCGTCATCAGGATGCGGGTGCGCCATGTGATCCACGATAATCGGCACGGTTGGGAATTGTTCGGCGCGCTGACCAATAGCGGCGATATGCTGCGGACGCGCTACGATGTTCACCACGATACCCAGCGCCGCTGCGCGTTCCCAGAGTCCAAGACTCGCAGCGCTCTGAAAGGCCGATTCCTCGTCAGCTATCATCGGGCGCAGCCGTAAGCCTTTGCAGCCGCGTTCCTTAACCCAGTATTCCAGACGATCTGGCGACTCGGCTTTAGCCGGATCAACGATGCAAACAGCAGCATATTTTTCCGGCTGAGCAGCGGCACAGTCTGCGACATAGCTGTTGTCTTCGCCAGGATAAAGCGGCTGAATCAGCACCGCGCGGCTGACGAAGTGCTCATCCATGTAATCTGCCAGCAGGTCAATCGGCACATCCGAAAAAGGGCTGACAATCGTCGCTGATGGGTTCGGGTAATTCGCAGTGGCGCGCCAGATGTGAACGTGGGCGTCAACGATCATTTCATGACTTCCGGGTTCACCAGGTTTGCGGGACGCTCTCCCTTGAGCACCTGCACCGCCTGCATCACCGCTTCCTGCCAGAAACGGCTGCGGCTGCCAACGGTGACGCCGCCAATATGTGGCGTAGCGATCACGTTATCGCGGTGCAGCAGGGGATGATCTGCGCTTGGCGGTTCAGTCTCGAACACGTCCAGCCCTGCGCCATGCAGATGCCCGCTGTCCAAAGCCGCCAGCAAAGCCCCTTCATCGACCAGGCTGCCGCGCGCGGTGTTAATCAGATATGACCCGGCTTTCATCTGCGCGAAGCGTGCGGCATTCATCAGGTGTTTGTTTTCGGCTGTAGCAGGGACATGTAACGAAACGACATCCACCTGAGAAAGCAGGGACTCTAAAGAAGCGGCCTGCTCAACGCGAATTTGTGCGTATTGTTCGGCGGAGAGATAGGGATCGTAGCCGATGACCATCATGCCTAAGCCCTGTGCGTATTGGGCTACTTTGCGCCCGATACGCCCCAATCCAACCACTCCCAGTCGCAGCCCTTCGATTTCGATAGCCCGCTGCGCGCTGTAGAAATCACGTCGTTCACCTTTTTCCAATGCGCGGTCTATGCTGTGCAAGTGTTTGACCGTTGCCAGCATCAGCGTTATCGCATGTTCGGCGGTTGCTCTGGTCGGTACATCCGGCGCGTTGCAGACCGCAATCCCGCGCGTGGTAGCATCGGCAATCACCACATTGTCAACACCAATCCCTGTGCGTGAAATCACTTTCAGGTTGGGCACCTTCTGCATGAAAGCCGCATCAAAGCGGTTGGCTGCCCCGGCAATAATCGCGTGTACATTTTGCGCGTGGTTCCAGAACGCATCGGAGGACACACTGCTGGCCCCGATCACCGTACCGACGCCGTCCAGCAGCGGCTCAAATTCCGTAGGCAGGGGACGTTCACACCAAAAACCGTATAACTTAGCCATGCAGTAACCATACCTTTTTTTGGCAAATGAACCCAAATAGGATATCCTATTGTAGGATAGCTGTCAAAATACTACAACGATACAACAGCAGAATAAGTTCATAAATTTAATGAGGATTTTGCATTATGACGAAACCTATCGGTATTGGCGTTATCGGTATGGGCTGGATGGGAACAACCCACAGCCGTTCATATAGTGGCATCCCCAGCCGCTTCGATGACAGCGACATTCGGCCTCGCCTGGTGATTTGTGCCGATGAGGTTGAAGCACGCGCCAAAAAAGCCCAGGCGAAACTGGGCTTTGAACAGTCCACGACCAACTGGCGCGATGTGGTCAATCACCCGGATGTGCAGGTGGTCAACATCGCTGCGCCTAACGATAAACATCTCGAAATCGTGCAGGCTGCCGCCGCCGCTGGTAAACACATCTTTTGTGAAAAACCTGTGGGTCGCAACCCGCAGGAAACAGCAGACATCGAATATGCCGCCCGCAAGGCTGGCGTGTTCAGCTTCGTAGGCTACAACTACCGCTGGGCACCTGTCGTACAGTACGCGCGCCAGTTTATTCAGGATGGCAAGCTCGGTGATTTAACCCATTATCGGGGCCGTTTCTTCGCCATGTATGGCAGCAACCCCTACTCCGTGCTTTCGTGGCGCTTCCAGAAGGAATATGCCGGGTTGGGTACGCTGGGTGATCTGATGTCACACGCCGCCGATATGGCGCTGATGATTGCTGGCCCGATTAAGCGTGTGGTGGCCAACCGCGAAACGTTTATCAAGCAGCGCCCCTGTCCACTCCCGGCGAAGGCACACACTTCACCACACGCACTGACGGCCCGTTTGGCGACGTGACCAACGAAGACTACGTAAGCGCGCTGGTGCAGTTCGCCAATGGCGCTCATGGGACGCTGGAAGCCTGCCGTGGTGTTTGGGCCGAAAGTCGAAATGGCCTTTGATGTCAACGGCAGAAAGGGCGCGATCAGGTGGAATTTTGAGCGCATGAACGAGATGAATATCTATCTGCCCGACGGCCATGAATCGCATGATGGTTATGTGCGCGTCCTGTCCGATCCCGAACATCATCCGTTTCACGCGAGCTTTAATCCGGCACCGGGAACAGGTTTGGGCTATGACGACCTCAAGACGATTGAAGCCTACCAGTTCCTGCGCTCCATCGTCGATGGCAAACAGCGCGCGCCGAGTTTTGCCGAAGCGCTGGCCGTCGCTGAATTTCAGGCTGCGGTGGAGCAATCGTGGGAAACGGGCACTTGGGCTGACGTTGTTTCATTACGCCGTCCATAGGCAGAGGAATCTACCTATGTTACTACAGGGTAAGGTTGCCATCGTCACAGGCAGCGGGCAGGGCATCGGGCGCGGGATTGCGGAACGCTTTGCCCGCGAAGGCGCGCGGTTGGTCATCGCTGATATGAATGAGACCACGCTGCGCCAAGCGGAACAGGAACTAAAAATGTTCGGCGGGGAAATCCTCGCGCTGCAAGTGGATGTCAGCCAGTCGGAGCAGGTGGCGCGCATGTATGCCGACATCATGGCTGCATTCGGCACCGTTGATGTGTTGGTCAACAACGCGGCGTGGGCAGTCCCAACCGCGCACTTCCTCGACATGACGGAAGAATTCTGGGACAAGGTGATCCAGACTAATCTGAAAAGTGTCTTTTTGTGTTCACACCATGCGGTGCGGATTATGGCAGAGCAGAAAAAGCCCGGTTCCATCGTGCATATCAGCAGCTTTGGCGCGCTGCGGGCACATCGGGAAATGTCTGCTTATGATGCGACCAAAGGCGCAATCGAGGCTTTAACGCGTGCGATGGCGGTAGACCTTGCCCCGTGGCAGATACGGGTGAACGCCGTCGGGCCAGGGATCACGGCAACACCAGCCGTATCTGACTATTTGCCAACGCCAGAAAAACAAAAACGCCTGCTGGACACGGTTCCGCTTGAGCGTATGGGACAGCCTTCCGATGTCGCTGCGGCTGTCCTGTTTTTTGCCAGCAGCGAAGCCAGTTATGTAACGGGGCAAATCATGTACGTGGATGGCGGCGTTGTGGCACAGCTTCGTCCTGCCGTCATGGAACGTCATCACAAACGTCCTGAATAGAGGCATATATGCGGAAAAACAAGACTAAAGAACGTTTAAAAGCAGGCGAAACAGTGTTCGGCTGTTTCGTGCGTTATCCCAACGCCAGCCTGATTGAAGTGTTAGGCTATCAACCTTGGGATTTCATCGTTTTCGACGCCGAACACGGCACCATCCAGCCGCAGGACTGCGAGAACATGGTGCGCGCAGCAGAACTTCAGGACGTGACCCCTATCGTTCGCGTAACGACCAATCAGCCGCACATTATCCTGCGTTTGATGGATACCGGGGCGCAGGGCCTGCATGTCCCTTGGGTCAACTCGGCGGCAGAAGCAGAAGCCGTTGTTCGTTCCGTCAAATACTATCCACGCGGCATTCGCGGCTTGGCGGCAGTCCGCGCGGCGGATTACGCCTTAAAAGGCTCGTTTGCCGAGTATGTTCAGACCGCCAATCAGGAAACTCTGGTGGTCATCCATATCGAAACCATCGAAGCCGTCGATCAACTGCCGGAGATTGTGAAGATTGATGGCGTTGATGTGATTTTCATCGGCCCAACTGACCTCTCCCACTCGCTTGGTGTGCCGGGACAGCCGCAGCATCCTTCCGTGCAGGCGGCTATAGACCGCATTGTAGACACGGTAGCGGGTTCAAACGCTGCGCTGGGGATTATGGTCGGGAACGCGCAGGCGGCGCAGCAGTGGCGGCAGCGCGGCGCACGTTACATCAGCATCGGCTTTGAATCGCTGCTGGCACCCGCAGCCCGTGAGTATCTGGAAAAAGTGCGCGTCTGAGAGTCTATTGCATCAGAAAGGTGTGCCCTACTTCAGCTTGTAGGGCACACCTGATAGATGATGCTGTGGTGTCTACTCAATCATTGGTGCTCGTACATCAACAAAGTGAATTGCGCACCGAGCAGGGAATTAATCCCTTGTTCACCCGCTCCTTTATCTTGCGTGGTGAACTCAAAATGAAAAGTGTACCGCCGCCTCACGCGAAGCGTATTTTCTCCCTTCTCCCTTGAAGTCGGGGGCGAAGGGTTGGGGATGAGGGGGTCGGTTACTCAGGAACTGCCGTGTTGATCAGTTGTTGGTTGAAAAATACCGGATTTTCCAGCGTCAGATGGACCGGGCATTTGCCAGCAACGGTCAGCAGCCGCGCTTTCTGTTCATCAGTCAGCGGCCCTTCAAACTGAACCACCTCGCGAATTTCATGGACAAAAGCCGCCTCTCCTGTATAGGCAGGATAATCTTCACGCCGAATCCGTTCCATTTCCAGTTCAACGGATACCCGTTCCAGCGGCCAGCCTTTGCGCTGGGCATATGCCTGCGTGGTGACGGCGATACACGCGCCTACCGTGCCAATCAGGATTTCCATCGGCGTTGGCGCTGTGTCTGTGCCGCCGTCCTGAATAAGCTCGTCAGCAATCACGGTGTGGTTCCGAATATGGATAGCCGTTCGGTAGCCTTGTTCTGTGCGTACAGTTATCGGGGACAAGATAGACCTCACATTGGATATAAAATCAGCGTCTTCAATGCACTTCAGACTGACGACATACAGCCGATCTTTCATCAGGGAGGTGATAATGTGACGTTTGTCATGAATTCCATGAGCACAATGTCATGAACTCATTTGTTGGAGCAGGCCCCTCAAAGCACTGTAACGCTGGCTCAGTTCGCCTAAAAAGGCACGGGTGATGGGCGAAAAATGGACGTTCGTGTCCCAGATGAGCTTCAGACTGCGGCTGAAGGGTTTCCCCTCGATAGGAATCATACGCAGCAGATGCTGGTCAACCTCTGTCTGTACCACATAAGGCGGAAGCACCGCCAGGCACATGCCAATGGATACGGCACGCTTCATCGACTCCAGGTTATCGAATTCTGCGCCAATCATGGGTTCAATATGGTGCTGATGCAGGATGCGTTCCAGCCAGATACGCGACTGGCTGTTTTCCTCACGCACAATCAGAGACTTCTGGCGCAAATCCTCTATACGCAGTGAATCATAATCCCAGAAAGGATGCTTAAAGCCGACAACCACCTTCTGCTCGATTTGTTCCAGAACCAGCGATGACAGGCGCGCAGGCGGGTGCTCATCCAGTTCGCCTTCGATAAAGCCAATGTCGAGGCGCTGCCCAAGCACGTCGTTGACAATGGTGGAGGTAACTCCGGTTTGCAGCGCTACCGTCAACTGAGGATAACGTGCCCGGAAGTGCTGCACCCAGTCTGGCGCAAGGTAGATGCCAACCCCCAGCGTCGCTCCAATGCTCACACGTCCGCTGCTCAAGCGGTCAATGTCGGTTAAAGCATTTTCAGCTTGTGCCACCAGCGCAAAGATTTCCCCGGCATAACGACTCAGGATTTCGCCGTGTGGGGTGAGTTTGACGCCCCGCCAGCCGCGCTGGAAAAGCTGTCTGCCTAAGCTGGCTTCCAACTCCTTGATGTGCTGGCTCACCGCCGACTGGGTAATGTACAGCCTTTCGGCAGCCGCACTGAAGCTGCCTTCCTGTACCACCACCGAGAAAATCTGCAATTTATAAAGATCAAGCATGGCGTGCCTCAGTGCTATAAGCTGTCACTTATATCACATTATAACGTTTTGGGCGTAACTCTCCACACTGAGTTCAGGGTAAAGTGTAGACGTTCACAGAAGATAAGGACGAAGATAACATGTCCAAACGCAGCCAACGCAATAACAAACCACGTTCACTCAACCTGTATCTTATCGGCGCTGTCGTACTGGTAGCCCTTGCCGCTGTCGCTTTCTTTGCGACCCGCAGCCCTGCAAGTGCAGCACAGGATTTATCCCCCGCCGCTTATCAGACTCAATTCCTTGCCAGCAATACGGCGCATTTCCTGCTGGATGTGCGCACCGCTGAGGAATTCGCCAGCGGCCATATTCATGGAGCCGTCAACATCTCCGTAGATGAACTGCAAAGCCGCCTGAGCGAAGTCCCAACCGACCAGCCGATTGTGGTGTACTGCCGCAGCGGCAATCGCAGCGCGCAGGCCTCCCAGATTTTGGCACAGGCTGGCTACTCGAACATCTACGACATGGGCGGACTCAACGATTGGACAGCACAGGGTTACCCTGTTGAATAATCTCTGGAGACATAAGGAAACAGCATGAACATCTTCAAAGCGCTTTTCGGCAGCAGTGGTCAAAATCTGAACGCGGCAGATGCCAAGGCTCGGATCGAAAGTGAAGAACCCCTTTTCATTCTCGATGTGCGCCAGCCGGATGAATTCCGTACCGGACACATTGCAGGCGCGAAGCTCATCCCCCTGAATGAACTCAACCGCCGCCTGAACGAACTGCCGAAAGACACTGAAATCCTGTGTGTATGCCGTTCCGGGTCACGCAGCGGATCGGCGGCGGGCCAGCTTACCAGTGCGGGCTACAAAGCGCTCAACCTGCGCGGCGGCATGATCGGCTGGCAGTATGCAGGCTTTCCCGTGAAAAAGGGGAAATGATGTTGGCCTTCCTGCTGAATCTTGTGTTGGGCTTGGCATCGGCGGCTCATTGGGTTTGCTGGGCGGCGGTGGCTCTATCCTCACCGTTCCGGCGCTGGTGTATCTCGTCGGCCAGACCCCACAGGTTGCCGTCACCACCTCGCTGGCGATTGTCGGTGCGAACAGTGCGCTCGGCGCATTTTTCCACAAGTCTCAGGGAACGCTCAACTGGCGTGTAGCGCTCATCTTTGGCGGGACAGGCATGTTCACCTCCTATCTCGCGGCAGGCTTATCCAAACAGGTTGCGCCCAATTTGTTGATGGTCGTCTTTGCGCTGTTAATGCTGGCCATTGGCACCCTGTTGGTCAAACAGAAAGTATCGACGCAGCCGCAGGAACAGGCTCAGGATTTGAGCGTTCTTAAGGTCGTCATCAGCGGCGCAGCCGTTGGACTGCTCACAGGCATCCTCGGTGTAGGTGGCGGGTTTCTGATCGTTCCGGCGCTGGTGATGCTGGTAGGTATGCCCATGCACCATGCCGTAGGGACTTCGCTGGTCGTGATTGCCATGAACAGCTTCGCCGGATTTGTAGGGCATCTGGGCGGGCTAACAGTTGATGTGTCCTTAATTGCCGTATTTGTCGTTGCAGGGGTGCTTGGCACATTTTTCGGGACACGGCTGGGTAAGCACTTGGATGCAGCACTGCTCAGACGCGCGTTTGCTGTGTTTGTGATCGTGCTCGCTGTGTTTCTGCTCTACGACAACCTTCCGAAAATACTGTAACTGGAGAGAATGAGAATGTATCTACAGCAGTTCTATATCGACGGGCTTGGCTGTGCTTCCTATCTGGTGGGATGCGAAGGCGCTGGTGTAGCCGCCGTCGTTGACCCTGACCGTGATATTCAGAAGTATCTGGACGCCGCTGCCGAACGCGGCATGAAGATTACCCACATCGTCGAAACCCATTTGCACGCCGACCATGTTTCTGGCAACACCGATCTGGCAGCGCGTACCGGAGCCGACATTTACGTTCACGAAGCGGCTCAGGCGCAGTTCGCCCACAAGACGCTGGTGCATGGAGAGGTCATCACATTGGGCAACGTGGAACTGCGGGTTCGCTTTACGCCGGGGCATACGCCGGAAAGCATTACGCTGCTGCTCGTGGATAAAACACGCGCTGATGAACCCTGGATGGCGCTAACAGGGGACACGCTGTTCGTTGGCGATGCTGGGCGTCCCGACCTTGTGGGCCTGGAAGCCGCGCGTGAATTGGCTGGTCACATGCACGACACCCTTCACAACGAATATCTGACGCTTGCCGATGGCGTGATGGTTTTGCCGGGACATGGCGCTGGCTCCCTTTGTGGCAAGTCCATCGGCTCGGTGCTGAGTTCCACAATCGGTTTTGAGCGTCATCACAATCCGGCTCTACAGGTACAGGGCCGCGATGAGTATGTCGATTTCGCGACGGCAGACTTACCGGAACAGCCGGGTAATCACAAGCGTATCAAGCAGATCAATCGGCAGGGGCCGCTTGCGCTGGGTGAAGTTAATGCACGCCCATTAACGGTGCAGGACTCAGTGCCGCATTTCCGCCGGGGCGCGGCGCTGCTCGACACGCGCTCTAAAGCAGACTACAAGGCCAAGCACATTCCTGGCTCTGTGCATCTGGAAGCCGATAACCAACTGAGTCACCGCATTGGGTTTGTGCTGCCGCCCGATGTTCCCATTATCCTGCTGCTGGCCAATGCCGCTGACTATCGCCGCGTTGTCTACAGCCTCGCTCGTGTGGGCTATGACAATGTTGTCGGTTATCTGGCCGACAGCCTGCAAACATGGGAAGCGATGGGCCTGCCCACGACCAGCGGTGATGTCAAGGATATTGAACCACAGGAACTGTTTGAACTGCTGGAAAAAGGCAATGGCAGTCGCCCCATCGTCGTCGATGTGCGCGAGTCCTGGGAATTTGCGCAGGGACATATCCCTGGTGCGCGCCTGATTTCATTAGGCGAATTCGCGCGCCGTACCAGCGAACTTGACCCCAGTCAGCCTGTTGCCGTCATCTGTGCCAGCGGCAGTCGCAGCCAATCAGCGGCGGCGCTGCTGGGGCAAAAAGGCTTCGAGACCGTGTACAACGTGGTCGGCGGAACTTCAACTGGATGCAGCACGGGCTGCCTCTGGAACGTAATTAGGAGGAAAGCATGTCTCAAACACAACAAGCGATAGGCATGACGACCACACTGCATACAGATTACGAGTCGGCACTCAAGCGTGTGATTGAGGCGCTGAAGGGTGAAGGCTTTGGTGTCCTCACGGAAATTGACGTGAAAGACACGCTCAAGAAGAAACTCGACGTGAACTTCCGCCCCTACAAAATTCTAGGGGCTTGTAATCCGCCCTTAGCGTATCGCGCCTTAACCAGCGCGCCGGAGGTCGGCCTGCTGCTGCCCTGTAACGTGACCGTCGCCCAGATGGAAGATGATTCGATCCAGGTCGGCATTATCGACCCTCTGGCGATGATGAACTTCGTTGACGCTGAAGCCTTGCAGCCTGTAGCCCACGAAGCGCGTGAACGACTGGCGCGCGTCATCAAAGCGTTGGAGAGTTAACGATGCCACTGTACGAATATGACTGCCATGACTGTGAGCAGCCTTTCGAGAAACGAGTTTCCATAAGCCAGGCAGACGATGCCATCATGTGCCCGCGCTGTGGCGGCAAGCGTACTAAACGCCGCCTGTCACGGATTGCCATCAAAGGCCAGACAACATCCGTGTCCAGCAGCGCTCCCGTACCCGCCTCAACATCAGGCTTCAGTTGAGGTATTGGACGCAAGTGCTGACCGTGTGTTAGCGGACATAAAAAAGACCCATTCGAGACGAGTGGGTCTTTTCTTTTGGCTTGTAGTAATTCGTTACGGCTGTAATCCGCCCTCAATCCAGCGGGTGAGCAATTCTAACTGATGATCGGTGACCTGCGCGAAATGTCCATCGCTCAGTACTTGGATCATGCGGCTTTCATCTGGTGAGCCAGAAACCACCACCGGCCCGTTGACACTGCCTGCAATCAGGCTGTCATAGTCCGTTAACCGCAGCCCGTTGGTGGGTACTGCTCCGTGACAGGCACCGCATTGCTGTGTAAAGAACGGCTGGAGGATGGCATATGTGGGTTCGCCGTTGAAATCTTCCAGCAGCGGTGGTGCTGTAACCTGATAGATGCCCAGGATGGTCGCCAGCCCGGGAGCGTTGAACCCGGCAAATTCCCACGAAGAACCGTGACACGCGCTGTTGGAGCAGAAGCTTTGATTATCGATGCCGCCTGGATTGGCGGTGGTATGGCAGTTCGAGCAGCTTGCGTCAAAGGCAGTGGGGTGGCGGCTGATCCACGTTGAATCCAGGTGCGTCGAGGGTTCGATGCCTGTTGTCAGCGGCAGAGACGGTTCAATTTCGCCGGGGCGCACAACTGCCGGAATAGTATGGCACAGGTTACATTCAAGCCGAACGACCTCACCTGTATCGCTGAAGTGTTCGCCATCGTGACAGCGGAAACAGCCCGCTGAATTGAGATGTCCAACATTATTCGGATGCGTATCCCAGCTCAACAGTTGTTCAGGGTAATTGCTTTCCTGGTACAACTGCGACAGCATAGCGATGGCCTCGCTCACAAGCTGCTGTCCCTGCGCATAAAACTCAGGGTAGTTCTGGCTGTAGTACGGGTCAAGCGACTGGAACGCTTGCAGCGCTTCCTCTGTTGTACTGTAAGTCGCACCCAGAAGTTCAATCGCCCGCACACGAATGAAAGGAATATCGCGTGAAATATCGCCTGCGCGCAGGGCTTCATCTACCGCGCGATTGGGTGGCTCAACATCATGCGCGATGCGGTTATGGCAGGTGATGCAGTCCATTTCCCGAATTTCGTACTGGCCGAGGTTTTCGGTGTCAATCGGGGAATTGATCGCGTTGTACTCGACCACTTCACCGCTTGCCATTTCAACGCGAACCCAGGGAATTTCCTGCTGCTCTGCATCCAGCGCAATATACGTGATGGGATTTTCAATGTGCCAGTGGATGCCGCGCCCTAAACCCTGCCGCTGGCTGCCGCCGCCTGTATGCATCAGCAGATAGATGCTGTAAGGGTCATTCGTGCGGTTATTGTCAAACGTATTGATCACCTGCAAGCTGTCGTCAGCGAAAGTTTCCGGCGCATGACACATTTCGCAGGTTTGTCGTGCTGGACTCATGGTCGTCGCGCGGATCGGCAGTTCATAGTTTTCAAGGATCGTATCAACAATCAGGCGCATATGTCCTGATTTGCGGAAGAACTGCACCAGCAGCAAATCGCGGCCAATATGACAATCCACGCAGGTCACGCGCGAATGGGGGGATACCAGAAACGTCGCATATTCCGGCGGCATGGTATGGCACGTTGTCCCACAAAATCCTGTGGAGTTCGTGTATTCCCAGATAGGAGGGGCGACGAGCATGAATACCCCAATGCCGACCAGCAGCAGCCCAACCATAAGAAAATGGCGGATGGAAAGGGTTTCACCGCGTCTGGGGATTAATCGCTGGAACCATGCCATACAAAAATACTTCCTCTAACCCTGTTCAGACCTCAAACAGCAGCAGCGAACATGTTAGCCTAGATTTGCCCTAATTGGGACATGTTAGCGTATCTGTGCTTGTCACAAATCATCCATAAGGATGAATCCGAATCACCCCTGCGGATGATTGCGACTTCCCACCCGTACACTAAATTAGTAGCGAGGGCCGGAAGACTATACCATAAAGTGTACTTCATCTTTGTCCACACATAGTCTTTCCACTTGTACCTGATTGACTGGGGAACTCGTTATGGGTCGCACCGTGATTATTCATCGGCTACTATGGTTTGCGTTCGGTATGATCGCGTTGGGTATTGCCATCGCCCTGCCGGTACAATATATCGGTGCTCAGGGGGATGACGAAGTACCTGAATATGTTGGCTCAAGTGAGTGTCAGGACTGCCATCGCGGTCTTGCCCGTGATCACGCCGACACCCCTCATGCGCTGGCGCTTCAGGACGTAGAACGCAACAAGGATGGTATCCTGGCGGATTTTGAGCAGGGTGCCGATTTGCGTATGGTACAGTTTCCGGGCGAAGACGCGCCTCGTCCCTTTACCGCAGACGATATTGTCTTCGCGGTAGGAGCCGGGCGTTACTTGCAGCGCTACGTGTACGAAACGCCGGACGAAGAGACCGTTGTGCTCCCCGCAGAGTGGAATACTGTCACCCAGACGTGGCAGCCCTATACCCTCGGCGCAACATGGCCTTCTCCCGAATACGATTGGATACAGAACTGCGCGGGTTGCCATACGACGGGTCTGGATCTTGAACGTGGGCGTTGGGAAGATGAAGGCGTTCAATGCGAAGCCTGTCACGGGCCGGGCAGCATCCATGCGGAAATTGCCGACGATGCTGGCAGCCGCCCCGATGATGACGAGCTGATTGAAATTCACGGCGCTATCGTGGTCAGCCCCGACGCTCAAATCTGTGGCCAGTGTCACAGTCAGGGCATGGCACCGGATTCCGCGCATCCTTATCCAACCGCCTACCGTCCCGGAACCCAACTCCTTGACCCGACCATCTTCCAGCTTGTCTCCGAAGATGACGCCAACGCCTGGTATGAAACCGGACACGGACGCCTCAATAACATGCAGTTCAACGAGTGGATGTCCTCTGCGCACGCCAGTTCTTTGGATACCCTCACCCGTAGTTCAAGCGCACAGGATGGGTGTGTGGCCTGTCACAGCGGCGATTACTCCTTCACCGAGCGTATCCGCGCGGTCTATGAAGAAGGGGATCTGTCCGGCGAACCTCCGGCGTCTACAACACTCGCTACCGCCCAGTTCAGTATCACCTGCACCACCTGTCACAGTCCCCATACAGCGGCAGAAACCGAGTTTAACCTCGTCACGACTGCCTATGAATTGTGTACCTCTTGCCACCGCAACACAGACCTGGTTCAACCTGTCCATCACCCCGTCGCTGAAATGTTTGAGGGACAGCCCATCATTGACGGCGTAGACGGTGTGCCTTCCGTTCACTTCTCTGCCGAAGATGGCCCGCGTTGTGTCACTTGCCACATGTCCGGCGTACCGATTGATGGCGCGTCGCTTGCCAACCATACCTGGCGTCCGGTAATTCCCGGCGAGTCAGTGGATAGCCCACCGGATGCCTGTTCGGAATGTCACACCGGTTTACTCCCGACGGATCTGCAATCCCTGATCGAAGACACGCAGGCATCGGTACGTTCACGGCTTTCGGTGGCGCGCGCGCGCCTCAGCAGCATTGCGGTGCCAGAAGAAGGCAGCGCGGCCAGTGCCGACTATAACCGTGTCGTGACCGCCCTGAATTTTGTTCAGAATGATGGCAGCTTAGGGGTTCATAACTACGCTTACGTTGACGCACTGCTCGATCACACGTCGATCCTCTTAGCTCAATTAAGCGTTCCGGGCGCCTCCATCGAACCTACCGAGGGGCCTGCACCGACAGCAACACCATCTCAACCTGAACCAATCGCGGTGGGCATGGAACTTCCTGCCCGTACCGGATTTAGACCCGTTACCATCATTGTGATTAGTGTAGTCGCCTTGATCTTGTTGGGCGGATCAGCCTTCATCCTACGTCAGGCGCGGCGTAAAACAGGAAATCAGGAGGCAGCCTCATGATGGGCAAAGCCAAAGTGGGTTTGCTTTTGCTCGGAGTAATCCTTATCTCGTTGGGGCTGTGGGTCGGTGTTGCTACGGCTCAGGATCAGGGTGAGGCTACACCAGCCCCAACGCCTGAGCCAGCCTCGGACGCCTACTGCCTGCTTTGCCACACCCAGCCCGATCAGGTCTGGCAGTTACCTAGTGGCGAAACGCTCTCTGTGACCATTGACCCCTCCATCCTGACACACTCGGTACATGGCGAGTCCAACCCGGATGGCGCGCTGGCCTGTGCCGATTGTCATCCCGGTTTCCGTTACCCACATCCCGTCTCGCTCAGTCAGACGGTGCGTGAGTTTCAGGTTGAGCGTTATGCCGTGTGCCGCAGTTGCCACGAAGAACAGTATATGCGCGCGCAGGATAGCGTACACGGCGAATTCCTCCGTGAAGGGCGTCTTGAAGCCGCGACCTGCGTCGATTGTCACGGCGGGCATGATATCCAGCCTCCCGATGAACCCCGCCAGCGTATCTCGTTAACCTGTGGCCGCTGTCACGGGGCGATTTTTGAGGAATTCCGCAGCAGCGTACACGGTGCCGCCCTGCTGGACGAAAATAACCCGGATGTCCCAACCTGTATTGATTGTCACGGCGTGCATAATATCGAGAACCCGACGACGACGGCCTTCCGTACCGGTTCCCCGGAACTGTGTGCGACCTGTCACGCCAATACGGAGCTGATGAGCACATATAACATCAGTACGGCAGTCTTTGATAGTTACGTCGCTGACTTTCATGGCTCAACTGTAGAATTGTTTGAACATGAATCGCCGGAAGACGTGACCAATAAAGCCGTCTGCTTCGACTGTCACGGTGTTCACAATATCCAACCAGTCAGCGATGTGAATGGAGTCTCCAATATTCGTGAGAACCTCCTGACGACCTGTCGTGAATGTCACCCGGATGCCAGCGCGGATTTCTCCAATGCCTGGATTGGGCACTATCCTGCTACGCCAGATACCCATCCGGTGTTCTATTTCCTGAATGTGCTTTACGATGTATTGATCCCGGCGGCATTAGGCATTCTGGCCATTGTGATTGTATCTGAACTGTTCCGCCGTTTGCGGCGGGGTGGCTGAGCCGTCTACTGAGGGGAACACATAAGATGTCAGCGCAGACCGTATCGGACTCACAGACCAACAAGGGCCTTTCACCAATACAGCGTGTCGAACGCTTAGTGGTCGTCGTCGCCCTCGTTGGGTTAATCCTCACTGGAATACCCCAGCGTTACGCAAGCCAGGAGTGGACTCATGTTTTGATCGTGCTGGGTGGCGGCATAGAAAGTCTTCGCATTCTGCACCGCTTCTTCGCGCTGATCTTCATGGCAGAAATGGTCTATCACGTTTTGGCAGTAGGTTATCGCTGGTTCGTCATGGGCCTGCGTCCGCCGATGCTGCCCGGACTGGGGGATTTTGGCGCGCTGATTGGCCGGGTCTTAACGAATCTGGGTCTTCGCCGCGAAAACGCCGCCCCCAAAGTTGAGTTTGTGCTCAAACTTGAATATCTGGTCATTGTTATCGCCGCCATTGTGCTGGGTCTCACCGGACTCGCCCTGTGGAACCCCATCGCCGTGACCAACATTCTCCCCGGCGAAGCCATTCCTATCGCGCGCAGCCTTCACAGCGATCATGCCATGCTCACGGTGGTCATCCTTGTGCTGCTGCGCATCGGCATTGTGCTCCTGTGGCATCCGCGCCGCGCTGCCGTCTTTGCCGAACAATCAACGACGGCCACAGCAGAACGCATCAGCGCTCGCCGCCGCACATATATGCCGTTGGCCGTTGTCATCGCTATTGTGGTTGTGGGGGCTGTGGTCTTGTTTTTGAACTCGGAACAGACAGCCATTACCACCGTGCCGCGTCGTGTGGATGTCATTTACGCGCCGGAAGTCGTACCCAGCGAAGGAGATCCTCATATCGGCGAGGTACTCTGGAGTACGCTGCGCTGTTCCTTCTGTCATGGCGAAACCGCCAATGGTGGCACCGAGGGGCAGCCCGCCCTGCGCAATACAGACCTGACTTTTCAGGCTTTTTACGAACAGGTACGCATCGGCCAGGGTGACATGCCTTCCTTTACGGCTGAAGAACTCCCCGATGGTTACCTCGTACACCTTTGGGCTTGGTTGACGCAACCGCAGCAGTAACCGCCGTCTTTTTGCGAACCAGCTTACTTCTCACGCAAATGATAACCAGTGGCAGAACAATCTTGTCACTGGTTTTTATTTTGTGGCCCTCATCTCTGGCTTGTAGGCAGCTACGCTCATGTGCGCAAACCGCGAACTGCCGTGTGAGGAGTGGTCGGATTGTAAGCAGAACTCCTGCCGCGAATTAATTTCAACATCTTGCGCCCTGTCGCGCATCACTTGCCGCTTGCCTGCTGCTGGCCTCAGCTTCTGTCAGCCTGCTCAGGAAACAAAAATCGGCTGGATGCAGGTATCCAACCGATTACTTGTTGTGATGCAGACGCTCCCCCATGTCGGGAGAGCGCCGAAATCTCAAAGCCGATTAGTCCCCATCGGCGACTGGCGGACGCGTCATCGCTGACACATCAGCACCAACTGCTTCGAGGCTATCATACAGAACCTGCATGATGTAATCGGGGTTGTGGGCGAAGTCACCGGGATCCTTCTGCGAGTACTGGTAGTTGTACGCAGCACGCAGCAGGGTCGGCGTCCAGGTTGCATAACGGTTGTCGTTATTCATTTCTTCTGGATCCGCCACACCATTTGTATTGGTATCGATGAAGAAGTAAGGATACGCAACCGGGCTGTAGGCAATCGGCGTGCCAATCGTGTTGGCCGCATAAGCCTGAATACCCGCCAGCAGCGCATCTTCCATCGTCATGATTTCATCACGGATGGGTTCTTCCGCATTGCCGTCGCCGTCATAGTCAATCAGATCGACATCTTCCAGCATACGGATTTGCAGAACGTCTTCCTGCTCCTCAACGTCTTCATGGCAGTCATTGCACTCGCCTGTACGGATGGTGCCGTCGTGCTGACGATGGCATCCGGTGCAGGTGTTCGGTGCGTCTTCAGCGTGCATGTTACGACCATTGTAGTCATGGTCAGCATACTGATAAGCACCTTGCGCTTCACCACCAAACAGCGACGCGCCTGCCGCAAAGTAGTGAACATTGCGGAAAGCTAACGTATCGGAGACTTCGTCATCACCCAGGTTACCGATAGCGCGGTTGACGCTGACGGTTGACTCACGTCCCTGATGGCAGACGAGACACAGGTTCGCTTCTTCGCCTTCGCCAAAGCTCAAGCGTGCCCCACTGGGGAACGGAACTTCATTGACTGCGTAGACCGTGAAATCAGACAGACTATCGTGGCAGGTCGAGCACAGCAAACCATTGGCTGTCGGTTCCGCAACGTTCACGCCATTGGCGATGAATACGGGCAGACCTTGAGCCGAGTGGCAGCGCGCGCAGGTTCCTGGCACTTCGCCTTCAGCGTCCCAGTGCCGCCATGCTTCGACGGTGGGGTTGAAGTGCATCGGTGCATCGCGCACGATATATTCCATTTCCGCCACCGGTTCTGCCATCGCAGCGCTCAGTGAAGAGATGCTGTCGTACAGCAGTTCGATGATGTACTGAGGATTGTGGGCAAACGCGCCCGGGTCCTTGATCGATACCTGATAGTTGTAGGCAGCACGTTCGAGGTTGGCGGTGAAGGCATTATAGCCGTTGGCAGGCGTTGCCTCATCGTCATCGACTGTACCGTTACCATTGGTGTCAATGAAGTAATACGGATAAGCGTTTGCGTTGTAGGCCAGCGCGGTTCCTGCAACTTCAGATGCATAGGCTTGCATCGTCGTCATCAGGATTTCCTGCATACCTTCGATTTCACCCGCAATACCTTCGCTGTCGTCACCATCACCGTCAAAGTCCACGCCTGAACCGTTCATGCGGATGTCGCGCAGGTCATCGACACTCTCGACATCTTCATGGCAGTTGGCGCAAGCTTCAACGCGGATTTCCGTAGTGTGCGGATTATGGCAATCAGCACAGGTCTGGTAACCCTCAACGTGTTGGTTACGGCCCATATAGACCTGGCCATCATATTGGTAACCACCGCGTGCCGTGCCGCCGTAAAGCGTCGCAGCCGCTGCATAGTAGTGAATATTGATGAAGCGCAGATCAGCGCTCGGTGTATCGGGGGTCTCTAACAGGTTCAGCTCGGTCAATTTCGCATTGACGCTGTCTGTCGAAGCACGGCCCTGATGGCATACCATACAGCGGGCAGAGTCGCCAGTGTCGCCAAGCTCCACACCCGAGGGGAACGTTACGCTGGTGAGCTGCGTCGCCGTTGGCGCATGGCAAGCATCACAGGTGATCGTCGTGCCTAACGGGGCAGGATTTTCAACCGAACCAAAAGCAGTATCGTCCGCGCCTACGTAGTCCCGGTAACCCGGCGTAGAATGGCAGCGCGCGCAATCCACCGGAACCACCTGATCGGTTTCTTCATTCCAGTGATTGAACGCCTCAGCCGTCGTATCGGCGTGGGGGGATCCAACCCATGCATTGTAGTATTCTGCCAGGTACGGCGGTTCTTCTGTACCTTCCTGGGCAGATACTCTGGGCTGATCCAGCAACATAAGTCCTGCTGCCACAAACAGAACTCCAGCGAGTGCTACTAAGTAACTAATCTTTCTCATAACACCCCTCCTTTCCGGATTGGGTTGATGTATTGTTGTCCGATCCGCTGCCGGGCACTCTCCTGCCAGAATGCTCGCGACACGAAATTTAGTCGCTTGTGTAGCCAGGCGACTTTAGTTTTCATTATCACCTATAAGGCAAACCGCGAAATCCACCCGTAGGATGATTCAGTATCATCCTACTGAATGAGTGATGACAATGAATATGCATTCCCCAAAGTGGGGACTTTGGCGCTCCCGTTTTTGTCTCAAATAACGACGATTGAAGATTTCCAGGGTGTGTTGAGGCTGTGGGAGTTTATGGAATCATGCAAGCCGGATTTGAACGCTGCGGGTTGACCACCTGCCGAAGTTTCCGTTGCCCGGACTGTACTTAACGGAATGATACAGGCTTTAACTGAACATCAGTGAGGTGCGCAAAAATAACCTGACACTTACTCGCAATCGAGGAAACGCGTGGATTAGGGCGAAGGTTCACTTCGCCCTGTATGATGACTAAAGCAGCGGGGACTGTACTGGTGGCTCACCCAGCGGCAGAATGCATTCAGCGCCGTCATTATACGGAGAATTGACGATTTTAGAGACTTCGTAGTACTCCATCTTGTTTTCGTCGTAGGGCTTCAACAGCGCCTTCAGAACTTCTGGCGGCGCATCCTTATCCAGCCATACCGCGTAATCCTCGCGTGGCAAAATCACCGCCATGCGATGATGAAACTGGCTCATCATGGCGTTGGGTTCAGTCGTCAGGATGGTGCAGGTTTGTACCTCGCTGCCATCGGGGCTGTGCCACACTTCCCATAAACCCGCGAAAGCGAACAACTCGCGTTCCTTAAGATGAATGAAGATCGGCGCTTTATCCTTGCCACGCTTCTCCCATTCATAGAAGCCGTCCGCC
The DNA here is from genome assembly GCA_046328675.1 of Anaerolineae bacterium. Taxonomy (GTDB): domain Bacteria; phylum Chloroflexota; class Anaerolineae; order Aggregatilineales; family Phototrophicaceae; genus JACAER01. The sequence continues at coordinate 54,032 of JAXLWC010000021.1, forward strand.
GGAATCAGGCAGCGGCGGCGTTTAAAAGCGGTGCGAAACGCGGGCTTTTCCTCAACGGTTTCGCTGCGGGCATTAATCAGCGTGCTGCCAATCGCCGGGTCTTTTGACCACGATGGGATCAGCCCCCAGCGCTGGAACGTCAATTGTCGCGGATGATCGTTGGTGATAACGCCGACGGGCTGCGTCGGAGCAATGTTGTAGCGCGGCAGCATGGTGGTCGGTACGCCGTCAAGATTGAACGTCTGTTGAATGGCCTCGCTGCTTGCCGTGAGTACAAAACGTCCGCACATAGACTACTTCTTTCTCCCTTGTGGCGATTTGCCCAGTTCGGTGACTTGCCGCACGATCCCCAGAATCGCCAGCCCTAATCCAATCAGGTCGCCTGTTTGGATACGTTTCTCAGCCGTTCCGCCTGCGCGTGTGTCTTCTTCGGCGGCACGCGTATAAAGGTACGCGGAAAGGACGCCGAACACCGTGCCCACCAGCGTTCCCATCAGATAGGCTCTGGTCTTCCAGTTTGAATCAGGTTGAGTGTTGTTCATTTGTTTTTTCCCTGTGGATTGTGTTTCTCAAAAATGCTGAAGTTATCCAGAAAGGGTTCGATTTTCGTGTTGATATTGATGACCTGCTTGGTGATTGCATTCAGTACAGAGCGAACACGCTGGGCCATTGTATGCGTCAGGTTCTGGAGTTTCTCCAGATACGGTATCGTGCTGTCGTGCGCGCGCCCCATTGCCGCCGCTAACAACGCCAACAAGAGGTACAGCGGAAACAGGCAAATCACCGTCGGACATAGCAGACAAATCGTCGCCAGCACATCGGCCAGCATGTGTAACTGCACACGTCGTTGCAGCACCAGCGCAATCACCAGCGCAATCAAGATCAGCAGACCGGCCCCTGCTACAGGTAATACGATGTGGAGCAGTGTTTCGTTGCGGTGCGCGCGGCGCGGCGGTTCTGGTACGGTCATGGGTTCCTGGTTCACAATTTTAGGCTAAGCTGAGCCATGAACGATGCATTACAATCATCATTGTACCTTAACTGCCACTATCTGAACACGGCGTTAGCCGATAGAATAACACACCAATCCCATGCCTCAGCACAAAACTGGCGGGGGTTGTCCTGTGTACGCGTCATCTGGTAGTTGAAATACATGAACTCAAACATCCACCTTTCTCCCGAAATTGCTGACACTCTGAAAGTGGGCGGTGCCATTGTCGCCCTGGAATCAACGCTGATTACGCACGGTTTACCCTACCCCGCCAACGTGGAAACCGCGCTGGCGATGGAATCCGCCGTGCGCTCGCAGGGTGCTGTTCCTGCTACGATTGCCGTCCTCAAAGGCAAAATCACCGTTGGCATTTCGTTGGACGATATTGAACGGTTGGGAAAGACTCCCTCTGCCGATGTGCGCAAGTGCAGCCGCCGCGACCTGCCCATTGCCGTTGGCCTGGGCGAAGACGGGGCCACCACCGTCGCCGGAACGATGATTGTCGCGCACATGGCAGGCATTCCCATCTTCGCGACGGGCGGTATCGGCGGTGTGCATCGTGGTCATCCTTTTGACATCTCCGCAGACCTGATTGAACTTGGACGCACGCCTGTGGCTGTCGTCTGTTCGGGCGCAAAGTCTATTCTTGACCTGCCGCTGACGATGGAAGTGCTGGAAACGCACGGCGTTCCCGTCGTCGGCTTCGGCACGGATATGCTGCCTGCCTTCTACAGCCGCAGCAGTGGGCTGCCTGTTGGCGTCTGTCTTGAGCGCGCCGAGGATGTGGCACAGGTTATCAAAGCCGCCTGGCGTCTGAACCTCGGTCACGGCATGTTGATTACAGTACCCGTGCCCCAGGAAGACGAACTCGCGGACAGCATCGCTGAAGTCGCCATTGAACAGGCGACGGCTGAAGCCAATGCACGCGGTATTCATGGCAAAGACGTAACTCCCTTCGTGCTGGCGCGTGTCGCAGAACTCACCGAAGGACAATCGCGCCGTGCCAATACCTCGCTGTTGGTAAACAATGCGCGCGTGGCCGCACAAATCGCCGTACAACTCGCAAAATAAAACATGGTAAGGGCTTGACGCCGTCAAGCCCTTACGACAGCGCCTTCTTCCACACTTTCGCGATACCCTCCCCATACTCGACATGTTCCGCGCCGATGAATTTGCCCAGCGCCTGGACACTTTCTGCGATGGCTTTTCCAGCATCGGCGGGCGCATCAGGTTCCGGGTACACGTTGCTGATGACGAACTTCTTTTCTTTGCGATTCAGGGCCGGGTCAATACGCCCGATGAGTTGGTCGCCGTGCAAAATCGGCAGCACGAAATAACCATACTGGCGCTTGTGTTTGGGCACGTAGATTTCAATCGCGTATTTGAAGTTAAACAGCTTTTCGGTTCGGGCGCGGTCACAGATCAGATTGTCGAATGGCGACAGCAGCGTCGTTCGGGGCTGCCAGTCTCCCTTTTCGATGCGTTCCAGCAGCGGCAGGTTCTCGGTGTGAACGTACCACTTACCCTGCCAGGGGCCATCGTTTTCGACAATTTGCACAGGCTCGATAAGTTTCTCAGCTTCCAACTCGTCCAGCACTTTCGGCAGATTGGCGTAGTTGTTGCGCATGAAGTGGTAGGGGATATGTTTGGCGGTGGCCACGCCCAGCGCTTTGAGCGCAATCTGTGTCGCGCGGCGCACGATTTCATGGTCAGCAAGTTCCTCGCGCGGCGTCCAATCGGGCAGCACGCGTTCGCTCAAGTCCCAGAAGCGCACCGCGCTTTTGCGGTGGGAGACCATCACCTGCCCAATCACCCACAAATAATCCACCATGCGTTCAACGGTGTACCCGTCTGTCCAGCCGCTGGATTTCCACGCCTGAGCAACTAAATCATCGGCGTTCATATCCTTGAATTGCAGGGGGCCGCGCCGCGTCAATTCGTTGAGCACATGGTCGCGCAGTTTTTCGTTTTGTTCCGCCCACTCACGCCATTTTTTAGCCCATGTAGCATCTGTTGCTGAGTATTTGCGCATCTGCATCAGGTGCAGCGGATAATTTTCGGTCAGCACAATCGACGCGGCATGTGCCCAGTATTCAAACAGTTTGCGTTCTTTCCACAGCAGCGCTTCCAGTTCATCCAGATCGAACGCACCCAGACGGCTCCACAACACCAGCAGGTGACTCTTGGCGACCACGCTGGTAGGATCAAGCTGTAGGCATCCCAACGCGCGAATCGTGTCCAGCATAGTATCGGAATGATCGTTCAAACGCTGCGCAGCAATCGCCAGGCGTCGTGCAGTTGTCGGAGTGATGGAGCGTACTGAAGTCATACAAACGGTATCCTTGATGCTCGGCAGAAGAATAGGTCTATTATATCACAGAATAGAACCTTTGTGCTAAATCATTCCGCGCTGCCTTAACAAATTGAATACTACACTTTACGAAAAATGGCTCATTTGAACCTCTACATCGCGCTGTTTTGTGATACCCTTTTGAAGATGGGTATCTTCAAGAAGGCTGTATGTACCCGTTGTTTCCCGCTGCGGAAGGCAGCAGCTACAGCCTCAAACTTTGTCGCAACGAATAATGACTGCGGCGGCGGCAGGAGAATATGAACTCATCGACTTTGATTGCTGACATTGTGATGAACACGCAGGCGCTGTCTGTCGGCTACGCGCGGCGTGTGGTCGCCAAAGACCTTGGCCTCTCCCTGCACGCTGGCGAACTGGTATGTCTGATTGGCCCCAACGGCGCGGGCAAATCGACCTTGCTCCGCACGCTGGCCGGAATGCAATCACCTTTGTCTGGTCATGTCCTGCTTCAGGGCAATGAAATCAACAAGCTTGAACCTCACGAACGTGCCAAACGTCTCAGCGTCGTGCTGACTGAGCGTGTTGATGCAGGCTCACTCAGCGCTTATCGTTTGGTGAGCCTCGGACGTTACCCTTACACAGACTGGACAGGCAAACTCTCACCACGCGACGACGAGGTGATTCGTTGGGCATTGGCTTCCGTCGGCGCGGCGGATTTTGCTGAGCGTGATATTCATGAACTCAGCGACGGCGAACGCCAGAAAGTGTTGGTTGCCAGGGCCTTGGCTCAGGAACCGTCCGTCATGCTGCTCGATGAACCTACCGCTTACCTTGACCTCCCGCGCCGCGTGGAACTCATGCGCACCCTGCGCGATCTCGCGCATGAGACTCAGCGTGCCATTCTGCTATCGACTCATGACCTTGACCTGGCCCTGCGCAGTGCAGATCGTATCTGGCTGATGGCTGCGGGCGGCAGATTGCAGGTCGGCGCGCCGGAGGACTTGGTGCTGAACGGCGCCTTTGAAAGCGCCTTTCACGGTGAGGGTGTGGAATTCGACAAACAAACCGGTTCCTTTCGCATCAGCAAAACCCTGATCACAGCAGTCCAAATCGTCGGTGAAGGTATACCCGCGTTGTGGACAGCACGCGCACTGGAACGTGCGGGCTTCGCGCCAACGACAGCCCCCGCACCTATCCGGGTTGAGGTGATCGCGAGAGAAAACAGCAGCTGCGGGTGGCAGGTCTCCCTGGACCAGCAGACCTACACTTGTGATTCCCTGTATACAGTTGTTCAAATTCTCACCAAGACTTTGCAGAGTGCTGTATCCTGCATACAATTAAGAAGTACATAGCAGCGGATGCAATGGGAGCGCGCAATATGGCGTATGGTCGTTTAGACATCTTCTGGCCCGATGGTACTTTTAAGACATTTGCATTGGATGCCCCAAGCATTTCTGTTGGGCGTTCTACGGGCAATGTGATTGCGCTGGAAACGGATACCATCTCCCGTTATCACTTCAGCATTACGCATGACAACAATAGCAGGGTGTTCATCACAGACCTTGAATCGGTCAATGGTACTTACGTGGATGGTGTTCGCCTCACTGCCAATGAACCCAGTTTGTTGCAAGGCGGCGAAGAAATTCAGATTGGACATCTGCGCATCCTGTTCCACGCTGCCGATGAAGCTCCCACGTCCCCCATGACGGCGACGATGGATGAAACGGTGCGCATCGAAAAGCAGCTTCAGGATTTCCGCATTGATGTGCAGCCGCCAGACCAGCCTGTCACGCCGGGGACACACATCGCAGGTCAGGTTTCGATTACCAACACCAGCAGCGAACAGCGCCGCTTCCGTATTGATGTCACCGGGATGCCCGATGAATGGGTGCGTGTCGAACGCCGCGAAATTCTGGCAGAACCCAACGAAACTGTACCGGTGATGATCAACTTTAAGCCGCTGCGCCGCAGCGAATCGCAGCCCGGTGATTATCACGTCAAAGTGATCGTTTCTCAAAAGGACAAGGGTGACGCCGTTCTGGAAGCCACCATCCTGGTGCGGGTCTTTGCCTACAGCGGTTTTGGCATGGCGTTGGAATCCAGCCAGATACCAGCAGGAGAAAAGTTCCGCCTCCATGTCCACAATCAGGGCAGCGGCAATCTGACGATGAGCTTCAGCGCCCGCGACAAGGACAACGCCCTGTCCTACAACGTGCAGCCCGCCAAAATCACGCTTTCGCCCGGACAGCGCGCGCTGGTGCAGGGCGATGTGCGGCCCAGGAATCGCCCACTGTTTGGGACATCCCGTGTGCGTGGCTTTGACATCGTTGCCCAGGCGCAGGATGCCTCTCATTTCATCGCGGCGGTACGCGGGTATGTTCCCGATCAGCCGCTGTTAGCAGGCTGGATGGCGTTCGCGGCGGCGGGCATTGCCCTGAGTTTCGTGCTGCTGCTGTTGTTCGGCTTGTTCCTGCTGCTGCGCCCGCTTCCGCAGCCTGTGATTACCAATTTTTCGATTGATCGCACAGCCGTTGCACAGGGGACGCCTGTCGAATTGTCATGGTCAGCCACCGATGCCGCCAGCTATCAGGTGCTCGTCAATGGTACACCTGCCAGCACGGGTTTCGACGCGGGTACAAACAACGCCAGCCTCGATATGGGCAGCTTAACCGGCGAAGTGACCATTGCTTTGCAAGCCATCAACGGCAGCCGTGAAGCGATTTCCGAGCAAACCATTACGGTATATACGCCGCTGGTGATTGAGTCCTTTGAGATTAATCCGCCGCAGCTTTTGCGTTATGTTGTGCAGGACATTGATATGTCGTGGAATGTGCCGGGTGCCGTCTCCACCTATATCACGGGCTTGGAAACCTTCAGCACTTCCCCTGTTGAACCCAGCTTTGGCGCGCAGGGCAGCGTTGGCCCTCTGGCAGGCATGGCCTCAGAATCATTGACCGTTACCCTGAACGCGCGTGACGCCTACGGCAACACCATTTCGCAGTCGTTCAATATTGAAGTGCTTGATCCGCAGTGTACACCATCTTCGGCCAACATCATCCTTCGCTCCGGGCCAAATGAAGTCTATCCTGCTATCAGTGCCACCTTATCCGCTGCTGCGCCGCTTGTGGTGAATGCCCGCGATGCTGGCGGAAACTGGCTGCGCGTACAGTTCGCCGATGGCAGTACAGGCTGGGGCGCTGTGACCGACTTCACCTGTGATTTTGCCTATCAGAACTTACAGGTTGAGGCTAACGTTCCGCCTACCCCAACACCCACAAACTCACCGACGCCGACGGCAACCGCCACTGCCACGGCGTCGGCGACTGCCACACTGACTTTCACGCCAACCTTTACAGCGACCTATACGTTAACGCGTACGCCTCTCCCCACCAGCACGTCCACGCCAACGCCAACCTTCACACGCACAGCGACCTCAACGGCCACCGACACATTGGTTCCGACAGCCACAGCGCCCGTGACGCGCACACGCATTTCTTTTGTCACGCCTACCCCGACGCGTCAGGGATTTGTAGTTCCCATTTCCCCGACGGAAACCCCAAAACCTAACGGCTAAGCGGACGCGGCGGCAGTACATCGAAGTCAAAGTACACCGTGTAGGGTCCGATGTGTTCCACCTCATAGTGAATCCCCATCGCCTCAAAGGTGCTGACTAGCAAGCTGTCCAACTCCGGGTTATTGGCGTTGATGAAGGCATAACTTTCGCTTGCCGCCACGATGTCGCTGTAACGCGGGTAGCGGTCATCCGCAATCCGATGGATAAGGGTAACCTTGTACGGCAGCACCGGAACAAATAGAAGCTGCTCGTCGCTGAGGAACGCCAGCCGATAGCTTACCCAATAATGAGTGTACCCTCTGCTGAGCTGATGCTCCTCCAGAAAGCTGATCAGCGCTGCGTCTGCATCATTCGGGATATGGCTGATCGGGTCAAACTGTGTCGTCAAACCGGGAGGCGTCGTCGCAGCTGTCACTTGCCCGGCAAGCTGGTAGCCCAGCACAAGGATCAGCAGCAGGATTTGTGATCCGCGCCGCAGATTTGCAGACAGTTTTTCGGCAAGGTTGATGCGTTCGATCAGCGCCGCAAACGCGATGCTGAACGGCAGTACCATCGGCAGCAGGTAGCGTCCTGTCGGGTCTTTGCCAAACTGCGACAGCACAAAAATCGCCAGCAGTCCCCCGACCATCCCCAGAACCAGCGTGCGTCCTTCGCTGTTAAGCAGTTTATGCTGCCCATCGCGCAGTAGGGTGTACAGCGCTGCCAGGGTGATAAAGGTAACAGGTAAACCGATCAGCGGCAGAAAATAGGTGGATGCCCACGAGAAACGCAGCCCCGTCAGCGCGGGCAGCCCGAATAAAGCCAAGCCGAGCGCGCGTTCACCGATGTTAGTGCCGCTGGTCTCCTGAAAATCGACAGGAACGGTTTGCAAGCCGGGAAGATACTGCACGTGCGTATCTCCCACAGGGTTCAAACTGGGGACGTAAAATGCCAGCGCAGCCCAATGGTTCTCAAAGTTGTAGACCCACCAGGCGGCGCTGCCTACCACAAACATCACCGCTGCCAGCGCCAGCCACAGCGCGCGCCAACCCACGCTGACATGCGTATTTCGCAGCAGTCGGTAGAGCAGCAGCAAGCCAACGGGCAGCGCGTACACCACGATCAAGCCGTTCACCCACCAGCCAATGCCAGCGGCCAATCCCAGCAGTGACCAGTTCAGCACACTACGTTGGTTTGCTTGGAAGTCCTTCGCCGCCTCATAACCAAACAGCAGCACAAGCTGCCCGCACAGCAGCGCTTCGCTGTAACCGCCTAGTGACGCAGTGGTGTACAGCGCAAACAGCGAAGTCGGCAGCGCCAGCATCAGCCCTGTGACCAATGCGATGACGATTTTGCCTGAGAAGCGCCACGCGATGACATAACCTGTCAGCACCATCGCCAGATACAGCACGCTCTGCACGACGCGAATAGTCAGCACCGATTCGCCAAGCAGACGAAAACCAACTGCCACCAACCACGCGTCGAGGCTGCCCATGTACGCCTGTCCATAAAAGAACACAGGGCGTTCGCCTTGCACAATGTGGCGCGCCATCAGTCCAACAATCGCTTCATCGGAGTGGAACGACACGGCATTGCTGGCCAGCAGTGCGCCCCGCGCCATAATCGCCGCAGCCAGCACGAACAGGAGTGGGCGTAGGTGTCGGCTCACAGGAATTTGCTCGCTAGTTTGTAGGTTTGTTTGATGTGTTTGTTGGAAATGTCCCAACGCTGAATTTCATCGCGCACTAGTTCGGGGTATTTGCGGCTGATGTCTCGCAGCGCGTTGCCCGCCGATTTGCGCACATACTCGCTGCTGTCCGCATGGAGCGCGCCCAGCCACTCTACGGCAGTCTCTGGGTGTTCGCGGAAATAAGGTCGATGGGTCCAGATGCGCAGCCCTTCGCTGACAGCACGCCGCACATGAGCGCGCTCATCGCCAAGCCACTCGCGAATGACAGGCAGCACACGCTCATAGCCTGCGTCAGCGCAGTATTGATCGAAGGCTTGCGCCAGAATCTCCTGCACACGCCAGTTTTCGTCTTTGCTCACCTCGTCCCGTAGGAAGGTCAAAACATCCTGCGACTTCGCCGCAAAGCGCCCAAAAATAAACACCGCCAGCATCCGCGCCTGATGGACATCGGAGTTGAACAAGGTATACGCAAGTTCCAACGCATCAGAGCGCTCTGCGACAACTTCATCTGCCGCCCTTAGAATATCGGTGAAGCCGTGCTGCGTTTGTTGTACTCGTTCTATCAGGGAATCGACAATCGTCATACCAAAAACTCGCCACGTCTAAACTTATATCACTATGAAGTGTAGCGTATTTCATTATGAGGGAAACAAAAAAGCGGAGACATCGCTCTGATGCCCCCGCTTTTCTATCAGTTCAGGTCTTATTCTCCGATGCGGAAGGTAATCTGCACGGTTACACTCACCATCATCCGACCCGTGTCAACAGGCACGCCACCGCCGCCGCCGAAAGCGCGATCAGCCACCGCGTTGGCAACCGGAATGGGCGAACTGCCGTTGTTCAGGGTTTCGCTGATGATAATCGGTTCCCCGACAGTCACGCCCAGCAGACCCGCCAGTTGTTCCGCACGAGCGCGGGCATTGGCAACGGCCTGCGTGCGGGCATCCTGTTCCAGCGTGGCCGGGTCCGCAATGCCGAACGACAGGTTGTAGAGGTTGTTGGCACCCGCGCCAATCGCCGCGTTGATCACATCTTCGATCATCGTGACATCGCGAATGGTAATGTCTATCGCGCTGCTGACGCGGTAGATGCGTCCGCTGATGCTGCCATCTGCCGGGTTGTAGTTGTCCTGTGGGTAGATGCTGACGTTAGTCGTCTGCAAATCCTGTTCGGCGATACCCAGTGCCAGCAGGGCATCGCGCACAGCGTTGAGGGTGTCGCTGGCTTGCGCAAAGGCTTCGCCCGCGTTCTCCGAGGTGAAGTCAGCGCCAACGCTGATGTAGGCAACATCAGGTTCGCCGTAAGCGGTACCAACGCCCGTGACGGTGATGATGTTTTCGCCTGCGCTGTTATCCTGTGCCGCAGCGTGCTGGACGAAGGGCGATGCTGTCGCGCCGATAGCGATCACACCCAGCAGCATGGCCAGTGCCAACGAGCCGAGTACGAATGTTTTGACATGTTTCATGTGATTTGAACTCCTTCAGTGTTTGGATTAACGTTCTCCAAGTAAGAAGACGGTCAACCCACTGGAAAAGTTCCACAACTTTTTGACAAATGGGCCGCAGGTTACGAAACCGCAACCTACCAGCGCCGTGCCCACTTGGGAGTCTGAATTTGTTCCAGCTTGTGGAAATTGAAATCAGTTTGGCGCAGCAGATTGATCCATAATGTCCTCCAATCAAAAAGGCGTACCTCAGCGGCACGCCTTCACTTTTCACGATCAAAAGCTGCTGTTACGCGCCCGCCGTTTGTGACATCCCCGTCGCAATGCTTAGTGCTTCCGTGAAGATCGCAAGCGCCTCGTCGAGATGTTCCTTGGTGACGATCAGCGGCGGAATCCAGCGGATAACATTTTCACCGGGGCCGCAGCTCAAGACCAGCAGTTGATGGCTGATGCACTCGGCCAGCACTGCCTTCGCGGTGGTCTTGTCGGGGTAGCCGTGATTGTCGGTGAATTCCACGCCGACCATCAGACCGCGTCCACGCACATCGCCGATCACCGGGAATTCTGCCTGGAGTTCCTTCAGCGCGTTCATCAGGTATTCGCCCATGCGTGCCGCGTTGCCGGGCAGGTCTTCGTCCTGCATGACGCGCACGGTTTCCGCCGCAACGGCTGTTTGGATGGCGCCGCCGCCGAAGGTGCCGCCGTGTGAACCAGTGGGCCACTTTTCCATCAACGCGCGCGAAGCCCCAACGCCGGAAATCGGCATCCCGCTGCCCAGACCCTTTGCCATGATGACGATGTCAGGCACGATGCCAGCGTGCTCAAACGCCCAGAATTTACCGGTGCGTCCGAAACCCGTCTGCACTTCATCGGCAACGAACATAATGCCGTGTTCCGTGCAGATTTCGCGCAGTTCTTGCAGATAACGAGCGGGCGCAGGCACGTAGCCGCCTTCGCCCAGCACAGGTTCAATCACCACTGCGGCGGTTTCTTCGGGTGCCGTCTGGGTCTTGAGCAGGTGCTTAAACTGCTTGATGCAGAAGTCAACGGTCTGGTCTTCGTCCCAGCCGTAGAAATAGCTGTAAGGATAGGGGGTAACGAACACGCCTGAAGGCAGCGGCTGATAGCCCACGCGGTAGGAAGTCTTCGAGTTGGTCATCGCCATGGCTTGTGCGGTGCGCCCATGAAAGCTCCCTGCCATGGTGATAATGTTGGTGCGCCGGGTGGCCATGCGCGCCAGTTTTACCGCGCCTTCGGTTGCTTCTGCGCCGCTGTTGGAGAAGAAGAAGCAGTCGATAGGATCAGGAGTCACTTTGGCGAGCGCTTCTGCCAATTCGATAGCAGTCTGAGGAATAATGAGGGTGATCTGCCCGTGTACCAGCTTGGTCGCCTGTTCCTGAATGACTTTGACGATGCGCGGGTGTCCGTGACCTGTGTTAGTCACGCCGATACCGCAGGTAAAGTCAATGTAGCGCTTGCCCGACACATCATAGATATAAACGCCCTCACCGCGATCCATCTGGATAGTGGTCATATGCGCCCACACGGGTGAGAGGTGATAAAGAGGATCGTGAGTCATGGTAAAGCCTTATCGATTAAAAACAGTTTAGACCCATTATAGCAAGGGGTTGTTGATGTAGGTATGTCCAGCCCATAACTTCCAACATAAGTACCAGTCGCCACTATGACACCTTTCCATCGGGCGCAGATTTGGTTGCACTTTCGCTCGTGTAATACTGAAACAGGCATAACACCGCGCAAGCGCCGAGCACATGCCATGCCGCATGTCCTTGCAGCACGCTTTCTGGCAAACACATCAGCCGTGAGTTGTCGAGTATCCAGATGCCATAAGCGAGCGCAAACACCGCTAGCCCAAGCTGAAGCCATCCTGACCTGATAGCTGGTTTGTGTCGCAGCCTGTAAACGTATTCCACGACCAACCCGATGAGCAGCACTACGGCAAAGGTGTAACGGCGCGCTTCAGGAACGATAATCTGGAATACTGTGAGTATGAGATTCAGACTGATATACACCAGCATACTGCGCCCGTTCCGCCAGCCAACTAGACGCTGTAAAGCGTAGACCAGCACAAACGCCGCCAGTAGATACATGCCCAGAATATCAAAGAACTGACCGATGAATGTCAGCGACGCGTGATAATAAGCGCTGCCCACGCCAACAATCACCGCCATCACACCGAAGGCTGCACCATAAATTGCAGGGAAGCGCTTCGTCTTCACCTTCAGCGCCGGACTGACCGCAGCGATCACAACGCCCGCCAGCACAAACCCGAACGACGACACCGTATTTGACGGTTGGCGCACTGCGCTTTCCAACTGTACGGCCTCGCAGAAGCAGCCCTCTGCGGCAAAGCAGGTAGCAGACTGCATCGTATCCCATGTAGCGGCGGGCACATTCCCCAGCGCAATCATGCTGATGACGCTTAACCCTACTCCCACCACAAGCGCAAGTAATAAACGCTGAATCAGAAACATAGTTCCCCCAACGGATGCATATTCAAGCAAGGCTGTGCGGTAGAGTTGAGCGATTTAGCCTCGCATTTTACTGATAACTGAAGACTGACTACTGTGAACTGCCACTACAGCGTCTCGCCCGAAAAATACGTCCATCGGCCATCGTGCATTCGGAACAGACTGCGCTCCGTGAATGACATATCTCGACTCCCGACCATCAGCGTGGCGTGAAAGGTGACAGTATCGCCCTCCGCGTTCAATATATCCAGTTTTACAAAGCGTGTATCCCGGCTAAAAGCCTCCAGGTCGCGCCGCCATGCCGCAGTGTCAGCCTCGTAATGCGGCCCATCGGGGTGTGTGCTTTGCATGATGTAATCAATACGTCCAAGGGCATACGCGCTGTATCGTGAACGCATCAGGGCTTCGGGGGAAGGTGCGTGCGCGCCGCTGTGCAGCGTGCGGCAGCATTTCTTATACTTCTTGCCGCTGCCACAGGGACATTCCTCATTGGGTGAAATCTTCATCGTTTCCTTTAGCCTTATCGTTGCGAAATCTGATGACAGAATAACACGAAATACACGCCATTCGCTGGACAATGGCTGCATTAACCATGCAGCGCTGCCACGCTCTTCACAACTGCACGCGGGTTTGATTTGGGATTCGAGCAGAGGAATCCAACCCTTGGCGAGTGGGGAGTTTCGTGGATATTTTTCGCGTAGAGACGTTCAATTGAACGTTCACGTAACCTTAATCTCACCACTCCGAACCCTTGATTGCTGTTGACAACCCTTGTTGGCATATGCTACGCTTCTAACTACAGTTTCATATGGTTCTACGAAGGTGCGCTTTTGCCCGGATGCATAGCGCACAAACGGGGGAAGCCCGGTGAAAGTCCGGCACTGTCCCGCAACGGTAACGAAGTGTCAGCAGTTTTCAGCCTCATGACTGTGAACTGATAGCCCTTTGAAGTCCGATTACCCGCCTTCGTTGAGACTCGAAACGCCTTCGAGAGAGAGGCACGCCGAGCGCTGGGTAATCCTACCTGTTGGCGCATACAGCGGTCTCGATCTTGAAGGGACCGCTTTTTTATTTTGTATGCGCAGCAAGGGGGTAACCATATATGGCGCAGCGTCTTTTCGCGATCCTTTTCGTTCTGCTGTTCACGACTATTTTTGCTACACCTGCGTGGACACAGGAGGCACCTTCTGAGACAGCAGACACCTGTGTTGAACAGTATGATGCCAGCACAGACTATTTCCCCGATAAAGCCGAACCTGAATTTACCGCTGGCTTTTCCGTCGAATACTTCAACAACTATAAGCTGGTCACCGTTCTCACTCCATATCCGGGTGCAGAGGAAACGTTCCAGTACGCCTTGGTACAATGCGGCACGCCCATCCCTGATGATTTGCCTGAGAATGCGCTGGTAGTTGAAGTGCCTGTGCAAAGCGTCGTCACCATGTCTACCACCTATCTCCCCACGCTGGATTTGCTCGGTGTGACAGATCGGATTGTGGGCATGGACGAATTTGATTATGTCAACACGCCCTCTGTGCGTGAGCGCATTGATGCCGGAGAACTGGTCGAAATTGGCAGCGGTTCCGGCGTGAATGTCGAAGCGCTGTTGGAACTTGAACCCGGACTCGTGATGACCCAATCCTTCGGCTCCCCCGATTACGACGCCGCGCCTGTGCTGGTCGATGCCGGATTGCCTGTAGTCATCAATGGCGATTGGGTAGACACCACACCGCTGGGACGTGCCGAATGGATGAAGTTCATCGCCTTATTCTTCAACGGCGAGGCAGTCGTGAACGAAGCCTTTGCTGGCGTTGTCGAGCGTTATAACGCACTAGCGGAGATGACAGCCGCTGTCGAAACACAGCCCACCGTGTTCGTCGGCAGTGCTTACGGCGACACCTGGTATATGGCAGGTGGGGCAAGCTACGCCGCACAACTTCTGCGTGATGCGGGCGCGGCTTATGTGAATGCCGATGATACCAGCACCGGCGGGCTGCCGCTGGATTTTGAAACCGCGTATGACATCGCGCTCGAAGCTGACTTCTGGCTTAACCCCGACCAGCTTTTCTGGTTCACGCTGGATGATGTGTCTGCGGCTGATCCGCGTTACGAGGATTTCGCCGCGTTCCAGAGTGGCAATATCTACAACAACAACGCGATTATGAACGAATTTGGCGGCGTGGATTACTACGAGTCAGGGTTATCAAATCCTGATGTTATCCTCGCTGACCTGATTACCATCTTCCATCCTGACCTGCTGCCTGATCACCAGTTGGTCTATTACCAGCGCTTAGGCTAAGCGATTTTTTGCCCCTCGCCGTATGTCCAGCGGCGAGGGGTGTTTCTCATCATACACAGCAAAGAGCACAGCCAATGGCCACTATCAGCCAGCAAAATCCGCCCATAACGCTTGAGCGTTCCACGACGCAAGCACCGTCTCGCACGCTGCCTCTCAAATGGCTTGTACTCGCAGGCGCACTGATCGCTGTGTTTGTCCTCAGCGTCGCGCTCGGTTCCGTCAACATCCCGCTGAGCGATGTGCTGACGACGTTGTTGGGGGGCGAACCCGCGCGTGCTTCGTGGCGCACGATCATTCTGGATTTCCGCCTGCCCAAAGCCTTAACCGCAGCCCTGGCTGGCGCGGCGCTGGCCGTCAGTGGCCTACAGATGCAGACCTTGTTCCGCAACCCGCTGGCCGACCCCTTTGTCCTCGGTATCAATGCAGGCGCAAGCCTCGGTGTCGCGCTGGTCGTGCTGTCGGTGGGCACAACGGGCGCGGCGGTCATCGCGGGTTTGGGGCTGGCGGGCGACCTGAGTCTCACAGGCGCAGCCATCGCTGGCGCGGCGCTGGTGATGGGACTCGTGCTGCTGGTGGCGCGGCGGGTTGCTAGTATCACCACGCTGCTGGTGATTGGCCTGATGTTCGGTTACGCGACGGGTGCGCTCGTCAGTCTGCTGATGTACTTCAGCATCCCCGAACGTATTCAAGCCTACATCAACTGGGGCTTTGGCTCATTCGGCGGCGTCACATGGGAGCAGATGGTCATTCTTGCCCCGGCGCTTGTTAGCGGGCTTAGCGCTGTCCTGGGCAGCCGCAAAACCCTGAACGCGCTGCTGCTCGGTGAGGATTACGCACGCAGTATAGGAGTCAACGTGCGTTATGCGCGCATCGCGATTATTGCAGGTTCGGCGCTGCTGGCCGGGACGGTCACAGCCTTTTGTGGGCCGATTGGTTTCCTGGGGATTGCTGTCCCGCATGTCGGGCGCGTGCTGTTTCGGACTTCAGACCACCGCGTCCTGATTCCGGCGTGTATCCTCATAGGAGCCTTGAGTGCATTAGCCGCTGATCTTGCCGCGCGAACGCCCGGAAATGACCTCGTGCTTCCGTTGAACGCGGTCACCGCGCTGTTGGGTGCTCCGGTAGTCGCCTGGATTATTTTGCAGCGGAAATCCCAACGCTGATTCAACAATGACAGCCAACAAATTCAGGACAGATTTGCATCTGCCCTGATTCCACAATCTGATGACCCGACGCGGGCGATTATTCGTAGTGCATCGCTTCGAGGATGTTGGTTTGCCCGCCATGCTGCGCCGGGAAATACGCCGCGACGAGCGATGTTGCCGCGAGGATGAACACACTCATGAACACATCGTAAGCGCTGAGCGCAAAGCGGATACCCATCACATTCTGCATCGCCGCCTGCTGCATACTCATGACCAGCATTCCGGTTGGAATACCGACAATCGTGCAGATGACGATGAGGATGACCGCTTCCAGGATAATCGACTGTGTGACCTGTCGGCGCAGCAGTCCAACGGCACGCAGCATCCCGATTTCGCGGCGGCGGTCTAAGACCATGACGTACATTGTACTGCCCAGTCCGCCAATGACAATGACCAAAAATAGCAGCGTCATCATCTTGGATACATTGCTGATGCTGATCATCTGCTTCATGAAGGCGGCGCGTACTTCGCTGGCATCAAAGGTGATAATGCCCTGCATGGCGTAATCACGCAGCAGTTCGCGGCGCACTGTCTGCAAGTCAGTTCCGCCTGCAATTGCACCTGCAAGCGGTCAACCTGTGCATCATGCCACAGCTGCGTGTACAGCGCGCGATCCATCACCACCGTCAGCCGATCCGTCTCAATTGCTCCCAGAATCATGCCGACAACTTCAAAGTCCTGCATTCCATTCGCTGTTGGAAGGGTAATGATAGAGCCGACTTGCAGGTTCTTGTTCAGCACCACCGGGCCTGTGCCGATGAGAATCGCCGGATGCTCAGTATCCAGCAGGCGTTGGTAGGCGGCGGTTTCATCGCCCGTGTTCCAGGCGAAGCGTCCCCCCAAAGCGCGGAAAGCAGCGATGTCCATTGCGCGGATGCCGTAGGAAACGCCGTCCGCTTCCAGCGCAGCCAGCCGTTCAGAGACGACTCCGGCGACATCAGGGCGTGTGCTGATGTTATGCACAACCTCGTCGGGAATGCTGTAGAGTGGGGCGAATGGGTTAGCTCCAGCGCCCGTAACGCTCAGGTCACCGACATTTTCACCACTGTTCCATTCCTCAATGAAGTCGGTGTAGCCGAAGTTCGACTGGCTGATAACCACACCTCCGGCAATGCCAAACATCATCAAAATCGCTGTAGCGGCGATGCGTTTGGGGCGGCGGGTCAGGCTGCTTGCCGCAAGCATTCCGGTGATGCCCAGGCTGCGCTGCATCAGCGGCGGCAGCACTTCGCCAAGCGCCACAATCAGCGGCGGCAGAATCAGCACTGCGGGGATGACGCTGAAAAACAATGCGGTGTTCGCCATCATCACCGTGAGTTGTAAATCGCCCTTGAAGGCCAGACGGAACAACAGCACCCCGACGACAATGATACCCGCGGCGACCCAACGCCAGCGCCGGAAGGCCATCGCACCATTCTCCGCACGTACCTGTATTAGCGCTTCTACTGGATCAATCCGCGACGCCGCGCGGCTGGCAAGATAACCCGCCAGCATGGGAATCAGCACTCCGGCAGCCAGCGCGATGAACGGTGCCCAGAACGGTACACTAATCTTCGCCTGCGTCGTCAGGGTTTGCACGCTGCTGAACTGCGGCAGTACGGGCAGGTTGCTTGCCAGAAAGACCAGCCCATAGCCCAGCGGAATCCCCAGGAAGGCGGCGATGAACCCCAGCACGCCAGCCTCCAGCACGAACATCCAGCGCACATCGCCGCGCTTCATGCCCAGCGCGCGCAGTACGCCAATCTCAGTTCGGCGCTGTGCAATCGACACGTTGATTGCGTTGTAAATCAGAATAGACGCCAGCCCTAACACCATGACGCTGATGGTGTTCATCAGCAGGTTAATCAACAAGCCGAAGTCGTCAGCGCCTTTCAGCCGCGAAGCAGGCGTATCCACCACCACCGAATCCGGCAGCGCCGCGCGTAACGTCGTCATGACTGCTGCCACATCCTGCCCCTCGGCAGTGAGGATGGAGATCGAATCCAATTGATTGCTACCGCGCAGGGCGAGGGCATCTTCTATGCTGATGACCAGCACGTCGCCGCCGTTCATACGCCCGATTCCATCGTCGCCCGCCAGCATACCGACCACCGTGAAGCGGCGGAAACCACCAGCGCTGACAAGACCAATTTCATCCCCAAGCTCTAGGCCCTTTTCCTGCGCATAGGTTTCGCTGAGCAGCACGCCGCCAGCGCCGCTCAGAAATTCACCCTGAGCGACGGAATAAGTACGGAATTCCCGGTCAACCTGCGGATCAATGCCGAAGAAGATAAGCAGTTCCTGTTCACCAAGCAGCATCCCTCCGCTTTGGGATACAGGAGCCGCCGAGCCAACGCCTGCCGCTGCGCGCACGGTTTGCAGCAAATCGGCATCAAAACCAGTTTCGGCACTGCGCACTTCAATTTGTGTGCTGCCTGCGAGGTCATCAATCGTCAGACGCAGCGACGCATTGATAGCCGTCAGGAGTGATGGCGAAAAGATAAACGCCGCAACGCCTGTGACCACGCCAATCATCGACAGCACTGCCCGCAGTTTCTGTTTGCGTAAGTGCCGCAGCGTAATGAACTGTAAAAGGTAGCGCAGGGAATTGCTGTTCATGTTACTGTACCGTACCAATCATCTCGGTCATCGTCGCGCCGATTTCGTCCACAATTTGGCCGTCACTGAGCGTAATCACGCGGTCAGCGTAGGCAGCGGCTTTAGGGTCATGCGTGACCATCACAACGGTGCGCCCGTGATCTTTCACCAATTCGCGCATCAGGAACAGCACTTCCTCGCCGGTCTTGCTGTCCAGATTCCCCGTTGGCTCATCAGCCAGCAAGAGAGGCGCTTCGTTCACCAGCGCGCGGGCAATCGCCACACGCTGCTGCTGTCCGCCCGACAGTTCATCGGGACGGTGCTGCTGACGTGACGACAGCCCCACCAAGTCCAGCAGTTTTTCAGCCTGTGGACGCACGGTTTGCAGGGGTTTGCCGTCAATCAGCAGCGGCAGGCAGACATTCTCCAGCGCTGACATCGTGGCTAAAAGATTAAACGCCTGAAAGACAAGACCGATATGGCGGCGGCGAAACAGTGTGAGCTGGTCATCGCTGAGCGCGCTGATAAGCTGACCAAACAGCGCGACTTCCCCCGAAGTTGGTGTAGCCAGCCCCGCGATTAGGTGCAGCAGCGTGCTCTTGCCTGAACCCGATGCGCCCATGATAGCAACAAATTGCCCCGGTGGAATGACAAGCGATACGTTCGCCAACGCCTGTACCAGTGTTTTCCCCTGGATGAACGTTTTGCTTGCGCCTGACAACCGGATAGCAGGCTGCGCCGAGATGATGTTCATGTGTCTTGCCCCCGAATTACTCAATAAACCTAACTGACCAAAACCACCCCTAAAGCACTTCTTTGAGTTTCGCCTCACACTGCCGCAGCCAGCGAATATCGGCTTCGGCGTGCAGCAGCGCTACATCTATCAATAAACTGTTCACCAACCGTTCACGATCAACTTTCTGGCGTTCTTCTGGCGTTGTGGCTTTTTGCAGCGCGCGCCGTGCCTGCTGCTCAATTTGAAACTTGCGATCTGTAAGCTGCATCATCTGCGTCATGTAAACGCTCTGCTGCGTCTGGATGAAGCCCAGCACACTATCCAGTTCTGCCATATCCATAAACAGGATTTTGATGAACAGCTCATCCCTTAACGCACGCGGTTCAGCTTTGATCGGACGTAAGCGCCAATCCCGGAACTCAGCAAGCCCCCTGTCCGTAATGCGGTAGACTTTTTTGTCGGGCTTATCCTGCTGCGAAACCTCGTCATACTCGACAAATCCTTCAGCCTTGAGGCGTTCAAGTGTTGTGTAAATCTGCCCAAAATTCAGGCTCCAGAAGTCGCCGAGTTTGTCATCAAAGGCGCGCTTGAGGTCATAACCATGCATGGGTACTTCGGATAACAGCCCCAGCAGCGCATACTTTACCGCCATAATTACCCCTATATATTGATATATATAGCAGTATATAGCCATAATGGAATTTGGCAAGAGGTCAATTTACAGAAATTACAGACTTTTGGCACGCTAAGTTTGTACGTTTTGCACTTGTAGGAATCGAGCAGTTGGTTAAACTATCCATACAACCTATTGGTAAGGAGCAACTATGAGTCGCAAACTTTCTTTAACACTGCTTTTGCTCGCGATTTTCAGTTTGTTAACAATTGCCCCCGCTTTGGCACAGGACGAGTTGGTCTTCGGCATGATCCTTGTCGGCCCGGAGAATGACGGTGGTTGGAGCCAGGCACATTACGAAGGTGGCCTGTATGTCGAGGAAAATATCCCCGGCACAAGAATGATCTACCTTTCCAGCCTCAATCCCGCTGATCGCCCCGAAACCACTCTGGAATCTGCCGTCCGTGATATGGTCGATCAGGGTGCCCGCGTGATTTTCACCACCTCGGACGCCTTTGAACTGGATACCGATACTGTTGCCGCGCTGTTCCCCGATGTCGTCTTTATCAACGCCTCTGGCAGCAACGCCCTCGATCAGAACGCACACGATGTCTTCCCCGATCTGGTGCCCGCACCTGAAGGCGAAGCAATGGCTGTGCCGTCGAACATTGGCAACGTCATGATGCAGATTGAGTGGAGCAAGCTGATGGCTGGCTGCGCCGCTGCGCTGACCACTGAAACGGGTTCCATCGGCTACCTTGGCCCGCTGATCAATCCCGAAACCCGTCGTCTGGCTTCCTCGGCGTATCTCGGCGCGCGTTACTGCTACGAGCACTTCGCCGGTGGTAATCCTGATGATCTGGTCTTCAATGTGACCTGGATTGGTTTCTGGTTCAATATCCCCGGTGTGACGCTTGATCCCACCGAAGAAGTCAACAACTTCTATGACAACGGCGCCGACGTGGTAATCTCTGGTATCGACACCACTGAAGCAGTCGTGGTTGCCGGACAGCGCTCCAGCGAAGGCGAACGCGTTTTCTCTGTGGCCTACGACAACAAGGCGGGCTGCGATCAGGCGGCGGCGTCATGCCTCGGCGTGCCCTATTTCAACTGGGGTCCTTCCTATGCCGCGATTGTTCAGAGCGTCATTGACGGCACCTGGGAACAGTCATGGGATTGGGTCGCCCCGGATTGGGCCGATGTCGAAGCCTCTGGCGTTGGTTTCCTGCCCGGCGAAGGTCTGAGCACCGATGCTGGCGCGTCCCTGCTGGCGTTCTACGGTGAGATGGCTGCCTTTGCCGCTGATGAAGCGAACGCAGGCAACTTCTTCCTCTGGCAAGGCCCGCTGAATCTTCAGGACGGCACTGAATTGGCCGCTGAAGGTGAAGCTGTAGACCCGCTGGAAATCTGGTACCTGCCGCAGTTGCTTGAGGGCATGGGCGGCGCGAGCCAGTAATTGAAGATTTTCGCGAACATTCTGAAGGGCGAGCCAGTAGTGGCTCGCCCTTTACGTAATTCGATGTCAGAAAAGTGTACGTTTCCTTCTTTATCGTTATAATCCCGACCATGAAAATAGAAATCAAAAATATCCACAAACGCTTCGGCAAAGTTCACGCCAACAACGACATCACCCTGACATTCCCCAGTGGGCGGATTGTCGGCGTGCTGGGTGAAAACGGGGCTGGCAAATCCACACTGATGAAAATCCTGTCCGGCTTCCAGCGCGCTGACAGCGGCGAAATCTGGCTGGATGACAGGCTGGGCGACTATCGCAGTGCGGAAGCGGCAGTCGCGGCGGGCATTGGCATGTTACAGCAGGACCCGTTGGATGTCGGCGCGTTTACGGTGCTCGAAAATTTTATGTATGGGCAGGGTGGCGGCGTTTTTCTCAATCGTGCCAAAGCCCGCCAGCAGCTTGCCCAGGTCAGCCAGCGTTTCGGCTTCTCGCTTGACCCCGACACCCCAATCGCCCAGCTTTCCGTCGCGCAGCGCCAGCAGCTTGAAATCGTGCGCTTGCTTGCCCTTCATGTGAAAACCCTGATTCTGGATGAGCCGACGACGGGCATTTCTGCCGAGCAGAAACAACTGCTGTTCGACACGCTGCGCTACCTGGTGGAAAACGATGGCATGACGGTGCTGCTCGTGTCGCACAAGCTGGAAGACGTGATCGCGCTGTGTCATGAAGTGGTAGTGCTGCGTGCCGGACGACTGGTCGGCGCACAGCAGATGCCCGCCACGACGCAGCAGCTTGTAAAGCTGATGTTCGGTGAGGAACTAGCACACCCTTCGCGCGAGAAATTCAAAGGCAGCAAAGAAGTCGTGCTGAGTCTCAATGGTG
This sequence comes from Anaerolineae bacterium, assembly GCA_046328675.1. Taxonomy (GTDB): domain Bacteria; phylum Chloroflexota; class Anaerolineae; order Aggregatilineales; family Phototrophicaceae; genus JACAER01. The sequence goes on from JAXLWC010000021.1 coordinate 76,281, forward strand.
TACAGCTTCGTGGTAAACGTCTGCACATGAATGAGGTGTCACTCGATGTCCACAAGGGTGAGGTGATTGGCTTGGCCGGACTGGACGGCAGCGGGCAAGACCTGGTGATGCGTGCCTGTGCCGGGTTATCCCGTCTGTATCGCGGCAGCGTACAGGTCGATGGACAGATGATGAACGGCAGACCCTACCGCACCTTTATGCAGCAGGGCGTGATTTTCGCGGCGGCGGGCCGTATCGAAGAAGGGCTGATCGCCGGACTCACGCTGACCGAACACATGGCTTTGATACGTGAGCGTGAATCGATGCTCATTAACTGGGATCGTGCGCGGCGCATGACGGCAGATCAGATTCAATACTATCATGTGCGGGGTCGGCCAGAGAACAACATTGAGATGCTGTCGGGCGGCAACCAGCAGCGTGCGCTGATGGCCCTTCTACCGGAAGGCGCGCGCGTCCTGATTTTGGAACAGCCTACGCGCGGCCTCGACGTGGACTCCGCTGGCTACATCTGGAAACAACTGCTGCTGCGGCAGGGCGACGTGGGCACCGCGATCATCTTCAGCTCTGCCGAACTTGATGAAATCGTGACCTACAGTGACCGCATTTTAGTTTTCTACGCGGGTAAAATCTTTGAAGTGCCCGACGTTGCCAATATCAACATTGATGAACTTGGACACATGATTGGGGGTAAGTTCACCCATGACTAGATACCGCGCCCTCAACATCGGTTTTGCCCTTCTCCCTATCGTTGTCTCGATGCTGATTACCGCCCTGCTGATTATCGCGGTGGGGCAGAATCCGCTGGACGTGGTAAGCGTGGTGTGGCAGGGTGGTTTTGCCAGCAACACCTCAATCGCTGACTCGCTCAACCTGTGGATACCGCTTGCCTTAGCCAGCGTCGCGCTGGTTGTGACCTTTACCGCCGGATTATGGAATATCGGCGTCGAAGGCCAGATGATGATGGGCGCTATCTTCGCCAGTTGGGCGGCGCGTACCCTGAATTTCCCCTCGCCCGTGCTCATCGGCGCGGAACTTGTGTTGGCTGCCCTCGGCGGCATGGCGGTGGGCCTGCTGATTGGCTTTCTCAAGACGCGCTTCGCCATCAATGAGATTTTCAGCGGCGTTGCCATTAACGCGCTGGTCAACGTCTATTCCATCTACCTGATTTCCGGCCCCTGGCGTGCTCCTGAAGGCGGTAATGTCCAGTCTACGCCGACATTCCCTCAGGCCGCATGGATTCCTGCGCTGTCGACGGATTTTTCCGTTAGCCTCTTTATGCTTGTGCTGGTCATTGTCATCACGGTACTGGTGGCGCTGGCGCTGCGCACGACGCGCTGGGGTTTGCAGCTAAAAGCGACGGGCAAGAATCCACGTTCCGCGCTGCTGCTCGGTGTTCCTACCGTGCGCACCACGCTGAGCGCGTTTCTGGTCTGCGGCGCGATTGCGGGCATCGCCGGGTCGTATCGTGTGTTGTTCACCTTTCACAGCCTGCGTCCGCTGGCCTCCGGCGGCATCGGTTTCCTCGGACTGTTGATTGTGCTGCTGGTATCCATGCGCGTGGCGTGGACACCCTTTATCGCCCTGATTTTCGCGGGCATTCTGGCGGGCAGTTCCCGTATGCAGTCACGCTTGCAGCTTGACCAATCCCTAGCGGGCGTGGTGCAGGGACTGCTGGTGCTGGTGGTGTTATTGTTTAATGGTATTCGTCAGCGTCTGCCTGAAAGCTGGCGCGGCACTTCAGAAGAGATACAAAATGAATGAGCAGCTTCTTAACGTCCTCAACAGCATCGTCGCCAATGCCACGCCGCTGGTGATCGCCAGCATTGGTGAAACCATTACCGAACGGGCGGGCGTCATCAATCTCTCGCTGGATGGCAGCCTTATTCTGGCGGCGATGTTTGGCTTTGTCGCCGCGCTGACGACGGGGAGTATTATAGTCGGCATCATCGTGGCCATGCTGGTGGGGATGCTGGTGGCGCTGCTGATCGCCTTTGCGGGCATCAAGCTGCGTCAGGATCAGGTGGCCATTGGCTTCGTCCTGACCCTGCTGACGGCTGACCTTGCTCAATTTCTGGGGCAGGACTACAGCCGCATCTCCGGCCCGACCATTCCCCATTTCCCGCTTCCCTTCCTGAGAGATATTCCCGTGATGGGTGATATTCTGTTTGACCACGATATGCTGGTCTATTTCAGCTACATTCTGATTATTGCCACTTGGTACTGGCTGTTCCGCACCCGTCCGGGGTTGGCTCACCGCGCGGTAGGTGAACGTCCGGCGGCGGCGTTCGCGCGCGGCACGAAGGTCAACATGCTGCGTTTCGTGTATACCGCTGTGGGTGGCGCGCTCGTCGGTTTGGCCGGCGCGGGCTACTCGCTGAGCCTGAAGCCGGGCTGGGCCACGCCGCCGCCGATGCGCGGGGATGGCTGGATTGCGCTGGCGATTGTTATTTTTGGCGGCTGGCATCCGTTCCGTGTGGTGCTTGGGGCCTACTTGTTTGCGGGGCTGCGCCAGTTAGCCTCTGCCTTGCAGCGCCAGTTTGAAATCAACCCCGTGCTCCTGAACGCGATTCCCTGGACGCTGATGATTCTCACGCTTCTGCTCGTCAGCAGTGGGTCACTGGAGCGCCTGCTGCAAATCCTGCCGCGCGCTGCTCAAAACCGAGTGCGCGCCTTCCTGCATTCTGATCCCCCCGCAGCTTTGGGTTCTCGTTTTGAGCCGGATTAGTTGCAAATAGCGGCATCTTTCACAATAATTAGGTGTTTAAACCGATAGACAGCGCGAGAGTCGTCTCGCGTTTGCGTTTTGACTCTCAGAATGGACTAAGTCATGGGGACGCTTACCATGAAGTTCGGCGGTTCATCCGTCGGTACCATCGCAGCCTTAGGACAGGTCGTCAGCATCGTCCTGCATGAAAGCGCGCGCCGTGACAATTTGTTGCTGGTCGTTTCCGCATTGGAAGGCGTGACCGACGCCTTGATTGAGGCCGCTCATCTGGCGCAGTTAAGCAATCGACGTGGCTATCGCCGCATCGCTGCCACCCTGCGTACTCGCCATATGGCCCTCATCGAACATCTGCCGCTGGGAACGCGCGAACGTGGCAATCTGCAAGCAGACGTAGACCGTCTGTTGTTCGACATGCTGGACATCTGTCAGGCCATCTCCGATAACGCCAGAGGCGCCATTCCGCCTGCCTCCGTCGATCACATCGTCAGCGTGGGTGAGCGATTGGCGGCGCGTATTGTGGCCGCGCTGCTGCGCCAGAACAATCTGCGCGGCGTAGCGATTGACGCCACCGATTTATTGGTGACGGACGATGTCTACGGCAACGCTACACCTGATTTGCCGCTGACACGTCAGAAAATCGCCCAGAACCTGCTGCCGATGCTCAGCCGCAAAATCATCCCTGTTGTGACCGGCTTCATCGGTGCGACACGCACAGGCAAGCCAACGACGTTGGGGCGCGGTGGCAGCGATTACACCGCGTCGATTTTAGGCGTTTGTGCTGATGCTGAAGAAGTCTGGATTTGGACAGATGTTGATGGCATGATGTCCACTGACCCGCGTGAGGTTGTCGAAGCCCGCGTCATTTCGGAAGTCTCCTACGAGGAAGTTGCCGAACTGGCGTACTTTGGCGCGCGTATCCTGCACTCGAAAATGATTGGCCCTCTGCGCGAACGCGGCATTCCTCTGCGCATCAAAAACGTTTTCAAACCGCAGCAGCCGGGCACGCTGATTCACCACATGACAGGCGAAAAGTCGCATTCCCTCAAAGCGGTCACCTCGATTCAGGGGGTTGGTCTGGCGGCAAAGGGCAGTGGCCCGCTGGCCTCAATCTCGCAGATGGTGGACGAAACGCTGTTTACAACCACAGGCGCGCACGCCGATGTGATGATTTCGTCGCAATCCTCGGCGGAAACATTTCTGTGTTTTGTCATTCCCACCAACGCCGGGCCGGATGCCGGACACGCGGTACAGACGGCGTTGGCAGACCGCCTGATTACCTATCGCGACACGATGGAATGGACAGCCCATCCGGTGAGCGTGATTACGGCCATTGGCGCAAAACTTGATGAGTCTTCGTTGCTGGTCGGCAAAGTTTTACAGGCGCTGCAAGGCGTGCGTATCCTTGCGCTGGCCCAGGGGCCGTCACATTGCAGCCTCTCTGTCGTTGTGGAGCCGAAGGATTCAGACCGTGCCCTTAGGCTGATTCACGGCCTGATTCTTAGTAACGGGTAAGATACCGCTCCACTTCCCAGGGCGTGACCTGTCGGCTGTATTCCTCAAATTCCTGACGTTTCGCCGCCAGGTAACGGTCACTGATGTAAGGACCTAACGCCGCCAGAATCACATCATCCTGACCCAACGCCTCCAGCGCTTCGCCCAGCGAGGTAGGCAGCATTTCCACCTGCCGCAGGCGGCTGCGGTTGCGCATCAGCAGCGTTTCTTCCAGCGGTTCCGGCAGCGCCATCTGCTGGCGAATGCCATCCAGCCCGGCTTGCAGCATCACCGTCATCGCCAGATACGGATTGCTGCTCGGATCGGGGCAGCGCAGTTCCAGCCGTGTATGCGATTCTCTGCCGGAGGAAACACTCGGCACACGAATTAACGCCGCGCGGTTGATATGTGCCCACGTGACATAAACCGGAGCCTCAAAACTCGTCCCCAGTCGTTTGTAGGAATTCACCAACGGAGAAAGCACCGCGCACATCGCCCGCGCATGGCACAACTGCCCGGCGAGGAAGTAACGCGCCGTTTCCGAGAGGCCGTACTCATGGCTGGTGTCGGAAAATACATTTTCGTCGCTGTCGGATGTGTGCAGACTTTGGTGGGTGTGCATCCCGGAACCGGGGAGGTCATTGAAGGGGCGCGGCATGAAGGTGCATAACAGATTATGATGCTGCGCCACCGACTTCAGCGCCACCCTTGCCATCATCACCTGATCGGCGGAGGTCAGCGCTTTGGCGTAGCGGAAGTCAATCTCATGCTGGCCGTAGCCAATCTCCGAGTGGGTCGAATCCACATGGATGTTCATCATTTCCAGCGCGTTAATCATCTTGCGCCGAATCGAACGGGCGTTGTCAGTGGTGATGTCAAAATATCCCGCTTCATCCAGCGTCGATTTGGACACCGGTGGGGTGCCGTTATCCGTTTTCAACAGGAAAAACTCCAGTTCCATGCCTGTTTTGAAGGCGAACCCCAGTTCTTCCGCTTGTTTCAGCGCACGCACCAGCGCGTTACGCGGGTCGCCGATAAACGGTTCACCTTGTGGCGTGTAAATCGAGCAGATCAGACAGGCTGTACGTTCATCGCCCGTGTCCCAGGGCAGCACGGTAAACGTGTCCAGATCGGGCATCAGCACCATATCGCTTTCCGCGACGCGGGCAAAGCCGTCAATTGACGAGCCGTCGAAATGCAGACCATGATCCAGGATTCCCACGACCTGACTGCTGGGAACGGTGACACTTTTCACCATGCCCATAATGTCGCTAAACCATAAATCGACAAAACGCACTTTTTTCTCGTCAATTGCTGCTAAAATTTCGTCTTTGGTCATCACTTAACCCATGAAATTTGTGAAACATCAACATAAACGCGTATCACAGATTCGCGCTCTTTATCTAAAGTATACAAAAAGTCTTACGAGCTTGCCTACCGAGTATATCGCCAAAAAAACATGCCCGGCGATTGGCTAACGCTTACAATTGCGGCGCAGGCAGTACTCCCAGGTGTCCCAACAAGGCATCCAGCCCCAGAATATAACTGCGCCAGCCGAAGCCGCTGATTTTGCCGAGACACACCGGGGATAGTAGCGAGGTATGGCGGAACTCTTCACGCGCGTAGACATTGGACAGGTGGACTTCCACAACGGGGATTTTGATCGCGCTGATGGCGTCACGCAGCGCCACGGAGGTATGAGTATAAGCACCGGGGTTAAAGACCACCCCATCGGCCCAGTTGCGTGCCACATGCAGGATGTCAATCAGCGCGCCTTCATGGTTCGATTGCTCACAGCGCAGTTCTACTTTGTAGGCTTTGACGTGTGCCGCCGCCATCGCGTTGACCTGATCGAGCGTGGTGCTGCCATAGACCTCCGGCTCACGCGTGCCCAGTAAATTTAAGTTGGGTCCATGCAGCAGTAACAATTTTTTACTCATCACCCCTCCACCGAGCGTTTCCTGAATTCATCTAAGTGTTCATTTTTAATCAGCTTGTGCTGATGCAGGTGCGCCAGAATAGTATCGGCGTTGACCTCTTCATTCTGATCATAAGCCGCACGCAGCGAATTTGCCACCATATGCGGGATGAGTTCTTCCGAAACGTGCTTTGCCGACGTGCGAATCGTCTCCTCCAGCAGCATTTGTTTACGCTTGATGTCTTCCTCCGCCCGCTGTTCCAGCCGATTAAAGACAATTTCGATCATGACCAGCGTGATCGCGCTGCCCATCATCTCCGTCAGGAAATTCGTGCCGAAATCACTTTTACCCACAGCGTTGGAGATCAACGAAACCACCCCTCCCAGCGCCACCAGCCCGAACACGAAACTCACGATAATAATCAGCCTGCGCTGTTTGGCGTGATCCAGTTCTCTTCTGATTTCCTGGGTTTGGGTTTTCTCGTCCATCGTTTCACCTCAATGAGTCCAATACTTTCATCACCAGCGTTTCCGGCACATCATCTTTAATCACGGGCTGCCCAATGTCCTTTAACAGGATAAAACGCAGCTTGCCGTTCTTGCGCTTCTTATCAGTCCCCATTGCCGCGTAAATCGTTTCAATGTCCATGCCATCCAGCCGCAGATGGAAACCTGTATGCGTCAGTAACTGCTCGACGCGTTCTGTCAGCGCCGCGTCACACAGCCCCAGCGCATTCGACAGCCGCAGCGCCGCCACTAAGCCCAGCGCCACCGCTTCGCCGTGCATCCACTGATAACCGGAAGCCTGCTCGACGGCGTGCCCAAACGTGTGGCCGAGATTCAGATGCGCGCGAATCCCATGCTCATAAGGGTCTTCCTGCACCACATCAATCTTCACCTGCACTGCACGCCGCACCAGCTCTGTCGCGTTCTGCGGCGTGTGCAGCGCCGGGTCGAGCAGCATCTCGTCCGCCAGCAGCCCATGCTTAATGACCTCCGCCATGCCGCAGCGCCATTGCCGCGCGGGCAGCGTGCGCAGCACATCGGTATCAATCAGCACGCCGTCCGGCTGTTTAAACGCGCCGACAAGGTTCTTGCCCTCTGGCAAATCCACGCCTACCTTGCCGCCCACGCTGGAATCGACCATCGACAGCAGCGTCGTCGGGATTTGAATCAGCCGCACACCGCGCATGTAAGTCGCCGCCGCGAAGCCAACGGTATCGCCCAGCACGCCGCCGCCCAACGCGATGACCGTACCGCTGCGGTCGAGCCTTGCCCCCACGAATTCGCTGTACAGTTTGGCGACAATCTCCAGCGTTTTGTACTGTTCGCCATCGGGGATGACAGCGATCTCGGCGTTGGGCAGCGCGCGCACTAACGTTTCGCCGTACAGCGGTGCCAGCGTGGTATTGGTGACAACCATTGTTCTGCCGTTTAAGCCCAAATCGTTGATGTAGTATTTCATGCGCGACAGCACGCCCGGCTGAAGCATGATGCTGTAGCCGCCGCCCGGTGCTGACACGTTCAGCCATTCGGTGTGCAGCAGCGCGACGATTTCCTGCGCTACCTGCTCCGGCGTCTTGCCTGTGGTGTCCACCTGATAGGAAATCGTGGCATAGGCCGAGTGCCGATTTTCAAGCAGACCTTTCCAGTCGCCTTTAAGCAGCGGGCGTTCACTGTCACCGCCGACGCGTGCTTCTATCGTTTCCGGCGCAGCG
>JAXLWC010000022.1:0-74182 GCA_046328675.1 Anaerolineae bacterium
CCGCTGTACAGCATCGCGGATTACAGCAAAGCCGCCCCGACTGACTAGCGGCACAGAGCAAATCTTTTCGAGTCGAAAAGATTGATGCGACTAACGCGGCGCGACTAACGCGGCGCGACTAACGCGGCGCGCCAACCAGCAGGGAAATGCTGGCCCAGAACAGCAGGGCAATCATCAGCCACTCAAAGGTTTTGGGGTTGAACCAATTCAGGGTACGCCGTCCGATCCACACCCCCAGCGGGATAAGCGGCAGCGTCCAGGCGATGCTCAAAAGCTGGTGAACGCTTAACACCTGCGTTTGCAGAAAACTCGGCAGTTTCAGCAGATTGACGATGGCAAAAAACAAAGTCGTCGTGCCAATAAACGGAATCGGCTCTACCTTTTGCAGCAGCATGTACGCCGTGAACGGCGGCGCGCCGACATTGGCCACCGCTGACCCAAAGCCAGCCGCCCAGCCCGCGAAAAAGGCGTGCCAGGTATGCGGGGTATATTTCACCGCAGTCAGGGAATCACTCGCCAGTTTGTACAACACCGCCACGAGCGTAAAGAATCCCAGCACGCGCCGCAGCGCCAGATCAGGCAGGTTCGCCAGCACCCACGCGCCCATTACGATTCCCACAACGGCCACAGGCAGCATCAGCTTGATGTAGCGCATATCCCACTGCTTCCAGTACACCCGCAGCGCGAAAATATCGGCAAACAGCAGCAGCGGCAGCACAATGACCACCGCTTCCTGCACAGGCATAATCTGGCTCAGCAGCGGGGCAACCAGCGAAACAGGCACCGGGCCGCCTAAGCCGCCTTTCGATAACCCGATCATCAGGGCGGCAAGGGCAAGCAGAAGAATGGTTGTGATAGGCATAGGTATTTGGCTTAGAACAACGTTAAACAAAACGGAGAGCGCGCGACGTTCATGTACACGCACAGAACCGTACTATGCGTGCCGCGAATTGTCAAACAGGTGGCATCAGACCAATCAGGCGATTTCGTCCAGTTTCCCGGCAGCGCTGTCATATTGAGCGCGCGCCTGATGCACCGCGTCCAGATGGTCTTCGGCCCACGCGCATAAACCGCCCATCTGCGCGCGCAGGCTCGATCCCAGCGGGGTGAGCGCATATTCAACGTGCGGGGGAATCACCTGATATACCGTGCGCGAGATCAGTCCATTTCGCTCCAGTTCGCGCAGGGTCTGCGTCAGCATCTTCTTCGACACCCCGCCAATCGTGCGCTGGAGTTCGCCGTAGCGCATGGTCTTATAAGCCAGAGAGTACAGCACCAGAATCGCCCATTTGTCAGCAATCAGTTCCAGCACCTGCCGCGACGGGCAGGACTTGTTCAGCACATTAAAGGGTTTTGAATTCAGCATGGCTTCGCTCGTGAGGTTGATCTAATAAGAGGACACCAAAAGGTACCCAGGATACTGAAAAGTGCCTACTTGTCGGGCAGAGACTAGCTTGCTACATTGAGTTTGTCAATGAACACCCACACATCAGGAGAGCATGTTATGAAGATTGGGATTCTCGGCGCGGGCACGGTTGGCGGCAATCTGGGCAGAGGCTGGGCACGGCACGGTCACGAGGTCATGTTTAGTTCCCGCGATCCGCACAGCGACACGATGCGGGCGCTGACAGCGGAAACAGGGGCGAAGGCAGGCACGCCGCAGCAAACGCTGGACTTCGGCGAGGTGGTGGCGATTGCCTTGCGCTGGGACGTTCTGCCGGGCGTCGTCAAAAGTCTCAGCGGCTGGGATAACAAGATCATCATCGACGCGACCAACCGTTTCGGCCCGCCGCCAGCGGACAGCATCGGGACTTCGTCGCAGGATATCGCGCACTGGACGCAGGCGCGCCTCGTCAAATGTTTTAACTCTATCGGCGCGGAACACTTCATCAACCCCGTCTTTAACGGCCTCAGCGCCAGCGCCTTCCTCTGCGGTGATGACCCGGACGCGCGCAAAACGGTCAGCCAGTTAGCCGCCGATCTGGGATTCGACCCCGTTGACATGGGCGAACTCGCACAGGAAGGTGCCCTCAGCGCATTGGCCCAGGTGTGGGTTGGCATGTCGCGCACGGGCTTTGGACGCAACATCGCCTTCAAGCTGCTGCGGCGTTAATGCAAGTTATCAGTTATCAGTTATCAGTGGTTGGTGGTTGGTGATTAGTGGTTGGTGGTCGGCAGAATGCGAGGCTAGAACGGATTGCGCCAGTCACAAGGACTCGCCTGAAGATGCAATACGTAAAATACCAATTGGGTATCGTAAGGTTTCCTGTGGACAGCGCTTCAAAAATAGACAGGCAATCTTCGCTGAACTACTTTACGTCACTCCTTGCAAAGGACACCTTTCATGACTTTGATGATTCCCGATTCGCATAAAGACCTGCTCGAAGGTCCTGTGTATGTCACCTTAACCACCGTCATGCCCGACGGTCAGCCGCAGTCCAGCGTCGTCTGGTGGGACGGCGACGATAATTACATTCTCATCAACACCGCGCGCGGGCGCCAGAAAGAAAAGAACATGACCCGCAATGCCAAAGTCACCATCATGGCGATTGATCCCCAGAACCCTTACCGCTGGCTGGAAGTGCGCGGCGTGGTCGAAGATATCAGTGAAGACGGCGGCGTTGAGCATATCGAGAAACTATCGCGCAAGTACGTTAATCGCGGGTATTATGGCGACTTCGCCCCTGCCGAACGCCGCCAGCAGGAAACCCGCCTCGTGGTGAGAATCCGCCCGACAAAAGTGTTGGCGTACCCCTTCAAACACTAAGAAACGCTCAGCATGACAAACGAAAGAGAGCCGCCTCAACAGCGACTCTCTTTTAGTTCCACATGTTTTTGCCAGCGGGGTGACGTTCAATCCTTCTTGCGGATCAAAAACGTGGGCACCACCGAGCCGCCGCCTGCCGTGACGTTCAACAGCGCCAGCGACGACAGCCGCGTCAGGCAGCCATAGACCGTGCTGCCATAAAACACGTAGGGGTTAGCGTCCACGAATCGCGGGCTGATGTCCAGCTTGCCATCGACCAGCGCCGGGAAGTTGCGATAAATCGTGCTCACACGTTCCTGTACCACGTAGCGGTGGGTGAGCGCCTCATGCATCGCCTCGTTCCACTCCTCAGCCGACGCTTCCCAGCCGATGTGTACCCCTTTGCCGCCGTATTCGTCATTGGGCTTCAGCACCAGATGGTCGCGGTTGTCCGCGATAAACGGCATCAGGTCAATCTCCTGACCGTCATGAATCGTCTTACGTTCGCTGACGTTGCGCGTCCAAGGGATATGGTTGGCGATCACGCGCTGCTGTTCGGCGGTGAACAGATGGGCGTTGCGTTCATCGCTGAGAAAGGCGAAGCTGGCTTTCTTGGCCATCAGCTTGGCGCTGAAGGAGTTGGTCATCATCACGGCACGAGCGCGCACAGCACGCACAATCGCGTTGTCGAGGCCCATGCGCTCAATCAATTCGCTGATGAGCACGCGCTTGTAAATCACATCGACGCGGAAGTCGCCAGCCCACAGCTTGCCGTCGCGGAATTCCAGGTGACGCGGGTCAGCCAGCACTGCGCGTACCCCATTGCGTTCAAAATGCTCGCGGCAGATTTCATGCTCGGTCAGCGTCGGGACTTCGTGCCAATCGACAATGGCAATCTGCGGTCTTTCCTGCCCACCCCATTCCTTATAGGCACGCAGCAGGCTGCGCAGCAAATCATCGAGCATCGGCATACTCTGAATCTGATATTCCTTCGCCAGCCGCTTCATCGGTTCGAGTTCGGTAAAGACTTCGGCAAGGATATCCTCATAGCCCATGCCCGCCGGGGTTTCCGCGTTATATTCCACGTACTTCAGTGACCGTTTCTCGACCACAAAGAACGAATCCAGCCGCGAAGTCGTCCAGGGAACAACGCTGCCCACATCGAGGCTGAACAACTGCTCCTCATATGGTTCCAGCGCAAGCTGTTCGCGCAGTTCGGCGCTGTGCAGGCAGGCTTCGTGCGCGCGGGCGAAGGCTCCCAGCAGCACTTCAGTTTCGTGCTTCATGTACGCCCAATCGTCCGCCGAATAAAAATAGGGACGCAGGACGGTACACAGCGGACGCTCACCGAAGTACAGGTGACGTTCCTTCAGCAGTTTGAACAATTGTTCGTTTGTGTCGGCGGCCAGCCCTTGATCCAGCAAGCTGTGATAGAAGTCGATGGCTTCCCTGAGCATGATTATGCTCCCTTCGGCTTGCGTGGTGTTGCTGCTGCCTTCTTCACCGTCTTCTTTGCAGGCGCGGCGGCGCTTTTGGTCGCGCTGCCCACGCGTTTGGCGGGTTTCGCCAGCCCGCCCCAGAAGTAACGTTCGCGCGTCTCCGTGCCGGACAGCGCCAGCTTAATCATGTTGTCTGCCATGTGCGTGACCATCCAGTTGAAATGTCCCTTACCCAGCGAATTGACATCCATATCGGGCGCGGGGTTCATGAAGTCGATGGCATAAGGCACGCCGTCCTTGATGGCGAATTCGCAGGTGTTCATGTCGTAGCCGAAGGCCTTGCAGATGGTCAGCGTGTCTTTGTAAAGGCGGTCATACAGCGCTTCCGGGAATTCGTGCTCAGGGTGGTAGAAACGCTGGTTGGGGTCGTAGCGCATCACGCGCACCTCTTCCTGCGCCAGCCCCATGCAGCGGGCGTAGTTTTCCCACTTGATGAACTCCTGCAAGATCATGGTCAGCAAGCCGCTGGTGTTATAGCGATACCACAGTTCTTCCAGCGAATGCACCACGTAGACCTCTTTCCAGCCGCCGCCGTGTGCGTCCTTCAGCACGCAGGGGAAGCCGCCAACCGCATCGACCAGCGCTTTCCAGTCCATCGGGTATTTCAGGTTGCGCAGGCTTTCGTTGTGGACGATGCCCGGCACATAATCCTTGTTGGGCAGCACGACGGTACGCGGCGAGGCAATGCCGAGTTTGGTAACCAGCGATGCGCCGAAGAACTTGTCGTCTGCTGTCCACATGAAGGGGTCATTGACGACCCTCACGCCTTGCAGCGCCGCGTTCTTCAGAAACGAACGGTAGTAGGGGACTTCATGCGAAATGCGATCCACAATCACGCGGTACGGCACCTCTTCGTTCATCACCGTGCCGCCGACCTTCATGTATTCAGCGATCACCCCGGTATCCGCTGTGCGGCGGTTCACCTCGTCGATGAACGCGGGCGGGAACGACCACTCACGCCCCACAAACAATCCAATACGGACTGGTTCCTTCTTCGCTGGCATAAAGCATCACTCCTAATAATTGACCACAACAGCAGTAATTACTTTGGGTCGATTATAACGAGGGAATGCGTAATGTGAAACAAACGTAAGCAGGTGAATTAACCATTTCATAAAATCTGGTTGTCGCAATTCGTTCCACAGAATAATAGAATCTGAATAACGCTCTATGACTGTACTTATTCGGTGTTTTGAAAGAACCGCAAAACTATTGTTAAGCTGTAAACAGGTTCACTTATGAAAATCGAAAAAGAACTGACGCTGGATGAGGTTGACCTCGCGCTGCTGGACATCGTGCAGACGGAAGGCAACATCAGCAACCTGGAACTGGCGCGGCGCATCAACCTGTCGCCGCCTGCGACTCATGCGCGCGTCAAACGGCTGGAAAAAGGTGGGTACATCCGTCAATACGTGGCTCTACTGGATCGCGAGCTGTTGGGGTTTAATCTGCTGTGTTTCATTCAGGTGAGCATCCAGATTCACCAGTTCGAGAACGCGCAGCGCTTTCTCAACGCCATTCAGGATTTACCGCAGGTGCTGGAATGCCATCACATCACCGGGGAGTATGATTATCTGCTGAAGGTCACGGTGCGCGACCATCGCGAGTTGGAACACTTCGTCATCCACAAGCTGACGCCGATACCGGGAATCGCCAAGCTGCACACGAGTCTGGTATTCCGCGAGATCAAAACGACGACGGTGCTGCCGCTGAGTGATGAGTAACGAGTGATGAGTAACGAGTGATGAGTAAATGCAGAAAGAACTGCAAAGACGCAGCGTGGGCTACAACGCAGGGCACAAAGAAATAGAACAGCTAACACCTGACAACTATCGACTATATTTTTAAGGATGACAGCTTATGGACAACACCACTTATATCCCCGATACGCAGGATTACATCGCACGCGGCGCAGAACTAATGGCGGCGGCACAGCAGCAGCGCGAAATCGTCAAGCAGCGCCGATTTGATACCATCGCCGTACACGGCATCTACAACATGGAACAGGCGCTGGCGAATCAGGGCAGCGCGATTGAACCCGCCTACCTGACGACAGTGCAGCACTTCGAGAACAGCGCACACATGGAAGCCTCGCTTTCGTATCAGCATCCGGCGTGGGTCTATACCCGCGTGGCGAACCCCACCGTCAATTATCTGGAACAGACGCTGGCGCTGCTGGAAGGCTACGGCTATGAGGGTAACACCAGCGCCTTCGCGACGGCGTCGGGCACGTCGGCGGTGTTTATGGCCACCAACCCCTTCCTCACGGTTGAGGGCGGGCGCAACATGAACATCGTCGCCAGCGCGCGCTGCTACGGCGGGACGTTCATGCTGTTCAGCCAGCGTTATGTCATCGAACGCGGGGTAGACGTGCGCTGGGTGACGAATCCGCTTGACCTTGACGAATGGGCCAGCAAAATCGACGGTGATACGCGCTTCGTCTTCGGCGAACTGCCGAGCAACCCCGGTCTGGCGATGTTCGACATTCAGGGACTGGCCGACATCGCGCACAGTCACGGCATCCCGCTGATTGTCGATCCGACGGTGGCCACACCCGCTTTGCTGCGCCCGCTGATGCACGGCGCGGACATCATCGTGCAGTCGCTGAGCAAAGCCATGACCTCCAGCGGCTTTATCATCGGCGGCGCGGTCATCGCCCGCCACGACATCCCTAGCAAAGTCGGCAGTGACGCCTTGCGCGCGGATTTCGCCATGTACTGCAAAACGCTGCCGTTCCGCGATCATGGCCCGTCGCTCAGCCCGTTTAACGCGCTCATGACGCTGAGTGACCTGCGCACGCTGCGCACGCGTGTCGATCACTTCAGCCGCAATACGATGAAGGTCGCCCAGTTTCTGCAATCACACTCGAAAGTGGAACAAGTGTTCTATCCCGGTCTGTCGTGGATGCCGGAACACGACATCGCGCGGCGTTACATGTGGCTGGTCGATGGCGACGAAAACGGGCAGGAAGTCAACCGCTACAGCCATTTTCTGAGTTTTACGGTGAAAGGCGGCATTCCGGCGGCGCGCGCGGCCTTCGACGCCTTCCAGATCATCTGGCGCGGCACCGATCTGGGCAAGACCAAGACCGTCGCCACCATCCCCGCCATTTCGACGCACCAGCAGCAGGGCGACAGCGGGCGCAGCCTGGCGCAGGTACTGCCGCATCAGATACGCCTGAGCGTCGGCGCGGAACACCCCGACGACATCATGCAGGATTTGGATCAGGCGCTAATGGCAACCCGCTGAACAACATGTCCCACCAAGCCGCATAGGATGCAAAGATGCGCCACAGCAACACAACGACGAGTCAAATCGTCGTTGTGTTTTTTCCTCCATAGCAATCCAAAAGCCGTATTATTACGAATTTAGAGCATTACAGTAAATTTCGCTATAATGGGTTATCAAATAGGATGACTCAGTTGGACGGGGGGATTGGCATGACCACGAAAGCGGAAGTGTTGCAGAAACGCTATGTCTTGCTGGAGAAATTGGGTGCTGGTGGCATGGGTGCTGTCTACCGCGCAAGTGATCGGCTCACGGGGCAGGTACTGGCGCTCAAACGTGTGTTGGCACCTGTGGACTTGGAGGGCAGTACCCCGTCCAGCGAAAGCAGTGATTTGCGCCTGGCGTTAGCGCGTGAGTTTCGCACGTTAGCCTCGCTCCGCCATCCCCATATCGTCACCGTCATCGACTACGGGTTCGACGATGACAAGCAGCCCTACTTCACCATGAACCTTGTAGACGGCGCAAGAACGCTGCTCGAAGCCGCACAGGATCAGCCCCTAAACGAGCAAATCCGTCTGCTGGCTGAACTCCTTCAGGCGTTGGTTTATCTTCATCGGCGCGGCATTCTGCACCGTGACTTGAAACCGGGCAATGTGCTCGTTGATACCTATAGCACCGTTAAAGTGCTGGACTTCGGCTTGTCGCTGGCAACCAGCTACTCATTGTCAGATATGCAAACTGGTATGTCTGGCACGCTGGCGTACATGGCACCTGAGTTGTTTAAGGAAGAAGAACCTACTGTCGCCTCGGACTTGTATGCCTTTGGTGTCATCACCTACGAACTATTCACAGGGCGCACCCCGTTCCAGAGCAAAAACATCGCTTTGATGATTAACGGTATCTTGAGCAGCGAGCCGGATTTGTCGCCCATTCACGCCAACATACAGCCGGTGCTGCGCCGTCTGCTCGCCAAGACGCCCGCTGAACGTTACATCAACGCAGAGGAAGTCTTGCGTGTGCTGTCTGAAGCGACAGGGTATACCCCCCCGCGTGAAACCGCCGCTATCCGCGAGAGTTTCCTGCAATCCGCGCCGTTGGTAGGTCGCTCCGAGGAAATCACGCGCCTTCATACATTGCTGAAGGAAACCATCGACGGGCGCGGTAGTATCCTCTTGATCGCAGGAGAAAGCGGCGTGGGCAAGTCACGCCTGCTGGACGAAATCCGCATCCGGGCGCTGATTCGCGGGGTGCTGGTGCTGCGCGGGCGCGCTGTCAGCGAAGGCAGCACACCCTATCACGCCTGGCGCGAACCGCTGCGAATGCTTGTCCTCACCACACCTCCCAACGACGAAGAAGCTGCGATCCTCAAACCCATTGTCCCGGACATTGCCGCTTTGTTGGAACGCGAAGTGGGTGATGCGCCTCCAGTCAGGGAAGCGTCAGAAGGACAAATGCGCTTGTTTCACACGGTTACAGCCCTGCTGCAACGCCAGCCACAGCCTGTGCTCCTTCTGCTTGAAGATTTGCAGTGGCTCGGCAGCGAGAGTTTGGGGCTTATCAGCCATCTCGCACCTTTGCTAGGGAACATGCCCCTCACCATCGTCGGCGATTATCGTGACGACGAAGCCGCCAATCTGGCCCAAATGCTCGGCGCTGTGCCTGTGATGAAGCTCAACCGCTTGTCCAAAGCCAATGTGGGCGAACTCAGTCTGGCGATGCTGGGCACGGCGGGGCAGCGCAGCGACATTTTGAACCTGCTGCATCAGGAGACAGAAGGCAACGCCTTTTTCCTTGTCGAAGTCGTGCGCGCACTGGCAGAAGAAGCTGGACAGCTAGACGACATCGGCAAACTTTCGCTGCCGCACAAAGTGTTTGCAGGCGGCGTGCGCTACGTGGTAGAACGGCGCTTGAACCGTGTTCCTGAAGACGCGCGCCAATTGCTCAAGCTGGCGGCCATCATCGGGCGTAAAATCGATGTACCTGTGCTGGCAGCGCTTGCCCCCGATGTGGAGGTAGAGGCGTGGCTGACAACCTGCGCCAACAGCGCCGTGCTGCATGTGCAGGATGAGCGCTGGTACTTTGCGCACAACAAACTGCGTGAATGCTTGCTTGACGACATGCCCGCCGCTGAACGCCCGCTGCTCTATCGTCGTGCCGCTGAGGGGATCGAAACCGCGTACCCTAACAGCGCGGATTATTTGGTGACCCTCGCCCATCTGTGGCAGGTGGTAGGCGATCACCAGAAAGAATTGTTATACGCCCAGCAAGCGGGCTTCCAGGCACTGCAATCCAACGCCAGCGTCGAAGCAGCGAATTATCTCACGCGCGCAATGGAACTGCTGCGCCTGCTGCCAGAAACATCCGAACGCACCGAGCAGGAACTCAGTGTCCAACTTCCCTTGAGCGTGGCATTGATGCAGACACGCGGCTTTACCACGCCCGTGGTGGAAGAAGCATGGCTGCGATCACAGGAATTATGTACTGTGTTGGACAAGCCGCAGCAGCTTGTGGGCGCGCTGTTCGGGCTGTGCGGAGTCTATACTGTCGGTGGCAGGCATCAATTGGGCCTGGAGATGGACGACGTGATAGTGGCGCTTGCACCGCGCACACCCTACCCAGAGGCCACCATCATGCAAGCCTACTACACCAAAACAAATACACTCATTGCTTTGGGACGCATTAAAGATGCAATCGAAAGCGCGAAAGAAGTCCTCAACCATTACGACCCGGCATTAGCCCATCACGCGATTGCCACATATGGCGTCAACCCCGGCATTACCGCCAAAATCTGGATTGCCTTCGGACAGCAAGTGATGGGCTTTTTCGACCAGGCGCTGCAAACGCTGAACGCCGCCATCGGCGAAGCGCGCGCTTTGGGACATCCTTTCACGCTTGCCACGAGCCTGTCATTTGCATGGATGTACCAACTGCGCCGTGAACCGCACACCGCGTTGGTGCTGGCGCAAGAAGGCCACACCCTCGCGCACGACTATGGCTTCCACTTTTTTGAACTGATGGGGATGCCTGTCTTAGGTTGGGCACTTGCGCAGCAGGGCAGCCCTACCGAGGGTATCGGGATACTTGAACAGTATTTTAAGATAATGGGCGCGATGGGTGGGGTATATCTGCGTAACTATTTCCTGGGCTTGTTGGCGGATTGTTACATCGCTAGCGGGCGTTATGAAGATGCGGCGCAATCCCTGAATGACGCGCTTCAGAATATCGAGGAAGGGTCGGGGCGTTTCTATGAGCCAGAGATTTACCGCATGTCTGCCGAATTGGCGCTGATGCAGGAGGATGAGCGCAAAGCTGAGCAGCACTTCCTCAAAGCGCTTGAAGTTGCCCAGGAACGCGAACTGCCCTTGTTTGAACTGCGCGCGACCACCAGCCTTGCGCGTTGGTGGCAGGCACAGGGCAAAATCACCGAAGCCCGCCAACGCCTTAGCCATATCTACAATCGGTTTACCGAAGGTTTTGATACCTCCGATTTGCAGGACGCCCGCGCGCTGCTAGGCGAACTAGCGTGAAACACATTCGTATTGCTTGTTCGCCTGAAAAACAGACAGGGACAGGCAAATCCCAAATTCATGTTGTCTATTTACCATCAACCAACAACCATGAACATTCAATTCCCCGACAAAACCGTGATCGTCACAGGTGCGGCACACGGCTTCGGGCGCGCCATCAGCCTGGCCTTTGCCCAGCGCGGCGCACAGGTATGGGCCTGCGACCTGCTGCCCGATGAACTTACCGAGACGCGGCAGGTGTGTCTCGATGCGGGCGGCAGGTGTGAAGTGCGTACGGTGGACATCACCGACAAGGCAGCCGTAGACGCTTTTGCGCGCGAGGCAGGGCAGGTGGACATTCTGGTGAACAACGCGGGCGGCGTGCTGGGGCAGGTGGGGCAGCCGCTGGAACAGGTGACGTATGAGCAGTGGAACGCCATCCTCGCCGTCAACGTCAGCGGCGCGTTTTATCTGTCGCAGGCCGTCGCGCCGGGCATGAAAGCCAGACGCTTCGGGCGCATCATCAACATTTCCAGCGGCGCGGGCTTAGGCATCAGCCTGACGGGGATACAGGCTTACGCGGCATCCAAAGCGGCGCTCATCAACCTGACGCGCCAGCTTGGGCACGAACTTGGCGCGTGGAACATCACCGTTAACTGCATCGCGCCGGGTTTTGTGCGCTCCAATCCTAACACCGAACGTCAGTGGCAGTCGTATGGCGAGGAGGGGCAGCGCAAACTGGTGGAGAACATCGCGCTCAAGCGGCTGGGCACGCCAGAGGACATCGCGCACGGCGTGCTGTACTTCGCGTCAGAGTACGCGGGCTGGGTCACGGGGCAGGTGCTGTCGATTGATGGTGGGAAGTGAGTACGAACCGCAAAGGCGCAGAAAACGCAAAGGGAAAGAGGGAAATTGAACCACAGTTTCTATGGTTTATTGCAGGCAATTTAGGTTGTATGCCTATGGTCAATCCCACACGCCAGTTCCCCCTACGCCCATGCCTGAGCGCAACCAACCCTCACTTACAGACCGCCGCATTACTTTACCCTCTGTGACGCTGCCCAGTGGCTATCATGGCAAATCGTCTACACCTTTCGCGGACTGCCGTATGTCATCGCCTCGACACAGGCGAAAGGCATTTCCGTTATGAAGGGGGCAGGCTCATGATTTTTCCCAAATGGCACCCCAGGCGGAAATTTTTCGCCACAGGCGAGGGAGATATTGAGCTTATAGATTTTACAACAGGCATAATCACGCCAGCAGCTCGCGCAACCGGGACGCAGACCGACTTGGCACTCCCGATGGGAAGATCTCATACTTTATAACTTGGGCAACAATGCCCCAAGTGCAACTATTTTTGACATTAACACCCAGTCTATCATGCAAGCAGAGACCACAACCGGGATAGCGATCATAAACGCAGGTTGGAGTTCAGACGGGCGGATACATTGTGTTCGGCAAACGTTGGCGGCACTGCCTACGCGCGTAAATGGCATACAAGTCAACGATTGAAGGCTGATCGCCCAGAACGTTCCCTGCAACCCCGCAGCTTGCCCCATCGGCAGCGATAATCGTGAGCCGCAATGAATCTCCCCAATGGAGTCCTGATGGAGAACAAATCGTATTCGTGGAGCAATAGAGATGGTTACTACGCAATCTACATTATGAATGCAGACGGCTCTAATCAACAGCGCCTGACGAACAACCCGCTAGGCGACTATCAACCAACATGGAGTCCCGATGGACAATACATTGCTTTTCGCCGTGTGGACTCACAACTATCCACCATTTACATTATGCGTCCTGACGGGTCGGGGGTCACACAACTTTTTGACTTCCCAGCTTGGGACCCAGATTGGTGGATGGACGCTGCTGACGATTAACCGATGAGATTGAGAACTCGTTCCTTATCTCCACATCCTTCGGTACCCTGCGTTGTACCCAACGCCGTGCCTCTGTGGTGAATCTTCTTTACGCTCTTTGCGCCTTTGCAGTTCAAATGTATTTGCGGTTCAAGCGATCCCTAAGCGCTGCTTCAGATAGGCGATGAACTCCGCCTCCTGCGGGCTGACCTTCACCCCGCTGCCGAATGCGCCGCCGCCCGCCGCGTTGGCAGTCTTGTCCGCCACGTCCAGCAGGAACTGCTTGTAGCCCAGCGTGTCCTGATCGTCTTGCAGCATCGCCGACAGGTCATCGACCATCGCCACCAAATCCGCGTAGCTGCGGTCTTCCAGCAGCGCCTTGTCGATGGCGTTCTGGCGGTCAATCACCAGCAGCACCAGCAGGTTGTCGGTGTACTTGTTTTGCGCGTCGCTCATGAAGCCCGCCACCGCCGCCGATTCGCGCAGCAAGCCCAGCGGGGTGATGCCGTCAGCCGTCGTGGTGGCCATCATCACGATCAGCGGACCGTGCGCTAACAGGTGAACTTCTTCGTCGGAATAGGCCGTGCCGTTGCTCATGGAGTGCTCCTGGTCAATGTGATTCGCTTCAAGCCAAATTACAGCAGAATCTCGATACGAAATATGCTCTGAACAGCTTATCATCTTTCAGGCAAACATGCATTTCAGCTAACCGCTAACCGCTTCAATCATGCCCGTTGACGTAGGTTCTCATCATGTGGTGCCAGTACTGCCAGTCATGCGACCAGCCGTCCCACTCGCGCAGGGCGTTGCCGATGCCTTTGCTCCACAGCAGCGCCGACATCGCGCGCGCCTGTCCCATCAGGCGGTCATCGCGTCCCGTCGCCATGATGATGTCGATGTGCCGCAGTGCCGCCATCCGGTAGCCGTCGTGCTCATGTTCGATGAACTGCATCGGGTTATTGAAGTACACGTTGTCGTCGCTGTAGCCGCCGGTAAACGAGCGAATGTCATACATGCCGCTGAGCGCGATGATACGGTCAAACTTGTCGGGATACTTCAGGCCGATGCTCATCGCATGAAACGCGCCAAAGCTGGCTCCCACGCTCATCAGGAAAGGGTTGCTGTTCTTTTGCAGCGAAAGCGGAATCACTTCACCCATGATGTAGTTGAAGTACTGCGTATGCCGCCAGCCGCGCGCGCCGGGATGTGCGCCGTAGTTGTACCAGCTTTCGGCGTCCACGCTGTCCACGCAGTAGCATTGAAGCCAGCCGCGTTCAATGTGTTCGCCCAGCGCCCACTCGCCGAACATCTTACGGTCTTCCCACTCGTAGTATTTGCCTTTGGACGTTGGGAAAATGATGACGCGCGCACCAGCGTGTCCGATCACCAGCATTTCCATGTCACGCCCTAACGACGGACTCCACCATTTATGATATTCGCGATGCATGATACCCCCTCGGCAGCAGTGAAATAATGTGAGGATTATAGCGGGAATTCAGGGGAATGACGAAAGACAACTTCGCGCGAGATTATCCGCAATCCGTCCACGTTTGCGAACTGAAATAATACGGCATCTTGAGTGCATAATGCCCGATTTCAATACCATCTGCGCGAAAGATGTAAAAAACCGACTGGAATTGCCGCGGTACCACCACAAGGATAGAAAACGACTGACTATCAGGCGACCAGGCAACCTGTGAGTATTCTCCAGGGTCTACCAAAGTATTTCCAGTATTCGTCTCAAGAGAATAATATTCCATATTCGTTCCGCCCAGCCCACCCCAGAAGACAAAATGCTGCCTGTCTGGTGCGAAAGATACCGTAGGGGTATACCGATTCATCAATGCCGTATTAACCACCGCCAGATGGTAGCGAAAGAGGAGTTCACCATCAGCGTTGTAATAATCATAGCCAGCCTGACCCGCAGATTCCCAGTAAACCATGCCACCTGAATTATCCTCATTGAGCGGTGAATAGGGAATCGCTGCGTATGCCAGATCGTCCACAATAACCTCTTGTTCCCCTGTATGAATATCCAACCTGGCGATGCTGTTCACTTGCCCCTGCGAGCCAGCCGCATAAAAGAGACTGTGTTGATTGACTGACCACTGTGTACCACGCGGGTACACACCTTCTATCACCTGCATGGGATAATTTCCGGCGACATCAAACCACAAAAAACCGATGTGCGCCATGCCGAAGCCAACCACAACACCACTGCTATCCGGTGCCCAGAAGAAATAAATAAACCTCTCAGGAAAGCCCCTGCTTATGGAATACTCCCCGACCACGCGATGAGTATTCTCATGAATATCGACAAGTTCGACAGAAACCGTGCCATCCTCCACAAATCGGTAAAAAGTTGTGTAGCGCTGATTGGGAGAAGAAACCCCCGGTTGTGACCAGCCATCGACTAGAGTCTTGGAATGCCCATCCTCCACGTAATAGCGGATAAGCTCATAACTTTGTGCGCCGCTGGAACGCCAAACGACGAACGACTGATTGTCCTCAGACCACACCACGTCCGGTATCCCCCCTCCGCTCGGAGAAGCAGGAAATGAAATGGTGGCAATATCAGGGTGATCGCTGCCATCAATTTCAAGCATCCCTAATGTGGTCACATTCCGAAATTCGTCGTACAACATCGCGTTCGACGACGATTCATATACCATAAATCGTCCATCCGGCGACCAGGATATGCGAGGTAATCCGTAACCAGCAAAAGCATGAGAGACAAACTGACCATCTTCAGGCGTCATCAGGCTGACAATGTTATAGGAAGAAGCTGCGCCAAAAACATGACCCTGCGATGACCAAAGCCCCGTCATCGGCAGTTCTTCGACATTGATACTGCGAACAAGTTGCAAATCAGGTACGCTCCGAAACTGGATTTCTGCCCCGTCCGGGACACGGAATGAAAGCGCAAGGTATTGCAGATCAGGTGAAAAACCATAAGACCAGAAATTGTAGAAGTCATCTGTACGGGTCAGTATTTCCACATCGCTGATTACGTTTCCGTCAGCATCCATAAAGCCAAGTTTGAAAACATCATCAGGGGTCAGCGTCTTATAGATGATATACTGTCCATCGGGCGACCACGCTGCTTCCAGCACATTTTCCAGAATGGTAGATTCGCTTTGTGGGGTGATGAGTACCAGATTGAAGAAACCCAACTCTGTCCCGCGCTGGATTTGGAGCGTCCCCTTATCATCGGGAGCAGGGGCATATATCGTATCTATCCAGGTAGTGACGCCATGACTTACATCTAAAATGGAGGCGTCGCCAGTGATGCACTGATAACCGGCTGCTACGGACTTTGCAAACCCCTGTGCGCTGATAATGAGGATGGAAAACAGAGTACTGAACCCTAGACCAACGGCAACCCTTTTTTGAAAACCAAAAGTCATCGAAGCGCCGCACGCACCGCCGCCGCCGGGTCAATCACGCCCGCGCCCTGCTTTTCTGCCGGGACATGTGCCAGCGGTTTGGAGGTTTCCCTGAGAATCGTCTTAATCTCGGCGGGGGTTAAGCGCGGGTTCGCCTCAATCATCTGCGCGATGATCGACGAGGCCACCGCCGTCGAAACCGAGGTGCCGTCCACATGCTGATGATGGCTGTCAATCAGCTTATGGCTGTTGATGCGCTGCTGTATCATCTGGTACAGCTTCTCATCCGGTCTGCGCACCTGTTCGCGCGTGAATCCCAGATCGTTGTAGCCTTCGTTGAGCAGGTTCGTCAGCGCGCCGTTGGGCTGTTTTTCCATCAGCAGCGGGGCAAGCCACTGTGCCTCGCGCGCCATCACCGAGCCAGGCAGGATGGGCGATGCAATCCAATCGGCGGGGGCCACAATCTCCGGCTTGAGCGTGCCGTCATAGGCCATGCCGTAATTATTGTGATAGGGTGTCCACTGCGCGCGATCCAGCGTATTGTGGTCGTTGTAGCCGCCCACCGTGATAGCGTGCGGCGCGCTGGCAGGCGGCACCAGCGAGTCAGCGCCTTTGTTGCCCGCCGCGACCACCACCGCCACGCCGTTCGCCACCAGCTTGCTGATCGCCAGATAGATCGGGTTGTCGGGGTCATTGGTGACGAAATCGCCGCCCACCGAGATGTTGACCACGCGCACGTTAAAACGGCGGTGGGTATCGTTCAGCCAGCGCAGGCCGCGCAGAATGTCCGCTTCCTTGATTTGTCCGCGCGGGCTGGTGATTTTAATCAGCACCACGTTAGCGTTCGAGGCAATGCCGCGATACCTGCCGTTCGATGTGCGTCCGTCACCCGCCGCGATGACGCTGGTCATCTGCCCGTGCCAGCTCAGATCGTCAGTCGAAGCCACTGTCGGCTCCTCGGTGATATGCGGCGTGCTGGCATTGGCGTGAACCAGAATGCGCCCCTCAAGGTCAGGGTGCATAAAAAAGCCGGAGTCGATGAAGGCCATTGTCACGCCGCGCCCGCTGTAGTCGGTCAAGGCGCCGATGCGTTCAGGCGTGGGCAGCAGTGTGATGCTGCCAGATCGGAAATGTGGATAGTTCGAGGTAAATATGGGCATAGAACGAATGATGATTACTGCTGTCGGTGTAATAGGCTGCGAATCGCGGATGATATTAAAACAATTTTAGGAGGTTTGCGAGGTTTTTAACATTGAGACCCCAGGATTGAACAAAAAGCAGGCGAACACAGAACTATACAGAAGGAACTATCGTCATCTGTAGGAGATTTCTGATGAACCTGACGCAAGCCCTCAAGGAATTCCCGCCTGGCGTTATCCACAACCCCTCACTGAAAATGACCCTCCCCGCGCACGGACTGGAAGAACTGCGTGTTAAAGCATACAGGCTGGGCACTCTGCTGGTGTGTTTTGATGCCATCGATGAAGCGTATATCATCGCGGCAGGCGAACCGCATCTGCTGCCGCAGCGTATCGAGCGTGTTGGCGATGTGCTGATGATGGAATCGCAGACGCCGCTGAGTGATTCGCTGCACGGCCAGAACCAGAAAATCCTGATCGAAGTTCACGTCCCCACCAGCACGCGCCTGAACGTCGAGATGTTTGCCGGAGTCGTCATGCTGCGCGGCGGCACCGGCGATGTCACCGTCAGCGGTAAGGCGGGGGAAATCACCGGCGTCACCTTCGCCGCACAGGTTGATGTGCATTTGCACGCAGGCGATGTCTCGTTCAACGACCTGCTGGGCAAAGCCAATATCCGCGTCTCGACAGGGGCCGTCACGCTCGGCTGGGAACGGCTCAGCGGCAAAGAGCAGATTGAGGTTTCGTGCGGCGTAGGCAGCATCGACTTGCAGCTTCCGGCTGGCGCAGCCGACAAACGCGATTTCAGCGGCTTACGCATCGACAAGACGCTGCGCCTGCCCGGCGGGACTCACATCCGAGGACAGGTGAACCTGGGGAGTATGGACATACGCCACTGGTTACACAAACGTGGCTACCGGGCAAGCGTGCTGATTTAGCCTGTTTGTCACAAAAGATGGAGTTTGTTTGTCTTCTTTCATGACATTGTATAGCTTCATGAGGATTGACCATGACGAACAAACAAACTCGCATTCTGATCATTGGCGCAGGGTATGCTGGGATGCTGGCGGCAGTACGCCTGGCAGCTAAGACACGTCGCGTAAAGCGCACGATTACGCTGGTTAACGCGGCAGATGTCTTTGTCGAACGGATGCGTCTGCATCAGGTTGCCGCCAATCAAACGATTGCCGCACGTCCGATTGCCGAAATACTGCGCGGGACAGACCTGGAATTCGTGCAAGGCGTTGTAACCCGGCTGGCTCCAGCGCTCCACGAGGTTACCGTTGAACATGCAGGGGCAGTACGCCGCTTGAGTTACGATTATCTGATGGTTGCCCTTGGCAGCACCATTGATCGTGACAGTATTCCGGGCGTGCGCGAAAATGCTTATGTCTTAACGCCCGATGGCGCGCGCTCTGCATTCGCGCTGCGCGAACTGCTGCCCTCGATTAACGCTCAGAAAGGCACTGTCGTTGTCGTTGGAGGCGGCGCA
Source organism: Anaerolineae bacterium (assembly GCA_046328675.1). Lineage (GTDB taxonomy): Bacteria > Chloroflexota > Anaerolineae > Aggregatilineales > Phototrophicaceae > JACAER01. The sequence goes on from JAXLWC010000022.1 coordinate 18,859, forward strand.
ACGGGCATCGAAGCGGCGGCTGAATTCGCGGAAACCTACCCAGGCATTCACCTTCGCCTGGTGACGCAGGGCGAAGCAGGCGCATTCCTGAATGAGAAGATCGGCCACTTTATTCAGGAATCCCTCACGCGGCTGGGCGTCACCATACAGCCCAACACAACAGTCACGCAAATCAAACCGCGCGAACTAGTCACCGCCAGCGGCGCGTATATCCCCTTTGATGCCTGTTTATGGGCAGGCGGATTCAGAGCGCAGCCCTTAGCCCGCGAGTCAGGACTGACTGTAAACGACTACGGGCAAATCCTGGTTGACCCGTTCATGCGCTCCATCTCACATCCCGACATCTATGCATTGGGGGATGCAGCCTATCCCATCGAGGAACCGGGGGTGCGCGTCCGAATGAGCGCATTCACTGCCGCAGTTCTTGGCGCTCATGCAGCAGACTGCTTAAGCGCGGTGCTGCGCGGCAGCACGCCGAAGCCGCTGAGTTTTGCCTATGCCGGACAGGGAATTGCCCTGGGGCGGCACGATGCCATTGGGTTCAACAACTACCCGAACGACAAACCGAATATGCCGTATTTCACGGGTAAGCTGGGCGTCGAAATCCGCGAATTTTTCGTCCGGTTCTTGGCAGATGCAGCAGGTATTGAACGGCGTATGCCCGGCTTTTTCCTGTGGATGGGTAAAGGGCGGTATACTGCTGCCAAACGTCGTGCTCAGCGTCAGACGCCTGCCCGTCAGGGTTTATGACAGGCACAGTTTGCCAGCGAGACTTTATGGAACACTTTGAGACGCATCGCAGTTTGTTGTTTGCCATCGCCTATCGGATGCTGGGCAGTGCGATGGATGCAGAGGATATGGTGCAGGAAACCTATCTTCGCTATCAATCAGTGCCAACCGATAGCATTCAATCGCCTAAAGCCTTTTTGACGACGATTATCACGCGGCTGTGTGTCAATCAATTGAATTCGGCACGCGCTCAGCGAGAAAGCTACATTGGCCCGTGGCTGCCTGAACCTTTGCTGACGCCTGAGATGCCTGTGTTAGCGCAAAACGCCGAAGAATCAATCTCGATGGCCTTCCTGGTGCTGCTTGAGACCTTAACGCCAGTCGAGCGCGCTGTCTTCCTGCTGCGGGAAATCTTCGATTACGAATACGCTGAAATTGCTGAGATTGTCAGCAAGGACGAAACGACCTGCCGCCAGTTGTTCAGCCGTGCGCGGAAACACATCGCCGAAAATCGTCCCCGCTTCAAAACGTCGCAGGAAACCCATCGCCAGATGTTAGACCGTTTCATGGGGGCCATTAGCGATGGGGAACTGGATGGATTGATGCAGCTTCTGTCGCAGGATGTCACGATGTGGGCGGACGGTGGGGGCAAAGCACGGGGAGCAGCCACACGCCCGCTTATAGGTCGCGAAGCAGTGGCACGCTTTTTGCTCGCCTCGACTCAGTTTCTAAGTCAGCCCTTTGCTGCGGAGATTGCCGATGTGAATGGTGAACCCGCCGCCATCCTGAGAATTGCTGGGCAGCCATTTGTCGTCTTGTTCATCGCGGTGGCACAGGACAATGTGAGTGAAATCCGCGTGATTGGCAACCCGGACAAATTGGGGCATGTCTAGCAAGTTCACAGTTGGCAGTTGCCACCAGCGAAGATTCATAAGTACGGGCGAACCTGTGTGTTCGCCCGACAGCCCTGCGTGTCGGCTGGTGACTTACGACTTGTCGCCCGATGCCGCCGCATACACGCCGAGCGCAATCAGGGTCGCGCCCGAAAATACGCGCTGCGCCTCTCGCATTTTGCGCCGCTGCTGGAGCATCGTGCCAATCGGCCCCGCCAGCGTGGCCACGACGAGGTCAGCGCTGGTGTTCAGACACACACTGATCGTGCCCAGCACCATGAATTGCAGCGGCACGCTGCCCTGCGGGTCAACAAACTGTGGGATAAACGCCAGAAAGAACAGCGCGGTCTTGGGGTTGAGTATCTCGGTGAGGATGCCCTGTCGCAGCGCTGGCCACGCGCCGCCGCTGGATACGCTTTCCACTTCATGCGCTTCAGACCGCCGTAAGAGCGTGCGAACGCCGAGGAAGATGAGGTAGCCAGCGCCGATGTACTTGACGAGATGATAGGCCACTGATGATGCCGCCAGAATCGCGGAAATCCCCAGCGCCGCCGCGACGACGTGGAACACACCGCCGATGGCTGTGCCCAGCGACGAGGCATACCCTTCGGAACGTCCGCCCTTGATGCTGCGCGTGAGCACGTACAGCATCCCCGGGCCGGGGGTGATCGCCAGAATAAACGCAGAAACCAGGAAGACGCTCAACGCGCTGGCCATCATTAATTCTCCTCAAAATCTGTTGACCATCAGAACAAAACTTTGCTGACAAAGGGGAATATCGACCAAGGGGAACCATCCCCCTGGTCTGACACTGTGAACCCGTAGATGTTACATCAATCCGAGCTGCGCCGCCGCGTCGTGATAAATCTGGATGATGCGCTTGCAGGTATCTTCGGTCAGCGCAGGCGGCACCGGAATCAACACGCTGCGTTCCATCAGGTCATCCATCTGCGGCAGCGTGCCTTTGCCGTAACTGATGTCCTTGTGGAACTCGTTCAGCGGGTCACTCCAGGGACGCCCCGCCGAGTTCACACCGCGTTTGTGTACCAGGCTCATGTTGTTATAGTACAGGTGCAGCCCCCAGTGCTGCATCCAGATGTTACCTGCACCGTTGGGACCGGGGCGTACACCCGCCGCCCGAGTGCGCTCGACCAGTGCCTGGGCAATCTCGCCGCTGGGGAAGCTCACCAGCACAAACGAACCGCTGTCGCCATCGGGGTCAATCAGGCGGCGAGGCACCGCGCCTTTGATCTGCGACAAGCCCGCCCGTAACTGCTGGTTGCGCGCGCGCATCGTCGCCGTAATCATGTCCAGCTTTTGTGCCTGCGCCCACAGCAGCGCCGCCGCCAGTTCGCTCATGTGGACGCACTGTCCCCACGTCTGCACCGGGCCGTTGGGGTCGCCGTGTTCGTCAATCTGTACATTCACCTCGACGCGTCCGGCTTCGTTGCGCGCGTAGCCCACATCGTGATAAGCCCATGCGCGCCGCCCGATGCGGTCATCATCGCTGACGACGAGGCCGCCTTCGCCCGCCGTGATGTTCTTGTTGTACTGGAAGCTGAAAATCGCCATGTCGCCAAAGCTGCCCAGCGGCTTGCCATGAAAGCGCCCGCCGTTGGCCTGGGCCACATCTTCGATCAGCAGCACGCCGCGCGCCTTGCAGATGTCGCGAATGCGTTCGATGTCGCCGCACGCGCCGCTCATATGCACGACCAGCACGGCTTTGGTGCGCGCGTTGATTTTGCGTTCCAGATCGTCCGGGTCCATAGTGAAGGTATCGTCAATATCGACCAGACGCGGGATAGCACCGCAGCGCACCACCGCCGAGATACACGCTACCCACAGATAGCCGGGGATGAGCACTTCGTCGCCGGGGCCGACATCTGCCGCCAGCATGGCCGTCGAAAGCGCGCCCGTGCCGCTGTTGACCAGCACCGCGTGCTTGCGTCCCAGCCGCTTACGGAAGAAATCTTCTACTTTGTCGGCATAATGCTGCAAGTCGTGCCCGTAGAAACGGTAGGGGCTGCGCGCCAGCAATACCTTGGTCACGGCGTCCATTTCTTCTTCGCCGATGAAGTAGCTGCCGGGCCATTCATAGGGGAGCAGCGTTTCGTCTGAATGCTGTTCAGTCATAAATACCTTCCTTGTTTCAAAAAAGGGGAGTTCGTTTTGGTCATAAGCGGTACTCTTTATACGAAACAGGCTTCATTTGCGGATCAATTGAACCTGTAATGCGAAGCACAATATCCAACACGAGTATGTTTCACAAGAGGTAGTGATGATTTAGGTTGGGCGCACACGTCGGTGCGCCCGATCAACCATCGAAGCCAATTGCCGCAAGCGAGACCGCTGTTAATATTTCACATCCACCGCGCGCTTGCTCTGCGCCGACTTGACAATCGCGTCGCAAATCACGGCGTTGCGATAGCCATCCACGAAGTCCGCGCCATAGGGGGCAACGGGCTTGTTGTTCACAATCGCATCAAAGAAATGGTGGAATTCGTGGACAAAGGTGTGCTCCCAGCCGACGAGGTGCCCACTTGGCCACCAGTTTTCCATGTACGGATGGTAAGATTCGCCGATGATGGTGTTGTGGAAACCGCGCGTCTCTTTCGGCTCTTCGTTCGCCCAGTAGACGTTCAGTTCGCTGAGACGTTCGAGGTTAAACTGAATCGTGCCTTTTTCGCCGTTAATCTCAAAGTTGTTGAAATTCTTGCGTCCCTGCGCGAAGCGGGTGGCTTCTACCGTCCCCAGCGCGCCGTTTTCAAAGTCCAGCAGCGCGACAAAGGCATCATCGACATCAACTTTGCCCTTTTTGCCAGAACCATCGGGCAGGGGGCGTTCTTCAATAAACGTTTTGGTCATGCCCATGACGCTTTTCGGTTCGCCCACCAGATAGCGTCCGAGGTCGATGATGTGCGCGCCAAGGTCGCCGAGCGCGCCGCTGCCCGCCACTTTCTTATCCAGACGCCAGATTTTCGGGAAATTGGGGTCGATAATCCACTCCTGCAAATACACCGCGCGGAAGTGGAAAATACGTCCCAGCGCGCCGCTTTCGATCAGCCTGCGCGCCTGCACAATCGCCGGAACGAAGCGGTAGTTGAAGGCGACCATGTGCTTGACACCCGCCTTTTCGACGGCATCCAGCATCTTCTTCGCTTCGGCGGCGGTGCGTGCCAGCGGCTTCTCGCAGAAGACATGTTTGCCCGCTTCGGCAGCAGCAATTGTCGGCGCGGCGTGGGCGTCGTTGGGGCCGCCGTTGTCGAACACGTCAATCTTCGGGTTCTTCAACATGCGTTTCCAGTCGGTGTAGGCTTTTTCGTAGCCGTAGCGTTTGGCGGCGTTTTCCGTCGCGTCCTTGTTACGCCCGCAGATGCCCACCAGACGCGGAATCGCCACCGGGGGGTACATCATGTACGGCAGTTTCTTCAGGGCGTTGGTGTGTGCCTTGCCCATGAAGGCGTAACCCAGCATCCCAATGCCCAGCGAAGGCGCTTCTTTGTCGGCGGATTTGCCCGCCATCGTCGTGAACCCGGATTCATCGGCCATGATGTTTACTCCTTTGAGGCGAAGGCGGCGTCGAACGCCACAGTGGACGGGGTGAAGTCGGTGCGCTTGACAAACTGGGCGGCTTCTTTCGCGCCGTGTTCGCGATCCATGCCGATGTCTTCCCACTCGACAGACAGCGGCCCCTGATAGCCGATGCGGTTCAGCGCGCGGATGATGCCATCCAGATCGACATCGCCGCGCCCCGGTGACACGAATTCCCAACTGCGGCGGATGTCGCCGAAGCTCAGGTGCGAACCGATGATGCTGTTCTGGCCGTTCAGCTTGACCTTGGAGTCCTTGACGTGCATGTGATAGATGCGATCCGGGAAGGCTTCGATAAACTTCACCGGGTCAAAGCGCTGCGGGATGAAGTGGCTGGGGTCGAAGTTGAAGCCGAAGGCCGCACGACGGTTGAGCGCCGCCAGCGTGCGTTCTGCCGTGTAGATGTCATAGGCGATTTCGGTGGGGTGGGCTTCCAGCGCGAAACGCACGCCAACCTCATCAAACACATCGAGGATAGGGTTCCACTGGTCAGCGAATTCCTTGAAGCCTGCGTCAATCATGGCATCGGTGGTCGGCGGGAAGAAGTACAGCATGTGCCACACCGGGCTGCCCGTGAAGCCGTTGACGACTTTCACACCGAACTGCTTGGCAGCGCGCGCCGTGTTCTTGATTTCCTCGGCGGCACGCTGGCGCACGCCGTCCGGCTTGCCATCGCCCCACAGCCGCGCCGGGAGAATCGCCTTGTGCCGTTCGTCGATAATCGCGTCTGACACGCACTGACCGACGAGATGATTGCTAATGGCGAAACATTTCAGCCCGTGTTTTTCGAGGATGTCCCAGCGGGTACGTACATATTTATCATTTTCCAGCGCTTTATCGACCTCAAAATGGTCACCCCAGCACGCCAGTTCCAGCCCATCATAACCAAAGCTGGCGGCTTTCTGGGCCATCGTCTCCAGCGGCAGGTCTGCCCACTGTCCGGTAAAAAGCGTTACAGGTCTTGCCATTGTCTATATATCCTTTCTTCAATAAGGCATTTATTGGTTTGTGCTGCTTGTACTGGCGCGGATTTTAACACCTGTTAGGCTCTCCACGCTTTGCAAAAACCCTGTGCATTACAACATACACAACGTCTGCTTATTGTAGCGCGCAAACCGACAGCGTTGTAAATCCTATTGAAATAATTGGACTGCGAGAGCCGGAGTTGGATGCAGTGATAGGCTGGCGGGGCAGGGGGGACGGAATTGGATGGAAATGGTTGTAATCGGGGCGTGGTTGAGACGCCCCTATATATCGAAGTTGAATATTACGGGGACGGGCGGCATCAGGCGATGACCCGGCTGCGCACGATTTGCAGCAGGTCATCGAGTTCAACGGGCTTGGGCAGCACCACATCCGCGCCCGCCGCGTAAGCATCTTGCGCGTCGCCGCCGATCACGATCATGGGGACTTGCGAACCCGCTTCCCGACGCAGGGCAGGAAGTACCTCGTTCATGTCGGCAAGTTTGAGGTCAATGATGACCGCGTAGGGCAGGTCGCCCACGCTCAACAGGTCGCAGGCTTCCTGCGGCGAGTGCGCTTCGGCGATGCGGTAGCCGAACCCTGCGAGGGCAGCGATGTAGGCGATGCTCTTACGATTGTTGTCGAGGACGAGAATATCTGCGTTCATGGCGCTGCCCTTTATTGACTGTGCGTAATAGTACGTTTCGTAATAACCATACGATATTTTGTTGGGGTCGTCAATTAGTACGGAAGTCCTATCCACTGGATGTTTTGTACTTAGTAATTATGAGATTACAACTGATACAGGTGCGTTGACGAACGATGACTGCGTTACGGAATAGAATAATTGAGGACGTTGGTAGGATATTCAGCAGCGAGAAGTTTGTTATAATAAGAATATAACGTGAAGCAACGAGACGAAACGATATGCCCAAAAAGGATCAACGCGAACTGACACCGCTGGAATATGTCGTGCTGGGACTGATCAGCACGGCGCCACAATCGGGCTACGACATCATCAACCAGCTATCCCCTGTCGGGGTTTCCAGTTGGAGCGCCAGCCCCGGCGCGATTTATCCCATCCTGAAGCGTCTGGAGACACAGGGCATTATCGTAGGCACGGTGGAGAATGAGCACGAAATGCGCCCGCGCAAGCTGTATACGCTGTCCAAGGCGGGCAATATGATGCTGGATGAGTGGCTGCGCCAGGTGCCGAAGATGCTGCCGCTGTACGAGCAGCGGGAGATGGCGCTGTGGCGCTTTCAGTTTATGGAAGGGCGGCTGCCGCTGCTGGACATCCTGCGCTGGATCGACACCTACATTGATGCGCTGAGCATCTATGATTATGGGCGCAAGGTGGTGCATTACGCCACGCTGGAGGCCATGAGCGAAGCCGGACAGGACTCGGTACACAAGCAGCTTCTGCTGGAAATTACGCTGATGGAAGTCAGCACGCTGCGCACATGGCTGGAACTGGCGCGCGCACGGCTGTCGGCTGTCGGGCGGGCGACGGGCGAGTTTAAAGCCGCCAAACCAGACGAATCGTAATAAGACCCTGTTTGCAGCGAAAATGGCCGTTTCGTCCCTCTGCAACCCTATCTGTTATAATCCGCGCTCTCTGTTGAGTACGGATTACAGGCTGATGGCGCTCAAATTTGACCATGCGGTGATTGCAGTGGAGGATTTGGACGGCGCGATGGCGGATTACCGCGCGCTGGGGTTCACGGTGTTTCGCGGCGGTGTCCATGCTAACCGCGCGACGGAAAACGCGCTGATTGTGTTTGAGGATGGCACGTATCTGGAACTGCTGGCAGGTACGCGGGAAGAACCCATCGCCGGGCTGGTGGATTTCAGCGTGCTGCTGAAGAACGGCGAAGGGCTGGTGGGTTACGCGCTGGGCTGCGACGACATTGAAGCCGAAGTGACGCGGCTGCGGGCGGCGGGCTTCGCGCTGGGCGAGATTATACCCGGCGAACGGCGGCGCGGCGACGGCACGCTGATTCAGTGGAAGCTGGCGCTGATTGAGGGCGGGTTCGCGCCGTTTTTGATTGAGGATGTGACGCCGCGTGAACTGCGGGTGACGCGCGACCCGACATTGACCAGACACGCGAATCGCGCGGTTGGCGTGCGCGGCGTGGAGGTGGCGGTCAGGGCGATGGACGAAGCCTGGCAGCGATACACGCGGCTGTTTGGCGTGCCTGTGAACCAGCGCGCGACAACCTATCGCAATGCGGGATGCGTCACCCTGCGGCAAGGTAATCCAGCCAGAATGAACTACTTTGTCAACACACTTCCTGATTATCTACGGATGTTCGCAGGCAGAGTGGCGCAAAATGAAGTTGACGTGGCAGACCCGACACAAGAGCCAAAGGGGTTTGAACGCCAGCGCGAACGTGAGGCGCAAAAACTTCTTCCCCTACAAAGAGAAGCAGAGATAGAACGTGCGTTAGCGGCACTGACCGCGACACAAGCCGAAGCGCTGTTTGCCATCGTGCTTGTGCGGGAACAGGCGCAAGACTACCGTTTTGCCCTCGACAAAACACACGGAGTACGCTTTCAGGAGCGTATAGGCGTATCGAAAGAGCGCGGCAGGGACATCCTGATTGGGGTAGACGATTTCGACTGAGCAGCGTCACACATGCTTACGGCCCGGCGACGGATGTTCCTGATTTGCTGCGCGCGCTGGCCTCTGATGACAAAGATGTGCGGCGCCATGCCCAAGAGCTTCTAGGTAATGGCAACATTGTGCATCAGGGCAGTGGGGCTTATCCGGCGTCGATTGAAGTCATCCTTTTCTGGATACAGCTTGTGGAAGCGCCACCGGTAGAGGATAAAGCCTATCTTCTACAACTGCTTTCCGCCATTGGCGCGGGGCCTGACGAGGTCAAAGAACGCGCGGAAAAACCGTTTGCGACGCGCTGCCGCATTATCTGGCGCTGCTCCATGATCCTGACCCACAGATACGCTTAAGGGTCGTTGAACTACTGGATTTGTATCCAAAGGAAATCGCCACCGTTGAACCGGCTGATCTCTCAAAGCCCTGATCCAACGGATTTGGAAGAACCCGCTGTGCGCGGTTTGTGCCTGATGACGCTGGCAAGCCTGTGGTTATCAGGTAATGAGTCAGGAAAGCTGTCTGCTGAACAGGTTTTGGGTACACGGCGAACCTGATGCGCGATGATCACCGCGCAGCCGCTTGGCGTACAGGAAAGTGCGAAGCGGAACGATGCGTGCTGACGCGCAGAGATGGGTTGATGAAGCGCTGGAAGCGTTTCTATCGCATGATGCGGGCAGACAATGACTTTAGAGAAGGGTGGGGCATCTCGTGGATTCCTCGACATGTTGTATTCAGTTGCTGGAAGTTCTCTCTGTCTATCCTGACAAAGCGCTGGAAATGGGCTCGCGCAACACAGGCGCAGCATCCGAACGCTGAGGTGCGGCAGTGTGTTCCGTTTGTTTTGGGACAGCTCATAGAGGCGAATCGTGCCTGTGAGCGTGATGATTCCAGTGGTTGTGAAGCTGATGGGCGATCCAGCGCCTGATGTGCGGCAAGCGGCTGTGGGATCTTTTTTACGATACACCCTATGCAAAAGAGGTAGTGGATGTGCTGCGCGATGTTGAAGCGCATGACCCTTCGCTGACGGTGCGGGTGGCGCGGAAATGCATTGGGTTTATACAGTAGGAGGAAGGCGTGCGCAGGAATCCCGACTTACGTAACGTCGTTAGTCGTTGCAAAGCCTGTGATTGCAGATTGAAACAGGGATAAAGAAAAGGGCGAACACGCTGTGTGCCCTTACAAGATGGGTAGGTTAGGCGGCGAGTTTGCGCCGATGCCGCATCAGGAACAATGCAGTTGATGCCGCGCCGACAAAGGCGATGAGCAGCAGCAACAGCGGCGAGTCGCCTGTTGCCGGGAGCAGCGCGGCGCTGATGACGTTGGCGCTGGCTCTGCCGGAGTACGGCGCGCCGAGATCACCGCGTTAGTGAGCCATTAAACGTGCGGCGTGTTGGAGTTAATCAGCGTCTCCAGAATGATGGTAATCGTCTCGCCCGGCCCTGCTGAACTGATGCTAAAGGTAATCGTCTGACCGTTGACGACGGCGGTACCACCTGTTGGGTTGACGCTGATGATGGTCACGTTGTTCGGCTCGGTCTTGGTCAAGCTGACATCAGCAGGGGCTGCGCCTGTCGGGTTAGTGACGGTGATCGTCCAGACAACAGTGTCGCCGGCCAGTGAAGGGGTGGGGTTGGGGTGATGTCTACACCGGCCGCCGCCAGAGCGCTGCCATGCCGGGGGTGCCACCGCCGCTGCGCAGGCGTTGGCGCAGGAACAGTCGGTGTCGGCACAGTGCCGAAGAAGAAACCGAAGTCGTACGTGTGGTTGTTAGCGCCCGCAATGCCCGTGTCGGGGTGGTGAGCACGGTAGTCCCGGAGGTCACGCCATCGGAAAGTCGCGGGTTGTTCGCCATTGGCAGTGGTATTGGCAGTGGTGGTGTATAGCCGGTCAGCGCAGGTTGAGTGAGGTCAATTTACCACCTGATAGCCCAACGTGAGGCGAGCGCGTTGATACCATAGACGCTGCTGCCCGTGCTGGTCCCCGCCGCGTTGGAGAACAGATAGCTGCCGCTGGCGTCGGTGGTGGCTGTCGCAACCGTCGTGCCGACTGAATTGACAAGCTGAACGACCACACCAGCCAGCGGGTCTCGTTGGGACTTTGCCCGCTGTCGAGATCGGAGTCAATCCAGACACGATTGCCGATTTCGATAGGCGCGGCGTTGCAGATGGCGTCGAGGTCACCGAGGCTGCCGCCTTTGCCGAAGAACACATTGCCGGAAGGGTGGGTTGTTTGGTGCATCGAAAATACGATAGGCGCGCGAACGAGTACCGTTGGTGTTGCTGAGCCAGAGCACGCCGCCGTCGAAAGGCTGCGCGGTGTCAAAGACCGGGTCGTAGCCAGTAGTCAGCACGTCGGGGTTGCCGGGAACGTAGAGCAAGCCGCCCTGTGTGGTTTCATCGTGGAAAGGATAACTTTCAGACACGTAGAATTCGGCGTTGCCGGGTCCCTGCGCGGAAGCTACATCACCGCTGCTCAGCGTGCCGCAGTTGCCGCCGCTTTCCAGCGTATAGCCGCCGCCCACGAGACAGGCACGCAGGATGTCGCCCGCAACGTCTGCGGAGAAAGTGCCCGCGCCCGCAGGATTGGGGACGAAGAAGCCCTGCTGGTCACCGAAGCGATCACGGAAGCCAAGGATCATGTCGCCGTTGAAATCAAAGTCGATGTCCGAGAGGATGGGCTGTGGATAGGTGAACTCGAAGGGGTCTTGAGTACCGAACCCGATCAACGGCTGCGGAGCCGCGAAGGTGGGGAAGGTCGGCGTCCAGGGATTCCAGCGCGCGGAAGCACAGTTGCCAGCAGGCGCAACAGGTGAGTTCGGGAGTGGTGGCGCTGCCGGGAACGAGGCATTGCGGATGGTGCAGCCGCGCGGATAATTCAGCGCGAAGCTGAGTACGGGCGTGGCGCTGATGCCAACACCGGGGGTCAGCACGAAGACATGGGCGCTGAGGTTGGCGGCGCTTTGTGTCGACTCGGCAGAACAAACCGCACCAACGTAGACCAGCCCATCATGTACACCTAAACCGAAGGGACGGAAATCAGAGGCAACGGCGCAGGGATTGGCGGGGAAGCCAAAAGATGAGGTTGCGCCTACCGCTGGAACGCCACCGACGATGTTGATGGCAATCTGGTAGACGCGCTGGTCGGCCAGATTCATCGCAAACAGCGTGGTGTCGTCGTCATAAATGTCGATGTCCCCCAGGCCCATTTTGCCGACTGCATCCCATGACGCGCCATCGACCTGTGGAGTCGCCAGGTTGTGAGGGTCAGCAGCGTTAGGCAGGGTGGTGAAGAGTGCGCCCGCAGGAGCCGCTGCGGTATCGATCACGTAAATTGCGCCGGGGCCACCTGTGCCGAAGCCGGAGTGACGTTTCATGAAGGCACCGGCAAAGAGCGAGTTGGTCATGGCCTGATAGGCTAAGCCCCAGGTGGTGCCGACCTGTGTATCGAGTGAGAGGTTGGTTTGACCACCCGCGTCAACGCCAGGCGGTGACCAGGGGGCGGCAGTGGAGCCGTTGGTGTAGCCAAAGCGCACAACGACATCGCGTGAACCAGTCTGCGCACCAAACTGGAAACAGGTCAGGGCAACATCGGGGTTCTGCTGGCAGTATTCACCGGGACGATTGAAACCGACATCGGCCACATCACCGTTAGACACGAACTGTACCGTTGTGTCCGACATGCCGCCGTTGGCACCCGGCTGGAAGCCAGGGGCGTTAAATTCAAGGCGAATGGTGGTGTCAGCGGTAGCCCAGGGGTAGGTATAGGTACCGTTGGGGTTTACTGTAATCGTGCCGAGGGTGGCACCCGCAGCATCAAAGCCGGTGACAGTGGCGCTGGGGATACCGGGTTCGCGGGTATCCTGAACACCATTCGCGTTGTAATCACGAAAAACGACCCCTGTTACGGTGCCCGCCGCAAAGACGTTGACCGTTTGCAGGAGTCCCAGAGTAAGGGCTAACAATAGTACGACAAAACTGCGAGACAGTAAACTCACGCGGGTAAAACGCACCATAATGTTTACTCTTTAACAATGGAATGCAGAGTCATGGATAGAATATCCTGATTGCCAATAACTTACAACCGAGATTGCAGCGAAGTTATTGGAAGGTTAGAGAACTCAAACCGTGCAAGGAACAAGCTGTAAATTGCAGACGAGTCCGTTCAGTCCAGCGCGAACCTGAATACAGGCGCGGCTGGTTAAGTCCAAGCCTAATACAACCATGATTACGTTAACGCATGTGGAGCAGAGGAACATCGGACAGATGGGGAGTATTTCAGCGTATAACCTACCTATACTTATGGACTAGTCAAGTGGCTAGTATGTGAATTATTAAGGTTAGTTTAAGAATTGTTTCATGACACATTTTGGCGGTGTACAGCGGGAAATGCTATCATCGGCGCGCATTCATCGGATGACTACGGCTTATGCGGAGCAACGGTATGACACGCCCTTTGACAATCCTTTTCCTGAGCAGCGCACACAAGGGGGACGCGATGGTACGCGAGGTGAAGCGCCTCGGCTGCCATGTGCTTCTCGTGACGGAAGAAAAGCTGAAAGGTGAACAGTGGCCTTTCGACAGCATTGACGAAGTGTTTTACGTAGCGGACCTGACGCGCTATCAGGATGTGATTCACGCGGTGAGCTATCTGTGCCGGGGCAGGCAGGTTGACCAGATTCTGCCGCTGGACGAATTTGAGGTGGAACTGGTGGCGTTCCTGCGTGAGCATCTGCGGCTGCCGGGGTGGCGCGTGTCGGCAGTACGTCACTTCCGCGACAAACTCATCATGCGCGAAGTCACGCGGGAGGGCGGGATTCTGGTGCCGGACTTCATCCAGATTCTGAACTACGACAGGCTGCGCGAGTTCATGGCGAAGGTGCCGCCGCCCTGGGTGCTGAAGCCGCGCGCTGAAGCAGGTTCGATGGGGCTGAAGAAGGTCAACAACGACGAAGAAGTCTGGCGCACGCTGGATACGCTGGGCGATAAGCAGTCCTTTTATCTGCTGGAAAAGTACGTGCCGGGTGATGTGTTCCATGTGGATTCACTGACGGTAGAGGGTAAGGTAGTGTTCACCAGCGTACAGAAGTACGGCAAGCCGCCGATGGACGTATATCACGGCGGCGGCGTGTTCACCACGCGCATCCTGGCGCATGACTCAAAGGACTCGAAGGCGCTGGTAAAGATGAACGAAAAGACGCTGAAGGCGCTGGGGATGCGCAACGGCGCGACTCATGCCGAATATATCAAGGCGAATGACGGCAGCGGCTATTATTTCCTGGAGATTGCGGCGCGCGTGGGCGGGGCGAACATCTCTGACCTGATTGAATACGCGACGGGCTTTAACCTGTGGCGTGAGTGGGGCAAGCTGGAAGTGGCACTGCTGCGTGGTGAAAGCTACGAACTGCCTGACATACGCCATGACTACGGCGGGATTATCGTGTCACTGGCGAAGCAGGAACACCCCGATACCTCGGCGTACAATGACCCCGAAATTGTGTGGCGGCAGGATAAACCGTATCACGCGGGGTTCATCGTGGTGTCGCCGGACGCCGCGCGCGTGGAAGCGCTGCTGAACGATTATGCGCCGCGCATCGCGCATGATTTCCTCGCGATTGGCACACCGATGGGCGTGACACGCACCGGGCACGCGGGGTAAGTCGATAGGCGTTAGAATAAGCAGGGAAGGGCGTTCAACGGAACGCCCTACAAAAACCCGATAGAGAAAATCCTCATTTGTAAGAACCCGAAACACACTATACTAGACTCAGCCAAAAGATTATTTTCGTAACGAAGGAGCGCCTTATGGCTACAGTTCCCGCTACTGCTACGATACGCCGCGATGCTGGCACAACGGAAATCAACGTGCGTAAGACCCCCGGCAGAAGTCAGACCAATGTGCAAAGCAAGCTGGCAGCCGGAAGCGCTAATCTGGCGATCCTCGAAGTCAAAGAGGATGAGAAAGGCGAAAAGGGCAGCGGCGACAAGGTGTATCAGTGGTTTAAGCTGCGCCTGCCGGACAAGACAGAAGGCTGGGTGCGCGATGACCTGCTTGACATCGTGGGAGACTGTACAGCGTTCGGCTATGGGGTCGTTGCTAAAGCCACGCAGGCGTTCACGCTCAAGCGTAACCCGGTGATCGTCAATCCAGACGGCGGCGGCACCCCGCTAGACCCGACGGGCGAAGGCGAACGCGTGCGCAAACTGGCGTTTAACATCACCTCGACATTTGAGGGTGGCGGCGAGAACAAGGGCTACACCATGTACCAGAACGACGCCAGTGACGCGGGTGTGGTGAGCTTCGGGCGTTTTCAGTTCACCCTAACGGCGGGAACACTGGGGCAGTTATTAGAGCGCTACTTTGTAAACGCCAGCGGTGATACCGCGAACCAACTGCGCACGACGTACCTTGAGCGCATCAAGAAGAAGGATCGCACGCTGCGCACCGATGAAACGCTGAAAGGGCTGCCGCAAAAATCGGGACTGGAACAGGCGATGGCGATGCCCAGAACGCGCTGGCGACGGATGTGTACTGGAAGGAAGCCCAGAAGCGGCACACGAAGTACAACCTTCAGACGGCGCTGGGGCAAGGCGCTGATTTTCGACATGATGATTCATCACGGCGCCGGCAATCTGGATACGCGCTATCTGGAATGGACACTGACCGAATTGAAGTCGCCCGCGACATGGAAACCCGGTATAACGGTGAGCGAGCGAGTGCAGTTTATCGCACGGCTGGCACAGCGGCGGCGCGACGAACTGTACCGGCAGGCGGGCAACCGTGCCAGCGGCCTCAAGGTGCGCGGCGATTTCTGGATGACACTGGTGCAGAATGGCGACTGGAACCTGGTAGGCGATGCGCAGGGTATCATCACGCCGAAAAGCGGACGTACCGTAAACGCGCGCAATCCGCTGTAGGCTGGTCGTTAGGCGTTCGTTCAATGTTGGGGCGAGTGAAATGCGATGCGCACATTCACCCCGCGAACAGGCCAGCGTAAGAAAATGGACAACTAACGAACCTTACCAGCAGGTGAGGTTCTTTAATTTCCGCTGACATGACGAGACAGCGGAGATAGGTTATACTGCATACCATTCTCGCCTGATACCACAAGGGGGAGCTGTGGAGAACCAAGCCATTGTCCCGGAAGTACCCAACAGTTATGAACCGCAGTGGAGCGCATGGGCACGCCATTTTGTAACCATCGCGCTGGTCATCGCGGCGGTGTTCGTGCTGACGCTGCTGACGCCAGTGATTCAAATCCTGATTATGACTTTTCTGCTGGCATTTCTGCTGTATGTGCCCGCGCAGTTTATCGCCCGCGAGACACGCCTGAACTTCACGGGCGGCGTGCTGGTGGTGTATCTGTTTATCGGCTTGTTCACGCTGATGCTGCTGGTGCTGTTTGTGCCGCAGTTGATACAGGCGATCAACAGTTTCAGCAGCGATTTGCGCGCCGCTTATGCCACCTTCCGCGAATTCCTGACCAGCTACACGCCCGGCTCACAAATTCTGGATATTTTTGGCGCACGCATCGACCTTGACCCGGTGATTCAACCGCTGCGCGATTTGCTGCTGGGCACAGGAACGGGCACAGCCTCACTGCCGGGGCAAGCGCCGCTGGATGTGGGACGCGCGGTCTCCATCGCATCGGCCACCATCGGCAGCCTGGTGGGCGCCATCAGCGGATTATTCTCGACGCTGTTTCTGGCGTTGTTTCTGGCGCTGCTGATCCTGCTTGACCTGCCCAACTATCAGCACCGCCTGTTCAGCGCCGTACCCAATGCCCACCGCCGCGAAGTGATGCTGCTGTTGAGCAAGATCAACCGCGTGTGGTCGGGATTCTTTCGCGGACAGCTCACGCTGGGCATCCTCATCGGGGTGCTGACCTGGCTGCAACTGCTGCTGATGGGCGTGAGCCAGTCGGTGACGA
The DNA here is from genome assembly GCA_046328675.1 of Anaerolineae bacterium. Lineage (GTDB taxonomy): Bacteria > Chloroflexota > Anaerolineae > Aggregatilineales > Phototrophicaceae > JACAER01. The sequence goes on from JAXLWC010000022.1 coordinate 35,579, forward strand.
TTGCCATCATCGTGGCGTTTATCTCGCTGATTCCGTCCATTGGCGGGATTATCGCGCTGGTACCGCTGGCGCTGTCGCCGCTGCTGCAAGGCTCCTCCGTGTTTACCGCAATGCCCAACGGCACCTTCGCGGTGCTGGTGGTGGTAGTGAATCTGGTGTGGACGCAGATCATCTGGAACGTAGTCGCGCCGAAGATTATGGGCGATGCGGTGTCGCTGCCTCTGCCGCTGATTAATGGCATTGGCGTTGCAGCACAGCCGTCGGCGGCATTCTAGGCGCTGCTCTCTGGTCGTGCCGATGATGGGTACGCTGCGCGTTATCCTGATTTATCTCATCAAGAAGATCAACCAGCAGGACCCTCCCGGCAGAAGCGGCTCCAGCAGTCACAGACCTGTTGAAGCTGTAGGAGATGCTGCTCAGTGGTCAATCTGATTCCGATGTCTGAACAAGAATATACTCGCTTCTATGAGCAGATGATTGATGACTATGCCCAGTCACAGGCAAAAGTCGGCGTGTGGGCACAGAACGAAGCACAGCACCTTGTCGCGGCAGATGTTTGAAAAGAACCCTGCCTGATGGGCAAAAGACGGAACTCAATTACTTCTACTCGGTGAAAGATGACACCCGCGACGATTGTAGGTTCGGTGAACCTGATTGTTGCGGGTGGCAAGGCTGACCCGATTGCGTCGGCTGGCTACATCATCATCGACGAACCCTATCGCCGCCGGGGATATGGGACACAGACTATGCAGGCTATTGAGGCCAAAGCAAGAGAGTTCGGTGCCGCACGAATCGGGCCGCACGTATTCAGCCACAATCAAGGGGCGAAAACGCTTTACGAAAAGATGGGCTTTAACCTGACAGGCTATAATATGAACAAGCCGCTAAAGTCGGATCGCTAACCCTGCTGTGTCAGAGCATTCACATGCACGCGTTCCATACAATTGTTTCATTTTGCCAGGCGCTTAATCGTCGGCATGTTCGTGTCGCTGTCCTGCCTGTATCTGCTGACGTACAGGTGGTCACATGGAAGCGATAGACACGCGTTACCTGTTCAACGGCGTGGCGAGTCCGCGCATTTTGGCGACTGGCGCGAAGACCTGACGGCGGACGACAACTTCCCGACGCCGACGAATGCGCCCGCCAACAGCGTCTATCCGCTGAAAAAACTGATTGATGACCCGCTGACCGTGATTGTGGCGACACCACTGTACTGGCTGGCGGATAAGCTACCAGGGGCTGGTGCATACGGTGTGGCTGTTCAATATCTTCGTCACGGCGGCGGGTGCCTGCGTACTGTTCGCTTATGTGCTGACGCTGGCTATGACGAGCGCGTAGGCGCTGGCGGCGCTGGCCTTTGGCGCGACGACGATTGTCTGGACGTACAGCAAAACCTTTCCTTCCAGGAGAATTTGCCGCCGCTGATCACCATGTCGCTGGCGCTGGCACTGGAACGCTGGCGCAGAAGCGGCTTTCGTTCCCTGCGCGCGCTGCTGGCGGCGATTGTGCTGGCACTGTGTCTGCCGTACAGCAAGTGGAGCAGCGTGATTGCCGCGCCGGGGAGCTGCTGGTGGCTGCCAGTCGTTATCAAACGTGACTCGCGCGTGGGCAAGCGCATTCCGCTGGTTGAGGTCATCCTGCTGGCGGGGATCGTCGTCGGGCTGGTGCCGCTGGGGTACACGGACTGTGGCGTGCTGCCGGGAATCGACTGGTTCAACAGCCACGTTTCCAAATTCCAGATCGCGCCGCAGTATATCCAGCCCGCGATACAAAGCTACCTGTTCAGCATCGGCAAAGGAAAGATCTGGGGCACATCGCCGATTGTGCTGCTGGCGCTGCCGGGGTGCTGGATGCTGTTCTTGGCAGGCAGGACACGTTATCTGTGGGTAATGATGGTTGTCCTCGCGGCGTATGCGCTGGGTATGCGATGCTGCGCGGGATTCACTGGTTCAGCGGTTTGTCGTGGCCACCGTTTCCTCGTGCCGACGATACCGTTCCTGATGTTGTGCACGCTGCCCGTGCTGCAATGGCTGGTGACCCTCTCCCCGCAAGCGAAGGTGAGCAGCAAAACCGTTATGTCTGCGCAAGCACGAAAGCGGCTGATGTGGATGATTTTCGCCTGCTGGCGCTGCATGGGCGTGTGGATACAACTGAGCGTGCTGGCGCTGCGCTGGACGGTGTATCCTACGCCGTTGCCGCCGGACGCAGGCGTGTAGCATGGGGCGGCGGTTACAACAGCCTTGTCTATCTGCGTTGCAGCGCTGCCGCGCGTGGGGACAATTCCCTTGATTTTGCGTGGGTGCGCACCGAGCAAGCCGCTGTGGCCGCTGATGTTTGCGGCGCTGGGGAGTCGGTCTGGTATGGCTGCTGCGCACGCTGTGACGCCGGAACGCTACACCTCCAGAGCAGGCTGGCATCCAGCGGAGCGCTGAGGAGCCGCTACCCGCATGTGACACGCGGCAATCTGATGGGGGCGGCGCTGGGGCTGGCGCTGCTGGCTGGCGCTTACGTTGGCCTGCGGCTGATTTATCACGACCCGGAGTATATCGCTTACAATACGCCGCTGTGGGATATGCTGCCCATTGTCGAGGCGGAAACACAACCGGGCGACGTGGTGCTGATTACGGCGCGTGAGCATCTGCAATTCCTGCTGAATTATGGCAAAAGTGAACGCTGGCGTGGCATCGGTGTTTCGTATCTGCCGGGTGAACGCTACGATCCGAACAGCGCGCCGTTGGTGAGTGCCACAACGCTGGTGAATCCGACAGCGGAAGAATTGACGCCGCTGCTGCCAGAGTTTACGCCCTGGCTGGTGGAGCAGTTGGCGGGGCAGCATGAGCGCCTGTGGCTGTGGGCAGATTTCGGGCCGGATATGTCGTGGGCGGTGCGCCCGCTGGAACGCTACCTGACGCGGCTGTATTATCCGGTGCAGGAAATGCGTACCGCGCCCGCCGTGCGTCTGCTGGAATATGACACGACGCCTGCGCCTGTGGAAGCAGATACGAGTACGACGCTAGTGTTTGGCGACATGATCCGGCTGACAGGCTGCGCGCTGCCGCGTGGGACGGAATACGCGGCTGGCGAACACCTGCTAATCACCCTGTTCTGGCAGGCCGAAGATGATGTGACACAGGATTATACGGTGGCGCTGTTCCTCGGCAGCGAGGCAGGCACGGCGGCGCAGGGCATGGACAGCGCGCCCGATGGCGGTTTCTCGTACACAAGTTTGTGGCGGGCGGGGACGCAGGTGCAGGACAACCGTTTGCTGCGGCTGCCGGATACGCTGGCGGCAGGGGAGTATCAACTGTGGCTGGTGCTGTACCCGACAGGCAGCGATGGCAGCCAGCGCTTGAGCGTCAGCGGCGGCGAGGCGCGCGACGGCACGATTGCGGTGCTGCCCGTGACGATTACAGTGCGGTAGGTGGGCAAGGCGTGCCTCGCCCCTACGGATGTCGTGTTACGCGGAGTGATCGCGCAGGGCGCGGGCGACCAGTCCCAGGCCAGCAGCAATCATACCGAGCATGATAAGCGTGTTAAACAGACTGGTCGGCTGAAAGTAGAAGTTAAGATTGCTGATGATGCCCAGAAAGATGATGAGCGCCCCGGCGATGGTCAGGAACCAGCCGATGAGGTTACGCCCGTTAAAGAACAGGATGGAGATGCCGATCAGCAGGGGGATTAACGACAGCCCGAAGCTGTTCATCTGAAAACCGCCGAAGGAAAATGAGAAACCATAATTGACCACCGTCACGCGGCTGATGAACAGATAACCCCCAGCGACAATCAGCAGCAGCCCGATGAAAAATTCCAACAGCCCGCCCGGAGTCCCCCCCGCGCCGCGTTTGCCTTTGTTGCCGTCCATCCGAAAATCCCTCCCATACGTAAGCCAATATCCTTTCATTATAGACAGATTCAGGCGGCAGGATTCACCTAAGAACTGGGGGCTTTGGTGAGAAACAATGATGTGGTTATGCTTGTTAGAGTAAGTTCATAGTTATCGGTTTTCAGTTATCAGTAAGCTGCGAGGCTGAATTGTTCGATCATGCCACACAGACCTAGCTAAAAACTGCATTAAGGAGCTGGGCGAGATGAGAAGGGGAGGGCTATGGCACAGGGGGCGGGTGATCAAGGCCGGGATAACGCGGTGGATAAGTATCTCGATAGGGGCAGAATGCTTCCCGGCGGCAACACGGTGAACTTCACGGTGTATGCCAAACGCGGGGTACGAGGCCAGTTATCTCGGCTGGCCGAACAAAGGACGCTGAAGGACGGTTGATTCTGCAGCGCTGAAAGCTGAAGGCGTGGATACGTCGCGCTGCCGGTGGTGCAAGGCATGAATGCCTACTGTGATGTGCGGCTGGAAGGAACAGACCGCGTGTTTATCGGCTACGAAGGCGGCGTATGCCAGCAGATCGCGCTGAACGACGATGATTTGCGTTATATCCGGACAGTTTGAACTGGCGCACACCACGATTTACAGCTTCATTGAGAAGGAACTGGCAAACTCGGTGGTGCCGCGTAAACACCGTCGTTCGATTACTCCAACGACTGGAACAAGGATTACCTCGTACAAACGCTGCCACATGTCCAACTGGCGTTCTCTGGGTCATATTCCAAAGGCAGCACACAGAGGAAGTCGAAGACCTGCTGCGCTGGGTGGTGGGGCAGGGCGCGCGCGGTGGCCGTGGTGACGCGGGGGCAAACAGGGTGCCACCGGTTTTGATGGCACCAAACTGTATCGACAGGGTATCGTCCCGGTCACGGTCGATACGCTGGGGGCGGGCGATGCTTTTGTAAGCCGCACGCTTCAGCACCGCGTATCTCGACGGCGCGGGCATGGGAGCTGCGCTGGCGCAGGCGGCACGGACGGCGGCGGAAACCTGCACTACCTTCGGCGCGTGGGGCTATGACGTAGCGCTATAGCTGCAGAATGAAGCGGAAGCGCGCGTCTTCGCTGTACCACATGGGGAAATTCGTGTTCCAGACGTTGTTGTACAGGTTGAAATGCATCCCATTGCGGCAGCGGCGGTATCGTGTTGATGAAGCGCAGCAGCGACGGTTCGCCCGTTGCGACCAGCGGCGCATCCAGTTAAGGCCTCGATGTCGAGGTAGGCGTTTTCCTCCTCGTAGCGAATGCCTTTGCCAACCGCGTGCAGCGCCCGCGATTGCCGTTGTAAATGACTCCAACGGCGAAATGCGCTTGCCGAGTTTGTCCATCGTCCAGTAGGCAACAGGTTCAGCGGCGTCCATTTTGCGATAAGCAATCTGCGGAATGAAGGAAAACCACAGCGCTTCCGGCAGACGGCTGGCGGGCTTTTCAAACCACTGCAAGTTAAAGTGAATTTCCGGCGCGGCGTCCGGCAGGTCGATTTCCAGCGTGAAATCGCGCGGGCAGCCCCAGCGCTGATAGGCTTCCTGCGGGGCGCGCATCTCCAGCAGGAAACGCTGGCCGCCATCGTAGGCGTCGGCATAAAACCACTTGAGGTCGCTGTCCCAGAAGTACGAAGGCTGTCCGGCAGTTTCCATGCCGGGCTTGGTGTAATCATCGACAGACCAGATGCGAGTCTTGCGCTTGTTGATGATGTACTTGTCATAGAACTGGTCGTAGTCTTCGCTGGAAAAGGTCTGGTAACGCAGCAGGGCCAGCGGACGGCGATTGCTGGCCCAACTGCGCTTGCTGCGCAAATCCAGCAGACGGGTCATCGCACCGCGCTGGTCGAAGCCGATGTCGAAGTAGCGCGTCTTAAAGACACGCTCCGTCGTGCGCAGACGCACATCGGCATGGGGATATTTCGGTTCCAGTGCCGCGAGGACGGCGCGCGCTTCCTGTGCCTGCGCCGACTGACCCAGCGCCGCGACGGCCTCATCAATGTAAGCGCGCTGCTCTGCCCACGATGCCGCGAACGTGGTAAAGGGTTCGGCGTTCAGCATCGTGCGCAGTTGGTCAGGGCGATAGTAGGTGTAATCCTTCAGATGCGTCTTCTCATCCATGCCCCAGGTGTGCTCCGGCACCAGCATCAGCCTGCGGCTAAAGTGATGCAGCGGGTCATCGGGGGACGGGATGGCGTCACCCAGCCACTTCTGGCGCAGACGCAGCAGCGCACGATAACGAGCGACCTTCTTCGGGTCCGTGCCGACGCCGTGAATCCAGGTATCGCCCAGTTCAGCGGTGATGACGGGAAGCTGGTCTTCGACGGTCAGCAGGCGCGCGGCGAAGGCATCCAGCGTGGACGCAGCAATCGTGGCGTCGGGGAAATGGGCCTGCGTCTCATCGTAGGCACGCAGAGCCTGCTCCAGTGACTGTGGGCCAATGTTATCGCTGGTGTGAGCGAAGGCCAGCGCATCATCCAGTCCGGGGATGCTCACCGCGTCGCCGTAAGCCCCTTTCTGATACATCAGCAGCAGGCGCGCACCGCTGTCATCCTGCCAGACGAATACCGGGGGCACATCGGGCGGGGTGGACGCCGGATTGACGCCGATGTGCAGAAAGCGAATGCCAGCCTCTGCCAGCAGCGGCACGATGCCGCGCGTGTGTCCGGGCACGTCGGTCATCTTGGCGGCGATGGTTTGCTTGCCAAAACGCTTATCCAGCGTCTGTGACAGACTGATGCCGAAGCGAAACAAGGAGGCATCCATCAGTTCGGTGTGCGTGGTGAACGGCAACCCATGCCAGGCGATGTCGCCGAGCGCGATAGCTTCTTCCATGCGTTTGCGCTGGGCAGGGCTGGCCTGTTCCAGATATTCGTAAATCAGCCATGAGCCAGTGGTCCAGACGAAGCGTTTACCCTGCTGGCGCATGGCGTGGGCGGTGTCCAGCGCTTTGGGGATAAACACGTTGAAGTAACCCGCGACGACGTTGCGGGCGTAATCGGTGAAACCAATATCGAGATGCGTTTTGAAAATGAGATGGACATGCATAAGCGTTAAAAGTAGTGAGTAATGAGTGATGAGCGATGAGTAATGCCGAATTGGTATGTTGTTCGGGGCGAAGGTTATGGTTCGCCCCGATGGAAATCATTATGACTGTACGGTAAACCAGCGATAGCCGTATGGAGGAAGTTCAATGGCCTCCCCAACAGCGGTTTCAGGGTTCAAAACATCTACCAGTCCGGCACGGGCCGGAATAGAATACGGCTGATCCGAGAGATTGTGAAGGGCAAGCACACTGCCCGCTGTGTTTTTGCCGGAAGCGGCGTCTTTGGGAAGCAGACGCCAGAAGCAGAGCAGGTGCTTCGGCAGCGAGTCCAGCCATTGAATTGAGCCGTCGGCCAATACGGGCAAGCGTTTGCGCGCGGCAATCATGCGGCGAACGGCGTGCAGCAGCGAATGCGGGTCAGCCTGCTGCGCGGCGACATTGGCGGCGGCAGGATTAACCACCGGGGCATAGGGCTTAGCCGCAGAGAAGCCGCCGTTCGAGTCGCTCGTCCACTGCATCGGCGTGCGGACACCGTTCCTGTCGTACAGCGTCACGTCGTCGCCCATACCGATTTCGTCGCCATAATACAGGACTGGCGTGCCGGGAAGGGTGAACAGCAGCGAGTTAATCAGTTCAATTTTGCGCTGGTCGTTGTCGAACATCGGCGCAAGGCGGCGGCGAATGCCTCCCACGCCGATTTCAATCCAGTCATCCTTACTCGGCGCGTACACACGACGCATCAGCGCGCGTTCCTCATCATTCACCAGCCACAGATTGAGTTCATCATGATTGCGCAGGAAGGTCGCCCACTGGCAGCCTGTGGGCAGCGGGGGGGTGCTTTCGATGACCTGGACAATGCTGGAACGATCCTGCTGTGCCAGCGCCAGATACATACGCGGCATGACCGGAAAGTTAAAGGCGAGATGGAATTCGTCGTTGTTACCGAAATAAGGCAGCAGGTCGGCAGGCTGCATACAGGCTTCGGCCAGCAGAATCGCGTTGGGGAATTTGCTGTCGATCAACTGGCGAACCCGCTTAACATAGGCGTGAGTTTCGGGCAGACCTTCACAGTCTGTCCCTTCGCGTTCAAAGAGGAAAGGCACAGCATCAGCGCGGAACCCATCAATGCCCATCGCCAGCCAGTAGCCCGCCACGTCCAGCATGGCCTCCTGCACTTTGGGGTTGGCATAGTTTAAGTCGGGCTGACTTTTGTAGAAGCGGTGCCAGTAGTATTCGCCTGTTTGCGCGTCGTATTCCCAATTGGAAGTCTCGGTGTGCGGAAATACGATGCCCGCGCGCGAGTACTTGTCGGGCGTTGTGCTCCAGACATAATAATCACGCAGCGGGGAGTCTTTGCTGCGGCGCGATTCCTGAAACCAGGGATGTTGATCGGAGGTGTGATTGAGCACCAGATCGACAATGACTTTCATGCCGCGTGCATGGATTTCTTCGACAACGCCTTTGAAATCGTTGAGCGTGCCATAGTCAGGGTGGATACTATGATAGTCGGCAATGTCATAGCCATCGTCTTTGAGCGGCGACGGATACATCGGCAGCAGCCAGATACAATCGACACCCAGCCATTGCAGGTAGTCGAGTTTCGTGCGCAGTCCGCCAAAATCGCCGTGACCATCGCTGTTGCTGTCGGCAAAGGCACGCACGTAAAGTTCGTAAAATGTCGCATTGGTGTACCAGTTCACAATAAAACCTCTTTTCGTGGTGAGCATTCATCACGCCCCCCTTTTCCCTAACCCTCTCTCCGCTTGCGATGAGAGACTATAGGGCTGCGTTTGGCGCTCTTACCGAATCCAAAAGTAAGGCAACATTTGAGCGTTCCCATAGAGTGTCCTGAACCTACGGCGCAGCACCCATCACGACCTAACCACAGATGTTGGTCAGTGTGGCATCGGTGACCATGACCGAGGTGTCATCTACCCACAATGTACCCGCAGCATTGTCGTTCAGTTCATTGTCGTTGACGGTCACGAACGACGAAGAAAGTACACTGACGCCGTAGTTGGCGCTGCTTGTCACGATGTTATTGCGCAGTTCGACCTGTGCGCCAAAGTCGATGGTGATGCCGCTGCCATAGCGCGAGCTGTCATCCATCCCGGCAAACTGCGAATCGCTCACCTGATTGCCACAGAGGATGGCTGTCGATTGGTCAGTGACGTAAATCCCTGTTTCAGCGTTGTTGGCGACAATGTTGTTGGCAACCACCGCACGCGACATTTCAGTGATGGCAATGCCGCGCTGTCCATTGTCGGTAACAAGATTATCGGCGATATAGACCGATCCTGCCATGTTGGTGGCAATTCCTGCCAGCGCGTTAAAGGTAACGGTATTGCCGACCACGCGTGATTCAGGATAGCCGGTTGTGTTGGTGATGTGGATGCCACGCCCATACGGCGGCTGCGTGCGGGTGATGGTATTCCGTAGGACGGAGGCGGAGGCCATCCGTACCCGTATCCCCAGCAGGCGATTATCAGTCACGAGATTATTCTGAATGGTGACGCGGCGGCTGCGCAGGACGGAGATGCCATACTGCCCGCCGCTGATGGTCAGGTCTTCGATGACCACTGCGTGCGTATCATGAATGGTGATGACAGGCGCATCGGGGACGCCGCGCAGCACCGCACTCGCTTCGCCGCGCAGAGTCAGCGGGCGGGTGATGGTGAGCGACTCGTCGTATTCACCGCTGGCGATGACGATCACTGCGCCGTTGGGAGCCGCATCAATCGCAGCGGCGATAGTGGGGTAGTCGGCAGGCACATGGAGCAGCGACATATCCTGCGCGGCGAGACTGGGCGGTACCACAAAGCCCAGCAGAATGAGCAGGCAAAAAAGCAGCAGACTCGAAAAAGTCTTATTGGGTAGAGGAAGCTTGTTTTTGGTCGCGCCTATAGCCTCACCCCAACCCCTCCCCACTTTGGGAACATGCGCGGCAATTAAATCCTTGCCGCATGGAGAGGGGTCAAGACGCGCACAACCGCATGATGTTGATCTATCCATCATTCGAGCACGGACCCTATGCGGCATGTACCCGAATTGCAGACAAATCCCTACATCCTGACCGAACACAGGAAAGGTACTCAACTTCCTACGGCTGTACACTTTTGTCTTCCTCTACCGTGCATTACGACTTGACGGCGCCAGCGGTCAACCCGACAACGAAGTAACGCTGCAAGGCAAAGAAGACCATCAGTGGCACGACCATCGAGATGAACGCTGAAGCACTCATAATATCCCATTCTGAGGCATACGTGCCAAGCATGGCCTGCATACGCACGGTCACGGGCTGCGTTTCGGGATTGTTCATGAAGACCAAAGCCATCAACAGGTCGTTCCAGACCCACATGAACTGGAAAATGCCGAGGGAGGCCAGCGCCGGAACCGACAGCGGAAGAATCATTCTGCCGAAGATGGTCAGGTCGCCAGCGCCGTCGATGCGTGCGGATTCCAGCAGTTCACGCGGGATGGACGAGAAGAAGTTGCGCAGCAGATAAATGGCAAAGGGCAAGCCAAACGCCGTGTGTACAATCCAGATGCGGATGAACGAGATGTAACGCGGGTCGATGCCCAGGGAATTGAACAGGGGCGTCACCAGATTGACAAGCTGAAGCGCTGGCACGAGTGCCGTCTGTATGGGCACCACCAGCAGCGCCATCAGGATGAGAAAGATGAAATCGCTCGACCAGAACTTGAGCCATGAAAAGGCGTAAGCCGCCAGCGCCGCGATAATCAGCGGAAAGAATGTGCTGGGGAGCGTAATCATGAAGCTGTTGAGGAAGCCCTGTCCCATGCCCTGCGCGTTCAACACCTCGGTATAGTTGTCAAAGGTGAAGCGCGCCGGGGTGAAGGCTGTCCACCAGCCAGAGTCTGCAATGGCCTCGCGGGTGCGGAACGAGGTAATCAGCAGTCCGACAGTGGGCACCAGCCAGATCACGGCCAGGACAAATAGGGTGATGTGAACCAGCCACTTCGGGTTGAAGCGGAAGGAGCGCCCTCGCATGGCGGAGGTCGCTGCCGTCGAACTCATTGCAGCGTTGGATGCGTTCATCGACCTGCCTCCTCCTGACGATAGCGCCGGATGTTAAAGTATACGAAGGGCAGCACCAGGATCAGCATGACGACGGCGATAGCGCTGCCGTAGCCAGGACGATTGTTGTTGAAAATTTCCTGATACATGCTGAAGCCGATAATGCGGCTGGAATTGCGCGGGCCGCCTGCCGTCATGATGTAGACAATGTCAAACGCCTTGAGGACGTTGATAATCATGGTGGTGGCAACCACCAGAATGGTGGGCCAGAGCATGGGCACCGTGATGTAGGCGAAGACTTCCAGACTGGTCGCGCCATCCACATGCGCGGCTTCATGGACTTCCTGCGGCAGACTCTTGAGGCCAGCCGAGAGGACGACGGTGCAGAAGCCTGTCCACATCCAGATAGCAGCGATAATGACGGCAAAGTTCACAATATCGACGCGGCCCAGCCATGACACCGGGTCGGCTGTAGGCACCAGACCGACAATCAGGGCGTTGAGAATGCCCGCTTTGGGGTCAGGACTGTAGACAAAGCGCCAGATAATCCCGGCGGCGGTGAAGGAAATGGCCATCGGTACAAAGATGATGGTCTTAATCAGCACTTCGTAACGCACGGAGTTGGCCATGACCGCCACAAGCAGCCCAATGCCGACGGTGCCCGCTGTAAACAGCACCAACCACAGAATGGTGTTGAACATCGCACCGCTGGGCGGGAAGCTGTTGGTGTTAAAGAAGTAACGGTCATTGGTGAACAGGTTGACATAGTTATCAAACCCACGCCAGGTATCCGTTGTGAATCCGTTGCCATCATAGAAGCTAAGCTGAATGGTACGGAAGGTCGGGTAGATCAAAAAAAGTGCAACTAAAATCAGTGCGGGAAGGGCAAATCCCAACCCTAACAAGGGATTATTTTTCATTGAACACCTCATTCATTTGGGGAACTTACTGTGCTGGTGTGTTCTGGACTACGGATGCTCCCATAAATAGCGTACAAAGTCCTGAGGGACGGTTTCGCCGCCCATGTGATGGATGCCCTGTAAAATCTGGGCACGGTGATCAGTCGCATGAGTGATGGTATATATCAGCAGTACCCACGCAGGCTGGCGCTGTTTACCACACCAGGAGAACTCATACTCAAGGATGCGGTTCACCTGGGCCTCTCCGGCAGTATCCAGATAAGCAAACACTTCCGCCTGTAGTGCTTCCCAGCGTGTGCCAATGGCTTCGCGGGTGGGAAACTCGCTGACCCTGAGGTGCTGGCTGCGGTCTGCGGGCAAACGGTCTGCAACTACCGAAAACCAGAACCATTCCACGACCATCATATGCGCCAGATGCCGCTGAATAGAACCGACTGAATACGGCAAATCCCGCGTAAATTGTTCGTCCGTTAATTTCAGTACGCAGTCCCACACCTGGCTGTTGGCCCAGTAGTGGTAACCGAACATTGTTTTGAGATCACTGACGTTCATAGGCTGATCTCAGACTTGTGGGATTACAGTGGGGGAGTCCCTTGCGGAACTCCCCAGAGGTTACGACCTTAGTAACTGGCCGCAGCGACACCTTCAAGATACTCAAGCTGTTCCATCAGGGTGCTGGGGTCAGCGAGGAAGTCCTGGAGTGCGACGAACATAGCATCGCCACCGACAGCGCTCGGCGCAAGGTCAGAGCCGTCGAAGACGAAGATCGCGGCACCAGCGACCTGGCTCGCATCCAGCGCGGCCAGCGGGCTGTAAACGCTCAGGTCAACGTTCTTGTTCGGGGAGACGATAGCACCAGTCTGTGCCCACAGGGTGTTGCCTTCGGTGCCTGCCATCCAGCGCACGAGTTCGGCAACTTCGGGACGATCCGCGAACGCGACCAGCAGGTCACCGCCGCCGACAACCGGAGTACCGTACATTTCGTTGATGGAGGGGAACATAAAGGCGCTGAAGTCTTCCACCGGGGTCAGATCAGGGAAGTTGCTGGCGATAATGCCGCCCATGAAGCCGCCTTCGTAGTACATGGCTGCGCCGGGTTCGGGGCGGAAGACGATGTTGGCTGCATCAATGAAGCCCGTAGAGAGTGAGCCATCGACGCCACCTGCCAGGTTGGTATCTGCGGGTGAGAAAATCTGGGCCAGGGCTTCCATCGTCTGCACGACGGTAGGATCAGTCCAGGCAACGGTGTGGTCAACGAACAGGCCCTGATACATTTCAGGCCCGGCGACGCGCACATAGACATTTTCAAACCAGTCGGTCAGCGTCCAGCCATCAGCGCCGCCAATGCTCCAGGGGATTTGCCCTGCGGCGACATAAGCCTGCTGAATTGCAATCAGTTCGTCCCAGGTGGTCGGTACTTCGACGCCGAGTTCAGCGAAGGAAGCAGGACGATACCAGATGGTGCTCTTGGAGTTGGCCTTCGCCAGAATGCCATAGACCGCGCCATCAACGCTGCCGAGGTCAATGATGCCCTGGTTGTAGTTGTCGGTCAGGGTGGCCATGTCGATCAGGCCATCGCTGCCATCGGCGTTGACCAGCGGTACGAGATTGCCCGCACGCGCCAGTTCGGCAACGCGACCAGGACGTGGAACCAACGCGACATCGGGCGGATTGCCGCCAGCAATACGGGTGCTGAGGACGGCCTGTGAGTCACGATTGCTTTCAACGGTGACGAGGATACCAGTGGCTTCGGTAAAGGCATTGAGCGATTGATTCAGGGCGTCAAGCTCTGAGCCGCCGAAGGTGGTAAGGAAGGATACGATGCGAGTCTCTTGCGCCTGCGCGGGCACTACGGCCAGCACAGAGAGCGCTGCTACGAGAAGAACGACGAGAAAAAGTCTTTTATTCATCAGGGTACTCCTTAGTAATTAGCTTTTAGCGAACAGCAGACGATAAAGAGGGGTATGTGTTTCGATAGTGAAGCTCCTTTCACCAGGCAACTATACATCCGAAGTTTTTATCGCCGGGGGCAGGATACTGCCTGACCCCGACACGCGGAACATCAGGTTAAAGGGGCCGTCGTGCCGCGCACGCGAATTTCCGTAGGCAGCAGCAGGCGGCGAATGGACGATGGCTCGCCATTCATAATGGATAACAACGTTTCCCCCGCCCGCCGTCCCAGATCATAAGGCGGCAGGTGGATGGTGGTTAGCGGCGGTTGTAAGTACTGCGAAAACATCAGGTCGTCAAAGCCAATGACGGATATATCGTGCGGTATATGCAGTCCACGCTGATGAATGATATTCACCGCACCCAGCGCAACGAGGTCGCTGCCGATGAAAACGGCACTGGGGCGCTGGGGTAAGTCCAGCAGGCTGCCCATAGAGGCTGCTCCGCGCATCGGTGAAGGCGCCCTCATAAATACGGCGTTTCATCGTAGGCGATATTGGCATCGGCCAGCGCCTGACATTAACCGTTCAGACGGTCACGGCTGGAGGTGTATTTCAGCGATGCGTTGGTGATATGCCCGATACGGCGGTGCCCCAGTTCGAGCAGGTGGGTCACGGCGATATAAGCACCCTGGACGTTATCGACATCGACACTGGGAACATCCGACAAATCAGCCGCACCATGCACGACAACAGGTGTGCCTTCTTCATGCAGCATTTGGATTTCAGGGTCATTCGCCAGCGGTGAGGAAATCAGCAGACCATCAACTTTACGCGTGCGCACAAGTTCGACATAGGTCTGGCTGCCGGACGCCGTCGGGTCTACCGCGTGAATCAGCAGGTGATAGCCTTTAGCCTCGACGACGCGCATCACGCCCAGAATAACCTGCCCAATAAACGAGTCAATCGACATCTGTTCGGCAGTCTGCCGGACGATCAGCCCGATAGTCATGGCCTTGCCGCGTGCCAGATTGAGCGCGATGGCATTAGGGGTGTAATCCAGCTCACGCGCGACCTGCATCACGCGCTGGCGTGTGGTTTCAGGAATGTTGGCATCCGGCAAATCGTTCAGCACGAAGGAAACCGTCGTCCGGGAAACCCCGGCGGCTTTGGCAATGTCCTGCATGGTTGCGCGACGCTTCTTGGACATCACACGCCCCCTCCTTCTGCCAACTAACGCGCGTTACTAAATTGAATATATACAACTTTAGAAACTTTGTCAAACAGTTTCTGACGATTTAGATTAATTGCACAAGTGCGAGGCTGGAAGCGCGAAAATCATGCCTATGAAGGGGTGTTCAACAGGGTGAATGTCAGCAGTATGACAAGCAAGGCAATCGCAGAACCCAACACGGTAAACAGGGCAACGTAACGCACAGACTTACTCATAGACGCTTGCTTCTCTAAAACCGCATTGGCCGGGTCGCCGGGGTCATAGTAGACTTCAACGCGACTGCCGACAGCATATTGAGTGACTTTTTCCTCAGCCCATGAGCGCACGCCCGAGGCCATTCCCAAACCAAAATTCACCCGTTCGCCGCGATAACGCTGGCCTGTCACTTCGTATTCGTAGACAATCAGAGGCGTGTAGCTGACATTGCCGCGACGGCCTGTGTGAGCGCGCACTTCTGAGGCCACGATTTCACCCAGTGTCACACTCCAGTGTTCAGCAGCACGCACGCGGCGCTGCTGCATGAAGTACAACAGCGCGAACAGCAGGGGCATATCCGCCACCAAACACAGCCCAAGAACCATGACCCAATTCGCAGCAAGCAGGTCCAGCATAATCCATCCTTTGATCATTACTGCCAGCATTATAAGTCAAAAGCATGGACAGCGCCGCAGGTTACAGGTTCGACTCTAGCGACAGTAAGGGAATGGGTTGGCACGTTTCTCACACGACTCGCGATAAAATGAGACAAAGATTTGCAGAAGGAAAAGATCATGCGAAAAATGTTTATGGTGCTCTTTTTGCTGTTGTGTACCTTCTCCGGGCTGGCACGCGCCCAGAGTGATGCGCCGTTTAGCAGCCTCGAAGAATTCCAGAGCGCGCTGGACACAGTGCTGAACGCGGCGGAGGCTGACCGCGTTGAACAGCTTGACGCGCTGTGGAACCGCCTGCTGGCGAACCAGCAGGTGCCGATGGCCTTTGACGATGGAACGGTGGTATTCCTGTATCGCGGTGAGGCAGAGACCGTCGAATGGCGCGGCGATTTCAACTTCTGGAATGAAGCCCCTGAATCGTTTGGCGAACAACAGGGTGACACCGACCTGTGGCTGATGACCGACGGGTTCCCGCCCGACGCGCGGCTGGACTACAAGATTGTGCTTGACGGCAGCGTATGGCTGCTCGACCCCTACAATCCTTTTCAGCAAATGGGCGGTTTCGGCCCCAACTCCGAACTGCGGATGCCGGAATACGAACCGTCGCCGTATGTCGACTATCGCGACGACATTGAGCACGGCACGCTCACCGGACTGCAAACGATTGCCAGCACCAACATGGGTTATGCCATCAACTACCGCGTGTATCGCCCGTCAAACTACAGCGAACTCCACGACCTGCCCGTGATTTACGCCACCGACGGACAGGAATATGCTGATGATGCGATGGGTAGCATGGTGATTGTGCTGGATAACATGATCGCTGACGGCTTGATTGAGCCTGTGATGGCGGTGTTCATCGACCCGCGCGACCCGAATGATCGCAGCGTCAACCGTCGCGAAAGTGAACTCATCACCAACCCACAGTACGCCGCCTTCATCGCGTCTGAGCTTGTGCCGCTGATCGATGTAGTCTACGACACGAACCCAACGCCTGAAGCGCGCGTCATGCTAGGTACATCGTTGGGTGGGCTGAACGCCGCTTACGTGGGACTGCATTATTCGGATGTCTTCGGGATGCTGGCGATTAACTCGCCCGCGTTCTGGGTCGCGCCGAGCATCTTTCAGGAATACGAGGACAGCGAACGCCTGCCGCTGAACATCTTCATGACGACAGGCTGCCCCTGGGACATCTGCGAGGACGCGCGGCGAATGCGCGAAATTATGGAGCTGCAAGGCTACCCGCTGCGCTTTATTCAAGTCCACGAAGGACACTCGTGGGGCAACTGGCGCGCGCTGCTGGACGATATGCTGCTGTATTTTTTCGCCCACGCCTAGCCGATTGGGGCACAACTCAGGGTAAAGGCTGTAATCGTTGGCAATACGGTTGCAATCCATAATAATAAGCGGAGTTGTGCCGCTTATTTTCAGTTGAATTCCATCGGAAGGTTCATGCATGAATGTCCATGTGTCGTGGGATGACGCTGAACAGACGATTATTCGCTATGACTTTGATGGAAACTGGACGTGGGATGAATTTCACGCTGCCGCCCATGAGGCGTATGCCATGACGCGCAGCGTGGAACACCGCGTACACACGATTTCATATTTCAGGCCGGGTGCCATGATTCCGCCGGATGCGCTGGTACAGTTCCGGCTGGCAATGAGCAACGCGCCAGCCAATCGCGGTGTGACGGTCATCGTTGGCGGGTCACGCTTTACCCGAACACTCGTCGAAGTCTTCAGCAAGATCAACCGCACGCTGGGAGAGCGCCTGAAACTTGCTCACAGCCTTGAGGAAGCACGCCAAATCATTTCCGAATTGCAGTAAGCTGCGTTGCGCAGCACAGCCCACCGCGTTAATGTAGGATGAGCCGCAAGCAAACAAGGAAGGCGCTATGTCCGGATTCCCTGAATACACAGGCTATGACGCCCTCGGCCTGGCAGAACTGGTACGCAAAGAGGAGATTACGCCTGCTGAACTGGTAGAAGAAGCCATTCAGCGGATTGAACAGCATAACCCACAGCTTAACGCCGTCGTCTACAAGATGTACGACCTCGCGCGCAAAGCCGCCAGCGAACCACTGCCGCAGGGGACGTTTACAGGTGTGCCGTTCCTGCTCAAGGATTTGATGGCAGCCTTCGCAGGGGTGCCGATGACCGCCTCCAGTCGTTCCATGAAAAACTATATCCCCAGCTACGACACGGAACTGGTGAAACGCTTTAAGCAGGCAGGCGTGCTTGTGCTGGGAAAGACCAACACGCCGGAGTTTGGCATTCCGCCATACACCGAGCCGGAACTGCACGGGGCGACACACAACCCCTGGGATGTGTCGCGCACACCGGGCGGCAGCAGCGGCGGTTCAGCGGCGGCGGTGGCGGCGCGGCTGGTGCCGATGGCCAGCGGCGGCGACGGCGGCGGCTCGATTCGCATTCCGGCGTCGTGCTGCGGCGTGTTTGGCATGAAACCGACACGCGGGCGCACGCCCTGGGGGCCGCTTATCGGGGATTCGATGCAGGGCTTTGTGGTGGAACATGTGCTGACGCGCTCGGTACGCGACAGCGCGGCGATGCTGGATGCAACAGCAGGCGCTGACCCCGGCGCACCCTACTTCGCGCCGCCGCACGAACGTCCTTTTTTGCATGAAGTGACTACCGATCCGGGCAAGCTGCGCATCGCCTTCACCACGCAGCCGTTCATGGGCAATCATGTCCATGCCGAGTGCGTGAAGGGGCTAAACGAGACGGTGAAGCTGCTGCAAAGTCTGGGGCACGAAGCCTTTATGATGCGCCGCCGATTGACCGTGAGCAGACGGCGATTGCCTTTCTGACGATTTATCTGGGCGAGGCGGGCGTCAGCCTGCATGACCTGAAGCGAATGCTGGGACGCGATGCGCGCCGTGATGAGTTTGAGATCGAACTGCGTGATGGCGCCAGGCAACGTTACTTCCGCCGCGCGTTATGTCGATGCGCTGCATTATTTACACAACGTCTCGCGGCAGGTGGGACAGTTCTTTGAGCGCTATGATGTGCTGCTGACGCCGACGCTGGCCGACCCGCCTGTGCCCATTGGTTCGCTGCAACCTAAACCGATTGAGAAGGCGCTGCTGCGGGCAGTGGGTGTCCTGCGCGCGGGCTGGCTGCTGGCTGCGCTGAACATCACCAAAACGCTCGCCAGCAGTTCGTTCAACTTCACCCCGTACACGCCGCTGTTTAACGTGACGGGGCAGCCGGCCATGTTTGCGCCGCTGCACTGGTCGCCTGAGGGTTTGCCTGTGGGGATGCAGTTTGTCGGGCGCTATGCTGACGAAGGCACGCTGTTCCGGCTGGCAGGGCAGTTAGAGCGCGCCTGTCCCTGGTTTGAGCGTGTGCCGCAGGGATTTTAGTGGGCAATTGGGTGTTAGTTTTTGCCAATTCACGACTAAAATGGTGTTGTCGATAGAGTGAACGGGCTGGAATGAGACATCATGAAAATCGCAGAGCTGCAAAACCCCTGAACAAATCCTTCAGCTATCCGGATCGTGACAGCGCGTATAAAATCGCGCAGGATGTGATTAACCGTCACCAGCGCGGCAGACAATACGAAGAAGATGCCAATGTTATTCTGGACGAGCAGACACTGGATAAAGGGTTCTACTTCGTGTTCTTCTACGAGGCGCGCCGCTACCTGCAAACGGGCAATTTACGCGATAAACTCTACGGCAGCACCGCGCTGATTATTGAGAAGGACACGGGCGCGTTTACGGAACTCGGCGCGGGACGCTCGGTGGAGAGCCAACTGCGCCACTTTGAAGCAAAGAAACTGGACGAATGATAACCCTCAGCCCCGCACAAGGTTCTCCTGAATTGCAAGCTTTATTTAACCAGCCGATGCCTGCCGGAATGCGCTGTGCGGGCGTACAGGCTGAGCTATCACAGAGCACAGGACTATCGTGTGCTGGCCTGGTTTAAGCAGTAGTAAGGGGATTTTATGAAACGTGTACTTCTACCCTGTAGTCTGGTCATGTGGATGCTGCTAGCGACGGTGGTTTTCGCCCAGGAGACCACCGCTGATGGCGGGCTGCCGCGCAGCGCAGCGGGGCAAATCCTGTTCACGCGTGATGAAGGCGTCTATGTCATAAATGGCGACGGTAGCGGGGAGCAGCAGCTTTTCACGGTGCCGGAAATATTCCCGCTGGTAACCTGGATGCCGGACGGCAATCAGATTGTGTATGCTGATGGCGGCAGTTTATATCTGGTGCAGGCCGACGGCAGCAATCCGCAGCAGCTTTTTGCAACGACAGCGGCCAGCACCCGTGATGACCTGCTGCCCTCGCCGGACGGCACCCATTTGTTATGGAGTGTAGATCAGGGACCGGGGAATACACGCTCGATTTATGTAGGTGACATCGTCAGTGGTGAAGTGCAAACCATCGTGGAAGCAGCGGCCTATGAGGTCGTCTCATGGCTGGCGGACAGCAGCCATATCCTGGTCTACCATGACGCCGCGCTGTATGTCGTCAGCCTCGACGGTGGAGACGAGCGTTTGCTGGCTGAAGGTGAAGGAGCACTCTCGCCGGACGGAACCCTGTTAGCCAGCTTTGCGGGCAACACCGAAACCATCAGCACCGCGTTCACTATTAGCGCCGCCGATGCAGGCAGCACGCTCTACAGCCTTGAACAAGCGGGACTGGCCTATAGCGTAAGCTGGTCGCCGGATGGTCATTACGCAGGCTACGTTATCAATCGGCTGTCGGTGACGGGCGAGAACCTTGCATCAGTAGAAACGATTGATGCAACCAGTGGGGAAGTGCGCATCCATACCCCCACCCATCTGCGCGGCGAATACGGAAACATCAGTTGGTCGCCGGACAGCCAGCACATAGCCTTCACGGCACGAGCGATGGGCAGGAGCACCCCTCCAAGTACTATGCTGTACGTCGTGAGTCTGGACAGCGAATCGATAGCCGCAGTGGCGCAGGTGACCAGCGTTGGCATTGCAGTAGGGTGGCGACCCTGAACTAGAACCTTTATTTGGAGTATTGGAACATGAATCTGGAAACTGACGTACTGGTGATTGGCGGCGGCGCGACGGGCGCGGGCGTGGCGTGGGATTTGGCGCTGCGCGGCGTGCCCTGTATCCTGGCCGAAATGAACGACCTGACCACAGGCACCAGCGGGCGCTATCACGGCTTGCTGCACAGCGGCGCGCGTTATGCCGTGCGTGACCCGGAAAGCGCCAAGGAATGCATCGACGAAAACATGATTGTCCGCCGCATCGCCCCGCACGTCATTGAAGACACGGGCGGCCTGTTCATCGGCCTGCCGGAAGATGACCCGACGTTTGAGGAAAAGTGGACGAAGGGCTGCGACAACGCAGGCATCCCTTACACCAAACTCACGCCCGCGCAGGCCTTGAAGCGCGAACGTGTCCTCAACCCGAAACTGATTAAAGCCTACGAAGTGCCTGACGGAACCTGTGACTCGTTCGACCTCGGTCATGTGCTGCAAAGAGGCGCGGAGGAGGCAGGCGCACGTTTCCTGACGTATCACCGCGTCGAGGACTTCCATAAAGAAGGCAATCGCATCGTCGGCGCGAAGCTGGTTAACCTGCGCAGCAGCGAAGTCGTCCATGTGTCCTGTCGGCTGGTCGTCAACGCGGCGGGACCCTGGGCGGAACAGTTGGGGCGGCTGGCGGGCATGAACTTCAAAATGAAGCTGAGCCGGGGCGCGCTGCTGGCGATGAACGTGCGCTGGGTGAACACCGTCGTCAACCGTCTGCGCAAAGCTGGTGACGGTGACATCTTCGTGCCTGTGGGAACCGTGAGCGTGCTGGGCACTACATCGGTCAAGACCGACGACCCCGGCGACAACCGCGTCGAAGCGTGGGAAGTCAAGCGCATTCTGGAGAACATCGAGCCTGTGGTGCCGGGCATCAGCCGCGCGCGCATCCTGCGTTCGTGGGCGGGCGTGCGTCCGCTGTACGACCCCGGCGGCGGCGACCAGCGCGAGGCGGCACGCACCTTTCAGGTACTGGACAGCGCCGAGTATGGCGTTGAGGGAATGCTGGCGGTCATCGGCGGCAAGCTGACGACCTTCCGCATGATGGCCGAGCGCACCGTGAATCTGGTGGGCAAGAAGCTGGGTTTCGAGCGTCCCTGTACGACAGCCACGACGATGCTGCCCCAGATGCACGAAGCAGGCGCGACTCATTTCCATGTCCTGCGCGGGCGGCTGGCGCATCTGGAACACGGCGAAACCCCCGGCGCGCTCATCTGCGAGTGCGAGATGGTCACTGCGCCGCAGATTGAGGACATGCTGCACGAGAGCGATGTCGTCTCGCTGAACGATTTGCGCCGCGATTTACGGTTGGGCATGGGGCCATGTCAGGGCGGATTCTGTTCGTTCCGGGCGACGGCGCTGCGCCATGAGATGCTCAAGGACACGCCCGCACACAGCCATGAACTGCTGACGGAATTCGTCGAACGGCGCTTCGGCGGCATCAAACCGCTGCTGTGGGGCCACAATCTGCGGCAGGCGCTGCTGGCTGAGCACATCTACGGGCGCATCCTCGGCCTGACGCCGCAGCCCAGCGTCGAGAACCTGCACACCACGCCGGACATCCCCAAGCACATCCCCACTGGCGACAGCCCCATCGCCAACGGCAAGTCGCGCAAAATCGTGGTGGTTGGCGCGGGGCTGGCAGGGCTGACGGCGGCGCTGGCCGCGCTCGATATGGGCGCGCGTGTGGAAGTCGTCTCCGCAGGGCAGGGCGCGTTGAGTCTGTACCCCGGCTGGCTGGAAATTGGCAGCGTTTCGGCGCTGGCAAAACAGGCGGGACATCCCTATGCCCACGCGGGTGAAGCGCTGACTGACGCGCTGGCGCTGCTCAGCCGCGTGCTGGACATCGCGCCGGGGCCGTACCAGATGGTGACGGCGCTGGGCAAACTGCGCGCGGTGGATATTGAAGCGGGCGGCACTATCGACAACGTCAGTAAATCCGACAAGGTTCTGATTGTCGGCGTCGAGGGCTGGCGTGATTTTTACGCGCAAATCGTGGCGGATACGCTGAACGCAGCGGGATACGACGCGCAGGCCGCGAACATCCACCTGCCCCATATCAGCGGCAACTTCGATTCGTGGCCGCTGGAATATGCCAACTGGATTGACCACGACGGCGCACAAAGCATCATGCGGCAGGTGAAACCGCTGCTTGGCGGTGTGAACATAGTCGGCTTCCCGGCGATTCTCGGCTTCCTGCCGGAGACGCGCGCCAAACTCGCGGATATGCTCGGCGTGCCGCTGTTTGAAATCCCAACGCTGCCGCCGTCTGTGCCAGGCACACGGCTGTTCCGCGCGCTGAAAACGGCGCTGATGGAACGCGGCGGACGCCTGACGATTGGCCCGCGTGTGGTCAGTCTGGCGCTGGATAACGGACAGGTACACGGCGTGAATATCGAAACGGCGGCGGTGGGTCGTCCACGCACCATTTACGGCGACGCCGTGATACTGGCGACAGGCGGCTTGTACGGCGGCGGGCTGGAAAGTGACTACAGCGCGCACATCTGGGAGACGATTCATAATATTACGGTGGTGAACGTGCCGCCGCTGGGCGAATGGTTCAGCGAGGATTTCCTGAGCGCCAAATCGCAGCCGATTCATCGCGCGGGAGTCGCGACGGACGCACACCTACGCCCACTGGACGCGGCTGGCAAGCCCATCGCCCCGAACCTGTTCGCCGTTGGGCGGTTGCTGGCGGGTTACAGTCCGGTGAGCGAGGGCAGCACGGAAGGCGTAGACATCGCCACAGGCACATATGCCGTGCAGCAGGCGCTGGCGCTGCTGGATGCGGTGCTGGCGTAACGCAGTTCAGGAAAGGATAAACGGCTGTGCCACCCTCTCATACGAAAGTTGCCAGCGTTCTGGACAGCATCGAAGCCGAGCTGAAGCGCATCGGCTATTGGCAGGACACGCCGCTGCAACCAGAACAATACGATTTTCGCGCGGCGTTCGCGATGGACACGATGGCCTACAACCAGTGGTTACAGTTCGTTTTTATCCCGCGCGTGCGCAGCATCATCGCCGCGCAGGGACAGTTTCCCGCCAGTAGTTCGGTGGGAACGCAAGCCGTCCGCGAGTTTGACGGCAATCATGAGGCGGCGCGGCTGGTTATCCTGCTGAGTGAGTTTGATGCGCTGTTCGGTTAAGGAGTCCCGTGATGATTCACCCTTATTTTCTGCTGTTTGAAGTCGCGACCTACATCCTGTTCGCGCTGTGTTTCTGGCACGCGGCGAAGCGCAGCCGCTACCGTGTGCTGGAACTGGTTTTCGCGGGGCTGTACGGTTTACTGCTGGAATGGGCGACGATCAAACAGCTTCAGGCATACTCCTACGGGCAGTTCCTCATCATGTTCGACGGCGCGCCGCTGACGATTGCGCTGGCATGGGCCTGTATCATCTACAGCAGCATGGAGTTTTCGGATCGCATCAAACTGCCGGAACCTGTGCGCCCGGCGCTGGATGCGCTGCTTGGACTGAACATCGACCTCGCGCTGGACGCCATCGCCATCCGGCTGGGCATGTGGACATGGGGCGTGATTGGCATTAATGACCAGTGGTTCGGCGTGCCCTGGGGCAACTTCTGGGCATGGTTCATCGTCATCGCGGGGTATTCGAGTTTCGTGCGGCTGCTGCGGCGCTGGCAGGGGCGGCGGGTGATCGAATGGCTGTACGCTCCGGCGGCGCTGGTGCTGTCGCTCATCGTGCTGCTGCTGACAAACCGCCTGTTCACCAATGTTGTGCGTTACATCGGGGACGGCCTGATTGGCCCCGTCGTGCTGGTCGTCGGCGCACTGCTGCTGATTGCCGTCAGCCGTCCGAAAGTGCTAAAGCCGGGCGCGCCCGACCTCGTAGTGCTGGCCGTGCCGATGGTCAATCATGTGCTGATGATGGGCGCGGGCATCATCTACGGCTTCTACAGCCAGACGCCCGCGCTGGCATTGATCGCGGTGGTGATGCTGGTGCTTGGCCTGCTGCTGCACCTCGCGCCCTGGTGGGCAGCGCGCAGGCAGAACAGCCAGCAGCCACAGGCAGCGCCGGGGGATTAACGTCCCTCAATTTCTGAAAGCTAAGCTACTAATCCTCATGATCGTCGTCCAAGTGCGGCGCGATAATCATGAAGCCGTTGCCAGCGCCCATCATGGATTTGGGCGTGGTGTCGAATTCGCGCACGCCGTACAAGTCGGGGCGGTTGGCGGCGCAGGGCGTGCCGAACTTAGGCTGTGCATAGGGCAGGTGAGTCGTGCCGCGCGCCAGAATGTGCAGATAGTTGGCGGACGCACCTTCGTAGGGATAACCGTGATTCCAGGGCACGAACGAACGCGCGTTGCAGTAATGGCTGACAAACGAACGGCGCGAACGATTGGAACGGTTGCTGTGCGAACGATGCAGAACATGTCCGCCGAAAAACACGACATCGCCGGGGTCAGCCTCGACCTTGACCTCACAGCCGGGGTATTTGGCGGCGATGTGCGTGAGCGTGTTCTTGTCGGTGTCGGGGTGACTGGCATTGCAGATGTAGCCGATGTCCTCAAGGACGCGCTGGCCTTCTTTAGAAGCGCCGTCGCCATCGGGGTATATCGGCTCATGCTGTGAACCGACGGTAAACCACAGACAGCCGTTGTCCTCCGTTGCGGGGTCGAGCGCCAGCCACGCGCCGCACAGGGTATCCGGCTGCGTGGGGATGTAGTAGGCGTCCTGATGATAGCCCTGCCCGGCCTGGCCTGGCTGCTTGAAGAACAGCATGGTTTGCAAGGCCAGCACGTCAGGGCCAATCAACGCCTCCAGCACATCAATGACGCGCGGGTGAAGCAGGAAGCGTTCGTGGATTTCGAGCGTGCGATGCCCCATGTGCAGGCGTTCCCAGATTTTGCGGCGTTCTTCGATGGAGCCATCAGGCACGCGCACGCCCGGAACCTGAAAGCGTCCGTCGAGGATCGCCTCCGTGTGCTCAATCAGTTCCTGTACCTCATCGAGCGCCACCAACCCCTTGACCACCAGATAACCCTCGCGCCGAAAACGCACATACTCCTCGACGCTGACTGCATAGGGCGTGTGGGTACGTTTTTCGAGTGTGTCGGCTCCGGCGATCATGGGCTGCTCCTCAAAATATGGCCTGTGAACAGCATAATCATAACGTGAACGAGGGCTGCTTGTCCAAGCATTTTGGGCGGCAGAGGTTTAAAATCAGGCCATGATAGGCAGTGAAAGTGAGCACAACGATGAAAACGATTCTGTGTTACGGCGATTCCAATACTTACGGCACAGCCCCGATGACCAGTTTCAGCACGGCAGCACGTTTCGGCTACGACGAACGCTGGACAGGAGTGCTGCGGGGTGAACTGGGCGCGGATTATCACATTATTGAAGAAGGGCTTCCCGGCAGAACGACAGTGCGCGATGACCCCGTCGAGGGCGCACACAAGAACGGCAGAACGTACCTGCTGGCGTGCCTGGAGTCGCACCAGCCGTTAGACCTTGTGGTGCTGATGCTGGGCACCAATGACCTCAAAAAGCGCTTTTCGACCAATGCCTTTGAGGTGGCGGCGGGGGCCGAGGCACTGGTCAACATCATGCGCACAAGTATGGCTGGCCTCAACGGGGGAGCGCCAAAAATCCTGCTGCTGTGTCCGCCGCCGCTGGCCCGGCTGGACTTGTTCGCGGGGATGTTTGAGGGTGGCGACGTGACATCGCGCGGGCTGGCGGGGTATTTTGAGCGTGTGGCGAGCAACACGGGATGCGGCTTTCTGGATGTGGGCAAGGTGCTTGTCAGCAGCGAGGTGGACGGCATTCACTTTGACTTGAGCGAGCACACGAAACTGGGGAAGGCAGTAGCCGCGAAGGTGCGCACAATGATTTAGCTGGCGCGCGGATAAATCAAGGACATCCGATTCAGAGCAAAATGGCCTGTTTCAGTGCCAATCAGAGGGGTTGTGTCTCGCTGTGTCCATCATAGGACGAAAAATCCGAGTCGTTTGACGGATTTTGCTTGACACGCGCTATTTTTGGGTATAGTATGATGAATGAATATTCATTCAGTTGAATGAATATTCATTCTTAGGAGCACAAATGGCAGACGATGCAATACAAGAGCAGTTAATCGCGGCACGGCGCGCGCAAATTCTGGAAGCGGCGGTAAAGGTGTTCGCGGCCAAGGGTTATCACCGCGCCACCATTCCCGACATCGCCAGGGAAGCCGGAATCGCGGTAGGGACGATTTACAACTACTTCGGCAAAAAAGATGACCTGCTGCTGGCACTGCTGCATCACGTCAACGAAAGTGACCAGCGCAGCGATGACCTAGCACTGGCCGCAGAGATGGACGTTCGTGAGTTCGCCCGGACATACGTCCGCAAACGTTTTGAACTGATGACAACTGAAGGGCTGGATGTGCTGCGGGCAACCCTGCCGGAAGTGCTGGTGAACCCGGAACTGCGCACGCTGTACATGGAGCAAATCATTCTGCCGACGTTCGCCATAGGGGAGCCGCATTTCCAGCACCTGATGGACCTCGGCAAGATACGCAAGATGGACATCCGGCTGACGATGCGGGCCATCGCCGCGACGTTTCTGGGGCTGCTGATGCTGCGAATGCTGGGTGATCCGGTGGTCGAAGCGCAGTGGGACGACATCCCAGACTTGCTGGCAGACATGATACTCAACGGCTACATGCCCCAATAATATTGCGTGCCCGAAAGCGGAACACCGAACGTAAACAGCGTTCAGGTCTGTTTAATGCTGCTGGAAACCAGTGAAAAGTGTGCTTCTTACCAGTTGGTTCTTTCCGCGCGTTACAGCGCCAATGAGTTCTCGGTAATGACCCCAAGGAGACCCTCATGATTCACGAAAATCCTGTGAAGTACAACAGCGCCGTCGCACCCGTCGATATCACCGCGCCGCAGTTTAAGGCCAATCCGTTTCCGTTCTTCGCGCTCCTGCGTGCCGAAGCACCCGTGTACCGCATGAGCCTGCCGGACAAAACGAAGCTTACGCTGGTGACCCGCTACGAAGATGTCAATTTGCTGCTGAAGGATGAGCGTTTCGTCAAAAGTGTGAAGAACGCGCTGCCTGCCGAACAACAGCCGAAACAGTGGTGGATGCCATCAACACTGCGGGCGCTGGAGCGCAACATGCTCGACCTTGACGGCGCAGACCACACACGGCTGCGTGGGCTGGTACACAAAGCGTTCACGCCGCGTCTGGTGGAACAGATGCGCGCCCGCGTGCAATCACTGGTGGACGAACTGCTGGACAAGGCGCAGCAGAAGGGCAGCATGGACTTAATAGCCGACTTCGCGCTGCCGCTGCCGATGACGATTATCACCGAAATTCTCGGCGTGCCTGCCAAAGACCATGTGAAGTTTCACAAATGGTCGCAGGCGATGGTCTCGGCAACGCCTGCCAGCGCATCGCCACGCTTAATCTTCGACATCTGGTCGTTTGTCCGCTACGTGCGCAGCTTCATCAAGATGCGGCGCGCCGACCTGAAAGACGACCTGGTGAGCGCGCTGATTCAGGCGGAGGAAGCGGGCGACACGCTGAGCGATGATGAACTGCTGGCGATGATCGTGATTCTGCTCATCGCCGGACATGAAACCACCGTGAACCTGATCGGCAGCGGGACACTGGCGCTGCTGCAAAACCCAACGCAGATGGACATGCTGCGCAGCGATCCGGCGCTGATTAAGTCGGCGATTGAGGAACTGGTGCGTTTTGCTTCGCCTGTGATGCTGGCGACGGAACGCTATGCCAGCGAAGACATCACGCTGCACGGCGTCACCATCCCACGCGGAGAACTGACCTTTGCGGCGCTGGTATCCGCTAATCATGATGAAGCGGTATTTGAGCAGCCGGAGACGCTGAACATCACGCGCACCAACAACAAACATCTGGCGTTCGGACAGGGCGCACACTACTGCGTCGGCGCACCGCTGGCGCGGCTGGAAGCACAAATTGCCATCGAGACTATGCTGCGACGGCTGCCTGACCTGCGGCTGAGCGTGCCAGCGGACAGCCTGCGCTGGCGCAAAAGCCTCATCATGCGTGGACTGGTCAAGCTGCCTGTGGAGTTTTAGATGATTACCGTCCAAAACCTCAACTTCTTCTATGCCGGACGCACGACTCCGGCATTGAAGGACATTCACTTCAACATCGAGCGCGGCGAAATCTTCGGCTTTCTGGGGCCAAGCGGCGCGGGAAAGAGCACGACACAGAAAATCCTGATTGGACTGCTGAAGGACTATCAGGGACGAATCACTGTGTTTGACCGCGACCTCAAGACATGGCGTTCGGATTATTATGAGCGCGTGGGGGTCTCGTTTGAACTGCCGAACCATTACCTGAAGCTGACGGCGCTGGAAAACCTGAACTACTTCCGTTCGCTGTACAGCGGCGCGACGGCAGAACCGCTTAAGCTGCTGCAAAGCGTGGGGCTGGCAGACGACGCCAACCTGCGCGTGGGACAGTTCTCGAAGGGGATGATGAACCGCCTGAACGTAGCGCGCGCGCTGCTGAACAAGCCGCAGCTCTTGTTTCTGGACGAACCCACATCAGGACTCGACCCGGTGAACGCGCAGCGCATCAAGCTGCTGATTCAGGAGCAGCAGGCGCAAGGCACCACGATTTTCCTGACGACGCATAACATGGCGGTGGCCGACGAATTGTGTGACCGCGTGGCGTTTATCATCGACGGCGAAATCAAGCTGATTGATACGCCGCGTGCGCTGAAACTGCGCTACGGCAAACGCAGCGTGCGCGTGGAATACGGCGTGAACGGCCATGCGCAAAGCACGGACTATGCGCTGGAAGGGCTGGCGGAAAACACGGACTTCCTGACGGTACTGCGCAGCGAGCACGTTCAAACCATCCACACACAGGAGACGACGCTGGAGAATATCTTCATCCAGGTCACAGGAAGGACACTGTGATGACACGCATGTTGTCGATGCTGCGCTGTGACCTGCGGGTGCAGTGGCGCAACGGGTTTTACTTCGCCAGCGCCTTCATCGTGGTGATATGGCTGGCGCTGCTGAGCCTGATGCCGCGCGAGAGTATGAACGCGGCGGTGATCGTGCCAGCGCTGGTGTTTCTGAACCTGCTGGTCAACACCTTTTACTTTGTGGGGGGGCTGGTGCTGCTGGAAAAGGGCGAAGGCACCCTCGCCGGGCTGACCGTCACGCCGCTGCGCTCTGGCGAGTATCTGGTGGCGCGCTGCCTGTCGCTGACGCTGTTAGGGGTCGGCGAAACACTGGTCATCGTGATTGTGACCTACGGCGTGGGGTTTCACGTTGGCTGGCTGCTGCTGGGTGCGGCGGCGCTGGGCGCGTTTTATACGCTGGTGGGATTTGTGGCGGTGACGCGCTTCGCCTCGCTGAACGAATACCTGATTCCGTCGGGGTTCATTGTGGCCGCGCTGGTGCTGCCGCTAGTTGACTATCTAGGGCTGCTCACGAGTCCCGTGTTCTATCTGCATCCGGTACAGCCCATGCTGATGCTGCTGCGTGCGGCGTTCGGTGATACGACTCCGCTGCTGCTGATTTACGGGATTGTGGGTTCCGCGCTGTGGATTGGGGCGGCGTTTTATGCGGCGCAGCGTGTGTTTGTTACGTTTGTCGTCAGGACGGTGTAACCATGAAAACCATTGGCCTATTCAGAACGCTCATTCCGCTGGACATGAAGAACATCCGGCGTGACGCGCTGCTGCTGTGGATACCGCTGATTCCGGTGGTGATGGCGCTGACCCTGCGCTACGCCATCCCGCCGCTGGCCGCATTTCTGGCGCAGCAGTTTAACTTTGACCTGACGATGTACTACACACTCATCATGAGCGGCTTTCTGGCGATGACGCCGACGATGGTGGGCATGGTGGTGGGGTTTCTGCTGCTCGACGAACGCGATGATCGCACGATGACAGCGCTGCTGGTCACGCCGCTGCCGCCGGGGTTTTATCTGTTCTACCGACTGAGCCTGCCGATGATGTTGAGCTTTATCATGACGCTGATTGGCTATTTCATCGCGGGTTTGCAGGCGCTGCCGCTGGGTGACCTGTTAGTGCTCTCGCTGCTGGCGTCGTTCACCGCGCCGCTGGTGGCGCTGTTTCTGGCAGGCTTCTCCGAGAACAAGGTGGCGGGGATGGCGATGCTGAAAATGCTCAACGGCATCAGCATCCTGCCGATGGTGGCCTATTTTTTCGACTCGCCGCTGCAAATGCTGGCGGGGATTATCCCGACATACTGGACGCTGAAAGCCTACTGGCTGGCGGCGCAGGGAATGAATTACACCGTAGTCTATGTGTTGGGGATTGTGGCGCACAGTGTGGCGCTCATGCTGCTGCTGGCACGCTTCCGCCGCGTCCTGTACCGCTAGAGAGAGGTTACAGTTAAGAGTTGTCAGTACATAACGAGGGTGGGGCGCGCGATAGACAGGCTACGTTGGCTCCGCTGAAAGCCGATAAACCGTTGATAGGAAACTATTGACGGTTTTGTGTTTTAAGCTGAATTGCATATTGCCACTAATATTTACGCACATGGCAGCCGGGTTTGGGTATAATTTCGGTATATGTAACACCTCGTTAGCATACTATCGTGCATTAAAGAGAAATCTTCATGACTGAAATCAAGGATTTTGAAGAGGCCAAGCAACTGATTGACTACCTGACACGCTTTGAAGACCTGATGGCGGCGCTGGCGCTGGCGTTTATTGATGCCAGCAGCGAGACGCTGGACTCAGAAATCAATCACACGCTGCGGCAGGTCGCCGATTTTGCCAATGTGCGGCGAAGCTATCTGTTCCTGTTCAATGCAGAGGCGGGAGTCCTGCATAACCTGTACATCTGGGGAGACCGGGAGTTCCGGCGTAACTGGGGCATGGGCACGGCAATGGACAAGCTAGGCTGGCTGCTGCCTCAACTGCAAAACGGGCAGCCTGTCAACATAAAGGCGCAGGAACTGGACGCGGAAACCCGCCAGAATTTCGGGCTGGGGGACGACGATGTGATGATCGCGGCACCGCTGGTAGCACACGATGGGGTGGTGGGCTTCCTCGGTATGGACTGGTCGGGGCGCGAGCCGCAGTTGTACGATGGCAAACTGCTGGCCCAGACCGCCGCGTTTATCACCGGGGCACTGGAACGACAGCGCGGGGAACATCACCAGTCAAGTGAACTAAAGCTAATGCGGGCGCTGATCGACAGCGTGCCCGATATGCTATACGCCAAGGACACAGAGGGACGATTCCTGCTGAACAATTACGCCTACGCGCAGCTTGTGGGCGAAGACTCGCCGGACGCGCTGCGCGGGAAAACGGATTTCAACTATTTCCCGGAAACGCTGGCACAGCAGTATCGGGAAAATGAGCGCGCGGTGTTGGGCGGTCAGGTGCTGGACACGGAGGAAACCTTCGTCACGGGCGATGGCACGAAACGCTGGATGCATGTCACCAAAGTACCATATCGTGATGCACAGGGCAGCGTCATCGGGCTGGTAGGGGTGAGCCGCGACATCACTGAACGCAAAGCGATGGAAGAATCGGTCAAGGCCAAAGAACGCCTGCTGCGCGTGGTGATTGATAATGTGCCAGCGCTGGTTTATGTCAAGGATCGCAGCAGCCGCTTCCTGCTGGGCAACAGCGCTATTGTGCAGCATATGGGGATGCAATCGGAACAGGAACTGCTGGGGAAATCTGACGCGGACTTCCACCCGGCAGACCTGGCAGAAAAGTTCCGCGCGGACGAGATGGCGATTATGACCTCAGGCAATGCACTGCTGAACCATGAAGAAGCCTCCATCGACCACAACACCCACACTGAAGCATGGTATTCCAGCAACAAACTGCCGCTGCGTGACGAAAAAGGGAAGATTGTGGGGATTGTGGGGATTAACTACGACATCACACAGCGCAAACAGGTCGAGGAGGAAGTGCGGCGCAAAGAACAACTGCTGCGCATCGTGATTGACAACCTGCCCAGCCACGTCTACGTGAAAGACATGCAAAGCCGCTTTATGCTGGCGAACAAAGCCTGCGTGCATCACATGGGCGCAAGCTCCGAAGCAGAACTGGTCGGCAAGAGCGACGGAGACTTCCATCCCGCAGACCTGGCAGAAAAGTTCCGCGCTGATGAGCTGGAGATGCTGAGAAGCGGGGAAGCACTGCTGTCGCATGAAGAGGAGTCGATGGACCACAGCACAGGCGGGCCGGTCTGGTTACAGGCCAACAAGCTGCCGCTGCGGGATGAAAACGGACGCATCGTGGGCATGGTAGGCATTAACCATGACATCACCGAGCGCAAGCACGCTGAGAATGCGCTGCGGCAGATGACGGACGAACTGGGCAGGCATGTGGAAGAACGCACCGCCGAACTGAAGCAGGCGCACGAACAGTACGCGCGGCTTCAGGAACAGATTATTGACGCGCAGAAACAAACGATTCAGGAGTTATCGACGCCTGTGATTCCGATACTGGAGCAGGTGATTGTGATGCCGCTGGTCGGGACTATCGATTCGATGCGCGCGCGGGACATCACACGGGCGATGCTGGCGGCGATTACCCAGCAGCGGGCTAAAGTGGTGCTGCTGGACATTACAGGTGTCTCGATTGTGGACACGGAGGTCGCCAACCACCTGAATAAGACGATGCAGGCGGCGCGGCTGAAAGGAGCAACGACGATCGTCACGGGCATTTCGGATGCAGTAGCGGAGACGATTGTCGATCTGGGCATCGATTGGACGGCGATGGATACGCTGCGGGATTTGCGCAGTGGGCTGCGGGTCGCGCTGGAGCGTATGGGCTATCAGTGGGTGCGCAAAAACTAAATTGGACAGCAAAGAGCTAGTGCGAAGCGCAGCATTAGGTTGTATCATTTGGCGCAATCCGGTATAGGACTAGCAGTTCACATCGTCTAAGGGGTATACAACGGCGGCGTGAAAAAGTTCCTGTGCCGTCCCATAAAATATTTACTGCAACTTTCGAGGTAAACCATGTCAACTGCAAAACTGATTCTGGACGGGAAAGAATACGAGTTCCCAGTGATTGTTGGCTCAGAGCAGGAAGTCGCTATCGACTTTACTTCTCTGCGCGCGAAGACCAAAGCAGTCACGTTCGATCCCGGCTACGGCAACACAGGGGCCTGCCAAAGCGCAGTCACCTACATTGATGGCGATCTGGGGATTCTGCGCTATCGTGGCTATCCGATTGAGCAGCTTGCGACTCAATCCAGCTTCGTAGAAGTCTGTTATCTGCTGATTTACGGGCACCTGCCGAGCGCAGCAGAACTGGAAAGTTTCCAGCATGAACTGACTTATCACACCCTGCTGCACGAAGACATGAAAAAATTCTTCGAGGGCTATCCCCGTACAGCACACCCAATGGCTATTATGGCCGCGATGATTGTCTCCCTCTCGACTTATTACCCTGATGAGAGCGACCCCGAAACCGTTAATCTGAATATTATCCGCCTGCTGGCAAAAGCCAAGACCATCGCCGCCTTCTCCTACAAAAAATCCATCGGTCAGCCTTACGTCTATCCGCGCAATGATCTGAGCTACGTAGGGGACTTCCTCAACATGATGTTCGCGGTTCCGGCAGAGCCGTACAAAGTCAACAGCGTGGTGGAACGTGCGCTGAACCTGCTGCTGATCCTGCACGCCGACCACGAACAGAATTGCAGCACCTCGACGGTGCGTATGGTGGGCAGCAGCCGCGCCAGCCTGTTCGCCTCGATTGGCGCGGGCGTGTGCGCGCTGTGGGGGCCGCTGCATGGCGGTGCCAACCAGGAAGTCATTGAGATGCTGGAACTGATTCAGCGCGATGGCGGCGACTACAACAAGTATATGAACATGGCGAAGGACAAAACCGCAGGCTTCCGTCTGATGGGCTTCGGGCATCGCGTGTACAAGAATTTTGACCCGCGCGCCAAAATCCTGAAGGAAGCCGCCGACGCGGTGCTGGCCGAACTGGGCGTGAGTGACCCGCTGCTGGAAATCGCCAAGGGGCTGGAAGATGTGGCGCTGAAGGATGGCTACTTCGTCGAGCGCAAGCTGTACCCGAACGTGGACTTCTACAGCGGCATCATTTACCGCGCGATGGGCATCCCGACCAACATGTTTACCGTGTTGTTCGCGCTGGGACGCCTGCCGGGCTGGATTGCGCAGTGGAAGGAAATGTGGGAAGACCCGGCGACGCGTATCAATCGCCCGCGCCAGATTTATACCGGGGCGACGGAACGCACTTACACCACGACTGACAAGCGGTAGTTCCGCCAGAGGCTAAAGCCATCCGGCTGCCGTATTTCGGCGGGAAGTCGGTTGAAACCGACTCTAACCCGCCGGGGATAGCTGTGGGTTAGCCTATTGTCCGACGTTCAACACGGGTTTTTAGGATAAGCAGGGGCGCAATATATTGCGCCCCTACAAGATGTTCCCCATCCCTCAGAAAGCGTCTAGGCGCTTTCCGCTGCAACTTCCTCAACAGGCTCATAACGACCACTGCGGCGCAGCAGCCACAAGGCAGGCGCGAGAATGGCGGCGCTGGCAAAGAAGGCCAGCGGCAGCCGCCGTTCACCGAGCGCACCCAGCGGCGGGCCGCCGACCATCTGCCCGATGGCATCGGTCTGGCTTTGCATGGAGAGCACGGTAGCACGCACGTTGGAGTCGATATGCATGTTCGACCAGGTGCCGTAAATTGGCCCGGTTAAACCACGCGCAATAGTGAAGGCGAAGAAAGCTATCATGGCCACGATAAAGTTGTTGGTGATGCCGTAGGCCACGAGTCCGGCAGTCATGGTGGCGGTCATCCAGAACAGGCCGCGGCCCATCGCCTTGCCGCTTTTCATATCCAGACGGCGGCGCAGGATTTCCCCCGCGACGATAGCAACGGCCATCACAGCAATGTCAATCAGGCTGAACCAGACAATCGGCTGCAAGGTGATGAAGCTAGGCAGGCCAATGTCGTTGAGCAGGTGAACCTGCCACAGACGATCCCATGCTTCGCTGTACAGGCCATACACCAGGCCAATCGCCAGAATGCTCAGCAGGGCCGGGCGGCGGCGAATGACACGCAGCCCGCTGACGAAGGTGTCGCCAAACTTCTGCCAGGTGTTGCGATCTTCAGACGGGGTGGGCTTGAAGCCGTTTTCGGGCATATACAGCAGCAGGAAAACACCCGTGAGTATGACCCCCAGCGCACCCAGCACAATCGGCAGCGCCAGATGGATGCTGCCCAACGCGGTAGCAGCGACAATCCCCGCAATCGACACGGCACGCGCCACCTGCCCGGAGCGCACAAACGCATCGCCAGTACGTTCCTGGCCGAGTTCGTCCACCATCCAGGCGTCGTAAGCCCCGCTGGTAAAGGTGTAGCCGATGCCCCAGATCACCTGTGACAGCAGTATCGCGGCGAAGGTTGGGAACACGCCAGCCAGCAGATAGGCGGCACCCTGCATAAAAAAGCCGATAATCACCGACAGGCGGCGGCTGTAGAGGTCGGCCACAATGCCTGTGGGGATTTCAAAGAGAAAGATGGTCGTTTCCATCGTCGTGCCGACCAGCACCAGTTGCAGCGGCGTGAGGCCAACAACCTGAATCTGGTAGAGCATCATCGCCGTCCAGACAAGGGTACCAGCAAAGCTATCCAGCGCCGCGCGCGTGAGATGGACTCGATAAGCGTCCATTTTTTTCATAGATCACCTCCCAGATGATAACCAGACGAATCGTAGGTAAAGACAACGACGGTCATCTCTGTGTTTCGCTTTCAGTTGTGAGTTGTGAAATTCAAAGCAGCCGTACCCGCAGGAGCAGGGCAGGGCAGGCGGAGGTGTCATTTCTACGGACGCGCAGCAGCGTCCGCAACAGAGGCTTGGGGAGTGGTTAGAAAACTATGTCCGGTTTTGCTTAACGCTTATCCTCAGCGCTCAACACCCGCGAGATGAATAATGATGGTGACTGACATTGCCGGATGACTCCTTGTAGACGTAAACAACCTTAGCGAGTGTATCATGAGTTTTTCGCGGAAAGCAAGCGGCAGGCGCACAAGTGAAAGGAAACAAAAAAGAGGCACGCGCCTCTTGATTATTCTGCCGGAAAAGACCGTTCTAGCGGTGCAGTTTCGGAGATTCAATCTGAACCGTGAGTCTCCCCAGCACCAGAACTTCGCCAATGAGGACAGGTTCGGGCTTGTGCGCCTGCAAACGCTCACCGTTGAGGTAAGTGCCGTTGCTGCTGCCCAGATCGGTGACATACAGCGCGCGATTCTTATACACGAGGGTAGCATGTGTGCGGGAAACGCCGGTTTCTGAACCGCCGTAAGGAGTCAGGTCAAGGTCGGGATAGATGTTGGCGCGGGTGTCCATGCGCCCCAGCGTAACGGCGCTGTTCTGAAGCAGCAGGAGACGAACGGGCGTGTCCTGGATGACCAGTAGAATTTGCTTCTGTCCCTCAAATGGCATGGTCTCATCGATTTCAATGGAGCGATTTACAGCCTGAACCTCGCCTGTGGAGAGCATATGAGTCTTGCCACCGCCGCGCAGGTTATTGAGATATTTCTGGACTGGGGCGGTTTCAAAGAATTGAGTATCCATTGCCATTATCCTATAGAACTACCAACAGTTTACACATTCCATAATTCAGTGTATGGAGAATCGTCATAAAAGTAAAGCAAGAATTGTAAATGTTTGTATAGTTAATGGTTATTTAATGCACAGATAAGCTCAAGCAAAAACAGGAGCAAGGGTTCTTAACCTGCTGGCCGAATACCCAATCATTTCCACTATAGTCACGGCAGCCCGGCGTAGCGTTACACTGGATGTAGACAACGTTTGCTGGCAGAAACCATGTTGTAATGGCTGTGGGACAGGATGGCCAGCGCCGTCACTGGAAGTAGACTTTGCTTTCTGGCTCATAGGGGTCTTCTGGACGCAGAATCTGTTTGTCAACCATCCACTGCATCGCCAACTCCAGCTCCTGATCAGTTAGCCCCAGAAAGCGCTGCACCTCAATGTCGCTGAATTCCGCACCATAGTCGCCAATAAATTCCAGTACTTTTAAGCCCAGAGATTCCTTATACGGAGTCCGAATCGCGCTCACAATAAACCTCACCCGCTGCTTTGCCTGCGAAAAATAACTATAAAGGAACAGACTTTGATACGGCGCGCTTTGCTTCATGTTCGGCAAAAATTTTGCGCGCATCTTCCAGCGTCCGCGCAACCTTGAAGTTAACGCCTTTGCGCGTGTACACCTTGGTAATCACGTTGACCAGCGTTTTGACGAACGGCGAACCGGTCACAATCACGGCAAGCTCAAAGGGCTTGGGATTCTGCTCAATAGATGAGCCGAAATGGGACAGCATGTTGCTGGGAAACATATCGCAGTGGCTGTAATCGACAATCAGGTTCACAATCTGCGGCAGGTCAGTGGTCATACGAATCCCCTGCTGCCGCGCCTTCTGGTATTCGTCCCACGTCCACTTGCCGGAGAACTCAAAAAGCACGCGTGTCTGGGCTTCATCATCCCATTGAATATTGACTGGCATGGTAGTACCCTCCTGATACAACATCATCCCCATGATAACCCCACAGAATGCCGCACAAACATTGAGATTTGGTATAGGGCGGTGCTCAATGGACTCTTGTAAGCGTTTGCAGAACGCTATAATTTCTGGTTGACTCAGGGCTTAGTCCGGCACCTTTGCGGAGCGTCCGATACCCCGCGTTATTGTTTGCCGGACACGCACAGAAAAAGGATAGCTATGCAATATCGACAACTTGGACGCACTGACATGCGGGTCGCCAGCATCAGCTTTGGCGCGTGGGCGATTGGCGGCACATGGGGCGACGTGGACGACAACACATCGCTGGCCGCGCTGAATAAGGCCATTGACCTCGGCGTGAACTTTATCGACACTGCCGATGGTTATGGCGATGGGCACAGCG
>JAXLWC010000023.1:0-71896 GCA_046328675.1 Anaerolineae bacterium
GGCTTCGTCTTCGCTGATGTCAAACTCGTAGGCTTCGCCGTCCACATCGACCAGCGTCACGCTGACAATCGCGCCCGGATTGTAGGTCTGGTAGATGTTGACTTCCGTAGGATAGACTGCGAGTTCAAAGGTTACCGTCAGCGTGGCGACTTCTGTCGAGGTGGCAGAGGCCCACGCCGCCGTCGAGTCCACGCAGTCGGAGACATCAGGCGCGCCCGTAGCCTGCGCCGCGCTCCAACTGTCGCTGCCGTATTCGCTGGTGGCCTCGGCTTCCAGTGCCCACTGCCGCACTTCGCCTTCAACGGCGGGCAAGCCCACCAGTTCCACCGCGTCGATTTCGCTCCAACTGTTGATTTTGCTCTGGTCAACGGTGATGATGATGCCATTCACCGCATCCTCAACATCTTCGACTTCGACGACATGCACGCCGGGGCAGTCTTCAGGTGCTTCGCCCGCGTTGTCCAGTTCAATCTCGTCACCGTCAACGGTCAGCAGCGTAATGGCGTCCACCGCGCCCGGATTGTAGTTCTGGTAGATGTTGATTTCCGTCGGGATGACCGGGATGTTGTAGTACACGGTCAGCGTGGCGACTTCGCTGGCGGTGGCCGAGGCCCAGGCTGTCGTCGCATCCACACAGTCGGGGGAATTGGGTTCGCCAGCAGCCTGCGCCGCGCTCCAACTATTGCTGCCGTATTCGCTGGAGGCTTCGGCAGAGGCGGCCCACTGGCGAATTTCGTCGTCCTGCGCCAGTGCCGGGAAAGTCAGTGCAAGGGTAAGTAATAAAAACAGAATGAGAGATTTGTGCATGGATAGGCTCCTTTGTGGTTTGATGTGCTCAGTCGTCTGAAGTCTAAAGGGTGCTCGTAATACGAGCTGCCCCGTGCCTTTATCGTATTCTACTATAATTACGATTGGCGTTGAGGTTTTTAGCTCAAAGTTCGCCGCTGATCACGTCAGCCGCAGGTTGTCGCGCCTGCGCCGGGCGCCCCTTATTTTTGTCTATTGAATTCACCCCGCGCACATTCGATAATCAGGCGTTCAGCTTACTTACCCACATGGAGATACCCGAATGCAACGTTCATTCGCCATTTTGCTGCTGCTGGTGTTGTGCGCGGCCTGCGCGCCCGCCGCACCTGCGACCATCCCCGTCAGCGGGAACACCGTCAGCCAGAACCCCACGACAGCCCCCACTGAAGCCAGCGTTGAATCGAACGCCGTTGTGCCTGCTGCGAACAATGAAGCAGTCAGCGGCGAGGCGCAAACCCCCACCCAGATTTGCCAGAACGCGACGCCAGCGCAGACGCCGAGCAACCGCACCTTCGCGGCCTACCCGGACATGATTTTGCAGCCGGACATCGACTATCGCGCCGTGATGTGTACAGGCGCAGGCCCGGTTTACGTTGACCTGTTTGAAGACCTGACGCCGATCACCGTCAACAGCTTCGTCTTCCTGGCGCAGCAGGGTTATTACAACAACACGACGTTCCACCGCGTCATTCAGGATTTTATGGCACAGGGCGGCGACCCGACAGCGACGGGCACAGGCGGCCCCGGCTACACCTTCCAGGAGGAATTTGTCGGCTTCCTGCATTATGACCGCCCCGGCTGGCTGGCGATGGCCCGCACCAATCAGCCCGGCAGCAACGGCAGCCAGTTCTTCATCACCACTGCCGCGTATTCGTCGCTGGATTACCAGTACACGCTGTTCGGCGAAGTGCTGGAAGGGCTGGACAATGTGCGCAACATTCGCCTGCGCGACCCGCAGACTGACCCGAACCCCGGCACATCGCTGGACACAGTGGTCATCATCACCGACCCTGCCAGCGTGGTGACAACCTACACCGCGCCAGCGCCCGCCACGCAGGTTGCGTGCGTCTGGCTTGCAATCCTGAGCAGCGATGACACCATCGTTCAGGCCGCGTTGCAACTGTCGGTGAGCAGCGCTCTCAGCGCTAGCGAAGTGCAGTAGCCAGCGCGCCGGATCCATTCGCGATGGTTTCACGTTCATGAGCGACCACAACTTTGCTTACCGTGCGGACCGCTATCCTCAACAACCCGACGTGCAACATGGATACGCAGGCCTTACATTACATGAGCCACACGGTGGACGCCTACGACTCGCGCGAGGATGCCGCCGCCGCCTTCGCGGACCTGTTCTGGGCGACGGTGCTCTGCTGCGTTTAGCGGCTCTACCACGTCGCAGTCCACTGAACTGGGCAACGCTGTACCCGGTACGCGCGGCTCAACCAGACCGCCGCGCGTGGGCTGGCAGTTCTACAACTACGATGGCATCATCACTGTCGAGGTGACCGTGCCCACCAACTCGCAGGCGCAGCCCGGATGCGGATTGGCCGTTTCGCCAACATCTTCTTCGGGCGCGGCCTCTCGATGCGCCGGAAGCCGAAATCCGCCAATGAATGACCAATGGTGCTGGTGAGCGCGGAACATTCCTCCACCTTGTCCATTGGCCTATCGCGTGAAGTATTTACCGCCCTTCTCCCTTGACATTGGGGGAGAAGGGTTGGGGATGAGGGGGTAAAGTAGCCCCACTGGTTAATTAGACAGAATAATATTTATGAGGGATAAAGCATGTTAAGGATAGCCAATGCCCCGTGTTCGTGGGGTGTGATCGAAAATATTGAAGGCGAACGTTACGATTATGTGCGCGTGCTCGACGAACTGGCGGGTTCCGGTTACGTGGGTACAGAACTGGGCGATTGGGGCTTCATGCCTACCGACCCCGCTAAACTCAGCGCGGAACTGGCGGCGCGCAACCTGAGCCTGCTGGCGTCGTGGGTCAGCGTTCATCTGCACGACAAAAGTCTGCACCAGCAGAGCGCCGACGACTGCGTGCGCACGGCCAAGCTGCTGGCGGCAGTGGGCGGCAAGGAGTGCTTCGTGGTGCTGGGCGACGACCCCTACACCAACCCCATGCGCTCCAAAAATGCCGGACGCATCACCCCTGAAATGGGCATGAACGAAGAACAGTGGCAGGTTTTTGCCGAGGGCGCGGATTACGTGGCGCATCGGGTCATGGACGAGGCGGGCCTGCGCACCGTGTTTCATCACCACACGGGCACCTGGATTGAAACCCCCGCGGAAACGCAGCGCCTGCTGGAAATGACCAACCCGGACATCCTCGGCCTGGCCTTCGATACCGGACACTGGCGCTTCGGCGGCGGCGATGAAGTGCAGGGCATTCGCCAGTTCGCAGATCGCATCTGGCACGTTCATTTTAAGGATCAGGACCCGGAAGTGGCGCGCCTTACCCGCGTGCATGAGTGGGATGGCCCCACCGGCGTAGGCAAAGGCATCTTCCCCGAACTGGGCAAAGGCGACGTGAATTTCCCCGCTGTGCTGGCGGCGCTGAAGGACATCGACTATTCGGGCTGGATCGTGGTCGAACAGGACGTGCTGCCCGGCCTGGGCACGCCCAAAGAAAGCGCCCAGCGCAACCGCGAATTTCTCAGAAAGCTTGGCCTTTAAGCCGCAGGAATCAAAAAGGGGCAACCCGACTTGCCCCTGTCATACATGTACGCTAAGGCTTACAGTCCAACCCCGTTAAAAACTTCCGGCAGATAGCGCAGTTCGCGCGCCTTGCGTCCCAGTTCCTCGCGGAAATTGGGATGGGCGATGTTGATGAGCGCCTGCACACGTTCGCGGATGGTCTTGCCATGCAGGAAAGCCACGCCGTATTCCGTCACCACATAATGCACATCATTACGCGTGGTCACGACGCCCGCGCCGGGGTTCAGTTCCCACACGATACGGCTGACGGTGTCGTCTTTGGCCGTAGCAGGCAGGGCGATGATCGGTTTCCCGCCTTTGGAACGGCCCGCGCCGCGCACGAAGTCCACCTGCCCGCCGACGCCGCTGTAGAAGCGGTGGCCGATGCTGTCCGCGCACACCTGCCCGGTGAAATCAACTTCAATGGCCGAGTTAATCGAAACCATGCGCTCATTCTGGGCGATGCGGAACGGGTCGTTGACATATTCCGTCGGGTGCAGTTCGACAATCGGGTTGTCGTGGATGAAGTCGTACAAACGCTGCGTGCCCAGCACAAAGCCGGCGATCATCTTGCCGGGGTGCAGGGTCTTGGCTTCGTTGGTAATCACGCCCTGCTCGACAAGGTCAATCACGCCGTCTGAGAATAATTCGGTGTGAATGCCGAGATGCGTGCGATCACCCAGAAAGCTCAACACGGCGTCGGGGATACCGCCGATGCCTGTTTGCAGCGTGGAACGGTCATCAATCAGGCTGGCGACGTGCTGCGCGATGCGCTGCTGTTTGGCCGACGCCTCGCTGATGCGGACTTCCGGCAGCGGGTAATCGACTTCGATCATGTAGTCCAGTTTGCTGACGTGGATAAAGCTGTCGCCCAGCGTGCGCGGCATACGCGGGTTCACTTCCGCGATCACCACGCGCGCCACTTCAGCGGCGGTTTTGGTTACGCCGACTTCGATACCAAAGGAACAAAAGCCGTGTTCATCGGGCGGGGAAACGTGGATCAGCGCGACATCAATCGGTAATGAGGTGCGCCATAATTCCGGGATTTCTGAGAGGAAAACGGGCGTAAAATCAGCGCGTCCGGCGGCAACGGCGGGGCGCACATCTTCAGAAATAAACATCGTATTGACCCGAATGTGGCCTTCCATTTCGGGCGCGGCATAAGCAGAATCGCCAATGGTCAGCACCTGCACGATTTCGACATCGTTCAGCGTTTTGGCGTGTTCCACCAGTGCGGCCAACAGCGTGCGCGGCACTGAACAGTTGCCGCTTAAAAACACGCGACTACCAGAACGAACCGCCTTCATGGCCTGCGCTGCGTTCGTCTGCCGTTGTTGATAAGTTCTCGTCCACGGTTGTAAAACCATGCCATCCCTCCGCTAGTGAATAAATCTTTCTCATTATGAGGCGACCATGTATCTGACGACAGTGTTATACGGCGTTAGGTAGACATGACGTTTGGAATGTTCTGCAAAGGCTGGACGCCCACGCGGGTTTCCGCGCGCTTTTTGATGCCCAGCAGCATCTTACGTTCCATCACAAAACCAATCGGTTCGACGAGAAGCTGCCCGTATCCCAACCGATTGACTCTGGTCATGGTGTAGGCGCTGCGGCCCCGTTCCAGCAGGCGCGTGCTCTGGGCGTCGATGGCTTCCACGTAGAACACCCAGGAACTGGCAGCGTAGGCCGGAGACTGTGGATCATTGCTGTTGTGCAGCACCAGCGCGCGTTCAGGCTGGACTTCCACGACGTTGAAGAACGGATAGGGTTCTGGCCCCAGGCGTACCTTGTCGCCCACCTTCACATTTTGCCATTCGGGGACGATTTCATTGGCGTTGCGCATCTTGCAGCCCGTCAGGTTTTCCAGCCCTTCATAGCTGTAGAGCGCGCCTTTTTCCTGACCAAGCTGCGCGATCCAGGGCCACACCTGCGACACGGGTGCCTGGATGGTGATGGCGTGCGTATAACTCCAGCGCGGTTCCTTCACCCGTTCATCGCCCGGCAGCTTACGATTCACTTCTTCAGGCGTGGCGCCCCAGTGTAAACGCCAGGGCCGCATAAACGGGGCCAGCAGATGAAACGCCATCAGCAGGGCACCAGACAGACTTTCAAACACGAGGCCAATTTTCGATTGCATGAGCTATTTCCTTAACAGAGGTTGGTCAATTGCGTAGAAGGGACGAGACGCGCTTGTCGAGCGTCTCCCCCCCGACAATAGTAACGCGTAAGCAGGCGTACCGTGTCATACTCTCGGCTGTGACAATCGACATGTTCACGCAAATTCATCATTGTCAGTTAACCCCA
Organism: Anaerolineae bacterium; assembly: GCA_046328675.1. Taxonomy (GTDB): domain Bacteria; phylum Chloroflexota; class Anaerolineae; order Aggregatilineales; family Phototrophicaceae; genus JACAER01. Next base: position 5,812 of record JAXLWC010000023.1, read on the forward strand.
TGTGCAAGTTTTAGTCATCGCTTTATGAGCCGAAAGGGAAATCAGGGCGTCGCGCGAGTCTGATTAACCTCCCCCTGACTCTTTACAAAGGTAGGTATTTTATGGAGCGAGAAGACGGGTAGACGAACGTTCGCGTTTAGCCTCACTCTAAGCACGTGATTCACAATCGGGCGGATTTCGATGCTGCCATTTTTGGCGGCGGGAATCTTGGCGGCCATCTCCAGCGCTTCGTCCATGTCCTTGCAATTGAGCAGATAAAAGCCGCCTAACTGTTCGCGGTTTCGGCAAACGGGCCATCGCTAGACCGCTTGCTGTCGCGCAGGCGCAGGGTGACGGCTGTCAGTCGGTTCAAATTCTTCGCGCTGACGAAGATGCCGTGCGCCCACGGGCGAGCGTGGTCATGGCAAAATACACTGCATCTCGGCTCGCTGCTGTGCTTCGCTCTGCTTCGCCCAGGCACTTTCCTGCCCGTAAATCAACAACATGTACTGCATGGCGTTTACTCCTGATGTTCAGATGGATTTGGTCTTGCTATACAAACGTCGAATGAGAAGGCGGCAGAATGACAGGCGGCGCGGCGATGTCATTAAACTCCTATAAAAAAGCCCCGGTAATCGTCGCATTGCGTGGTTAAATCATAGACAATAAAGGACATGACGTTTCATCAGCAGGTTAAGCAAACATATGCAAAATCAGGCAACCCTCACCCTCCCGCCGCTGCCGCAGGATAGTATGCGCGCGCTGGCAAACGCGGCGGCACAGCACAGCCAATGGCGCGTCCTGAGGGGCGGCAAAGACGAGCAGCCGCGCTTCGTGATTGAAAAACGCGTGCGCTACGAAATCATGCGCGGTGGGCAATGCAGGGGCAGTATCAGATCGTGGGCAGCTTCCACAAAGGCAAAAGCGGCGAAACGATCCTGAGCTACAGCGTGCTCGGCGACGGCGGGGTGCCGCTGTTTCATGCTGGCGTGCATATCGGCGTGCTGCTGATCTTTACGTTTCTGGTAGCGCTGATTGCTTTCGATCCGTCGATGGGCGGGAACTGGGTCGGCTTCGCGCTGGTGGGCCTGCTGCTGCTGATCACGCTGGCCTACGCCCGCTACGCCTACCGCACTCATCAGGGGCATGTGCGTGGTTTCGAGCGCTTTATGGAAGACTTCGCGCGGCAGATGGGCGCAGCGACAACGGCAAACTGACGGACTTCCGCAGCACAATTTTACAAGTACGGGACAAGAGGAAGATGACAATGACCACAACATCGAGCAAACCGATTACCCTCGTCACGCGCTGCCGGTGGGCTTCACCGTGATTACGCTGGTGTTCCTGGCGGGCGTGCAGTTATACCTTGCCGTCGGAGCAAACCGACCAGTATTTCGCGTGGACGATTGCCGCGCCGATTACTGCCGCCGCACTGGGGGCTGGCTACTGGGCGGCGCTGGTGCCGACGGTGGTGGGCATCAGCGGGCGCAGTTGGGCAAACATCCGCAGCATCGTGGTGATTGGCTTTTCGGCCACGCTGATGATGCTGATCACCACCCTGCTGCACCTCGACAAGTTCCATCACACCGCCCCGGTGTCGCTGCCCTGGTTCGCGGCGTGGGTGTGGATTCTCGTGTATGTGCTGTCGCCGCTGCTGTTCCTGTCGCTGCTGATTTCGCAGATGCGGACTGGCGGTGACAACGCGCCGCGCGTGCAGCCTGTGCCCGGTATCGCGCGGGCCATCGGCGTGATTCAAGCGCTGTTTGGGCTGGCGGTGGGGCTGGCGCTGTTCGTCCTGCCGGAAAGCTTCGGCTCACAGTGGCTGTGGACGCTGACGCCGCTGACTTCACGGGCGTTGGGCGCGTGGATGACGGCCAGCGGTATCGCGGCGGCGTGCGTGGTCTGGGAGAACGACCTGCCGCGCGCACGGGGAACACTCTACGGCCTGCTGGCGTTTGGCGTGCTGGAACTGATCGTGGTGGCGCGTTACACCGGCGCGGTGAGCTGGTCGAATACGCTGGCATGGGCCTACGTGATTTATATGGCAAGCCATGTGCTGCTGAGTCTCGCGCTGCTGTGGTACGGGCGCAAGCGGGATGCGTAACGCCCCGATAGCCCGCCCCTTGAACTGGGCGGCAGCAGCCCACGTAAAATTATCTGGCATAACCTCAGCGTAACGTCCCCGATAGCCTCGCCCCTTGAACTGCGGGCGGCGGCTTGTTTCCCTTCGCGCTCCTCGGCGCCTTTGCGGGTTCAACTTTTCTCTTCTCCTCTTCCCCTTGGCGGTCTTGGCGACTTGGCGGTTCACATCTCCTCTCCTCTCGGCGCGCTCGATGCCTCGGCGGTTCGTCCTATCTCCTCTCCTCGGCGCGCTCGATGTCTCGGCGGTTCACATCTCCTCTCCCCTTGGAGCCTTTGCGGTTCAACTTTTCTCTTCTCCTCTTCCCTTGGCGATCTTGGCGACTTGGCGGTTCACATCTCCTCTCCTCGGCGCCTTTGCGGTTCACATCTCCTCTCCTCGGCGCGCTCGGTGTCTCGGCGGTTCACATCTCCTCTTCCCTCGGCGATCTTGGCGACTTGGCGGTTCACATCTCCTTGGCGGTTCAAGTTCGCTTTCCTCGCAGCACCTTCAGCGCACCAGCATCAAAATTGCCTGCTTGACAGGAAAAAGTAAACACTGTAAACTGTCAATTATCAGCGAAAAGTAAACACTGTATACAATATGCCTGAAGCGACGAAAACCAAACGTGAACAGCGCCGCGAAGACACCGCCAACGAAATCAAAGCGGTGGCGCGGCGGCAGATGGCCGAAACCGGCACCGCAGGGCTGTCGCTGCGCGCGATTGCCAGCGAAATGAACATCACCGCGCCCGCCATCTACCGCTACTACGAGAACCGCGACACGCTGATTACGGCGCTGATCCTCGACGGCTTTAACGCCCTGGCCGACGCGCTGGAACAGGCACGCGACAGCCATCCTTCGCCGGATGCGCGGGAACAGCTTTTCGCGGTGCTGATCGCCTACCGCGCCTGGGCCAACGCCAATCCGCTGGACTTCCAGTTGATTTACGGCAACCCCATCCCCGGTTACCACGCCCCGCGTGAAGTCACCGTTCCGGCGGTGGTGCGCGGCTTCGCGGTCATCATCGGCCTGCTGCAACAACTGCTGCAAAAGCACACCGCTGCTGTGCCGCCCGTGCCGCCGCAGTTTGCCGCTTACTTTCGCGCCATGATTGATCGCGACGGCTATCCGGTGTCCGAAACGGCGTTCTACTGGGGCATCGTCAGCTGGACGCGGCTGCACGGCATTATCATGCTGGAGATTTTTAACCACTTACAGCCGACTATAGGCGATGTCGATGCCTACTACCACGCGGAGATTGTGCAGTTAATCAAGGAATTCGGCCTCTAGCTTTTCGTAGGGCAGTCGGCTTGCCCTGACCACCGCTTTTTTCACACAGGGACACCTACAAGTGAACCCGCTTTATGATCCGACTTGATCAGAGTACGGCGTGTTCAACGCGCCACCAAGGAGAAATCTCATGAGCACCGAACTACACGTCATTTTTGGAACCGGGCCGTTGGGCAAGTGGACAGCGCGCGAACTGCTGAAGCTGGGTAAGCGCGTGCGCCTCGTCAACCGCAGCGGCAAAGCCGATGGTCTGCCCGCCGCCGCCGAAATCGTCAAGGCCGACGCCTACAACCCGCAGCAGACACGCCAGTTGAGCGCCGGGGCCGCCGCCGTTTACCAGTGCGCGCAGCCTGCCTATTATGACTGGGCGGACAAATTCATGGCGCTGCAAACCGCGATTCTCGAAGGCGCGGCGGCAGCCAATGCCAAACTGATTGTCGCCGAGAATCTGTACATGTACGGCGACGCGCAGGGCCAGCCCATCAGCGAAAGCACACCCTACCACGCCCACACCCGCAAGGGCAAAATCCGCCAGCAGATGACCGAAGCACTCTACGCCGCCCATAAAGCGGGCAAGGTGCGCGTGGCCTCGGCGCGCGGCTCGGACTTCTTCGGGCCAGATGAACCAACCAACGGCGAACTGATCTTTCAGCCTGCGCTGCTGGGCAAGCGGGCCAACGCAATGGGCCGTCTGGATATGCCGCACACCTTCACCTACGTCGCTGATTTCGGCAAGCTGCTGGCGACCTTAGGCACGCGCGATGAAGCGCTGGGCCAGTGGTGGCATGTGCCCAGCAGCGCGCCCGTCACGCAGGCGCAGTTGATCCAGATCGTGTCGGAGGAAGTCGGGCAGCCCGTCAAAGCGATGGTCGGCACGACACCGATCCTGTGGCTGATGGGCTTCACCAATCGCAATGTGCGCGAACTCGTGGAAATGATGTACGAGTGGAACAAGCCCTTCATCATGGACAGCAGCAAGGCCGAGCGCACCTTCGGCTTAACCGCCACGCCGCTGCGTCAGGCCGTGCGCGACACGCTGGCCTGGCTGCGCGAACACAAAGCAGCGTCGGCGCATTAACGCCAATCCCGGAGCACCGCCACCTTCTCGCGGCAAACATCCCACCCCGAACCTGTATTTGGCCCCTCTCCGTGGTCGATCCTTGCATTACGCTCAAATCCCAAACATGGAGAGGGGTTGGGGTGAGGCCAAACGCGCACGTTCGCCCACCTGTCTTTTGTCTTTGTCTTGGACTAACAGCTAATGACTAAAGACTAACAGCTATTCAGCGCGCCGCCGCTGCGCTTTCCCCACTTCTAAGGTAAACTGATAAGTAACCAGACACAGGAACTGCTCTTAGACTTTGAGCCTATCATGGCTGTGCCGTGCAGCTTATAGGGAGATGAATCCATGAAATGGCGCTTGCGGGAATACACGATTCGCTGTGAGCAGTGCAAGCATCTGTTTAACAGCTTTGGCTCTGCTGGAGACTTCATGCCCTATGGCACCTTTTATATGTATGCCCGCAACGGGGACATCGCTATCTGGGAGGCGGTGACCGATAAGGTTTTTTCGGAATGCACCGACCTCATCCATGCGCTGCTGCCCGTCGATATGCCTATCGAACAGAAACGGGAACGTGACTGGAGCGTGCGCGGCATCTGCTGCGATCCTGCCGCCGACGGTTCTACCTACCAGCATTACCCCTATTGTCCCGTTTGCGGCGATTCCCTGACCCGCCTGAACGTGTATGCCGACCCGCCGCACTATGAGATGATGAATCTGCCAGAGGTCAAACACCACCGCTGGAATGCCCTCAGCAAAACACAACGAGAACAGGTCGTGCGGGATGAGTTGAAGCGCAAGAAGCTGATCTAGGTTTGCTTAATCTGCAAGACGAGCGTAAAGGACAAAGACGATGCGAAGACTGCTGCTGCGAGCGATGGGGTTACTGCTGCTCATCACAATGGGGGGCAGTTTCCTCGCGCTGGCTGTCGGCCAGTCTATGCCAGCGGAAATGCTGACGACCTACCTGTCACGGCGTTTCACGGGCGAAATTGACCGTTTCCTGCTCATCGACCTCAACCGCCATATCCGCCTTGAGATACCTGTGCCGCTGGACATGTCGGTGGGCACACCGACCATCGACAGTAACGGGCAGGATGTTTATATTCAGACGCAGGCACCGGGCAGACGGCTGTATCACTACAATCTGCTGACCCGGACGCTGAACGAACTCAACACCACCTATCTGGATCGTGAAAGCGGCGAAACCTATCAGATGCGCAGCAATTTCTTCTGGTCAAACAGCACCGATTTATGGGAGTACAACCCTGCTGACAGAACCCTGTATCGCTTTAATATTCCAGACAACACGGTAGAGCGTGTCGTAACCTTACCCGCCGTAGAAAGTGATTCTCCCTTGCAGCCCGGCGGCATAACTCCCATTCCCATTGATTCGCCATCAGGAGCACAAATCGCGCTGGTGAATGATTCCCGGCTCTATCTGTTCAACAGCGATGGCACTAATTTGCGTCAATACTTCATCGCCGATGATGCGGATTTCGGTTTCGGCAACTGGTCGCCCGATGAACGATACGTGTATATCAGCGCCAGTTCACTGGACACAGCGGTCAGCTATTTTCGTGCGCTTGATGTCAGCAGCGGTGAATTTCTCGCCGCAACACAGGATTTGGAAGGTTCCAGTTTTTTCCCCTGCGGTGATATGTGGATCGCTTATATCGCTGGCCGTTATGAAGGCCATCTGCTTAATTTTCAGACGGGCGCAACTCGACCCCTCAGTGCCATACGTGAACTCGCGGGGCGCCCCATCAACTACATCAACTGGATGGACAACTGCCAGTGGCTAATGGTCGAAATGCGCCTTCCCAGCAGCAGCTTTCAAGCACCGCTGGAACATCAGCCGATATATATCGTGTCGCGCGATGGGCAAACGGTGTATCCGCTGGGGGAGCAGGTCGCCGTGTTACAATGGACGGACGAAAACACGTTTTTGCTGGCGGAGGCCCAGGGCAGCGAAGACTCCGTTTACGCAGTCTACTTCGACGGCGCGCCGCACACCACGCTGCTAGGGCACTTCACCCCCACCGGAAGCCAGGTCAGACCGTTGAGCAGCGATCAATACCGTCTCATGATGATCAATAACAACACCAATCAGCTTTCTATCGTCAATCTGCGTAATGGCGTCGTGGAGACTTACTTCGCGCCGGATGAAGTGCCGCGCAGTTATCCGGTTTATTGGCTGTGGCGCTAGGCGTTAAACCGGGCGAACCCGCTGATTCGCCCTCTCGTAAGCTCCCCTTACGCGCTGCCGGAGAAGCCCGCCGCCATGAAGATAAAGATCAGCACGTCGAGCACCAGATGCACCGCCCACGCCCAGAAGAAGCCTTTGCTTTCCAGGATGCTTTTGCCCATCAGCCAGCCCAGCACGCCCGACATCAGCACGCCGACCACGCCGTAAGGCACGCCGTAGTAATGGGCGAAGCCAAAGTACGCGCCGACCAGCAGCATCGCCTGTGATTTGCCCACGACTTCATGCAGGGTCGCCAGCGGTGCCGCACGGTACAGCATTTCTTCGTTGAGCGCGTTGACCGCCGCGAACAGCAATATCAGCGGCAGCAGCACGACCACCGCGCCGAACCTGTCCAGCGAGGGCGCGCCGCCCAGCAGCAGGAACACCAGCGTGCCGCCGCCAATGCACAGCGCCAGCAGCGGGCCGAAGCGCTTCCACGTCGTCGGGCGTGCCATGCCCAGCCAGGGGACGCGCTCGGCAGTCGCCGTCAGGTTGCCCTTCTCGAAGAAGAAGTTCTGCCGCCGCCCTTTGAGCACCAGCATCACGCCGATGACCACCAGCACCGCGCCCAGCTTCAGCGCCTGCGCGCCCGCCATCGACACGGCGAACGTGCCGTCAGCGAACCAACCGTACCACTGCGGCGTGCTGCTCACCCACGCGGTCAGCGCGTTGACGATGTTGACCGCCAGCAGCACGATAAAGTAGTCCCGTAAAACATGAATTTCCTTCCACAGCACGCTGACGAAAATCACCAGCGCCAGCAGCACTAATTTTGCGCTTAACAGCCAGGGCGTCGCCATCCCCAGCCACTCGTTAAAAATAATGTCCGGCAGCAGCGACACCAGCACCGTGATGCCCCACACGATGACCAGCAGCGTAGACCGCTTCATCTGCGAGGCCGATGAACGAGAAATAGCACTCATCACATAATCCTGTATTTAGTTGCCTTGCCGTCAGGTCAGAAGTTTTGGATGGAACGGCAGAAGGTGAGACCTGCTCACCCTGACCTTATTATGAACTGCCGTCTTAGGAGCAGGTAGTAATAAATACCATGCGCTGCGCTGAGGAATATCACAGGCGCGGCTTAACTGGCGTTCAGCAAACGCTCAATCACCGCGCTGATCTGCGCTGGCTGAAACGCGGCGTAGTATGTGGTATCGACGCGGCCCTGCGGATCGATGACTATGGTCTGCGGCACACCTGCCAGTTGGTAAGCGTCACCGATTCCACTCATGTCCAGCCCGATGGGGTAGGTGATGCCGTAGTCGCGGATGAAGTCGCGCACGCGGCCTTCCTGATCGCCATACGCCACGCCCACCACCAGCACGCCGCGATGGGCATACGCCTCGGACAGCGCCTGCAAGTCGGGCATTTCGATGCGGCAGTGTTCGCACCACGTCGCCCAGAAGTTGAGCACCACCACCTGTCCGCGCAGGTCACGCAGCCGCAGCGTTTCCCCCGCCAGCGTCGTCAGCGTGAACTCCGGCGCGCCCCCGCTGGCCGTCGGCGTGTTCTGGCTCAGCAGCAGCGCCGCCAGCAGCAGCACGACAGCCGCCGCGATGAGCAGCACGACAGTTTTGAGCGGAAAACGACGTTTGGAGGCAGCAGGTTGCAGAAGAGTCGTCATCAAAGAGGGTCTCGGAGTCCGATTGGCGCTGGCGACAAACATGCCCAGGATAGATTCACGCTCAGTATGGCGCAGGCATCAGGATATGTTATAGTGCTTTTTGTCACATAAAATCAGGATATTTGTCGCCTGTTACAGGCCGGGGCATTGACCATAATGAGGGCGACATATCCTGCATATGAGGAGGTATTCCCTTGTTTCGCAAATGGTTAGTGTTGATTGTTTTTGTCTGTTTATTTGTCTCTACCGCGTTCGCCCAGGAAATGCCCGCGCCCGAAGTGCTGATTTATGGCGTCTTCCGCGCGTCCTACGGCTGCCGAACATACTGAAATGAATATGGCAGGCATGGACATGGGCACCAGCGGCGTGTTCATGACCATCGAGAACCTGAACGATTTCCCGCTGACGCTGTTGAGCGCCGCCACAGACGCCGCCGCGCTGGTCGAACTGCACCAGAGCACCGTCGTCAACGATGTCATGCAGATGGGGCCAGTCGAAGGCGGCCTTGAAATCGCGGCAGGCGCGACGCTGAATTTCGAGGATGAAGGCTATCACTTCATGCTCATGGATTTGACCGATGAACTGGTCGCGGGCGATGCCATCAGTGTCACGCTGACCTTTGCCCGGCCCGAAGGCGAAAACTTCGAGGTGGTCATTGGAGCCGCCGTACAGCAGGTCGCGCCCGAAGCCAGCAGCATCGTCGCCATTGGCGCGTGGGCACGCCCGACGGTGACCGAAGCCCCCGCAGCCGATATGCCGATGGGGGAGCCGGAAGCCACGCCGGAAGCGATGCAGATGGGCGAAGCGATCTCGAAGCTACCGGACTAAGCAATGGGCGGCGGCATGGCAATGGCTGAAGCCACCGAAGAAGCAATGGGCGGCGGCATGAGCATGGGTGATATGGGCGGCGTCAGCGCGACTTATCTCCAGTTGTGGAATCGGGGTACAGAGAGTGACCGTCTGCTTTCGGCCAGCACCGCTGTCGCCGGGCTGGTGCAAATCACGAAATCGTCATGAACAACGACGTGGCCCAGATGCAGGAAGTGCAGGGCGGTCTGGAAATCCCCGCTGGCGAACGACTGCTGTTGCAGCCCGGCGGCTATCACATCATGATGCTCGAACTGACACAGGAACTGGTACCGGGCACAGCCTTCCTGCTTACGCTGACCTTTGAATCCGGTGTAGAATTGACGATAGCTGTACCCGTGTACGCACCGATGCAAGAAATGTCTATGGGATCGTAACGTATGAGATTTTCGGCGCTGGTCTTGTTAATTCTGGTGGCGGAATGACATCGCCGCGCCGCCTGTCATTCTGCCGCCTTCTCATTCGACGTTTGTATAGCAAGACCAAATCCATCTGAACATCAGGAGTAAACGCCATGCAGTACATGTTGTTGATTTACGGGCAGGAAAGTGCCTGGGCGAAGCAGAGCGAAGCACAGCAGCAGGCCGAGATGCAGGAGTATTTTGCCGTGACCACGCTCGCCCGTGAGCGCGGCATCTTCGTCAGCGCCGAAGAATTTGAACCGACTTCCAAAGCCGTCACCCTGCGCCTGCGCGACGGCAAGCGTGAGTCTAGCGATGGCCCGTTTGCCGAAACCCGCGAACAGTTAGGCGGCTTTTATCTGCTCAATTGCAAGGACATGGACGAAGCGCTGGAGATGGCCGCCAAGATTCCCGCCGCCAAAAATGGCAGCATCGAAATCCGCCCGATTGTGAATCACGGCTAAGTGCTGAACGCCGCTTTACCCTCTCTGCGGTAAGCCCTGCACCACGCGCAGCTTCCCAAAATGGACACACGACGCGATGGGTCGGAATGAAGTTCTGGCCCATCCTCCCCCACCTGTCTTTTGTCTTCGCCTTAGACTAACAGCTAACAGCTAACGCCTTGCTTAGGGTGAGGCTAAACGCGAACGTTTGTCTACCCGTCTTCTGCCTTCCGCCTTTGCCTTAGGCTAACAGCTAACAGCTAATAGCTAATGACTAATGACTTCAGTGCAGGCTGATGCGGAAGTCGCGCAGTTCTACCGTTTGCGTGGTAGGGTTGAACGTGCGCGTCGGTTCCTTGTCGATACGCACATCACCCAGCGCGAACAGCCGCCGCAAAAAGATGTCTGTTTCCAGAATGGCGATGGTTTCGCCGGGGCAGTGGTGCGCGCCGTAGCCAAAGGCGTACATCGACCACATCATCTGGTTCTCGAAGCTGCGGTCAAGGCGCAGTTCATCGGCGTCTTCGCCCAGCGCGCGTTTGTCGCGGTTGATCGCTTTGATGTCGAACCTCATCAGCTCGCCCGCTGGGATGTGGATCGTCTGCCCGTCGGACTGAATCGTCAGGTCTTCGGCAGCACGTCGAATCAGGTATTCCGTGACCGGGCGCAGCCGGATCACCTCGTACAGGAAGCGCTGGCGCAGGTCTTCGTCATCGCTCATGAGGATCGTTTTGTACTCAGGATTGTGCATACACTCCTGAAACGCCGCGCAGATGTACTCGCGTGTCGTCAGCATCCCCGCGAAGCCGTAGGTAATCGCCTCAATCAGAATCGCCATATCGCCGGCTTTTTTCTCGATCATGTGCGAAATCAGATCCATCGCCGGGTGTTCCACGCGCGCCGCCACCGCCGGACGAATATCCGTGTACAGGAAATCCAGCACGTTAAGCTGCATCTTCAGGAACGGCAGCAGCTTGTTCGGCATCAGGCTGACATCCCCCATATCCAGATGCGTCAGCGGCTCGAAGCGCTTGACCAGACCGGGGCGGCGGCTGTTGGTCAGCCCCACAATCTCGAACACAATCTCCGACGAGATGCGCGTCGCCAGTTCGTTCAGGTCTGCCTGCCGCCGCTGCGCGAAATCGCTGACGATGGTTTCCGTCTTGGCGTGCATCACCTGCACATGCTTCTGGTGCGTGATCGTCGGCGTGAACAGCTTGGCCGTTTGCCGCCGTCGTTCGCGGTGTTCCGCGCCGTCAATCGCCGCGATGGACAGCGGGAAATAGCGCCGCAGCTTGCGCATCTGCTCCGCGCCGAATCCTGCCTGCGTCACGTTCATCAGCATGATCGCCTTGGCTTCCGCCCACCCGCGCAGGTGCCACATGCCCTGTGCGTCGCGTTCCACCGGGACAACGTTCGATGTCTTGAGTTCAACAGCCTGTGCCATGCGCATTCCCTCTAATCATCATCGCTGCTGCACATCATAGCCGAAAATCCTCCCCTTCCGCCACTGCGCCGCTGTCCCTACATGGTTCGCCCTGTTTTGCACTACAATCTACGTATCGCCGCTTATAGAGAGACTTTACCTCATGGAACAACCGATTCGCGTCGCCCTCATCGGCGCAAGCAAACGCTCCTTTAATTTCTACGGCAGAATCCTGAAGCATCTCCCCGGCGTCGAACTGGCCGCCGTCTGGAGCCGCAGCCACGACTCGGCCAAACGCCTGGGCGAAAAAGTCGGCGCGCCCTGGTACACCGACCTGCACAAGCTCATCAGCGAGACGGGCGCACAGGTCGGCGTGGTCTCGGTGGCCTACGGTGCCAATGGCGAAGCGGGGCTGATGGCCATTGAACACGGGCTGCACGTCCTGCTGGAAACGCCCATCGCCCACAAGCTCAGCGAGGCCGACGCCATCATTGCCGCCGCGCAGCGCAAGGGCGTCAAAATCGAAATCGCCGAGCAGTTCCACCGCCGCCCGCTGGAACAGATCAAGCTGGCGCTGATTGCCTCCGGCCTGTTCGGGCGCGTGCATACCTCGTTCAACGATTTCGCCGGGCACGGCTATCACGGCGTCAGCGTCATGCGCAGCTACCTCGGCTTCGACGCCAAACCCGTGCGCGTGCTCGGTGCGGTGCGCGAGTATCCGCTGGAAGCCTACTTCTCGCGCCTGGCCTGGAATTATCAGCCGCGCATGGAGACGCAGGAACACGGCATCATCGAATTTGAGGACGGGCGGCTCGGCATTTACCACTGGACGAACGTCGGCTATGACTCGCCCTTGCGCTGGTGGCGCAGCAGCCGCTTTTTAGCCGAGAAGGGTATGGGCATCACCACAGGCGTCGGCCTTGAAGTGCAGGAACACCTGTCGCTGCTGGCCCCCGGCGGCGAGGCCCCGCGCTTCATCACGCTGGAACGGCGCTGGGAACGCAACGACGGCGGCGCGCTGGAAGCCATGATTGCCCACACGGGCGACCCGGCTCAGCCGCTGGTGCGCTGGCAGAACCCGTTTTATCTGCCGGAGCAGGGGCTGACGCAGCAGTGGCACGACGACGAGATTGGCGTGGCGGGCTGCGTGATGAGTCTGGTCAACGCCGTGCGCCACAACACCGAGCCGACTTACGGCGCGTTGCAGGGGCGGCTCGATCAGGAAATCACGCTGGCGATTCGCACCTCGTCGCTGGAGGGCGGACGCCCCGTGACGCTGCCCTTAGACCCGGCGCATCAGGTGGTCTAGGCGGCAGATACACAAGTATTGTAGGGGCGAACCTGCGTGTTCGCCCACATCCTCAGCACCTTCCCGCTGGTCTTCCCCGACACGCCCGAAGGCAAAGTCAAACGTGACGCGCTGCTGGCGACCTATGACCGCCTGAAGCCGTAAACGGGCATGGCTGCTGGCCTCATGCCCCTGCCAGCCGTCATCGCTCCCCACCCGCTTTCACCCGTCCCATCTTAACTATCGTATTTCCGGGCTTTGGAGTACACTTCTCTCAGCGCAATATAACGCAATTAAAGAGGACTCTATGCGAAAAGTAACGGTTTTGCTGCTGCTGCTGTTAGGCGTGTTTGGCATGGTGCGGGCGCAGGAGGTCGCCAACTGGACAATCCTGCATTACACCGACGTAGACAACAACCTCGAAGGCGCGGCCTTCAACGATTATTACGAAATGCAGACCGCAGGCAGCGGTAACGGCGTCAATATCGTGGCGCAGTTGGATCGCGCCGAAGGGTTCGAGTCGCGCTTCGGTGACTGGACGGACACGCGCCGCTTCTTTATCGAGCAGGTGCCCGCGCTGCCCACGCCGGATATTGACGGCAAGCGCGAGGCGATTATCAGCTTCGTCGTGGCCCAGGGCGCGTCCGAAGCGGATGTGCGTTCACAGGCCGCCGCGCTCGACGACGCCACCATCAACAGAATCTACGAGAACTACAACCTCGGCGTGTCCTTCGAGCAGACCCCCGTCGAAGACCTGGGCGAAGTCGATATGGGCGACCCGCAGTCGCTGGTGGACTTCCTCGTCTGGGGTGTGCAGAATTTCCCCGCCGAGCATTATCTGGTGGTCATCGGCAGTCACGGCGCGGGCTGGCGCGGCATCGGCCCCGATGAAGGCGGCGGCGAGTCGATCCTCGAACTGCCGGAAATCGATGCGGCCTTGGGCGAAGCGCGCGCGCAGTTGGGCATCGACAAGTTTGACATCGTCGGCTTCGACGCCTGCCTGATGGCCGTGACCGACGTGGCCGTGACGCTGGAACCGCACGCCGATTATGTGCTGTTCTCGCAGGAAGTCATCCCCAGCAACGGTTGGGAATACGCCCACTCGATTATGGCCATGCAGCAAAACCCCGACTGGGATGCGTTCCAGGTCGGCGCGAACTTCGTGGACAATTACATGGCCTACTACGCGGGCGAAGGCGCGCGCACCAAGGTCGGCCTGTCGCTGGTGGACACCGCTGGCCTGCCCAACCTGCTGGGCGCGCTGGACAACTTCGCTCAGGTGGTGCAAGCCGACACGGTAGAACTGCTGTCGGCGCTGGGCACGGCGCGCAACAACAGCCAGATTTTCGGCGCCTCGCTCGGTGACCGCGCCGACTTCTATTCGTATGTCGATCTGCGCGATTTCATGACGTGGTTCAGCGTGCAGACGACGATTAGCGAAGATGCCTACAACGCGGCGCAGGAAGTCATCGCGGCTTACGATGGGGCAGTGGTCTACGCGCTTTCCGACAATGCCCTGCCGGGCGCGCACGGCCTGGGCATTTATCTGCCGTCCGGCCCGCAGTACTACGCCGACTTCAGCGAAACGTATCCGGCGGCGGCTCCGGCGGCGATGGGCTTCTGGCAGGATTACCTCAACCAGTTCTACAGCACGATTGTCACCGAACTGGATGGCAGCGCGCTGCAACTGAACATCACCAACGTCTTCACGCTGGGCGAAACGGGCAGCAGCATCGACAATCCGGTGATCTTCTTCGACGCGGCAGGCGTGGGCGTGGTCGATATGAGCTACACCATCGCCTACATCCACGAGGACGGCAGCCGCACGATTGTCGATACCTATCCCATTTCCTACACCTCGATTCTGCCGACAGGCGAAACGATTATCGAGTATCCCAACGAACTGACGCCGAGCACCTTCAACTGGAGCGTGGAGTTCCCCTTCATCAGCGACAGCGAGCACAGCGTCCTCAGCCTGCTTCAGTCCAGCGGCGCGTCCAACGAGGGTTATGTGCAGGGCACGTATGTGAACGCCGAGGGCAGCCAGCCCGCCTATCTGGTGTTCAACACGGGCACGCTGGAATATGTCGGGATGCTGGCGCTAGCCGATGATGCGCCCTATCAGGCCAATCCGCTGCCGGGTGACCAGTTCATCGTCGATGTCATCAACATTACGCCCGAAGGCGAAACGAGTGTCACGCCGCTGGTGGACTCGCCGCTGGTGTTCGGCACACAGCCGTTCACGCTTCAGTACGCGCCTGCGTGCCAGCGGGGACTTCAGCATCACCCTCAGCCTGACCGACCTCGCGGGCAACCGTGTCAACGCCAGCACGCAGGTCACGATTGACAACAGCGCTGTCGATGGCACGCTGCGCGGCTACACCGACACCAACGAAGGCGTCTACTTCCAGTATCCCTACGCCTGGGGCGAGTCGCTTCTGTTCAGCAACGACGACGGCTCGCAGACGGCCTCGGTGAGCGACGAGGGCGGCATACAGGCGCTGTACGTGGACGTATATCCCGACACCGACGCGGAAACGGCGCTGCAAGCCGCGCTGGACTATGCTGGAGCCGAGGCCGACATCAGCGAGGCGACGCTGGCGGGGCTGGACGCTTACGCCGCGACCTACGACGTGGATTTCGACGGCGCGGCGGGCATCGCAACCGTCGTCAGCGTCTACAACGAGGACTCAGGCGCGGCGGTGGTCATCACGCTGCAATCGTCGGCAGGTGAAGAGGCGGACGCCGCCATCCTCGGCCTGCTCGATTCGTCCCTGATCTTGTTTACCCCCGTCGAATAGTGCATAATCAGGAGGGATGGCGCAGCGCGCGCTGTCCCTCTATCCACGAGGCCGCGAATAGTTGGAGACTCCCCAATGCGCCTCACCCTCTGGCCGCAGTTCAGCAGCAACCACAGCAGCAGTTATACAGTGGTTGGGGAATTCCCGAACGCACAGTCTGCACAGCAGGCGTCAGAGACCATTCAGACCATCATGCGCGAAGCAGCAGCATGGTGTCGTGAGCATCATGATGAGTGCTATCGGTTGACCGCGCCCACGCCTGTTGAATTAAAATATGCTGAACAATATGGCATTGACTGGCAGGAACGAATCGATTGGATGACCTACGCGGTGCGTGAACAATGTATCACTCACACAGACCGACTGGTTGTGGTGGACACCACGCATGTCGATACATGGCAAACGGGACATCAGTTCATAGACCTGCTGACGGTGCTGGGAGCGAAAACGGCTCGCAGTGTAATGGAAGGACGCGAACCGGGAAATCAAGGCGAAGTCTGGATGAGCATGGGCATAAACCTCCAATGCGAGATGCCGTCCGCTGAGGCTGCTGCTGAGCAGGCGGCTGCGCTCAGGAAGCTCATCGCCTCTATGCGCGATTTCCGCGCGCTGTACATGATTCCCTGGTTTATCTATCACCCCGCGCTCAGGGAATACAGCGCTCAGTATATTCATACGCTCGAAAAACAGCTTGTGCAGGATATGGGTGAGGCACAAAAGCTGCACGAACTCTACGCATTGAGCGGCGGCGATACAGAAAAACTGCGGCAGAATCAACAAACGTTTCATGCAGAATGGGCGAAGGTGCGCATCCTATCCCATGAGCAGTATGTTCATCTCAGCCACTGCCATGGTGACATGGGTATTCACCGCGCGGTAATCTCCGTAGAGGGGCACACGCTTATCTTGCGACAGATATCCTTTGCCAACATTTCGCTAGGCTTGCCAGCATTCGTAAAATATCTGGAACAACTCGGAGGCACGCACCTCCAGTACACCATCGAACAGTATTGAAGGGGTTTCGCCATGCGCCTCACCCTCTGGCAGCAGTTCAGCAGCAATCACAGCGCCAGTTTCACCGTTGTAGGTCAATTTGCGTCACCACAGCAGGCCGAATCTGCCGCAGCGGAAATTAAGCACATTCTAGAAACTATCGGCGCATGGTGGGAACAGTACTCAGATGATCGCGAACAGGCTGCCGTAGAACGTAACTTGCGTCAGAACAAAACCTTGAGTCCACCGGAACTCATGTTTCGGGAACAGTATGGCATTGGCTGGACTCAATATGGTCAAGAGAAATGGGAGTATCCACTTGATTGGGTGCTAGGGCGTTGGGCAAGCGAAGCCGTGATGGTTTATCGTGATCTTGTTTTTATCACCCCCTCAAACAATACATGGGCAGGGGAGAAGCCGTTTGACCTGATTCTACAAAAATTAGGGGCAGTGATTGCGGTAGATTGCGAAGACAAGTGTGATGTGCGACTGAAGGTTGAAGGTGTTGCTCAGGATGAAGCCGAGGCTGAACGCATCAGCACACTGATCAGGGCATATCCAGAGCGCAGCATTGTGGTGGTACCTTCATTTGGCATGACCGCAGGCAAGTTTGAGCGTGATGGACGACGTTTACGCTTCAGTGACATCCATCTGGTTTTTGCGAACATTGGGCATAACATTGAAGACAACTTTGCCAAACTCATCATGTTCTTGGAAGCTCAAGGCGTGACTGATGTTCAATATCACTTCACGGATGTCCCTGTCGAAAGGTAGCCCTATGCACCTCACCCTCTGGCAGCAGTTCAGCAGCAATCACAGCGCATGGTTTACCGTTGTGGGACAGTTTCAGGATACGACTGCCGCCCTGAAAGCCGCTGCTGAACTGCGTCACATTTTGGCGGTCATCGCCGCTTGGAACGAAGCCCATCCCGAATTGCAGGAAATGCGGCGCAGCGGCGATTTTCCTCCGCCCACTGAGCCGGAAGTGCAGTTCAGCAAACAGTACGGTGTCGCGTGGGATACCTATGCGATTCCCTGGTTCTGGCAGGCGAAGGTAACGACCCATGAAAATCTCGTGTTTCTGGACTCCGATGGGCAGGCGTCCGGCGGTGCATTTCCCTTTAACGACCTGCTGACGAGGCTCGGCGGGCAGGTGTACGTACAGGGAGACATTGTCTGGAACGATCTCCAGATGGAAATCTTCACCGATATTGCCTTCATGGCTCCTGACGACGCGAGCGCGGAAAAACTGTATCAGGACATCGGCACCTACCTTGCGCCGCGTGCGGGTAACGTTACCGCTTCACCCAGAGCGTTTTTTGTCCCCATTCCCTGGGAGTTGTATGGAACACAATTTCCCCTGCTGTTTTCACAGGATTTCCTGACGGTCTTTCACCGAAATCCTCATCAGAAGGAACCCGCAGAAGCTGCGCGGCAGGTCTATCAGGCCATCATCTGCCTGCTGGGGACAGAGCCACCAGATGAAGCCCACATCAAAAACCTCATTACCGTCATTCGACACCTTACGGATTATGGCTATGAAGTCGCGATGGATGCCGATGCACTGGTCAATCGACTCGATGATGTGATTCGGGGCAGCCTGTTTTTTTCCAAACAAAGCGCCTGGGGCAGGATCGAACGCGACGGACGGCATCTGCGTCTGCGTCGGCTTCAATTTACGCACCTCGCACATGGGCTTCCGGCGCTGCTGCGTTACCTTATCGACAAAGGCTGCATCGCGTTACAAGTCTCTTTTACGGCAGAAAATTTTCATTAGGTTGGACTCACCCTCTGGCAGCAGTTCAGCAGCAATCACAGCGCGCGAACCCCTGAATTTACCTGCGCGATAACCGTCCCAACGCCTTCGTTCTCACACTAGCCCGCACCTTGAGCTGCGGGCGGCCTGTGCCCACAACAAACGTTTGACGCCCGCTAATAACAACTTTATACTGAGGAAAACTCAGGAGCTGCTGCCATGTCTGACGTGGATTACCGTGCTTTTCTGCCCCCGCCGCTGCACGAACTGAACTGGCGTCCGCACCCGCTGGACGGCAAGCTGCTGCTGTTCGAGCGTGACAGCGGCCTCAATATCCTGCTGGAAGGCGAGGAAGTCCAGCACTTGCAGCGCCTTGCCCCGCGCACGCTGCTGGTCGCCATCACCAACGCCTGCAACCTCACCTGCGACTTCTGCTACCGCGACCTCGAATCGCGCAGCCTGTGGCGCTACGACACGCTGATGCAGTTATGCCGCGCGGCGGACGAGTGGGGCGTGCTGGAAATGGCCTTCGGCGGCGGCGAACCGATGCTGTTCCCCAACTGGCAGGAGTTCATCGTCGAACTGCACGAGACAACGCGCCTGTGCCTGAACTTCACCACCAACGGGATGTTACTTAATGAGGATTTTCTTGACGCCATCAGCGGCTGCTACGGGCAAATCCGCGTCTCGCTCTACGAGGACAACCACTACGTCGAGACGCTGCGCCTGCTGGCCGACTGCCGCGCGCGTTACGGCGTCAACTGGCTGATTACGCCCGCCGAACTGGACACGCTGGAGGAAAAGTTCATGCGGCTGCTGGCGCTGGGCGTGCGCGATGTCCTGCTGCTGAGTTACAAGGGCGGCGACAGGGCGATGCACCTCAACGCCGCCGAGTGCCAGCGCTTCTCCGACTTTCTCCAGCGTATGTACACGGCGTTCGGCAGCAGCGTTGTGCTCAAGCTGGATGTGTGCTGGGGCGATACGCTGCCGGAGGTGCCGCGCCTGTTCCACAGCGACGACTGCGGCGCGGGTGATGATTTCCTGTCGATCACCAGCGACAAGTTGGTCAAGCCCTGTTCGTTCCAGCAGACGGGCGGCGGCATCCTCTTGCGAGACCGTGGACGACCTGCGCGCCCTGTGGCAGACCCGCCGCCAGCAGCGCCAGCCCGCGCTGATTGGCGGCTGTGCGCGCCTGCCGCAGCGCGGTTTAAATGGAGGCCATCATGCGTTTATCGATCTGGCAGCAGTTCAGTAGTAATCACAGCGCTGGTTTTGAGTTGATTGGTGTTTTTGCCACCTCTGAGGCTGCGAATATTGCCGCTGAACATGTACGGGCCATTGTGCGGCGTGTGCGTGCCTGGTACGAGCAGCATTACGATCAGGACGAGCAGATAGCCCTGCTTGAGTCTGGATGAATTCCTTCCCTGACAGATGAGGAGAAGTCAATTCAGGCTGAATATCACTTGAATCAATGGGATTACAGCATCGATTGGGTTATTGGTCTGACCACTCGCGGGGAGGAGGGCGTTGTTCAGACTCCTTTCAAAATCTGTTGTTTATGGAAAGTGCCGGAGATACATGGTTAGACGCCCACCATTTGATCAGCTTATTAAACGCTGGCGGTCACACTCGTACTCAGTGTTGAAGGGATTGACAGCCTGTGGCCGTACCTGCGATTAGCCTGCCAGTGTCCAACGCCCGAAACTGCGCTGACACTCAAACAACGCCTTACCCACCATGAGCCGCTTTCTGATGGAACCACGCGCGAATATGTCCATATCCCCTAATCATGAGAAATATGAGGCATCCATCAAGGCAATGGACCAAAAGCTGACAATTGAAGACATCGGCTGGTTTACCTACAATCCAATGTCGCAAGGTTCCATCTATAGAGCGCCTGACTTCCTCAGACATCTCACCCAATATCTTGAACTACAGGGCTGTACCGACATCAAAGTTTCCAGTTTATGAGAAGGCACCAAAGGATTAACCCTCATGCGCCTCACCTCTGGCAGCAGTTCAGCAGCAATCACAGCGCGTCTTTCAGGATTATCGGCACATTTGAGTCTGAAGCCAAAGCCGCTGACGCTGCGGAGGAACTGCGCGCTATGCTGCGCACCATCGCCGCTTTCTGGCAGCAGCTTGCGCCTCACGAACGCGAAACGTGGCGCAACCGCCTCACTGGTGAACTGACGCCGCCGGAGATTGAACTCAGCCAGCATTACAACGTCGCGTGGAGCACCTTCGTCGGTTCAGACCTCACGCACGGCATCGATTGGATACCCGCCGATCCTGATGAAGCGCTCAAGGCGCTGACGGTCTACGAGCGCAGCCTATCTCTGCATAACATCGGCGATACGAGCATCGGCTCGCAGCCTTTTGAGCGCTTGCTGCAAAAGTGGGGCGCTGTTGTCGTCGGCTGGCATGAGAGGGAAGGGGTCGGTGATTTGCGCGCTGTTTTGACCTGTCGCGCGCCGAGTGAGGAAATTGCACAACGCATGATGCAGGAGGTTATCCCGCACTGGGGACTGAAACAGGCAGGGCAGGGTAAGCCCATAGCCTATGAGGTTAAGGGCGTGTTTTACTCGCCTTATGAAGCGCCCGTGCGCGATGGCCCGCGCCTGACGTATGCGCTCGATATGTGGCATTTCCCTGATGACCTGGTTTCCACCATTGCCTATGTGACGCAGTACGGCTGTACTGATATTCACTACACCTTTAAGGAGTGACCCGCATGCGTTTATCGCTCTGGCAGCAGTTCAGCAGCAATCACAGTTCAAGTTTTACCGTCGTCGGCGAATTTGCGACGCCCGAAAAGCTCGCAAGCGATTACGGCAGAACTGCGCGATTTTTGCTGCAAATCCACGAATGGCGTTCAGGCGTAGGCGGGAAAAAGATCAATTTGAGGGAATTCCTGTCGCCGCCAGAGCAAATCATCAGCAGTCAGTATCCGGTCGGTGGGACAACAAACCGATTGATTGGGCCGATTTTGAACACCTTGACGAGCATGTGATTGTGCTGGAAAATCGCGTCGTCGTGAGCAGTCTCGCAGCAGCAACGTGGCGCGGCGCAAAGCCCATGAATGATTTGCTGACAGCGATGGGCGCGACAACCATGTTTGATGGCGAGAATGAGAGGTGCTGGATTTAGGAGTCGAAGTGACCTGTGCTCCGACTATCACACGGCGAAGCAAATTTTCGACGAGACCAAACGGCTTCGACGCGGAAGCTGTCGAACACGAGGATGAAGAACCCTGTTCCCTGGCTGATTTATGCGAGGGCAAACGCCATGAGCGTGCTGAAGACCTACTCAAAGCTCAAAGATCAGAGCAATGCGTAGGCGTTTTGAACGTGAATGAGCAGAGCGAAACCAGCATGACTATAGTATGGCGGTTTCAAAGCAACCCGCCGAGAAATAGGGCGGCAGAAGAAAACGCGCTTGCTTGACTGCCCGTATTGACCGGCATGGAACGCCTCGTGAATGACCTGCACTATAGCAGTGAGCGTGGAGCCGTGAAAAAGCAGAAACCATCTATCAGATTTTCGGCTCACGGTTGCAGTTTCATGGCGTGAGCTTTCTACATCTGGGCATCGGTTTACCCGCAGTGCTGGCGTGGCTGCGGGCACCGGGCTGCACTGAGATCGAACGTGCGCACGAGAAGAGTGACACGTACAAATCAGGATTAACCCTCATGCGCCTCACGCTCTGGCAGCAGTTCAGCAGCAATCACAGCGCGCTTTGCGGCGGTGGGGCAGGGGGCTTATGGGTAAGGTTCTGCCACCGCGCTCCAATCCACCGTACCGACTCTGCCTTCACGACGCTGTTCTCACCGCACACCTCTCATCGCGCGAGTCGCTTCCCCCTCTCCTCCGCCCACAATCATCCCCGCACCGCCAGAACTTTGGCGGGGAGAGGGGGCTTAGGGGGTGAGGTCAACGCGCCCACCTGTCTTTTGCCTTTGCCTTTGTCTAACAGCTAACGACTTCCTTAGGGTGAGGTCAACGCGCCCACTCGCTTACCGACCTCCGGTCTTCGCCTTAGGCTATCGGTAAACCACTATTGAGCGTCGGAGCCTGCGTTAACACACGGGCTTTCTCGGCGGGTTCGAGTCGGTTTCAACCGACTTCCCGCCGCAGCCCGGCAGCCGGATGGCTTTAGCCTCTGGCGCTGTCGCCGCACACATTCTGCTGTACGGATAGGTTCTTAGACGAACAGCTAACAGCTATCGACTAACGACTATCGACTTTCCCCCGCCACAATCGTTTACAGCGCGTTCCGTTAGAATCTCCTAACCGATTCTAACCGTCGCCCCCATGTTTGCCCCATTTTGCGCCGAATCGCGCGCGCGATCACTGGCGATCAATTCGCGCAATCACCCCGTCGATTTCCGCACGCTCAAGAATCGATTCGCGCGCCTCAAATTGATCAGGTTTGTCTTTTCCAACCGATTCTAACCGTCGCCGCGCCCGTTATTGGAACTGCGGCATAATTTCCGCCGCGAAGCGCTCCAGCATACTGTGATCATAGGCCACGCGCGGGTAGTAGGTGATGATGTAGTCCGCGCCCACGTCAATCAACTGCTGGATACGCTCAACCGTCTGGGCCTTGGTCGCCACGAACGTACCTTTGGCGTAATCCTCGTAGCTCATCTTGCCGCGCGCCTTGGCTGTCGCTTGTTCCGGGTCTTCGCCGTCTTGCAGCAGGAACAGGTTGATGTTGGTGCTGCGGGTGATGCTGTTGAAGTCGCGTCCGAGGTTATCGCAGTGTTCGCGCAGCACGCCCAGCTTCTGCCGCACGGTCTCCACGCTGCCGCCGCCGACGTTGCAGCCGTTGCCGAACTGTGCCACCAATTTGAGCGTGACTTTCTCGCCGCCGCCGCCCAGCCACAGCGGAATGTGCGGCTTTTGTACGCCCTTCGGCTCGTTAATCGCCCCGTCGATAGAGTAGTACTGTCCCTTGAACGTGGCTTTCTCCTCCGTCCACATCTTGACCACGATCTCGCACGCCTCGCGGAACATGCGCATCCGTTCGGGGATGTCCGGGAAACCGTAGCCGTAAGCCTTCCATTCGTGCTCATACCAGCCCGCGCCCAGCCCGCAGATCGCGCGCCCATGACTCATGACATCGACGGTGGACGCCAGCTTGGCCAGCAGCGCCGGGTTGCGATAGCCGTTGCAGGTCACCATCTGTCCCAGCCGGATTTTGCTGGTTTCGCGCGCCAGCCCGCCCATGATCGTCCACGCCTCGAAGGTCGTTTCAATCTCCGGCGTGGGCACGGTATGGAAGTGATCGTACACCCACAGCGAGTCGTAGCCCGCCTTTTCCGCCGCCTTGCCGACGCTGGTCATGGCCTCGTACTGCTCAATCGGGTCGTCCAGTTCCACCAGGTCCATGCGCCATCCCTGCGGCACGAAGGTTCCGAATTTCACGCTCATCGTGTTTTCCCTAATATTGGTTTTCGATGGCTGCGAGTATAACGCTGCTGTGGACAGCACTCGAATCAAGACGACAATTGGATTCATTCAGGAGGGTGTACGCCCGCTTGTATCCAGACCGCACGGGCTTCCACGATACGAGGAAGGTTCATTTTCAGGCGGGCAACGGTTGCTCGGCCCACAGGGGTAAGCCCATGCACCAACAGCCCAGCTTGTTCCCACTCGAAATGCTCAACCCACTTTTGTGTGCGCGGGTTAAAGAGCGAGGCCACAAGTTCAGTATTAGGGTCAAGCCCTGAGGTTGCCCGCGCTTTGCTCAGATTACAGGACGAACATGATAAACATAAATTCTCTGGTTCATCACCGCCATTGGGGTCAATGTGCTCCACATGCATTGCCTGACCAATTGCCCGCTGAGCTGTCTGGCAGTATTCACAGCGAAAAGAGGCGCGTTCATGAACCATCCGTACCGTCGCCGCCCACGACAAATCACTCATCGGCAGGTTTCAGATTATCCAGTGTAATCTCATAACCACGATGCAGCAGATGTTTCATCGCTTCAGCTTTGCGCAGCGTAAGCCGCTGTCCGTATTCGACAAGCTGCGACAGGGTAGCATACTCCTCGTCGGTGATGGTTCCGCGCGAATTTCGATCCATCAGCACCTGCATCTGTGCCTGTTTTGGGGCTGCCATCTGCTCCCGCGCCATTGTCCACAACGCATCGTCAGACAGATACGCCAGCGCCCGAAGCTCTGCCCGTTCGTCGTCGGGCAAATCAAGCGCTGGTGCAAAAGACTGTTCCAGATGCGCCAGAATAACATCATCCACAGGCTGCGCAGTTTGCTCTGCGATGCGCCGCGCTTTGTCGTAAAGTTCTTCAGGAATGGACACTGTGTAATCGCTCACTGCGCATTCTCCCACTATGGCCTGCGATTCTAGTGTACACCTGTTTTCTGTCGGAGCTAATCCCCCGCCGCCGCGCCTGCCGGACGTAGTTCCGCCGCCGTTTTCTGCCGTGTGATGCGCAGCGACAGCGTCGAGGCGATGATGCCCATCAGCGCCGCCGAGATGAAAATCAGGTGATAGTCGCCTAACTGGTCGCGGAAGAAGCCGCCCGCCTGCGCCGCGATGCCCGCGCCGATCATGTGCGAACAGAAAATCCAGCCGTAGAGCGTGCCGACGGACTTTTTGCCGAAGCGTGCTGCCGTCAGGTTAATCGTCGGCGGCACGGTAGCCACCCAGTCCAACCCGTAAATCACGGCGAAAATCAGCAGTTCGCGGTATTCGATGATGAAAGGCAGCGCCGCCAGCGAAATCCCGCGAAAGCCGTAGTACGCTGCCAGCAGCTTGCGGTTGTCGTAGCGGTCACTGAGCCAGCCGGACGACAGCGCGCCGAAGACGTTCATAATGCCCATCAGCCCAATCGCGCCCGCGCTGGCGACTTCGGTGAAGCCGTGCTCCAGCGTGTGCGGCAGCAGGTGTGTGCCGATCAGGCCGTTGGTGGTGTAGCCGCAGATGAAAAAGCTGCCCGCCAGCAGCCAGAAGTCGCGCGTGCGCACGGCCTGCGCCAGCGTCGTCACGCGTTCGTCGTCGGCTTGCTGCGACGGGGTGGGCTGCACCGCGCCGCCGTAGGGTTCTGCACCGATGTCCTGTGGGCGGTTGCGCATGAAAAACACCACCGGAATCAGCACCAGCGCCACGATAATCGTCACCACGCCCACTGCCAGTCGCCAGCCGCCCATGCTGTTCAGCCAGATCATCGATGGCACGAACAATAGCTGTCCAGTAGCCGTCGCCGCGCTGAACAGCCCCAGCACGAAGCCGCGCTGCTTGTTGAACCAGCGCTGCGCCACCGTCGCGCCCAGCACGCCGGACACCGCGCCTGTGCCGATGCCCACAATCAGCCCCCACAGCAGATGAAGCTGCCACAACTGCGTCATGACCAGCAGGGGAGCCAGCCCCGCCGCCGTGAGCGCGAGACTGCCGAGGATGATGCGGCGCGGGCCAAAGCGGTCAATCAGCGATCCCGCCAGCGGCGCACCGAAGCCGAAGGCAAACAGGCTGACCATCACGGCGAATGAGATGCTGGTGCGATCCCAGCCGAAGTCGGTTTCCAGCGGCTTGATAATCACGCCGGGGATGTTGCGCACGCCCGACGCCGTCAGCAGTGTGAGCGCCGTGACGATGAGGATAACCCATGCATAGTGACGCAATGAAATCTTTTGCAGAACAGCCATAAACCCACCCTATTCCATTTGAAAAATAAGCGGTTCTTCCAAACGCAGCAGGTCGTCGGGATGCAGGACGAACGACACATCCACGCGCCCCGCGTTCATAAATATCTCCTGCTCACGCGTAAAATCAATATCCAGCAGCAGCGGTATGCCGAACAGCTTGCCCGTCGGCGCGAGTTCGCCATAGTCGCAGCCGGTGACAGCGTTGAGTTCGTCACGTGTCGCCAGCCTGACTTCCTTGACGTTGAGCAGGCGGCGTATCTGTTTCAGGTTGACTTTTTTCTGTGCAGGGATGGCGCAGATGGCATACGAAGTCCCCTGCGCTTCGATGACGCGCAGGAACACACACTTGATCTGCTGTTCATAACGGCAGCCTACCGCCTGATGATATTCCTCTGTAGACGCTCCGGGTGCGTGATTTATTTCGCGGTAGGGCGTTTGATGCTCCTGAAAATGGCGCGCGATGGCCGAATAGACTTCCTGTCCCACGATGGATGACTCCTTGAAACCCTGTAAAGGCGCTATTTATCGCGCCCTGCACCTGAACCTTGTGCAACACTATAAAGCCTCAAGGGTGCCATCGTCTTGCAAAATATTGACATCTGTCAGCAAAAAGCCGTTGGGAGCGCACACTGACGCCCCCAACAACAGACCCTACTATTTGCGGGTTAAGGTGATGACAGGAAGCACGCGATCCGTTTTACTTTTATAGTCGGTAAATGCAGGGTTTATCGCCTCCATCCTCTCATATAACCGGGTGCGCTCTGGTTCAGTGGCGACACTGGCTACCGCCGGAAATCGTTCTGTGCCGATTTCTACCTCAACCTCGGGATTGGCAACAAGGTTCTTATACCAATCCGGGTCAGTCGGCGCGCCACCCTTCGAGGCGATGATCACATGGCGATTGTTATCAACAAACGTCACCACAGGGTTTACACGTTCCTGTCCGCTTTTTGCCCCTTTGGTATGCAGCAGCAGCAGTGTTTGATTCGCAAAATGCCCCCCGACTTTGCCACCGTTCGCGCGAAATTCATCAATGATGGCTTTGTTCCAATCGCTCATTTGCAGCTCCTTATAAACTGAAAATACACCTTGAACCCTTAAACCTCTGCATCTCAATTCACGTCTGGGTTTGACAATTCAGGTGATACACGGAGTATTGATGTGGATGGTATTCTCGTTCTTACGCTGGAAATTGAAGCCCAATGACCTGTTTTTCATGTCAGCAGGTGTTTTTTCATGAATATCGCCATCTCACCGTCGGGGTAATCCTGATTGCTGTAGTAGGAAATATCCACGCCTTGCAGCGTGAAGCCTGCCTTGCGATAGAAACGAATCGCCGGGACGTTAGTGCTCTGCGTCTCACAGACCATCGCGCGTAAACCTTGCGCACGTCCACGCGCCGCCAGCCTGTCCATCAACTGCTGCCCGATACCTCGCCCGCGCTGCGACTCACTAACATGGAACTCCCACACCCACAGCGTTTGATTCCAGGCGTGTACTTCGGCCAGCAGCACGCCGACCAGCGTTTCACCCTCAAACGCGCCGAGCGACCAACCCTTGCCCACGACGGCGGCGTACTGGGCCAGCGTGTCGTCGTCCAGATGATCGTAGACCTTGACGTAAGGCGCGGGCAGCGTAACCAACTCAAGCGTGATGGACGTATGTACATCTGTCTCTGACTTCAGCACCCGATATTTTTCATGAGAGGTGTAGCCGCTGATAATTCGCCGGAGCGCGTCAGCATCCAGGCTGTCGAGCGTTCTGATGTCGATCATTCGTGGTTCGAGACTTCCTTCGCGTACTGTCCGGGCGTGACGCCGATGAGGTTTTTGAAGCAGTTGGAAAAATGGCTCTGGCTGCTGAAACCTGTGGCGAACGCGACATCTGCCAGCGAATGCCCCTGCGATAACAACTGCTGCGCCTGGCGCACGCGCACACTTTCCAGATAGGCGTGCGGCGGCAAGCCCACCTCCTGATGGAACACGCGCAGCAGGTAGTAGGGACTCCAATGTACCAGCGCCGCTAAATCCGCCAGCTTGATGTTCTCCTCGTAGTGCTGCGCCATATAGTGCTTCAGCCGCCGGATTTCCTGTCGTTCCTGCTTCACATCCTGCACAGGAATGCGGCTGTCGGCGTGGCGCGTAATCAACTGTGCCAGCGTCCACAGCAAACGCGACTCATGTTCCAGCGCCGAGCGATCTTCTTCCAGCGTGGTGTGCAGCGCGTGAAACTGGCGGAACAGCGCCACGTCGTCAATCACAGGCGCGCCGAAGAAGGGCATGTCGCGCTGTCGTTCGCCCATCTCCGAGGCGATGTCTTGCAGCAAATCGGTTTCGGGATACAGCGCGCGGTAGCGGAAACCTGTCGCTACGGCGGCCTCGCCCGTGTGGCCTTCGCCGGGGTTCAGCACAATCAACCCGCGCGGCAGCGTGACATGCTGGGCGCTGCGATAGTCGAACTTCTGCACGCCTTCTTCAATCATGCCGATGACAAAATAATCGTGCGCGTGGCGCTTAAAGGCATACCTGACGATGTTCGCGCGGAACAGCTTCAGGTGGCGCAGATGCGGCACACTCCACATTTTCGCGTTGTCTGTCTCTATCATATTCCCAACCGCTGTCATCATTCACATCATGCAGAATTCCATGAGTGCTACTGTTGGCTGACTTGATAGGTGTACTCGATGAAATACAGCGTGTCAATGACATCGCTTTCAGCAGTACGCGACTGTTCGTGCTGGCGCACCAGCGAGAGGCCGATCAGCGGCTTCCAGCGCGGCGGCAGGTTATGCTGCGCCCAGCGTGCCGCCATTGATTTGGAAGCTACGTCGCCCGTTGCCAGCGCATAGAGGCAGCGGCACAGCATCAGCACCACAAAAGCCTGCCCTTCGCGCTGCCCAACCCATTCGAGCCATTCATGGTCATAGCGTGCTAGTTCCAGCCACTCGCCCGTCATGGCGACGATTGCCCAGCGCATGTCTTCCGGGTTTACCGGACTCATCAGGCTGGAGGGTTTTGGCCCGCTGATGACGATGGCCCGTTCACGCAGGATATGGCGCTGGAATATCCAGGCGACTTCCAGCGGCTCGCGCACAAGTAATTTCCCTTTTTCAATCTGTGGATAACGTGCCGCTGTGGCTTCGACACTTTCCAGCGCATCGAGGGAAACATAGATGGCTTCGACTTTGTTGGCCCAGGCTGAACCGCTGGCATTAAACTTGTTGTGGAACTGGGCCAGCGTCTCAAAGAGGGGGTCATCGATGTCGCCGTCGCTAATGACGATGAAGTCAATATCGCTGCTCTTTGGATTAAAGTCTCCTAGTGCCAGCGACCCGTATATATACATTCCTACAAATTGGCGTCCCAGAATAGCGTGAATCTCAGTGTGGAAAGTGCGCAGTACTTGATTTACATCGTCGTATGGCGTCGGCTGTGATGATTGGGCCATGATCCCGCTTCCCTTTGGAGACATGTCGCGCAGCGGCTATAATTGACGGTATTATCTCTCACTGGAGTAGTTCAATGCCATCATTACAGAAACGCATCATTAGCGAGTTTCAGGATCGTTTTGGCGTAGATCCTGCTTTCGTTGTGCGCGCGCCGGGACGTGTCAATCTTATAGGTGAACATACCGATTATAACGACGGATTCGTGTTACCGCTGGCAATTGATCGTGCAGTCTGGATTGCGCTGCGTCCGCGCGATGACCACCGCGTTTCGGTTTATTCGCTGGACTTCGAGCAGCTTGGCGAATTTCCGCTGGATTCGGAAGAAAAAGCGGAGTTTGGCTGGGCGCAGTATGTTCAGGGGGTGGCATGGGCGCTGAAGAAAAATGCCTATACACCTGCCGGGTGGGAAGGCGTGATGATTGGTGATGTGCCTGTCGGCGCAGGGCTGTCGTCATCGGCGGCGCTGGAACTGGCGACGGCGCGGGCCTTCGCTTCGGTGACGCCGTTTACCTGGGACGCGCC
This sequence comes from Anaerolineae bacterium, assembly GCA_046328675.1. Lineage (GTDB taxonomy): Bacteria > Chloroflexota > Anaerolineae > Aggregatilineales > Phototrophicaceae > JACAER01. The sequence goes on from JAXLWC010000023.1 coordinate 35,758, forward strand.
CAAGATGGCGCTGACTGCGCAGCGTGCGGAAAACGAATGGGTCGGCGTGAACTGTGGCATTATGGATCAGATGATTTCGGCGTCAGGAGAGGCGGGCCATGCGCTGCTGATCGACTGCCGTTCGCTGGCGACGGAGTCGGTGCCGCTGCCAGCGGGTACCGTCGTGGTGGTGATGGATACCATGTCGCGGCGCGGGCTGGTTGGCTCAGCCTACAATGAACGCCGTGAGCAGTGTGAAGCTGCCGCCCGTTTTTTTGGCGTCAAAGCGCTGCGCGACATCAGCGTGCCGCAGTTCAAGGTACGCTCGCATGAGCTTGATGATCTGACACGGAAACGCGCGCGGCACATCGTTACTGAAAATGAACGCACGCTGCAAGCTGCCGCCGCCATGCGCCAGGGCAATGCCGTAGCGCTGGGGCAGTTGATGAACGCCAGCCACGACAGCCTGCGTGATGATTTTGAAGTGACGAACGCGGCGCTGAATGCGATTGTGGAGTGCGCACAGAAGGAAATTAGCTGTCTGGGGGCACGCATGACGGGCGCAGGTTTTGGCGGCTGCGCGGTGGCGCTGGTGGCCGCTGACCAGGCGGAAAAGTTTGCCGAGTCGGTCACGGCGTGTTACGAAGCCCTCTCCGGCATCATGCCTAATATCTACATTTGCCATGCCACCAAAGGCGCGCAGGTCGTCGTCGGTGATAGCTGGTAGCTTCCACCTATGCTGACGTTTTGAACAAGGGAATCACATCCCTTGTTCGTCCGAAATGGACAACGCAGCATTTGATTCTTCTGTGAAGTCTTCAACAAACCTTAACGTGTATTTCACTTAAACCATTTATAACCTTTGCTTAACACCTTTAAGCACAGGGATATGACTGGTATGACACCGATTGATTACTTTAAAAATGCAACCGACTTTGTTGAATATGAAGCCGGGGCGACGATTTTCGAGGAAGGAAATCACGGCCATATGATGTACGCCGTGAAAGAAGGGGCAGTGGAGATTATTTACAAGGATCGCGTGCTGGAGACCATTGAGGCAGGGGGCTTTTTCGGTGAGATGGCGCTGATTGACTCTGAACCCCGGAGCGCGAAAGCCGCTGCTAAAACTCACTGCAAAATCGTCTCGGTTGACCGCAACCGTTTCCTGTTTCTGGTGCAGGAGACGCCCACATTCGCGCTTCAGGTGATGCACACGCTGGCGCATCGTATTCGCGTCATCCACGAACTGCTCTAAGCTTCAGATTTGGGGCGCGGCGGGTGTCGCGCCTATGTTAACCTTCTTTCCGTTTCGTCCGTTTTTGGTCATCAGGCATCGTGGTCACTTCGCCATCGTCACTTAAATGCAGCAGTGTTGGCGTTAGCGCTTCGTCGTGTTTCTTTTTGTCGGCGCTTTCGGTTTCCGATTCCGGCCCTTCAATCTGTTTGCGTACCCAGATTTCATGTCGCTGCCGCTGGAAGGCGCTCCACCCAAGCAGTGGCAGAAAGATAAACAGCACCATCTGCCAGGTGGTCTCCCAGGCGAAAGCAGAGTGTGCTCCGGTGAAGGCCCATGCCCCCCAGACCAGAACGTTGACCAGCGTAAAGATCAGGAGCAGTGGCATCGTATTGGCACGTTTGCGAATGTCGCTATCCAACAGCCCATGTAACCGATACAAATCCCGGGTGTCGCTGCCAATATAGGCATCTTCGTTGTAGACCTGTTCGCGCATTTCGGTTTCGATGGCTTGACTGCGCTTCTCCGTTGCGGCCCCCGACTGGTTGTAACTGTAAAGTCCGTGCGCCGCGAGGACGATGCTCCACAGCGCCATGCAGTAACCGATGACAGGATAAACAAAATCGCGAGAAACGATAATGTCATAAGTGCGCGTAGAATAGGCATAGAGGACTGCACCAATGGCTATAAACACAAACAGTACGCTGTGAGCCAGCAGCCATGTGCCACGCGCGAGGCGTTTTTCCACGCGCCGCCGCAGCTCAAGATAATCCAGAAATGTCCAGTAACTGTTCCACATAAAACTATTCCTTTACCGCCGCTTGCTTTTGAAGGGGTCGCTTTCCTCGTCCTCGATGACCATGAGTTCGCCGTCATCGGTCAGACGCATATGCGAGTTTTCGACGAAGCGTTTCTGCTTTGGCGCTTCTTCGCGTTGGGGCGCTGCCTCGCTTAGTGTTTCCATCTGCTTGCGCAGCGCGCGTTCGCGTCCCGCGGCACTGAAGGCGCTGAAGCCCAGTAAAGGTAAAAAGATGAGCACAGCCAGCGCGGGCGATGCCTGCCAGGGAACCGAATCTCGCATAGAGGAAAATGATACCCACGGAATCCAGATTAGGGCGTTGACGATGGTGTAAAGCGTGAGCAGCCCTACTGCGCTGTTACGTTTGCGAACATCGTCCTCCAGAATACCATGCAGACGGAACAGGTCTTTGGGGTTGTCGCTCAGGTAGGTATCTTCACTGCGCAGGCGTTCGCGCATTTCCTCTTCGATGGCGCGGCTGCGTCTGCCCTGTGCCGCACCTGAACGTGCATAGGTGAAAATAGCGTGCACGACCAGTAAAAAGCTCCAGAACGCGAACCCGTAACTATCATTCATCTGCATGAAGTAGCCGTTATTATAACGTCCGCCCGCATTTGCTATCATCGCAATTGTTGCGACGACAAACAGCGCGGTGTGAACTAGCAGCCATGTGCCACGCGCAAGGCGTTTTTCCGCACGACGCCGCAGTTCAAGGTAATCCAGAAATGTCCAGTAACTGTTCCACATAATGCAGCCTCTTTTTTCTTTGTTATACGTCAGAGGCAAGAGGAGGGTTGCATGTTAGGATGATGTGAAAAACATCACGCAGTGCGAAAAAACATACTACAATAAAAGCTATCGGCTAAAAGCTGTCGGCTAACAACTTCAATGGCTTCCATGCGCACAGTTACCTACAATGCAGGCGCGTACCTCGTCGAAGAACTCCAGCGTGCAGGCGTCGTCGCCCATTTCCACCATGACGGCGGCGACATCATCCTGTTTGATTTGTGGTCGGGGCAAAGTGTCAGCATTCACCTGATCGAAAGCTCGATTCAGATTTATGAAATCCGGCAGACGCTGGCCAGCAACAGCGCCAACAACATCCATACGCTGTTCATCCTGTGGGGGGACCGGATGCTGCCCGGCGATGGGCAGACCTGCTATGCCGACGACTGGCTGGCGGCATTTTATGCGCTCTACGGTGACCGTGTCTACGCTTATGACCTCTACGGCAGCGAAATCTTCATCTTCCCGGTGCATTTCGAGGGTTACGGCACTGAACGGCAGGTGCGCTACGGCACAACGGTGGATATGCGCCATCTGGCGTGCGCGGCGGTGAACACAACGGCGCCGGGCTTTACGGGCTTCTGGCAGGTGGCGGGCTTTCACAAAGTGGCGCAGCAGGCACACCAGCGCACGCAACAGCAACCGCCAGAACCACAGCCTGTCCAGAGTTATTATGAAATTCTTGGCGTGGACGAAGACGCCAGCTACGAAATCGTGCGCAAAGCCTATCGCCTGCTGGCGCGGCGTTATCACCCCGACCTCAACAAATCGCCCAACGCCACCGCGCGGATGCAGCAGATCAACGAGGCCTATGATGCCATCGTGGAAATGCTGGGGGATGAGACGTAATCAGTCCTGTTTTTCGGGCAGGAAACGCCACAGCAGAAAGAACGACACCAGCGCTATGCCTGTGACGATGACAGTGGTTAGCGGGAAATTTGCCAGCACGGCGTAGAGCCAGCCGCCAAACACCGCCCCCGCCAACCGTCCCAGAGAATTTGTTCCCACGAGCGCGCTCATCATAATCGCCCGGTCATGTGGCAGCAGTTCTGTAAACAGTGGGATTGAAGCCACAATCGCCGTTTCCAGCGCCAGAAACATCACGAAGACCGTCACCAGCGTCAGCGGCAAACTGGACGAGAACAGCGGCAGGACGATGTAACTTAAACTTGAGACTCCCGCGCCAATTAAGGTGAGACGGCGCTTGCCAAAGCGATCCGCAAAGCCGGCTACCGACAATTCACCGAAGACCTCGGCGGCAGCTACCACAATCGTCACCGTACCCAGCGCTGTGAGCGCCAGATTAAAGGTCGATTCCATGTAGGCGCTGTAGTTGATGAAAAATGTTTCGTTGGCGATCACCATCAGCAGCGAAAAGCCCAATGCACCGAATGCCGCTGGCTTCTTGCGCAGGGCGCGCCAGGTTTCCAGCGGGGTGATGCGGCGCGGGGCAGCATCGCCAGTGGGGTGGTCAGCGGGCAGATAACGATAGACCGCCACCAGCGCCGCCACACCGAATAGCGCCACTACCATCAGTACGCTTGAGAGTCCCGATGTGCCCAGCAGAAACCCCGCAATTGGCGCGATAACCAGCAGCGACCCCGCCCAACTCAGTTCGGTGATGCCTACGACAGCGCCGCGCCGCACGTAAGGCACATGATCGGCAATATAAGCCGACATCACCGGGTCGAAAATCATCTTGGCGACACCAAACACCACCATTACCGCCGCGAACAGGGCGAACTGCGGCGCAAGTGCTCCCAGCAGGCTGGCAACGATGATACTCAGCAGGGAGACCATCATCACCCGTTTACGCCCATAACGCTCGCCGACGGCACCGAGCAGCGGGCTGGCGACGCCTACCCCTGCGTTCACCGCCATCACGTTCTGCACGCTGTCCAGCGGAACGCTGAGCTGGCGGCTGATTTCCGGCAGGAAGGGGTACGAAAAACGCCGCGTCATGTTCATGACGAGCCGCGTGAAAGTCAGCGTCACAATATCGGCGGCGGAAGTGGTTTCTTTTGGGGTCAAGAGATACCTCATCAGGATAGGAAAACAATTGTATCAAAATAACGAATAGGGGTCAAGAAAGTTCAAAAGCGTTATCACAGGGGCACGTTAGCACATTCACCCGGTGGACAGGCATCCCTGTGAATGGCCTGTGACCTTTTATAATCCTCAGGCGAGATTTGATACGACTGCTCTGGATGATAGCCGCGCGTAGGGTAGGGTGCGCCATAGCCCTGCGGTACGCATATAATCTGATCTTAATGATTTGAGATGCGCAGGTCTATAGCCAACCTAAGCAATGTATGTTACATTCGAGGGCTATGACACGATCACAGCGTAAAGCCCTTCGTTTCGCCTTCAAACTCATGCGTGGCGACTATCGGAACGAGATGCTCCCCTACGTCTCCGGCTTTTGGATTTACCCTGACCGCGACCCCGAACGTCCTTACCTCGACGAAGCTACGTTTACCGACCTGATGATGCTGGGTTATGTGGAATGCCGCGCGTTTCTGGGCAAGGAAATGCAGTGGATGTACCGCATTTCACGCGAAGGCTGCGTGGCGATGGGCTGGGATTATCCGCTGCGGCTGATTATCGGCAAGGAGATGCTGCGACGGCGCTTGAACAGCAAGCCGAACGGGCATCTGCGGCGTTTTCCGCTGCCGCCGCGCGAGAAGCGTCCCAAGTTTGACAATCAGAATTTCCACACGCGGCGACAGGCATATTTCCGGCGCGGCGGGTAAACGGCTGGCTGGAAGCCCCACACATTTGAACTCAAAATCCTGAATTACAGGCGTGCATTGCGGCCCAATCAATGTCGTATGGACTGGCGTGGTTCCATTGGGTACTGTGCTGCCTAGCCCGTTTGGGCCGGCAATGAAAATGTTGCAGATAAAAATTTCGCGTAGTCAGTTAGAAATTAGACCAAAACTCAACAATCGAACACAAACCAGCAGTACTCATTACGCAGCCTTTGATCATCAAGCACCAGTTCACGAATTTCATCAGGAAGCTGCGCACGCTGCCACTGGCATTCCACGCGACCCGCCTCCATACGCTTATCTTCAGGTGCCGCCGCGCGTGCCGCCCGAATCGCATAGGCCGCTGCGCCTAGTTCGTGCGCTGCCACATGCGCCACCACCGCCGCCTGCCCGGCAGCGAAAGCCGCTTCGCGCGCCGACCCGCTTAACGCTCTGGCCGCACCCATCGCATGTCCGCCAGCGGCACGGGCTTGCATCATCGCGACTTCACCGCGCACTCAAGCGCGCGCCTGCTCATCGCCCGGCGCGGACGGTCATCATCGGGCTGTGCCTGCTCGAAGAAATGCAGGACATGCTGCGCGCACCTGCGGCCCAAAGTGCAAGCAGGTGATGATCGGCGTCCGTCAGGGTACCGCCGCGCCGCACGGTAATAAATCGGGGGTCTCGGATTTTGCTGAAAATCATTTGTCTGCCCTTTGTAGCATCCAACAAGTTATGCATTTCTTTTTGTGCAGCAGGGGAGGGGCATCAGGGGTACAGCATAATCTCCAGGCGTTCCTTAACGCTGGGCCATTCGTGATCGAGGACGCGGAACCAGGCAGCATCGCGGTTGCGGCCTTTGATGATGTAGTGCGCTTCCTGAATGCCTTTCACCCCAGCCCATACGCAGCGCGGCCCGTCGCGAACGTTCGTTGAGCGCGTCACACTTCCACTCGACGCGGCGGTAGCCCAGATAAAAGCGTGCGCCAGCATTCGGTAAGTCGCCTTCGGTGTTGATATTGGTGCGCTGTACGAGTGGGCTGTACCAGATGCTGCCCAACTCAATTTTCAGGTGTTCGGGCGTGTTCGCCATAAAGTTTGCCACACCTACAGGAACCTGTGCCGTCAAAATCGATGACACACAGCGCCAGGCCATTGGCTGCTTCTATTTGCGGGCGCAGCCACGCCCCAAGCGCCTTCGGTGCTGGCGAATGGCCCGCCTGACATGTAGCGCCAGATGCGTTCGTCGGGATCGTAGGCTTCCACTTCGCGCGTGCCGATGTTAAGCGCGTCACCGTTGGAGACGGCATAGAGGGCGTCGAGATGCTGCGACAAGTCCAGCGGTTCCATGCGCATGTAGCGTGAATTGTCGAAGGTCACAGGCGCGGGCTTCAGTGGAAAGCCAGTGCGGCGCGCCAGTACGTCATCCGGCAGATGGGGTTGGTGGGAAAGTCAGCAATGGTAGAGCTTTTCTACATCGCATCTGCGCTGCATTATAATGGGAAATATAGGCGGGTAGCGGTGCCGCCAGAAACTAAAGTTTCCGGCCGTTGAAGAACCATGTTCACTCAAGTGAACACTAGCGATATTCGTGATTGGGCTGTGCTTGTTGTGAACGATAGAACTAACACATCAGGCAGCGTTTCAGGTCACTTCAACCCAGATAGGCCTTCTTCACACGTTCGTCGTCTACCAGTCCGCCTGCGCCGCCGCTGAACATGATGCTTCCCGCTTCCAGCACATAACCGCGTGATGCCGTTTGCAGCGCCAGCGTCGCGTTCTGTTCCACCAGCAGACCGTCGCGCCGTTGGCGTTCAAGTCACGGATGATGGCGAAGCGATTTCGCGCACGATAATCGGTGCCAGCCCCAGACCGGCTCATCCAGCAGCAGCACTTTAGGGCGGCTCATCAGCGCGCGGGCGATGGCTAACATCTGCTGTTCGCCGCCGCTGAGCGTCCTGTCAACTGCGCGCGGCGTTCGGCAAGGCGCGGAAACGTTTGAACTGCTGCTCGATGCGCGTCGTGTTTGACCTCGCCGTCGCTGCGGGTGTACGCGCCCAAGCAGCAGATTATCCTGCACACTCAGCCGCGCCAGCACGCGCCGACCGGCACATACAGACAGCCCGCCTTGACGATCTCCATCGGGACGCATCGTTAGCAGGCTGCGCCCATCGTAGAGCATGTCACTGCCGCGCACCTTAACGATACGCGAGATAGCGCGCAGCGTCGTCGATTTGCCCGCGCCGTTCGCGCCGATGAGCGTCACCACTTCGCCCGTGTGGACAGTGATGTCGATACACTTTCGCGCGTTGATTGCGCCGTAGAACGCAGGCAGGTTTTTGATTTTGAGCGCGGTGTAAGTATGCAGCTTCCTCTATCAAATACGTTGTTAAGGCGTTGCGGTGGGTATCACAGTCGGTAGAATAACTTCTTCGGCAGTTGCATGTAGGCTTCTTCGCAGGATAAACCGACTTCTCCACTAATCCATGATTCCCAAATATCCAGAGATACATCACGATCATAGGTCTCATAAGCAAATAATGCAGGCTGTTGAGCATCAATAAAGGGCAACATAGCTGGCTCTTCTGCCGCGTGAGGCGAGTAGTAATACAATTCATCAGCCCAGAAATCTTGCCCAAGATTTGCCAACGAGCAGTTGTCTTCCTTATCAATAGAAATCAGCAGAATACGCAGGCGGAGGTCAGAATAAATCAGCGTGAGGCGCATATGATCGCTTTCGGGCGAGGTAAAACGAACAATGTCTGGATTTCCCAAAGCATCAAGTGCTTGAGCTAAAGTGACATATTCCCTTACAACTATTCTTAGACGATCTACATAATTGTCCTCAATAATAATTCGACTGTAGCCTTCATACCCAGTAGCAGGTCGCTGCCATTCGATTGCCAAATTGAAGTTATAATTACCATCAATAACGTAGCCTGTTTCTCGGTTTACTCTGCCACTCGTCTCTGGTCTCAATCCACGCCAATCCGGTCCTATGAACCATTCAGGATGAGCTTCCAAGAGGAGCGCAGCATCCTCTGCTGTGCTCACCCCCGGCGTTAACCCAAACCAGCACGGCGGCGCGCATGTATCGTTGGCAAAGATTGAGCGCACGGCAAACGGTTGCGGCGTGGGCGTCGGCTCAGGCTGCGCGTGAAGTGCACGTGGCAGCAGCGCCAGCATTACCAGGCACCACGCCAGCAACAGCAGCACAGCATTCTTGCGGCGTTTGCTTTCGAGCGCGGGTGTGGGCATGTGCGGCTTCCTATCAGGCTTTATCATAGGCTTGATGCAGCCAATCAAGCAGCTCTGCATCAAGTTGTTGGGTATCACTGACGCGCACGCGGTGCGTGACCATGTTGTTCCACGTTCCAGCCGCTTCCAGGCGACCTTCAATGGGCAGGCTTTTCAGCTTAATACCAACGTCCATCCGTTCGCTGATCACATAAATCACACCGAATTTCTTGTCGCCTTTCAGCAGGCTGATGTAGCTATCCGTCGCCGCGACTCTGACATCGCTGCCAAACTGCTGCATCATGTCTGATTCCATCATAAGCGGCGCGCCAAACCGGATTTGTGCCGCTGAACAGTTTATCAACCCGCTCCATCGCGCAGGCTCTGGAGTCGTCGCGCCTTTCAGGACGTTGGCAATCGCCATTGCGTGCCGCGTAGCAAAATCAGCTTTCAGCCACGCGACGATTTCACTCGCTTTAACACTTCCGGTTTGAGAAACCCTGTTCCGCAAAGCCATACGTATAAAATCATCGGTCTGTCTTTCCCGTTGCCTTGATTGTGTCCAGATACGCTTGAAAAGACATGGTCTACCGCCTCAGCCCGCAGGGCATTCTTTACATGGGTATTGTATCACTTCCACACAACGACTCCGTATCCGCAGAGCATTCTTGCGGCCTTTGCTTTCGAGCGCGGGTGTGGACACGTTTCTAACTCAAAACTCGCTTACCACGCATTGCTCGTTGCTCGGTCCCCTAAATACGCCTCGATCACTGCCGGGTCATTCTGTACGGCAGCGGGCGTGCCACAGCGCAATCAACTGGCCGAAGTTCAACACGGCGATGCGGTCACACAAACCCATCACCAGCGGTACATGATGCTCAATCAGCACAATCGTCAGGCTGAATTGATCGCGTATCTCACGGATGAAGCTGCTCAAGCCGCTTTTTCATTGGAGTTCATACCCGCGCCGGGTTCATCCAGCAGCAGCAGCGGTTGCAAGCGCCAGCGCGCGCGCGATTTCCAGCCCGCCGCTGGTCGCCGTAGAAAAAGTTGCGCGCCTTGACGTGTGCGCTTTCTGCCAGGTGGGCCAGTTCCAGCAGTTCCAGCGCCTTGTGCTGCGCGGCCTGTTCTTCGCTGCGCGCGCGCGGCAAACCCCAGCACCCCGGCCAGCGTACCGCTGTCGCGTGAACATACTGCGCCACCATCACATTATCGAGCGCGCTCAGGTTGCCGAACAGGCGGATGTTCTGGAAGGTGCGCGCGATGCCTTTGGCGGCAAAATCTGGTGCGGCTTGGCGCTGGTGATGTCTTCGCCGCGATAGAACTGTCTGCCGCTGGTCGGCACGGTGAGTCCGGTAATCAGGTTGAACAGCGTGGTCTTGCCCGCGCCGTTGGGGCGATCAAGCCGAAGATTTCACCCTCCTGCACCTCGAAGGACACCGCATCCACCGCCACCAGACCGCCAAAAACGCCGCGTCAGTTAGTCCTTTGAGAACTAACCACGACTCCTGAATTTCCTTCTTGCTTCCAGCGTCGGACGCCAGTACTGTGAAACCGCTACTATTGTAGAGAAGGGAGTCGGCGCTTGCAAAGGAATAGGGAGGGAAAAACGAACCTCCCAAGCACTGATTCAGCAACCGGGAGACTCACCGATAAGGGAATGGGGGAAATCTGCTATTGCCAGAGGGTCGGGCCAACCTGACCCAGATTCGCGGCCAGCACACGGAGGTCACCCAGACCGATGCGACCATTGTGGTCGAGGTCGAGTTCCGGGGGCAGCGTCGCGGCGTTCATACGATAAGTGTTGGTCAGCAGCGCGGAGTCGCTGGCGTCAACGGCAAGGTTATCGTTGTTGAGGTCACCCGCCACCAGCGTCACGGTGCTCATGACCACTGTATTGCCGGGCAGCACACCCACGACGCCCTGCGCAGGCAGGTAACCGCGTGCGTCTGCCGTGATGGTGTAGATACCTGCGGGCACATCGGCAATGCTGAGCTGCCATCGGCGGCAGCGGCAATCATCGCACACAGCACTGTATCGCCTGCCAGCGTGATGCTGATCGCGCCACCGCAGTACCTGACCGCTGATGGTTCCGGTTGTCACTACAGGCGCGGCAGCTTCTACGGGAGCTTCGACAGCAGGCGCTTCCACGACGAGGCTTCAATCACTGCCGGAGATTAAACAGGGGCTTCTACCACAGGCGCTTCGACAGGCGCGGCTTCCGCGCTGGCAGCGGCTCAACGACCACAGGCGCAAAGGCGTTTTCCACGACAATCACAGGCGCAGGCTGAATGCTGATCTTTCCAGCGGGAAGAATTCACCAACTGCCTGTCAAGCCGTTAGCGTCAACGACGGTGGCCGTGCAGTTCATATTGAAGGTGCCAGCGCTGACGGCGCGCAGGTTGAAGCTTTCCACCTTGCCAGAGGCGAAGGCAGGCACACCGATAGTCTGCGCGGCGGTGACAGTTTTACTGACCGGTAATTGTATGTCCACCGTCAGCGGCAGGACATAGGCATTGACGCCGAAGATGCCGGGTTCGGGCGTGGGCACAGGCTGACCATCAACAGGTTCGACAGCCATCGCCAGCATGGGATCAACCATGAACAGCACCTGATCGAGCGTGCATTGCAGTGCCAGGCTGTTGATGCCGACGGCTGCCGGGTTGGTCACCATCAGGTCGAGCGTGAACGGGCTGCCAGCGACAGGCGCGGCGGTGTTCGGGACGAAGTAGGCACGCACGCCGGAGACATCCAGCACGGCGGGCGCTGCCACCACCGGCGCGGCCTCGGTCACGATGACAGGCGCGACTTCCGTCACTACTGTCTCGACCACTACCGGGGCGGCTTCCGTCGGGATAACCTCGACGGGGACGACTTCGGTAGGCACCACTTCGGTAGGCACCACTTCAATGACAGGGGCCTCGGTGGCGGGCGCTGGCTCAGGAGTTTGTTCCTGGGCGAAAACGCTGACGGAAGCTACGGCGATAAGGACGATGATGATGAATGTTTTGAGTGCGAATGGATATGTTTTCATGACGATTCTCGCTTTCATCTTTGTCAGGCGGGACAGTGCCCGCCCGCTAGTTGCTAAGCCTGTTTATCTGCTCACGGTAAAGGTAACGGTAGTCGGGTTGAGCGTGATGGTGCTGCCGTTCGCGCCGATGTTTCGGGCGTGCAGGTGATAGACGCTGTGCCGCTGTTCGCTCGGATGCGGATGGTGATCACCGTACCGCCGTTCGTAACAGGTGGGTTGCTGCCCGACTGGCTGATGGCATGGCATCCAGGTGCTGGCGAGTATCGACCTGCATCACGATCACGGGTTCAGCCCAAAGACGCTGCCTGCCGTCACACTTTGTCGGTGAGGCGCGGTGAGGTCACCAGGAAGCATTCAAGCTGGATGGCCGAGACACCACCACCTGCTGCCAGCGCCGGGTTATCCAGCGTGACGTTGGCGTTAAAGCTGGTGCCTGCTCGGATGATGCGGGAATGACGATGCGTGACGCCAAACCTGACGGATTTGGTGTGCTGTGCAGGGACAGGCGTAGCTGTCGGCGGCACGGGTGTATTCGACGGGCGCGGCGTGCTGGTTGGCGGCACGGGCGTATTCGACAGGCGCGGCGTGCTGGTTGGCGGCACAGGCGTATTGGATGGACGCGGTGTGCTGGTCAGCGCTTTGAGCGTATTCGATGGGCGTGCCATCCGTGTGTTGGTCGGTGTCGCGGTTGAAGTCTGCCCACCCCCAAAGTCTGTGGGACGCGCTGTCGGGTTAAGCGGTGTGCTGGTCGGCGGTACGGGCGTATTCGATGGACGCGGCGTGCCGGACGGCACAGGCGTATTCGACGGGCGCGGCGTGCTGGTTGGCGGTACAGGTGTATTTGATGGGCGTACCGTAGGTGTGCTGGTCGGCGCGCTGGTGACGGTCACAACAGGCGTGCTGGTGAGCGTCGGGGCCGGGCCAGTGCCAGCGGTGACGCGGTAAATGCCATACTGCGAAATCACTGCGTACACCTGTGATTGAATGGTGTCCATGTAAGCATCATTAGACGTGCCACCATATAGTGTTGCCAGCAGGTTAGGTTCCATTTCAATGGTGCCTGCGTAGTTGCCGTTGTAGTTCGCGGTGCCTGTGCCGTCAGCGACATACAAACCGTAGTCACGAGCGGCGCGCAGAATGGTGCGCACAATGGGCGACACATTCAGCGTATCGACGTTAAGGCTGCGGGGCAGGGCGAACAGCGCACCCATCGGGATACCATTGCTGCTGGCACTACCCGCGACTTCACCCCCGACAGCGGGTGAAATATAGGTGTCGTTGCCCAGGATGGCGGGCGGCAGGTTGATGGTCAGCGCATGATCGAGAACCGTATTGTTCGGATCAAGCTGTCCAGTCGCGGGGTTGATGAAATCCTCACGCTTAATCATGCCGTACATATTGGCAAAGCCCGAAGCCGTGACGCGGCGGTGGGGCGGGTCGCTGATGCCCTGTCCATTCATGGGGAAGGCCACCATACCACCAGCGCGAATGCTGCGAGTACCCGTCCACACGGCTTCAAAGAACTCGTACACTGTATTGGTGTTGAGGTTGACGATGCACATGTGGCCGTCTTCAGCGTTGGCGGGCACCGCGTAAGTCGGGATCGGCCAGTTTTCGACGCGCCCGCTGTAGGTGTTGGTGATGGTCACCAGCGCATTGACTTCGTTGGCGGGGACGCGGAACACCGGGCAGCCCCATTCCTGATAGCCAGGGCGGAACGAGCCGATGCGCGTTTCGCGGGTATAAACCGCGTTGGCCGGGATTAAGCTGCGCGATGGCCCGCTGGTGAATATCTCATAACCCGGGTACACCTGCTGAGCGCCGACCAGTTGAATCTGCGCGAGCAGTATCAAAAGTACCAGCGCGAAGGTGCTGATCATGAGATAGGATTTTGGAAAACGTTTAGTGATTCGCGTTGGGTTCATAAGGACCCCCCTCATATGATAAAAGTTGAGATATCTGAAAGAATATTTACGTTCTTCATTTATCTTGACTGCAATATAAATTAAAAATGTAATTTGGGGAATAGTGTTGAGGCAAAGTTGAGAATAAGGTACTATGACCATGAATCTTCAGGGTAGTACTTAAGTCTTGCACATCTTAACCATTTAGCCTCAAACTAACGCAACTCTAACCTCAAAGTTAGAATGCTTTAGTACTAGTACCGCGGTACTGTTTATTCAGAATTTCTTCATAATTGATCTATTTATGAAGGAGTTATGAAAATAGAATTGATAAACGCATAAAGAAAATGCGTTAAGGAATCACGCATTATCTTTATAAATGTCTGGAGAAATGATGCAGAAGATGAATGAAAACGGATGCCAGCATGAGGCACAGCCCTCATGGGGTCACGAGGGCTGTGCCGCGCAGTTATTCGAGGATACGCACGCTGTCTAGCATGGCTTGCAGGGTAGACGCGTACAAATTCTGATGGTCAACGGGGACGGACGTGATAAAGATGTAGACAAAGGTGTTGTCGGCGAGCGGCGACGATGCGCGTATGCAGCAGCGCCGCCTTCGCTGTCGGAACCTTCGAGTTCCACCATGCGCGCGTCACGGTCTTCCAGCGTTGTAGTAGTGATCGGCGTGGTAATCGTCCAGCGCCCGGACTGGCGCAGCGGGCCACTCTGCAAGTAGCTGTCGAGCGCGTTTTCCGGTGTGCCCCAGATGGAGATGGGTTCAATGCGCTGCACCGTGAAGGTCGGTCCCGGTTGGCCTTGGTAAGAGCGTTTGCGACGGCCCGGTCACCAGTACGCCCAGCAGGAGATCATGTATTCCCAGTCTTCGGGGTACATAAAGCTGAATCCGGTAGGGCTGTCGTCAAGGTGTTGACCAAAGGCAGCGGGGGCAGGGGTCTTGGTTGACTGCGCGTCCGCGATGAACAGGGCGATAATCGCCGCCAACACAGCCACCGCCGCGCCAACGGCTGCCCAGATACGCCATGAAATTTTCATTACGCCCCCGTATGCCGCGAACGATGCGGGTCAAGCGCGTCGCGCAGCCCGTCGCCCACCAGATAAAAACACATGACCGTCACCAGAATCAGCGCGCCGGGCCACACCACCAGATGCACGCCCTGTACAAAGTAGGTGCGCGAGTCGGTGAGCATGTTGCCCCACGTCGGAGTCGGCGGCTGTACGCCCACGCCCAGATAACTCAGGCCGGATTCGACCAGAATCAGGTTGCCCGCGATGATTGACCCCGTGACGATGACGATAGACATCAGGTTGGGGAAGATATGCAGCAGCAGCAGGCGGCGGTTGGATGCACCCAGCGCGCGCGCGGCCAGCACGTAGTCGCGCTCTTTCAGCGACAGCACTTCGCCGCGCACAAGGCGGCTGGTGCCCGTCCAGCCCAGCACCGCCAGAATGATAATCAGCCATTCGACGGACGGCTGCCACAGTGCCGAAATCACCAGATACAGAAACAGCGGCGGAATGGAATTGAGCGTGTTAATCGACCACGCGAAAACGTCATCGACCCAGCCGCCGTAAAAACCTGCCAGCAGCCCCAGCAGCACGCCCAGCGTGATAATCATCAGGCTGGATGTATAGGCAATCGCCAGCGACACCTGTCCGCCGTACATCAGCCGCAGCAGATGATCGCGTCCCAGATGGTCTGCGCCAAGGAGGTGGCCGCCTTCGCCCGGCGGCAGGAAGGCGTTAGACGTGTTGGTGCGGTTGGCATCCATACCTGTCAGCGATTGAATCACAGGCGGGCCGAAGTAACAGACAGCCGTGAGCAGCAGCAGCAGAATCAGCGCGGCCAGCGTCAAACGGTCACGCAGCAGGTGATCGAACGCGTCCCGCCACAGCGAACGCGCGCGTTTCGACTGCTCCTGATTCAGGGTGACAACAGTGGGCGATGAGGTTTGCATCTGCACAGCATTTTCCCCAATCAGTTACTTTAAACGAATACGCGGGTCGAGCAGTATATAAAACACATCAGACAGCAGCGTGCCAACAATGTAGAGAATGGACGCCACCACGACTGACCCCATCACCAGCGGGTAATCGCGCTGGAACACGGCATTCACCACGAGGCGTCCCATGCCGGGCCAGTCAAAGACCTGTTCGACAATCACCGCGCCGCTGAGCAGCGTGCCAATCGCCGGGCCAACAAACGTCGCCACCGGAATCAGGGCGTTGCGCGCGGCGTGCCGCCACCAGACGACACGGTTGCCCAGCCCTTTGGAGCGCGCCGTGCGCACATAATCCTGCGTCAGCACTTCCAGCAGTTCGGTGCGCATAAAACGTGAAACAAAGGCAATCGTCCCCAGCGAGAACACAATCACCGGCAGCAGCATGTGGCTGGCAATATCCGCGATGTCCAGCGGGTCACGGCTGGCGATGTCGCGCATCCCGCCTGTGGGCAGGATGTCCAGTTTGACGCTGAAGATGATAATCAGGATTAAGCCCAGCCAGAAGGAAGGCACGGCGTTCCCGACAACCGTGATGATACGCACAATCACATCAATGAAAGTCTTGTGATAGACCGCCGCCAGCACGCCCATGAAAATCCCCAGCCCGTAGCCGAGAATTAACGCGGTAAACGTCAATTGCAGCGTGGCGGGAATGCGCTCGATAATCAACTGCGTCACGGGCTGGCGAAAACGAATGGACTGTCCGAGGTCGCCGCGCAGCAGTCCGAGGCGCGTGCCGTAGGTTTCACCCACGCCGTCGCCATCGACATCCAGCTTCGTCCAGTCGTTGCCGAACAGCCAGTAGATATACTGCACCAGCGGCGGTTGGTCTAGCCCAAGCTGGCGGCGCATGGCTTCAATCGATTCCGGGTCACGGCGCGGCGCGAAGGTAATCAGCGTAATCGGGTCGCCCGGCGCGGTGAGCATCACCAGAAAGGTGATGACCGTGATGCCGAAGAACGTTGGAATGCCTTGCAGCAAGCGCCTTAAAATGAATTGTCCCATAAGCCAGCGTGTCCGTTTCTCGTCTGGTGCTAAAAGATGTTTCCCTCTAAGAGCAGGAGAAGGAAATGCGGGTTGCTTCCTTATAAAAGCGGCAAAACACTACACCGGAATAATCATGTGCTCCAGGTCGCGCGGGTAGAAGGTCATCATTTCGATGCCGCCTTCCTTGACGACCACCATGTCTGAGTGACGGAAGCCGCCGACTTCCGGCGAGTACAGGCCGGGTTCGATGGTGAAGACCATGCCCGGTTTCAGTGGAGTCTTGTCGCCCCGGTCAAGGAATGGCCCTTCGTGGTAGCGCAGGCCGATGGCGTGTCCGGTATGATGCCGCCAGTACTGAGTCAGGTCATGTTTCGTGAAATAGGCGCGCACGGCGTTGTCCACATCGCAGCAGTATTTAGCCGTCTCGAAGGCTTTGAACGCCGTTTCCTGAAGCGCGATCATGTGGTCAAACAGGCGCTTCTGTTCATCCGAAGGCTTGCCCAGAAACATCGTGCGTTCCAGTTCAGAGATGTAACCCCACACTGGCGCGGTGGATTCGCCAATCAGCACGTCGCCCTCAAGGAATGTGATGTTGCTGGCGAGTACATGCGGCATAGACGCGCTGCGCCCAATCTGCCCACGATAAATGCCATACGCGCCTGCCGTGACCATACTCAAGCCGCGATAAATCGGGCCAATAGCATCGACCATCGCGCGCGTGGCTTCGTCGCTGGCACGCTTCTCAACATCGGTTTCGGTCAGGCCGGGTTTGGTGTAACGCTGAAGCAGGCGCAGCGCCAGATTGCCCCAGCGGCAGCTTTCCTGCAAACAGGCTAACTCAGCAGGGGACTTGACCATCATCTGATCTTCCACAGCGTCGCGGATGAGGTGAACGGTGATATTCCCCAGTTCCGCCAGTTTCGGGCCGCGATAGCCGAAGATGCGTGGGTAGCCCTCGTCGTCTGCCGCGACCTTGCCGCTGACGCCCATGTCCGCCAGCAGCTTCGCCAGCACCGTCAGCGGGTGCGGGTCGTCGGGGTATTCCACGTAATGCGCGACAGAGTCGATCAGGCCATTGGCTTTAGCGTGCTCGACTTCCATGCGCGGAACGAACAAGCCGCGTTCGCACTTGCTGTTCATGACAAAGGCAATCGGGCGTTCAGTGGGAATAAAGGCAAAACCACAGTAGTAAATGACATAATCGCGGTCAAACAACACCACACCGCTGCATCCTGCCGCTTTCACCTGTTCCAGCAGATGAGCGCAGCGCGTGCGGTATTCCGCGTCGCTGATTTTCAGTTGAAACGTGTCCATAGATTCACTTCCGTAAAGCGCGCTTTTGCGGTTGGATAATAACATAGCGTTACAAAGACGCCAACAAGCCCCGCTAACCGCAGCGCTGCTCGGCCTGCCGCCGCATCTCTAAGCTGTAACTTACAGATTGCGAGAGGGTAATGCATTTTGGTGGGGAAGTCTGGTTGCAGGTACAGCCCAAGTTTGTTACGATTTAAGTCTCCGAGAAACATACATAAAATTAAGTCAGTTTCGGAACTTTCAGAAGGAGTGCCAGTATGAGGAAGTTTGCATTTGTTGTGTTGTTATTAGTGCTGGCAGTAGTGCTGCCAGTGGCGGTGTTCGCCCAAAGCGCTGACACTATTGTCATTCGCGGTTTTGGCAACATCACCACTTTTAATCCCCATCTCTCCAGCGATGGGGCATCGTATCAGGCATTTTCGCTGCTGTGGCCTGCTCCGTTTTACACCGACAGCTTCACGGGCGCAGCCACGCCGGGGCTGACCGATTGGACAATCTCGGAAGACGGTTTGACCTACACCTTCCACATCCGTGATGATGCGGTGTGGAGCGACGGCACACCGATCACCTCTGACGACATGATCTTCTCGATTGATGCCATCAAGCAGGAATCGATTGAAACCGTGCTGGAAACCAACGTGGCTTACATTGATCACGTCAACCGTGTCGATGACAAGACCTACGAAGTTGTGCTTTCCAGCAACAACTGCGCGGTACTGAGCGACCTGAGCGCGATCCGCTTCCTGCCGTCATACCGTTTCGCAGCCGACTTCAGCGACTTCATGACCAACGATCTGAACACCAACCCCGACATCAGCGGCGGCCCCTACATCCTCGAAGAATGGGCACCCGATGAAGGCCAGCGTTTCCGCGCCAACCCGACCTTCTGGGCAGGCGAACCGAACATTCCGTTCCTCGTCAACCGCGTCGTCGGCGATCAGGCTGTGGCCATTCAGGGCATTCAGTCGGGCGAACTGGATTACACCTATTTCCAGGGTGACCTGTTCCAGCAGATCGAAGACACCAGCAACCTGCAATATGCCTCCTTCCCGGCGCTGTCGGTCAACTTCCTGTCGCTGAATTGGGCAGACCCGACCAACCCGCAGCCTGCCTATGATGAAAACGGCAACCCGGTTGAACAGGCTCCGCACCCCATCTTCAGCGATCCGGCGGTACGTCAGGCAGTGGTTATGGGCTTCAACATTGACGACGTGCTGGCGACACTGGGCGGCGCAGACGGCGGCACCCCGCTGGTGAGCGTGGTTGCCCCGACGATTGGCTGGGCTTACAACGCCGAACTGGGCCGTTACCCCTATGACCCCGAAGGCGCGATGCAGCTCCTCGAAGACGCAGGCTGGGTGGACAGCGATGGCGACGGCGTGCGTGAAAAGGACGGCGTGCGTCTGGCCTTTACCATTTCCTACAGCAACATTTTGCAGCACTTTGAAACCACTGCGCTGATCGCCCAGGATCAACTGAACCAGATCGGCTTCGACGTGCAGTTGGAACTGGTCGAATGGGCCAATTACCTCGATCAGGTATACTTCGGACAGGCTTACGACGCGACCCCCATGAGCAACAGCGGTGGCACGAGCACCCCTGACCCGAACGACTTCATGACGCTGGTACTGAGCACGGAAGATATCCCCGGCAGCGGCAACAACCTGGCTTCCTACGTGAACCCCGAAGTTGACGCGCTGGTGGAACAGGCTCGCACGCTCCCCGGCTGCGAACCCGCCGCGCGCGCTGAACTGTACTACCAGATTCAGGAAATCACCCGCAATGATGTCGCCTACGACTGGACGTATGTCCCCAACATCTTCCACGTAGCGAATTCACGCATCGGCAACTTCAATCCCGGCCCGTCGTGGGTGTTCTACGGCTACACCGCTTACATCAACGAATGGACGCTGGAAAACTAATCCAGCCTGAATTGAAGCAGGACTAAGTGAGAGACAGAGGCATGGCGCGAGTCATGTCTCTGTTATTTTCAGCGAGGATTACTGCGGGGCAGGCACTAAGCCGCGCGGCAGCAGCAGGGACAGCGCCAGCCCAAGCGCCCACAGGATTTGGGCGATCAACCAGACGATGGCCGTGCCAAACAGCAGCACCATCCAGCCGCTGGATGAAAGCTCCGGCTGATAAGCCAGGTCAAAACCCATCATCACGATATACAGAATAATCCATAGGACGCCCGCCGCTACGCCGAAGAGCATGGCCCACGAACGCAGCAGCCCCGCCGCGAAACCGATGCGCGCGTTGAGCACGATCCACAGGCCGAAGGTCCCCGCCAGAAATACGCCCTGCCAGCCAACGATAAGCTGTGTGTTGGACTGCTGGCGCAGCACAAGAAAAATCAGCAGTCCGACGACGAAACAACCTGCCGTGATTTGCAGCGCCTGCCTGCTGCGCTGGGGGTCATGCTTGCGGCACGCCAGATGCAGCAGGATGGAAATCACAAACATCACCATGATCCCCGGAATCATCAGCGTGCCATCGACAAAACCGACGCTGCCGCCGTTGATGATCGACAGCCACAGCAGGACAGCGCACAGCACAGCCCCCACGCCAATGATGCGTAACCCGGTTTTGTCACCTGCTTGCAACATATTAGCCTCCATCAAATGCTGGCGCGGCGATAAACGTGCATCCATCGCGCCTACTACAATGTCCAACACATCGCCTGCGGACAATCCGCGTTCGTCCAGCAGCGCGCGGAATTCCTGTTCGTAACGCTCACGCCAGGCACGCGGATACAGGCGCAGCAGTAAAGCGAGCATAGATTTCATGCCTGGCCTGCCAATCGTTCTAAGCCAATGCCCGTCAACTGATGCCAGCGTTCAAGCTGTTCGCGCAGAAACACGCGCCCCGCCGGAGTCAGTTGGTAGGGATGGCGGCGGTCTTCGGCAGGCAGCGCTTCGATCAATGCCCGTTCCTCCAGCCGTGCCAGCGCACCGTACAGCGTGCCGGGGCCTAAACGCACGCCCGCCAGCCGCTGTATGTCTTCCATCATGGCGTAGCCGTGTTTCGGGCCATCGGCAAGGCTCGTCAGAATGAGCAGCGCCGGGTCAGCAAATCGTCCAAAATCGGCAAGATTCATAGACACCTTACTACGTGAAATGATATATCGTTATACGATATAATAAACCCGAACGAAAGTTATTGTCAAGCAGGCGAAGACTTGTTCACAGCGCAGTGGTACGAACTGAACCGTTGGCGCACTTCAGTCAAAAGCAAACACTTTCTGAACATCTTCTGAACGGGCAGTTGGTACAGTACACCTCACACTAAATTTCCTATGAGGAGACATCCCTATGTCGAGTAAAGTTCGCCTTGGCGTCGCACTGATTGCCATCATTGCTGTTGTCAGCGTCGCCGCATTTCTGTACCTCACGCGTGAAGTCGCCGCGCCCAGTATCGATGTTCAGGACAGTGTGGAGCAGATTGAAGCCACCGACGATGGCAGCGGAAACGCCGTCGTTTTCCGTATCTCGCAGGAAGAATCGCAGGTCGAATACAACATCTACGAACTGCTGAACGGCAATGACAAGACTGTCGTCGGCACGACCACACAGGTCGCAGGTGATATACTGCTCAACCTGAGCGACCTGTCACAAACGCAGGTGGGCGAGATCAGCATCAACGCGCGCACCTTCCAGACCGACGAAGACCGCCGCGACAACTCTGTTGCCCGTTTCATCCTGCAATCGGAGAACGACGCCAACGAGTTCATCACCTTTCAGCCCACTGGCATCACGGGTTTGCCCGCCAGCGCCGTCGTTGGCGACACGCTGACGTTTCAGGTGACAGGTGACCTGACGATTGCGGGTACCACCAACTCCGTCACGTTTGACGTGAGCGCCACGCTGGAAAGCGACACACGGCTGGTTGGCCATGCCGAGACGGTGGTGCAGCGTTCCAGCTACAACCTGAACATCCCTGATGTGCCGTTTGTGGCCAATGTCGGCGATGACGTGACGTTGAAGCTGGACTTTGTGGCGACGGCCGTCGCGGAATAGGCTTACGCGCTGCCCGAAAGCCACTGCTGAAAACGCGGTGGCTTTTTTGATTCTGGCCGTGCGTCACAGGTTTAAGGCACTGTTTACGTAATCTACTCTACTTCTGAACAACTCTTTTTTATAGTAGCTGCATTGTGCAATTGATTGAGTTGTGTGGTTGGCAGATTGCACACGGGCATGGAGCATCACGATTTACATTTCAGCGCAGAACCTCCATGCCTACCCCACTATATTCCCGGAGGATCAAATGGATAACGACGATAAACCGATAGGTCGCGTGCTGACGCGGCGTGAAGTGCTGGCGCTGCTGGGATTGGGCAGCGCGGGCGCGTTGATTGCGGCATCCGGCTTCAGAAACCTGAGCCTGAGCCAGCTTGGCGGCACGGCAACCCCAACGCCCGCCAGCACCACCGTCCCCACCTGCGTTGTGCGCCCCGCGCTGACCGAGGGACCTTACTTCGTGGACGAGATGCTCAACCGTTCCGACATTCGCGTGGAGCCGTCGGACGGCAGCGTCAAGGAAGGCAAGCTGCTGAAGCTGGCGTTCCACGTCTTTGATGTCAGCGCCAACGCCTGCACCCCGCTGCCCGGCGCGCAGGTCGATGTCTGGCACTGTGACGCGCTGGGCGTATACTCCGATGTCACCGACGCTGGCTTCGACACCACCGGGCAGAAGTGGCTGCGCGGCTACCAGATTACCGACGAGTTGGGCGTTGCCGAGTTCATCACGATTTACCCCGGTTGGTATTCGGGACGCACCGTGCATATTCACTTCAAGATTCGCACCGACCCCGAAGCGGACAGCGGCTATGAGTTCACGTCGCAGTTGTTCTTCCCCGAAGACATCAGCGACCTCGTGCAGTCAGAAGCACCGTATGCCAGCAAAGGCTATCGCGACACACTCAACGCCGATGATGGCATCTTTCAGGGCAGCGACGGCCTGCTGACGCTGGAACTGGTCGAATACGAAGACGAGGACACAGGCGAACAAGGCTACGCCGCCAGCTTCGGCATCGGCTTAGACCTCAGCCAGCCCGCGCCCACCGCCTCAGGCCCCGGCGGCGGACAGGGTGGCCCCGGCGGTCCCGGCGGCGGACGCCCCGGTGGGGGTCGCCCCGGCGGCTAATTCTCCACTAAACAACACACCCGGCAGATAATATTCTCCGGGTGTGTTTTTATTTTCGCATCATGCAGGATGTTGAACCCTCTTTTCTCTCGGTGTCCTTCGTTGTACTCAACGCAGCGTCTTGGCGGTTCAATTGCTCCCCGTCATCTGGAGTTGCAGCGTGATAATCATCGACGTGCCGCTGCCGAGCGTGCTGGTCGCCGTGATAGTGCCGCGATGCGCCTCGACAATCGACCTGGCAATCGCCAGCCCCAGCCCCGACTCGCCCTGATTCTCCGTGCGTGATTCCTCGATGCGATAGAAGCGTTCAAACACGTTCGGCAGCTTGTCTTCGGGAATGCCCGAACCCGTGTCGTTCACCATAAGCTGCACGCGGTCTGCCTGCCGCCGCGCGCCAAGCGTCACCGTGCCGCCCGCAGGCGTGTAGCGCAGCGCATTGCTGACGAGGTTCGCCAGCACCTGTACCATGCGTTCACGGTCAATGTTCAGCAGCGGCACGGCATCATCAGCCTCGACGCGTAAGCTCACCTGCTGCTCCTCAGCCAGCGGCGCGAACGACTGCTGCACCTGTTCCAGCAGGTCGCGCGGCGGCACAGGCTGATACACCAGCTTCAGTTCGCCCGCGTCCGCCAGCGACAGCGTGCGCAAATCGTCGATCAGCCGCTTCAGCAGCAGCACTTCCTGATTCATGGCATCAAAGCGTGCCTGCGTCGGCTTCAGTGTGCCATCGCGCAGCGCTTCCAGATAGCCGGAAATCACCATCAGCGGCGTGCGCAAATCGTGAGCGATGTCGGCGGTCATCTGCTTGCGTAACTGGTTGGCGCGGTGAATTTCAGCGCTCATCTGGTTAAAGGTCTGCGCCAGCGCGCCCAGTTCATCGCGCGTGCGCACCGTTACCTGCTGGTTCAGTTCGCCGCGTTTCATCGCCGTGATGGCGTGCGTCAGTTCCCCCAATGGCCGCAGGAAATTACGCGACAGCAGCAGCCCCACCAGCAGCGCGACGGCTCCGGCACCCAGCGCGCCTACGCCCAGCGCCAGCGTCGTGCGATCCAGATACTTCTGTTCACGCGGGTCCGGCCCCGGCGGTGGGGCAGCCAGCAGCACCGTCCCGACCTGCACATTGTTGATCGCAATCGGGAAGCCGCGTTCCAGTTCAGTCGTGCGCACGACATCACCGATGTCAAACGGGCCAGCGTTGACCACGACGTTGCCCGCAGCATCGGCCAGCGCGCAAAGCTGCACCCCTTCGCCATAACCGGAAGTCTCGTCCGCCTGCGCGTGCAGCCATTCCTCAAAGCCAGCCCACGACTGATGCTCCTGGTAGTAGGTGGTGGCTTCACTGATAAACGTCGCCTGTGCCTGCTCAATGCGCAAGCGATCAAATTCGTTGACCGTCGTCCGATAAGCAAACAGCCCCACCAGCACAACGCCGATGAGGCTGGTCACGAGCAGCGTCGCGACCCATTTGAAGGTGAGAGAACGAAACATGACTTAACTCGGTTCACTGTTAAAACGATAGCCTACGCCAAACACCGTCAGGATGTACTGAGGATGGCTGGCATCTTCTTCGAGCTTGGCGCGCAGATTACGGATATGCACATCGACGGTGCGTTCGACGTTCTCAAACGTGTCGCCTTTCAGCCGTTCCAGCAGCTCCGCGCGGGAGAACACCTGCCCCGGCGAGGCCATTAGAATCGTGAGCAGGTCAAATTCTGACGGCGTGAGTTCAACTTTGCGCGTGCCTACCGTAATCAGCCGCGTCTGCTTGTCCAGCGTCACAGCGCCCACGCGCAGCACTTCCGGCGGCAGCGTTTCTTCAGAGACGCGCCGCAGCACCGCCCGGATGCGCGCCGTCAGTTCCGCCATGCCGAACGGTTTGGTGACGTAATCGTCCGCGCCCAGCTCCAGCCCGATCACCTTGTCGGTTTCCTCCAGCCGGGCGGTCAGCATAATCACGGGCGTACTGCGCTCCTTACGGAAATGGCGCATGAACTCGTAACCATCCATCTCCGGCATCATAATGTCCAACAGCACGAGATCAGGTTTCTCGTGCCGTGCCGTAAACAGTGCCTCGCGTCCGTTGCTGGCGACCACCGTGCGATAGCCTTTTTCGCTCAGATAGTCGGCCAGCAGCCGCTGTGCGCTGATCTTATCGTCCACAATCAGTATCGTTTTCACGCTGACCCATCCCCCATTTGTTCCCTTTATACGCTTATCCTACAACACTCAACGACTGACAAGAATAAATGACGCAGGGACGTTCAATTGAACGTCCCTACTATGTCTAACCCGTACTTAGCTGCCGCACTGGTACAGCGTGCCGTTTTGCGTCGAAACCTCGCTGACAACGGTGCAGCTTGATTGCAGCCATGTGCTGATGTCCGAACTGCTGCCGCCGCCGGGGCCGCCGTTACCACCCCACAGCACGTAGCGCAGTTCGCCCGCGTCCACCAGCGCTTGCAGACCTTCGGCATCAATCACCGGGTCACCGCCGTTGAAGCCGCCGATGAAGAACACCGGGCGTCCGCTGGCCATCACGTAGGTATCGCCCTGATTGGCGCTGGCCACCGCCATCATGTAGTAGGTGTCCTGTGTGTTGGCGTCAAGATAGGCCAGCAGGTCTTCGTCCATGTTATCGCCGCGCAGCCCCACCGCACCCGTGCCTGTCGCGCTGCCACCCGCAAAAGCGTGGGGCAGGTTGGTGCTGCCCGCGTCATCGAAGGTCGTCAGGCCAGCCCACACCGCCGGGACTGCGGTCATGGCGATGACGACACAGGCGAAGCCCGCGATGGCTGCCTTGTGCGAGACGATCACCCGCTGCAAGACCAGCACCGCGCCCGCTACCAGCATCGCTGCGCCCGCCGCCATCCATACCACCGAGACAGTGGTGTACTGGCTGGCGACCCACATCTGGAAGGCGAAGCTTGCCGCGCCCGATACGATCAGCAGGATACCCGACACGGTGCTGTGCTGCTGGCGCATCTTCCACAACTGCATGACGCCAATGCCCACCAGTGCCGCCAGCGGTGGCGCGAGCATCGCCAGATAGTAGGCGTGGAAGAAGCTTGCCGCGCTGAAGAATACGACTTCCGTCAGCAGCCAGCCGCCCCACAGCACCAACGCCTGATGTTCCTTGCTCAGCGGCAGGCGCGGTTTGGCAGCAACCGCCAGCAGCACTACCGAGAACAGGCCGAAGGGCAGCAGCCAGCTTACTTCGTTGGCCAGCGGCAGGCTGAACAGACGCAGTATGCCCTGACTGCCGATTTCATTGCCGCCAATGCCACCCCCAGCGCCCGTCACCGGGTTATTGCCATCACGCAGCGCGGGAGGCTGCCCGTTCGCGCCCGTTGGCGGCTGACCATTGGTTCCGGTGGGTGGCGTGAACTGTCCATTGGCTCCGGCGGGTGGTGTCTGCCCATCGTTGTTGGCCGTGCCGTCATCCGCAGATGTGCCGCCGCCGCCGACTACGCCGCCCAGCAAACGCTGCAAGCCGTTATAACCAATCGCCAGTTCCAGCGCGCTGTTGGTGTCGCTGCTGCCTACGTAAGGACGCTGGTCAGCGGGCGTCAGATCGACAATCATCACCCACGACAGCGACACGCCCAGCAGCACCACACTGGTCGCGAACAACTGCGCGATCTTACGCCGCCAGCTTACTTTCGCGCCGAAGAAGTACAGCGCGTAGAACGCGGGCAGCGGCAGGAACGCTTGCAGCATCTTGATGTTGAAGCCCAGCCCAACGAGCACGCCGCCCAGCAGCAGCCAGCGCAGTCTGCCCGTGTCGGTGGCTTTGATGAAGGCCCACGCCGCCAGCAGCAGCGTGAAAATCAGCGTGGCGTCCATCGTGTTGTTGCGCTGTGCCGCGATGGACACAGGCGTGACGGCCAGCACGAACGCCGCGATCAATCCCGCCACCGTGCCGAAGTAGCGCTTCACCAGGTGGTACAGCACAGGGACAGAAAAGATACCTGCCAGAATCTGCGGTAGGGACACCGCGAAGCCGTTCACGCCAAAGACCATCGCGCTGATCGCTTGCAGCCACAATCCCAGCGGCGGCTTATCAATGGTCACTGAGCCGCCCGGTTCTGCCGCCACGAAGAAGAAGTTCGAGAACGATTGCAGCATACTTTTGACCGCTGCCGTGTAGTACAGGTTACCGTCGGCGATGGCGTCAAGGTTGGCGAAGTTCAGCACCGCCGCCAGCAGCATAATGCCAATCACCAGCAGGCTCGCGACAGAAATGCGCGACATCCATTTGCTTTCCAGCCAGTTTTTATCCGCCTGTAGCGCAGGCATGATATTGGGGGTTATCGTAGTCACGTTAGGTACTCCATTATTTCACTATCATCTCGTTTCGCCTAAGCGAACCCTATGTCAATTTAACCATTTGCCGTGTTACTTCACGGCCTCGCAGCGGGTTTTGAACTCCTGGCGTCCTCAGCAAAAACCCGCGCCTAGCGTTCGACGCCCCAGGTCTCCTGCACCAGATACAGCGGGCGCTGTTTCACCTCGTCGTACATGCGCCCCAGATACTCGCCGATGATGCCCAGACAAATCAGTTGGATGCTGCCGAGGAATAGCACCGCAATCAGCGTCGTCGCCTGACCGAGCAGCGGCGCGTCCGTGCCGAACAGCCGCAGCGCCACCACCGCCACAATCGACAGCGCGCTGATGATGGCCATCACAAAGCCCAACCAGCTTGCGATTTGCAGCGGGAAATACGAGAAGCCCGTAATCGCATCCATCGCGAAGCGCAGCATCTTGCCCAGCGTGAAGCTGGTTTTTCCGGCGAAGCGTGCCTGCCGCTGATACACCACGCCCGTCTGCTTGAAGCCCACCCAGCTTACCAGCCCGCGCAGAAAGCGGTGGCGCTCCGGCATCTTGCGGATGGACTCGACCACGCGCCGATCCATCAGCCGGAAGTCGCCTGTGTCCAGTGGAATATTGACGCTGGTGATTCGGCGTATCAGGCGGTAGAAGGCGCTGGCGCTGGCTTTCTTGAACCACGTTTCGCCCTCGCGTTCGCCGCGCACGCCGTACACCACATCGTAGCCCGCGTGCCACTGCGCGATCATCTGCGGAATGACTTCCGGCGGGTCTTGCAGGTCAGCGTCCATCAGGATAATCGCGTCGCCCTGCGCCACGTCCAGCCCGGCAGTCACCGCGATCTGGAAGCCGAAGTTGCGCGAAAGCTGAACACCGCGCACACGCACATCGCTGTTGTACAGCCGCATAATCTCCGCCGCCGAACGGTCTCGGCTGCCGTCATCCACCAGCACCAGTTCCCAATCCGCGTCCAGCGTGTCCATCACACCGACGACGCGCTGATACAGTTCCTGCAAGCCGGCTTCCTCGTTATGCACCGGGCAGATGATGCTCACCAGCGGCTTCATATCCGACACCGTGATGACCGGGTTCACCTGTGCCACCTGCATGACCTGTTCCTGTTCCAGCTTCATCATGAGCTTTACCTCCACACGCCTCTAGTGGGCGTTGTTGAATGTCCAATAGCGGTTGGCGAAGAAGTTCCAGAACAGCACCAGCAGCGTCGCCACGACTTTCGCTGCCAGATATCCTATCTGCGGCTGGCCGATGAGCGCACCAACAGGTTCACTCAGCAGCGCGACCATCGTGTTATTCAGCAGCAGACCGATGGTGCTGACGAGGAAGAACTGCCCGAACTGTGTCCACCATGTTTTGCGCTGAACATCGCCATACGTCCACGTCCGGTTGAGCAGGAAGTTGTTGCTGATGCCCGCCGCATACGACAGGGTATTGGCCAGCAGCAGCGGCAGCCCCAGCGCTTCCTTGAGCACCACCAGCACGCAAAAATCCACCAGCGTCCCCAGCAGACCCACAATGGCGAAGCGCCCGAAGCGTTCAACCTCCTGCGTGCGAATTTTGATGTGAAGTGGATATGCCATATTCAGAATCCTCTGTCGTTCGATTACGCTTTCAGCATACAGAGGACATGTTCAAAAGATGTTCAGAAGGTGTTGGAAGAGTTTGCAGTGTGGCTTGTGCTCAAACAACGAACTTACGCGGTCACCCCTTGTACGTTTGCCCATTTGTGCGTTACAAATTTGCAAACGCTTTCAAGAAAAGGATTTTTTATGATTGAGACAACACTGACCGTTCGCGGTGACAGTCCCATTGGCACGATTTCGCCACGCCTTTATGGACACTTCGCCGAACATTTAGGCCGCTGCTGTTATGACGGCTTATGGGTCGGCAAAGGCAGCAGCATCCCCAACTACGGCGGGTTTCGCGCCGATGTCGTGGACGCGCTGAAAGCCATGCCTGTGCCGCTGCTGCGCTGGCCCGGCGGCTGCTACGCCGACCACTACCACTGGCGCGACGGCATCGGCAAGCGCGCGGTACGCCTCGGCATGTCCTGCGGCTTACAGGTCGAAGACGACAACAGCCTCGGCACGCACGAGTTTATCGCCCTGTGCCGGATGCTGGGCGCGGAGCCGTATCTTGCGGGCAACGTTGGCAGCGGTACGCCGCAGGAATTGTGCGACTGGGTGGAATACTGCAACACAAGCATCAACACTGACCTCGCCCGTGAACGCGCCGCCAACGGTTCGCCGGAACCCTTCGGCGTGACGCTGTGGGGCGTCGGCAACGAAAACTGGGGCTGCGGCGGCCACTTCGACGCCGAATCCTACGCCATCGAGTACCGTCGTTACGCGACCATGCTGCGCCACGTCGATCCCAAAGCGCAGTTGGTGGCCTGCGGTCATGACGACGACTGGAACCGCGCCTTCATCAAGACCAACCAGCGCCACCTGAATCTGACCGATCACTTCTCGATTCACCGCTACTGGATTAACGGCGGCCCCGAACTCGATTTCAGCGAGGAGCAGTACTACGCGCTGCTAGCGGAAGCCCACGACACCGAGAACTTTGTCAGCCGCACGGCGGGTTACCTCCGCGAGACGTTAGGCAGCAGCAAGCACCGCGTCAGCATCGCGCTCGACGAGTGGGGCGTGTGGCATCCTGAAGCGCGCGAATGGGGGCCAGATGCCGCGCCGCGCAGCCCGACCACCTACGAGCAGGCGGGTACACTGCGCGATGCGCTGGCCGCTGCCGTCGCGCTTGAAGGCTTCCATCATCAGTGTGATGTGCTGGCGCTGGCGAATCTGGCGCAGATTGTCAACGTGCTGCACGCGCCCGTGATGACCGAAGGCGACGCTCTCTGGCTCACGCCGACTTACTACGCGCTGCAACTGCATACACCACACATCGGCGCGACAGCCCTGCCCGTTGACGTGACGCACGGAACCTCGATGCCCAACAGCTACAACATCAGCGCCGTGACGGCCACCGCTTCGACCAACACCAAGGGCACAGCCGTGACCCTTATCAACCGCCATTTCAGCCAAGCAGCGTCCGTCACCCTGGTCGCGCCGTCTGCCAGCGTCAGCAGTGCGCAGCTTCTGGCGGCGGACAGCCCGCGTGCCGTCAACAGCGTGCAGAATCCCAACGCCGTTACGCCAACCGCGCTGACTGTTTCTGCGGATGGCCCGCAGCGCTGGCGCGTCGAACTGCCGCCGCACGCGATGGCCACTATTCAGTTTGCCTAGGCTGGTTGCACAAATCAGGCGCATTCTAACATGATTTATGCAACCAGTTGCCTATGTTTGTCGTATAATGCTTTCAGGGTATAACTCAGCGTGGGCTGAGTCCCGGAGATTTCGCCTTAGTAAAGGACAATGCAAAAAATGCGTAAGCTTTCTCTTGTGTTACTGGTACTGCTGCTGCTCGCGATGGTGTCTGTCGTCGCAGCGCAGGATGTGCCCTGTGGTGATCTTTCGGAAGAAGATTGCGCTTTCTTATCCGATTCATTGGCAGCTTCAGCAAGCGTCGGTTCTGCTACTTTCACCATTGATGCCACCCTCAACACGACAAATGAAGATGGCGACGACACCAACATTGCCATCTCTGGAGACGGCGCTTTTAGCGGTGCAGAAGGTATGCTGGGCGGCATGATGGGCGGCATGATGAGCGATCCCGCTGCTGCTGCCGATATGTCCGGCATGATGAGTGGATTTGAATCCGGCGTTAGCGCATTCGACGGCGCTCTCAATCTGACGATTGATACGGGCGATGCCCCGCTGGACATTCAGCTTGTGCTGGTCGATTCCATCGGTTACATCAACTTCGGCGCGCTCGGTCTGGCGGGTATGCGCATGGGCCAGAACGCAGAACTGCCCGAATGGGGTGGTGTCAACCTTGTTGACCTGGTCAGCACCGTGACCGAAGGCATGACCCCCGAACAGATCAGCAGCATGGCGGGCAATATGGCGGGCGGTTCGGCGGCTGATGCTTCGCTGGCCTCCGACCTTGATTTCGCCACCGTCGGCAGCCACATCGTCCTCTCTCGCCTGGAAGACAGCGAAATCGATGGCGTCGCTGTGGCAGTTTATGAACTGTCTCTGGACGTTGCAGGCTGGCTGAACGACCCCGCCACCATGGAAATGATGCAGGAGCAGATGGCCAACGACCCCGCAGCGGCAGATATGTCGGCGGAAGATGTTACCGCGATGCTGGCCGCCGCCGCTGAAAACATCAGCTTCTCGGTGACCGGTTACTTCGGCCTTGAGGACAACTATGTCTACGGCCTGGAAATCGCAGCCAGTGTTGATGCCGCCGCGATTGCCGAAGCTGCACCCGACAGTGCTAATGCTTCTGGTGGTGGTTCCTTCGACCTCAGCTTTGGTATCTACTTCGCTGACCAGAATGCCGCGCCGGAAATCACCGCCCCGGAAGGCGCAGTGGTGGCCGAAGCCGACGAACTGATGCAGATGTTTGGCATGATGTTCATGGGTGCTGGCAGCCGCTAAGCACATCAGAAAGCAGACAATTGTGGGGACGTTCAGCAGGACGTTCAGTTGAACGTCCCTACTAAAGAAGAGGCGAGCCGCAACGGTTCGCCTTTTTGAGTCCTGGATACAGCAGGTGCTACCCCATTCCGCGATTCTGGCATAAAATCAAATCATGATTCGAATATAGTGTTGTTAGCAAAATTACTATGACCGCAAAAACTATCGATTACGTAGTTGTAGGTTCAGGCTTTGGCGGCAGTGTGTCCGCTATGCGCCTCAGCGAAAAAGGCTACAGCGTGCTCGTGCTGGAACGCGGCAAGCGTTTTCGTGATGAGGATTTCCCGCGCACCAACTGGAATCTGCGCAAGTATCTGTGGCTGCCGCTGGCGCGCTGCTTCGGTATCCAGCAAATCAGCTTCATGAACGACATCATGGTGCTGCATGGCAGCGGCGTGGGCGGCGGCAGCTTAGTCTACGCCAACGTGCTGATGGAACCCAGCGATGCGCTGTTTGAGGCTCCCGGCTGGCGTGACCTCGCGGACTGGAAGTCGCTGCTGCGCCCGCACTATGATACGGCCAAACGTATGCTGGGCGTCGCCCCCAATCCTTTCGTCACCCCGGCAGACATCGCGCTCAAAGAGATTGCCGCCGCGCACGGACGCGGCGACACTTACCGTCAGGCCGATGTCGCTGTCTTCTTCGGTGAGCAGGGCAAAACCGTCAGCGACCCGTACTTCAACGGTGACGGCCCGCAGCGCACTGGCTGTAACGGCTGCGGCGGCTGCATGGTCGGCTGTCGCTACGGCGCGAAGAACACGCTGGTCAAAAATTATCTGTACTTCGCCGAGAAACACGGTGCAGAGATTCGCGCTGAGTCGGAAGTGATGGATATTCGCCCGCTGCCAGAAGGGCAGAGCGATGGCGCGCGCTATGAAGTTGTCTACCGCAGTTCCACCGCCAACCCCCTCAACGGCTATCGCTACTTCATCCGCGCGCGTAATGTGGTGATTTCCGCGCACGCGCTGGGCACGATGCGGCTGCTGCTCCAGTGCCGCGACAAATACCGTTCGCTGCCGCGTCTGTCGCGCCTGGGGACAGATGTGCGCACCAACAGCGAAGCCCTCGTCGGCTCAACAAGTTGGGATCAGAAAACCGACTACTCGACAGGCATCGCCATCACCTCGATTTTCGCGCTGGATGACGTGACGCAGGTGGAACCTGTGCGTTATCCGGCTGGCTCGTCGTTCATGCGTATGCTCGCCATCCCCATGATCGAAGGCGCGACCACACCGCTGAAGCGCTTCGCCAAGACCATCGGACACGGCATTATGCACCCCATCGAGTTCCTGTATGCCAAGTTCTTCTCGCAGTGGGCCAAGCGTTCGACCATTCTGCTGATTATGCAGACCAAGGAAAGCACGATGCGCGTGCGGCTGGGGCGCAACCTGTTCACGCTGTTCCGCCGCAGCCTCGTCTCGGAACTGCCCAAAGGCACCTCGCTGTCGCCCGACGAGCCGATCTCACACGGCGTCACCCACGAGTTCGCCGCTAAGACCAAAGGCATCGCCCAGGACACCATCCCCGAAGCCTTCCTCGGCATTCCGGCCACCGCGCACCTCATCGGCGGCTGCCCGATGGGCACCAGCGATGCTAACGGCGTGGTCAACAGCCGCTGCGAAGTGTTCAATTATCCGGGGCTGTACGTGGTGGATGGCTCGATTGTCCCGGCGAATCCCGGCGTCAATCCCAGCCTGACGATTACCGCGCTCGCGGAATACGCCATGAGCCACATCCCGGCCAAAGCCTGAATCCCAGCGGGCAAGACAGGTTCTTGCCTGCAAGTGGGTTGGAATGGGTTGGAAAAAACAAACCTGTCCTTTTGAGGCGGGAGGAAATGACGGAGTAATTGATCGAATTGATCGCGGATGCAGCGGAAATTGACGGCGAGGTGGATGGAGCTGGCAGAAAACGATAGGGTGATGCAAATGCGGGTCACCCAAAAAAGTTGGTTAGAATAGGTTTGAGAATACAAACGCTGTCGGGGTGGGGAAACGACAGGAGGCTGATTTCATAGGGCTTGCAACAGCCTTAACTTCGCCTAACGACTGCTAAGTCGTTAGCTGTTAGTCGTTAGCTGTTAGTCCAAGACATTACGCTGTTTTGAGCCGCCTGAGGCTAGCCATCTGGCTGCCAGGACATCACGTCTACTGAAGTAGACACAAAAACGGCGTTGGCGCGTCTAAAACAACCTTGAATACAAACATTTCTATCGAACATCTGATGCGTAATTATTCGTTACAACCATGCTCTTAGCTGTTAGCTGTTAGTCCAAGACAAAAGGCGGGAAGGCAGCGGGCGCGTTTAGCCCCTTTACAAGGGTAGGTAATTAATACAAGAAAGCCAAGTATTGAGACGCTCGCATTTACCTCACCCCAAACCCCTCTCCCAAAGCGCGGAGACTGACGAGTGGCGAGCATGGGTGGCGCGGGAGAGGGGCTTTTTGTTCGCCGCTGTGGGAGCGTAAACGTTAAAAGAGGCTTAAGCACAAGACGTTTGCGAGGCGATTTTGAGGGCAAGAATAAAATACCTACCCTTGTAAGGTTTAGCCCCTCCCCAACCCTGCCGCTTCGCTTATCCATTTTTGGGGATTTGAGCGTGAGGGGAGGTTCGACACAGGGAGAGGGGCAAAATACAGGTTCGGGGGGGCAATTTTTTGCTGTGAGAAGATGTAACGAAGGCGGTTTTGAGGTGAATTTGGGGTGAAGCGTTAATAACCTACCCCGAAAAGCTCATCCCCAGTCAAGGCAGAAGGGCTTCAAAACACGCTGTACAAGTAAGCCTATATGCGATTGGCGCAGCCTTGCTTTGACTATCCACAACTAACTTGTGTTATGATAAAAAAGTCTTTATCCGGCGGATAAAGATACGCACACGCCGTACTGCTCCCCGTCCTCAACCCGTGAACAATACGGCGTGTAACCTTTAATCCAGTGTGGTACGTTTACTGACTGCGGGTCTTGTTACGTTTCATGCGTTCGAGCGCCAGCCCCACCTGCACCGCGAAAATCTTCAGCAGCCACTGCTTGGGATCATCCAGTTTTAATGGCTCGTTATCCAGCACGGCCAGATGCCCGATCACAGCCCCATACGAGTCGAAGACTGGCAGCCCGATGTAGCCCTGGGCCTTCAGGCTCACCAAGTCCTGATCTTTCGGGAAGATCGACTGCACGCCGACAGGATAATAACAGGTACGCGCGCCGTTGATGACCGTGTCACAGGGCGTATCGGCCAGCGCATACTCGAAGGGCACGCCGAAATCGCTGCCTTTCCAGAAGGCTAACATGCGCACTTTGTTTTTGTCGGGGTTGGTTTCGGTGATGAAGGCGTAGCTGACGTTGAGGGCTGAGGTGATGTGGCTGACCATCTGGCGGAAGTAGTCGTCGTCCTGGGCAATCTGGTCGCCCCAGCGTGCCAGGATTTGCAGCGCGCCTTCAAACTGCTTGGCGCGGGTGATGTCTCGCGAAAAGACCAGCACTTCCTTGGGCTTGGTTCCGCCGTTGACCACGCCCTTACAGATGCTTTCCATCCACACGTAAGACCCGTCCTTGTGACGGATGCGATAGTGAACGGTTTGCGTGCTGCTGCGCATTAAGCCGCTGAAGGCGCTCTTGAGACGCGGCTGATCCATCTGATGAACGAACTCAAAGATTGAATGTCCGACGAGGTCTTGCGGCAGGTGTCCGACTAACTCCGCGCACATCGGCGATGCATACAATACAATCCCCCCTGTGGTCAGCTTGGAAATCAAATCCGGTGAACGCTCCACCATCATACGATAATCCTCTGGCACTTCTAACTGCGGTTCAAACATCTTCCATCCTTTCACTACGTTATGCGTCACGATTTAGTATGAGGATTCGATGAATATGTTACAGTGCGGGGATGATCGTAAGGTTGAAGCGGTTGGACGGCGGTAGGGCGCGTTTGGCGAGAGCGAAGCGCGGAGCGACAGCACCACCTGGGATACGCGTGGCCGAATGCCTCCGCCGTTTTGGTTTCAGTCCGCCGTAGGGGTTTTACAAGGGTAGGTATTTTATGGAACGGAAAGGCAGATAGGC
>JAXLWC010000024.1:0-71044 GCA_046328675.1 Anaerolineae bacterium
AACACACGCTTTGTTAGCGGGCGAAATGAGTGGGCACATTTTTATTGCAGAAGACTACTACGGCATCGATGATGGTTTCTTTGTGGCAGGCAAACTGCTGCAACTGCTGGCAGCAGGCAACACATCATTGTCATCGCTCAACCAGCAAATGCCGCAACGTCACATCACCGCTGAGTATCGGCCAACATGTCCTGATAAAGATAAACTTGAAATCGTGGACAAGGTGCGTGACCTGCTCGCAGGAAAAGGTGAGATTGTGGAGATTGATGGGATTCGTGTCCAGTTTAAACACGGATGGGGGGTACTGCGTGCCAGCAACACGGAAGCTGCCCTAAGTCTGCGCTTTGAAGGTGAAACGGAAACCTCGATGCAGGAAATCAGACAGTTATTTGTTGAATCTTTAAGGAAATTCCCACAAGTTGGCCCGTTAGTTTAAGCTAAAATGAACCTTTCACCAGATATTAATATCTCTTGATTTGCTTAATCTCCTGTTAAAAACAGTGGTGAGGGTTCTTAACAATTCGACTCCCTTTTGTTAAACCTTCCACATTAGCATCAATTGTTAAGAAGACGGCTATAATCGTTTTCAGTCATGTTGCTTATTTAGTATGGAGAAAAAGCAAGTATGCGTAAGTCACGTTTTCTAGTGCTTCTACTCGTTCTGGTTCTGGCAATTCCTCTCTTTGGCGCCAAAGCGCAGGATGCGGGCACCATTGTCGATGTCGCGACGCAGGCAGGTAATTTTACGACCCTGCTGGCTGCCGTGGAAGCCGCAGGCCTCACCGATGTACTCGCTGGTGAAGGCCCCTACACCGTTTTTGCCCCGACAGATGAAGCATTTGCAGCAGTTCCCGCTCCCGTCATGCCTTACCTGCTGTCTCACCCCGAAATCCTGACCCGCATTCTTACTTATCATGTTGTCAGCGGCGCAGTCATGGCTGCGGACGCAGCCGGTATGGTCGATGAAAGCGGTACAGTTATGGAACCCAGCATGGAAATGGCATCTGCTGGTGGCGAAATGACTGGCAGCCAACTGACCGTTACCGTTGGCGAAGATGGTTCTGTGATGGTCAATGATGCTCATGTAACCACCGCCGACATCGCGGCCTCCAATGGCGTTATTCATGTGATTGACCGCGTGCTGATCCCTGACCTCAGCGACCTGATGCCTGAAATTGACCCGCTGAGCGTTGAAGGCGATGTGATCACTGCTGGCAGCTCGACAGTGTTCCCGCTCAGCGAAGCCATCGCAGCACGTTTCACGGATGAAGGTTATGCCGGTAACATCACCATCGACAGCATTGGTACGGGTGGTGGTTTTGAACGTTTCTGCATTAACGGTGAAACCGATGTGGCCAATGCAAGCCGCGCCATCAAGGCAGAAGAAGCGGATGCTTGCGCAGCTCTGGCTACCCCCCGCGTTCCTGTTCCATTCCGTGTCGGTCTGGATGCCCTGACCGTCGTCGTCAGCAGCGAAAATGATTTCGTGAACGACCTGACCACTGAACAACTGGCGCTGGCCTTCTCAACTGCCGAAACCTGGGCAGATGTTGATCCTTCGTTCCCGGCAGAACCCATTCTGCGCTATATCCCCGGCACTGACAGCGGTACTTTCGACTACTTTGTCGAAGCGATCTTCGCCAAGGATGAAGCACCCATTCTCGCCGCCAGCAACCTCAGCGCGAGCGAAGATGATAACGTGCTGGTGCAGGGTGTTGAAAGCAGCCCCTACGCTATTGGTTTCTTCGGCTACGCTTACTACCAGGCTGAAGCTTCCAGCTTGCGCGCAGTGGCTATCAACGGTGTTGTCCCCAGCCACGACACGGCTGAAGACGGTTCCTATATGCTGTCGCGCCCGCTGTTCCTCTACAGCGATCCGACAATCATGGCCGAAAAGCCGCAGGTTGCATCGTTCATCGGCTACTACATTGAGGTCGTTAACGAAGTGATCGGTGAGGTTGGTTACTTCCCGCTCAGCGCCTATGCCTTTAACCGCACGGTGGCCTGGTGGATCGCTACCTCTGGTCTGGTCCCCTAAAAAATTAGACCGCTTGCAGTAATACGACAGGGAGAAGCGTGTGCTTCTCCCTGTTTTGTTGGTTACCCCTATGTTCGCTTCCCAGCGACAAAAAAGGATCGAGCAGATTTGCCGATCCTTCTTATTTCAGTCTGGAAGCCCTGTTATTTTGGAGATGGTGCTGCGGCCTTATGCAAGGCTGCTTTCAGTTCATCCAGGTCTTTATAAGTCCCATCGCTATGCTGAACAACACCGCTGCTCAGGCGCAGATGATTGGCTTCCATCGCCTCACGTACCTTATCGCGGTCACGCAGCGGATAGAAGTATTCGCGGGATTGACTGATGCGATTCTCAATGCGTTCGCGGATTTTGCCGACGTTTTCCGCCGTGGTGATAATCACGAAGTCTTCCTGCCCCATGTGGCCAACGAAGTCTTCCTCACTGCCATGTTCACGAACTGCATTGCGCACCATCAGGGTAACAGCGCGCAGCACATCGTCAGCAGCAACGAAGCCATAATGTTCACGGAACTCGTTGAGGCTGTTGATGGAAACCAGCAGCACTGCCCATTTTTCCGAGCTTAACAGTAAGCCGTTGAGTTTATCTTCTACCATACCGCCTTCAGGGAGGTCAGTCACCGGGTTTACCAGCGCCTGACGTGTCGCACGGCTGATGGCATTGCGCACGCGCAGGCGCAGTTCCTGAATGTCAAAGGGTTTGGTGATGTAATCGACCACACCTAATTCCAAACCTTGCAGTTTATCCACGCGATCACGCTTTTCAGTCAGAAAGATGATGGGGGTCTCCTGAGTTTGGCGCTGGGTACGCAGACGGCGACATACCTCATATCCATCAATGTCTGGAAGGCGAATATCCAGCACGACCAGTTCCAACGGCTGATCTTTGGCGATGCGCAGTGCTTCCTCACCCCATGCAGCAGTGTGTACTTCATAATTCTGCACACGGAAATAAGCGTTGAGCATTTCAGAGAGGTCAAGGTCATCTTCGACGATTAAAATCTGCGGCTTATCCACAGGCGAAACTCCTAGAGTTGTCCAATTGGCTTTTTATTAATCTTAAAAATGCACTGGTCGCTGCCGGTTGCATGGCAAGCGATTTCCTGAACGTGGAATTCGTAGCCTTTTGTGACCCAGCGCAGGCTTTCCTGTATTATACCACTCAAGGCATGGCAGACGGGACGGTCAGCCACGCGCCCCCAGGCCATCGGGCTAATGTCCACGATGAAATGATAGGCATCCCCTCCATCGACGACATCGGACTCCTGATCGCTGAAATGGGTGAAGATGTAGGCTAAGGCTTTTAGCCCTAACAGTGTTTTATCGGGCAGCGGCAGCGCCTGAAATGCGGGGTCGCTAACCCCGGCCATCGCGCCAAAGTCCTTGAGGCCGTGCGAGAAACAGGCACGTCCGATGCGCAGGGCCATGCCGCGCCCCCCTTTGGTGCCATACAGTTCTTCGAGCGCTTCGTGCATTGCCGCCATGTAGGCAAAATCAAACTGGCGCGCGAGATTATCGGGCGGCGGATGCTGGATGTAGTTTTCAAGCCCCGCCGAACTTAACAATGCATCCAGTCCGCTTTTCCCCATCACTTCTTCCATTGCCAGAAAGAACAAGCGGGCAATACGGTTAGGGTAATACAGACCGCTGGGTTCAAGCACAAGATTTAACTTTTCTGATGCGGAATAAGGTCTAGACCAACTGCTTCAAATCGCCAACTGTGCGTGTTACGTCCAAGAAGATCAAGCCAAGCTTGGCATCTTTACGCGCCAGCACTGTCAACACCGCTTCTTCACCGACGGCCGTCAGGATGACGTAGCCGTTCTCGCCTTTGACCATGACCTGTTCCAGTTCACCACGTCCCAACTCAGACGAAATACGTTCGCCCAGTGAGAGCATAGCGGCAGACATGGCGCTGACGCGATCTTCTTCGATATTGGCAGGCAGCGAAGACGCCATACTTAAACCGTCCACGCTGACAATCGCGGCGGCTTCAACATCCCCTGAGCTTGCCTGTAAGTCGCGCAGGCGTTCTACCAGTTGTTCGGTACGTGACTTCGCCACGGGTTATCTCCTGTTTCTCACAAATCAATAATCATTCCGATTGTACTATAACACAAGTTCAACGCCAATAAGTTGGCGTTTTTGTAACGAGAATTTAGGGAAACTTTATCAGAAACGAAAAGCGACTGCTTATCAGGCAATCGCTTTTGAGCTGATACTACGATTGGGGGCAGGTTAGCCCTTGGCTTCGCCGTCATCCGCGCTGTCGTCGCTGACTTCACGCACCACTTCGATCTTCAGTTTAGCCACCAGCGCGCCCAGAGCGGCCAGACCTGCGAACACAGGGCTGTACAGAACCAGAACACCACTGACTACTGCGCCTGCGGTGAGTGGAACTTCGAGCAATGAGCGGCCTTCACCGTTGCGGATGATGATACGGCGCACATTGCCTTCTTCGATCAGTTCCTTCACACGTTCGACCAAATCCTTACCTGCCAGTTCCAGTTCTTCGGTCAGGGTGCGTGAGTTGGTCTGGGGATTCTGCTGTTCAGACATGATGTTTGTCTCCTGTTGATTTGATTGTGTATTCTATATTGGTTAATACGCACGACGCGCAAAAAAGTTTTCTGTGAGATACTTTTGGTACTAAGGTACTCGATTTGTCTAAAAAAATCGTCAACTTTATTTTAACGCTATAATATAGATGATAATGTAACGCACTCGTTGGAGAATATCTCATGGCTCGACCTTATTTGCGCTTATTTGTGTTTCTTCCTGCTTTGCTGCTGCTGACGCTAGGCATTCTGTTTGCGCCGGAAACAACGCAGGCGCAGCAGTTTGGCAGCAACTGGTCGGCAGTCTATTACCCGTCGCAGAGCTTCAGCGGTTCACCTACCGTCTCACGGGTGGAAACCGCTATCAACTTTAACTGGGGTGCAGGCAGTCCCGACGCTCAGATTCCAGCGGATAACTTTTCCGCACGCTTCACGGGCACACAGACGTTCACGGCTGGAACCTATACCTTTACGCTGACGCGTGATGATGGTGCGCGTGTTTATATCGACAGCCAGTTGATTTTGAATCACACAGAAGGCGGCCTCCAAACCTTCCAGGCAACGGTCAGTGTTTCGGCTGGCGCGCATAACATCGTTGTGGAATTTATTGAAGGCACTGGCAACGCACAGATTTCCTTCAGCTGGCAGGCGATTAGCTCCGGCGTAGGCAGCGGCACTGGTGGCGGGACAAGCACCTACGGGCAGACCGTCACAGGAACGATCACTGCGGGCAGTACCAACACATGGACGTTTACAGGTAATGCGGGTGATGTCGTGACGATTGCCGTCAACGCAGGGTCGCCGCCGACGCTTGATCCAACCGTTACCCTGTATGGGCCATCCGGCACGCAGCTTGCCTTTAACGACGACATCACCACTGGCGTCAATCTGAATGCGCTCATTTCAAACTTCACGCTGCCACAGGCGGGAACGTATACGATTGTCGTCGCCGGGTTTAATAACACGGCAGGGCCTTACAGTTTAACACTCACCGGAACGACGGCCACCGCAACCGTCATTACTGCTCAGGTGGTGAGCGTCAGAGGATTGTCAGTACGCACAGGGCCATACCTTGGCGCGACGTTCATCACAGCGGCACGCCCCGGAAACAACTACGGGGTTATCGCGCGCAATCAGGATGAGGGCATTTACACCTGGTACTTACTGAATATCCCCGTGGGCCAGCAAACGACCACGACGGTAGATACCAGCGCCATCACTGCTATTCCGGGCGTGGCGACAGTGGCGGCGACACCCGCTGCCCAACAGTACCTTCAGGGCTGGTCATCGGGCCGTTATCTGGAACTGACAGGGGACCCGAATACCATCCCTATTCGCGGCACAGTTTTTGACCAGATTGACGGTGCGGCGGAAGTGGGGGTGCTGGCCATCCCGCGTGCGCCGATGAACCTACGCCGCCGCCCCAGCACGCGCACACAGGTGCTGGCGGAAGTACCCTGGGGCGCAGTCATACCCGTGATTGGGCGCACGGT
Organism: Anaerolineae bacterium; assembly: GCA_046328675.1. Lineage (GTDB taxonomy): Bacteria > Chloroflexota > Anaerolineae > Aggregatilineales > Phototrophicaceae > JACAER01. The sequence continues at coordinate 6,086 of JAXLWC010000024.1, forward strand.
ACAGGGCGCAGATAACTTCTGGCTACAGGTGCGCTATGACAATATGGTGGGGTGGATTTTCGCGCCGTTTGTGACCATACGTGGTGACGTAGATACGGTACCCATTCGCTAAACAAAACGCTATAGTTATGGGGGCGCAGACAGGAAGGCGCTCCCATTACAGAAAGTTAGCTATGTCCAGAAAAATTCTCTATATCGAAGATAACCCACAGAGCATTGTCCTTGTGAGCAAATGGCTGGCACAGGCGGGTTATCAATTTGCATCTGCGCAAAGCGGCGAAGAAGGCATCCATCAGGCACAGACTGTCGCGCCTGACCTCATCCTCATTGATATTGACTTGCCCGATATGAACGGAGTAGAAGTCGTCCAGCAATTACGTGCGCTTCCCGGATTTGAAACTATTCCCCTGGTGGCCTTTACAGGTAATGTGCGGCGCGTAGATCGCGAACATTATCTGGCGAACGGCTTTGATTTCCATCTGGGCAAACCTGTTACGCAAAGAGAACTGCTCAATGCCCTGACGGAGCTGCTCGACAAGTAACCAGGCGTATCTGGCTCAATCTATCACGAGGACAATTTTCCCCGCGTTGGCATTTTCACTCATCAGCCGGAGTGCTTCTTCGACCTGTTCCAGCGGCAGCGTTCTCCAGACGACAGGTTTGAGGCGGCTTTCCTGGAAATGAGGCGCTGCCCACTGCCAGAAGTTAGCGATAAGCTGTGACTTTTCATCGTAGGTGCGGCTGCGCAGGGTGCTGCCCATTACTTTGAGGCGTTTGCGCATGATGTCACCGAAGTTCACTTCCTTGACGCTGCCGCCCTGCGTGCCGACTAAGACGATACGACCATATGGGTTAAGGACACGGACATTGTCATCCCAGTAAGGCGCGCCCACCATGTCCATGATGAGGTCAACTCCAGCCCATTGAGCACAGATAATCTCGGCGAAGTTCTCGGTTTTGTAGTCGATGGTGAGGTGAGCGCCGTTTTCCTTGCAGAGGGCGTGCTTGGCCGCGCTGGCCGTCACGGCGACTTTTGATGCTGCAATACGGGCAATTTGTATCCCCGCCAGTCCAACCCCACTTGCGCCAGCGTGAATCAGTACCTTGTCCGCTGAGGACATCCCCCCAAATTCAATCAAATTACTATATGCGGTTAAAAATGCCTCTGGAACCGCCGCGGCCTGTGCATCCGTGAGGGTCGCAGGAACTGGAATACAGTGTCCAGCGGGAACGGCAGCGTATTCGGCATAACCACCACCACCGACCAAAGCCATCACGCGATCACCGGGGCGAAAGCTGCGAACATCGCCGCCGACGGTGACGACTTCGCCAGCCAGTTCAAGGCCGAGCGTGTCCGGCGAGCCGGGCGGCGGTGGGTACAAACCGCGTACCTGTAACAGATCGGCACGGTTGAGCGCGGTGGCCCTGACGCGAATGAGGAGTTCATCAGGGCGGGGTTCAGGCGTGGGAATATCAACGATGACAGGTTTTGAGTTCTGAGCGAGGACAGCACGCATCATGTGTTCTCCTGTGAAAGTAGCTTATAGCGGCTAGCCGTTGGCGATTAGCCCAACGCAGGAAATTGAACCGTAAAGACACAAAGTTCGCAAAGAGCGGAGAGTAAAGCTTGAACCGCCAAGACGCCAAGGACGCCAAGATAATACCAAAGCGAGAAAGCAGAATAAGCATAGCAGAAAAGCAGATGTATTTGTGGTTCAATTGAACCGCTAATTCGGAAGGTGTGTTCATAGTCTGTATATCCTGCACATAGGTATCCAAACAATCCTTCATGGTGTTCGGGGTGAGTCTCGTTACAATAGGGACTACCAATTTAGATGTGTTTGAGGATCAATCGAATGACATTATTTCCGCGTTCCAGTGGAATTTTGCTTCATCCCACGTCGCTTCCGGGGCGTTATGGTATTGGTGATCTGGGCGAATGGGCGTATCGTTTTGTGGATTGGCTGGAGGCGGCTGATCAAAGTATCTGGCAGGTGCTGCCACTGGGGCCAACGAGCTATGGGGACTCCCCCTATCAGGCACTTTCAACGTTTGCAGGCAACACCAACCTCATCAGCCTGGATCGGCTGGTGGGCGAAGGCTGGCTAACCGAAGATGATCTCGCTGACGTGCCGTCGTTTCCTGAGCATCGTGTGGACTATGGCCCGGTTATTGAATATCACAACCGGATACTGGCGTTAGCTTATGAGCGCTTTCTGACGAATGCTACCGCTGAACAGCGTCAAGCCTTCGGCGCATGGTGCAAGGATAATGCTTACTGGCTGGAGGACTTCGTTCTATTCGCGGCGCTGAAGAATTTCAACGGGGGCAAGCCCTGGGTACAGTGGCCGGAAGGCGAAGCGCTGCGGAAGGCCAAAGCGATTAAAGCTGCACAAGAAAAGCACGCGCGCAGCATTGACGAACAGCGCTTCCGCCAGTGGGTGTTTTTCTCGCAGTGGATGGAACTCAAGCAGTACGCCAATGACAAGGGCATTCGCATTATCGGCGATATTCCGATTTTTGTGGCACATGACAGTTCGGATGTTTGGGTGAATCAGAACCTGTTTTACCTGGATGCCAAGGGCAACCCAACGGTGATTGCTGGCGTGCCCCCAGATTACTTCAGCCCGACAGGACAGCGCTGGGGCAACCCGCTCTACCGCTGGGATGTCCATAAAAAGGCAGGCTACCAATGGTGGATTCAACGCATTAAGGCGACGCTGGCGACGGTTGACATTGCGCGCGTCGATCACTTTCGTGGCTTCGCTGAATACTGGGAAGTGCCAGCCAGCGAAGAGACGGCGATCAAAGGCCGCTGGGTTAAAGGGCCACGCGAGGATTTGTTCCGCGTTATAGGCGAAGCGTTGGGTGACCTGCCGATTATCGCTGAAGACCTTGGCGTGATTACGCAGACGGTGGTTGATTTGCGTGACAGCATGGGGCTGCCGGGCATGAAGATTTTGCAGTTCGCGTTTGGTGGAAACTGCGGCGATGATCCCTTCCTGCCACACAACTATATTCCGAACTGTGTAGCCTATACAGGAACCCATGATAACAATACCGTCGTGGGCTGGTGGAACGGTGAAGCCAGCGAAGGGAACCGCCAGTGCATGACCGAGTATGTCGGCTCCAACATTACACAGCCGAACTGGGAAATGATCAGGCTGGGAATGCGATCTGTGGCGCACACATTTATTATGCCGCTGCAAGATGTGCTGGGCTACGGCGCGGACACACGAATGAACACCCCCGGCGCACCTTCTGGAAACTGGGGCTGGCGTTTTACCCCGGATGGACTGCGACATCCGGCGCATGGCACGCTGAAGTATCTGACAAATTTGTACAGCCGTGCCCCGCGTACCGAACCGGTAGCGGCGCTGGAGGAGTTAGAGGCTGAAGAGGCATGACGCAAAACCTACACTGGACGGCGGGTTTGCATCACGATGGCTCTGCACTGTATGTTTCCAACCCACTGCCTAAACTCGGCGAAGTCGTGACGATTCGTCTGCGCACCCCCGCGAAGGCCCCGATTCGTTCGATTTTCCTGCGCACGGCTCCTGATGGCGAAAACTATCTGGAACGGATGGGGATTGTCGAACAGGGTGAGCGCTGGGTAATCTACGCTGCCCGGATGCCGGTGAAGATGCCGCACAACACTTACCGCTTCAAGATTCTGAGCGATGAAGGGGCATACTATCTGACAGGACTGGGCGTAAGCCGCGCGGATGGCCCCGATTACTATGATTTTAAGCTGCTGGCCGACTATGAAGCCCCAGAGTGGCTGGCAGACGCCGTTTTCTACCAGATTTTCCCTGACCGCTTTGAGAACGGCGACCCCAGCAATGATGTGCCGGAAGGATTATGGGCGCGTGATGGCGTGGGGACGCAGCGACGGCCCTGGGGCGCGCCGCTGATGATGTGGCAGGAAGCGCGCAACCGCGACTTTTATGGCGGGGATTTGAACGGCATCACGCAGAGGCTGGATTACCTGCGTGACCTGGGAGCAAACGCCATTTACCTGACGCCGATTTTCGTGTCAGAAAGCAACCACCGCTACGACATCAAAGACTTCGACAACGTAGACCCTTATTTGGGCGGAAATGAAGCGCTGGCGGCCCTTCGCCAAGCCCTCGACGGCTTTGGAATGCGGCTGATGCTGGATGTGACGCTGAATCACTGCGGCTTCCATCATCCCTGGTTTGCCGAAGCGCAGCAGGACGCACAAGCCCTCACCGCAGAATACTTTACGTTTTACAACCATCCTCAAAATTATGAGGCGTGGTTAGGGGTGCGTTCGCTGGTTAAGCTGAATTATCGCAGCCAGAAACTGCGCGATGTGATGTTCCGCGCGCCGGACTCCGTGCTGCGGCGCTGGCTGAAAGAACCGTATCGCATCGACGCGTGGCGGCTGGATGTGCAAAACATGCAGGGACGGCAGGGCACAATTCAGCTTGGGCACAAGATGGGGCGTGAACTGCGCCGCGCGGTGAAGGGCGACAATGCGCAAGCCTACATCATCGGCGAACACTGGTATGATGCAACGCCGCATTTGCAGGGCAACGAACTTGACGCGACGATGAATTATCAAGGCTTTACGGTTCCGGTATGGCGCTGGCTGGCGGGCGCAGATCAGGGACTGCACTGGCACGACGTGGCAGAATACGCAGACCGCACGCTGTACGCTGGCGAAGCGCTGGCAGAACAGTGGACACGGTATCGCGCGGCGGTGCCCTGGACCATCGCACGGCATCAATTCAACCTGTTAGGCAGCCACGACACGGCGCGTATCCTGCATCAGTGCAATGGGGACAAGATGCTGGTCAAGCTGGGGGCGGCGCTGCTGATGACGTATCCCGGCGTGCCCTGCGTGTACTATGGCGATGAGATTGGGATGAACGGCGGACATGACCCGCTGAACCGCGAGTGCATGATCTGGGATGACAGCCGATGGGACAAAGACCTTCGGGGACACTTTCAGAAGCTGATCGCGCTGCGGAAAACAGCCCCGGCGCTGATTGAAGGCGGCTTCCAGCAGTTATACGCAGACGGGGGCTTAATCGGCTATCAACGGGAGTCGGCACAACAGCGGCTGCTGGTGGTTGGCTATCGAGGGCCGGAACCGCTTGGCGAAATCCACGTCCCGGTGTGGCACGGCGGCGTGGAGGATGGTGCGCTGCTGACAGACTTGCTCAGCGGCACTACACTAACTGTCGAAAACGGAATGCTGCATCTGGTGGGATTAGCGCGCGGCACAGCGATGATACTGGAAGCAAGATAAGGGTAAGGTTGTCAGTTGTCAGCGGAAACTGTACTGGAAGGCGACTGACAACCCTATCTCCTGACCAGTGGGATAATCGTCAATGCAATCCCCAGCAGCAGTGGAATAATGCCGATGAGCGCCGCTTTAAGGGCAAAAAGGCGGCTGGATTCGTTTTCGCGCTGATAACGACGCTGGCGAGATTTGCCGTCCTCGTCGGAGACGGTTTCGACGTAGCGGATAGTCAGGTCACCTGTGTACTTGTTGCTGCCCATCACACTTGCGCCGCCGATGCCCATCATCAGCGCGCCAGCGATGAACAAGCCCGTAGCGTAATCATTGAGGGTGTGCCAGCCACCCACCCAACAAACGACAGCGGTGCCTGCGAAAATGGCAATCTCGGCAACCATAAAAAGCACCACGAAGCGCGCGAAAGTTTCGATGCTTCTTTCCTGTTCCATCGTCATGACCTTTGGATACACAACTCTGTCATGAATATAGCATCCTACAGGCCAAACCGAAAAGCTCCTCCAATTATGAGGGAGATATGATTGCAGGCTTGTAATCTGCTGGCGGAATTCAGAAGGAAACCAGGGACAGCGCAACGCTTGCCACTATGGGCAGCAAGCCTGCCAGCGCGACCAAAGGGCCAAGACTCCATATATCCTCGTTTATGGCCTGAGCGTGCCGCACATGCTCCTTCATCAATTCCATGTTGAGGTTCAGGTTTTCGGCGGCGCGGCTGGCAGGATGAACGCGGCTGCGATTTCCGAAGATCACGAGCGCGCCAAGGCCCATGATGAGCGCCCCCGCCAGAAACAGGCCGTTCAGATAGCTAAGGCGTGTCAGCTCACCGCCAAGCAGGCATAACAAGGCAACGCCACCAAAAATCACACCTTCCACAAGCAGGAAGACCAGACCTATCTGAGGCAGTAATCGAGTCGTTTGACGGCTTTCCATGTTCTTGACCTTTCATCCTCGGATGCCATGTGTCTCTACTCTATACTACGTATCGAACGAGCAATCTATCACACGTCAACCTGCATCTTTACTGTGGACGAAGCTTCTTCGCCATACAAAGAGGAGATTTGAAGTCGCCAGCGTTAACGACGGCCTAGCCTTTCAGCCCGCCGCCGGACGCCAGCCAGCCGCCATCCACCACCAGCACGCCACCCGTGATACCAGATGCGGCAGGCGACGCCAGGAACAGCGCTGCGCCGGCGATGTCTTCGGGCTTGCCAAGGCGGTTTAGCGGAATCTTTGCCAGACGGCTGGCGCGCATATCAGGATTGCTCAGCAGGGTTTCGGTCTGTTTGGTTTCAATCGTGCCGGGCGCGATGGCATTCACCCGAATCGGATAGTCAGCCCATTCGACAGCCTGCGCGCGAGTCATGGCCGCGATACCACCGTTGCCCGCGACGTAAGCCATTTGATTGGGCACGCCGAAAAACGCCGACAGCGAAGCGATGTGAATCATGACGCCGCCGCTTTCGCGCATGTGCAGCGCCGCCGCTTTAGCGAGGAAAAAGCGCGCCTTCAGGTTCAGGCCGACCACGTTCGCCCAATCGTCCTCGGTGAGTTCAAAGGCTGGCTTGCGTACAATCGTGCCTGACGACGTGACCAGAATGTCCAGACCGCCGAGCACCTGCACCGCGCTGTCCACGACCTGAGCAGGCGCACCTCTGTCACGGAGGTCAACGGCCAGTGTGGCGGCGGTACGGCCTGCGGCTTTTACGCCGTCTGCAGTTTGCTGAAGCTCGCTTGCGGTGCGGCTGACCAGCGCCACATCCGCGCCTGCCTGTGCGAATGCCAGTGCGATGGCCTGACCAATGCCACGTCCGGCCCCGGTAACTAAGGCTCTTTTACCTTCCAGCGAAAAAAGATCGTTCATAATATCTACTTTGATTTATTGACGATGAGACCGATTATACGCAATCCACGACGGCCAGCGCTGCCGAGTCAGGAACCAGATGTGGTGTACAGGTTTATAAACTGTAGCGCGGTGGTTGAGTCAGAATGCAGGGGTGCTGATATAATCAAGAAAGTAAATGATTAACGGTTAAGTTCAGCCGGGGGGAGAATGCTGCAAAACGCGCTGACAGTCATCACGAAGATCAAGCGAGAAGAAGTTGAAGCTCTGAGAACATTCCTGACAGTCATCGGCAAAGATATTAAAGGCAAGCGGGACAATAAATATGTCCTGTTCAGCGAATTGGAGACCACGCATTTCGCCCGTTGGGTCATTATCAACGACTACGGCGAACCGCACCTGATGTTTTCCAGCAACCATGACGGCACATGGGAAGAATACATCGACCTGCTCATCACCAAGATTGGCCCGGCACTTGACGAAATCTGGGGGCGCTGCGAAGGCTATCCGGGTGGAAGGACGCAAAACCCCGAACAGTTCCGCGCTGCGTTCAAACAATACATCTCGCAGCATTACTACGAAGCGGATACCTTTTATCTGGGCTATCGCGGCGTTAAGGTGACGGAACTGAAAGGATACCTGAAGATACAGGAGCGCGTTCAGGAACTACTGGACATGCCCGTGATTCGTCATGCGATCCGCGACACGCTGGCCAGTTTCCCAATGAAAGCACAGGTGCAATCCGCGTTTGCCCCCATCAGCCAAGCGCTGAGTGGTATTTTTACACTGGCACGGGTGATTGTGGATACGATTGGCTATTTTGTAGTGCTGGCATTTATCCGTCCGAACCAACTGCGCGCGCGCGGCGTGCCTCGTATCAACTACAAGACGCCACCGCCGGAAGTCGCGGACAACTACAAAGCTGACATGGAAGACCTCATCAGCCAGAACCAGATGACGGTCATCACGCGCATCAAGCCGGGACGCCTGCTTATGCTGAAATTTGTGCTGGCTTTCGTTCACTGCGCAGCCAGGCACCTGTTCAACCAGGGTTCGCTGTCCAACATCGCGACGATTCATTTTGCGCGCTGGATCATTATCGACGACGGCACGCATCTGCTGTTTGAAAGCAACTATGACAGCACATGGGAAAGTTATATCGGCGATTTTATCGATAAGGTGAGCAGCGGCATGAACGCTATCTGGCGGCATTCCGTTGATTTCCCGGAAACTACAGGCCTGGTTATCACGGAACATGGCTGCAAGGATGTAGACGCGTTCAAACGTTATATCCGCTGGAACCAGATTGAAGCGCAAACGTTCTACAGCGCCTATCCAAAGACAACGGTACGCAATCTGCTGTCAGCCGTTCACATCGGTCAAAGTCTCAACCAGGAAGATATTGAAGCGTGGCTTCGGCGCTTCTAAGCACCCGCGAGTGCTACCCCAGCAGACCTTTAACACAAGGAAGAATCTATGGCACAGCAGCTTCAAATTGATGATATTCAGGGTTTTGTTCTGCGCGGATACAGTTTTCTTTACGCGCGCTACCTGTTTTTGCAGTTCAAGTCGGCGGCGCAGGGACGCCAATGGCTAGGGGAAGTCGTGGAGTGGACAACCCCGGCGACGGTCTGGAAAGACAAGCCGAAGGTAACGCAGAATCTGGCGTTTACCTATCAGGGGCTGGCGGCACTGGGAATGCCAGCGGAAAGCCTCAAGTCGTTTTCTAAGGAATTCATCGACGGAATGCACACACGCAGCCGCGTGCTGGGCGACACCGAATCGCCCAACTGCCCAGAGGAGTGGGAACTTGGCAACCCCACGCAGCCCGATCAACAAATCCATGCGCTGCTGCTGCTGTTCGGGGCGACGGCACAGGATGTCAAAGAGTTTGTGGAACGCCATGAAGCCGTTCGCCAACGGATAGGCAGCGTTGAGGTGGCGGCCACGATTGAAGGCTTCCGCCGGATGGACAAGAAAGAGCATTTTGGCTATCTGGACGGAGCCTCACAGCCGCTGGTCGAGGGCAGTCGCCCTGATGCCGCCGATGCGCCCGTTGACCCCAATTCTCCTGTCAGGGAGATCAAGGCGGGTGAATTCGTGCTGGGTTATGTGAACGAATACGGGGTTATCCCGCCCTCGCCGTTTGTCCCTGCCAATGACAAATCTGCCAAACTGCCGGAAGTATCGGGGGAAACCAACGTGCGTGATTTCGGCAAGAATGGCACTTACATCGTGTGTCGTAAACTACAGCAGAATGTTGCCGCTTTCCGCGAGTTTCTTCAGGATAACGTCAGCGAATTTGATGCTCAAACCAGCAAGCTGGAAAACATCCAGGAAACGGAATGGCTGGCGGCCAAGCTGGTCGGGCGCTGGCGCAGCGGCGCGCCGATGATGCTCTCGCCAGACAAGGATGATGCCCTCAAGGACAAACGTGAGAACAACGATTTTACCTTTGACAGTGATCCCGACGGCTTGAAGTGCCCGATTGGGTCGCACATCCGCCGCTCAAATCCGCGTGATACGATGGGCTTGCCGGGAGCACACGGCGCGGAATCCTTCAAGGCGGTGAACCGTCACCGGATTCTGCGGCGCGGTATGCCCTATGGCACCACGCTGCAAAACGACAAGGACGATGGGCAAGATCGTGGGCTGGTGTTCCTATGCGTGAACGCCGACATTGCGGTGCAGTATGAATTCGTTCAGCGCTGGATGAATGATCCCAGCTTCAATGGACTCTATCAGGATCAGGATGTGTTCGCGCACAATCATGCCGACCCATCGTATGCCAATATCCCGGTTCATCCTGTACGCAAACGGGTCGCCTACAAGGGCAATTTCGTCACAATGCGCGGCGGTGCCTATATGTTCATGCCGAGCATGACGGCGCTGCGCTATCTGGCGAGCATGTAAGGAACTCCAAAAACCTTAAGGCTCGAATGAGATGAGTCCTTCGAGGTTGGCAAGGGTGGAAGGCCCGATGCCTTCCACCTGATCTAAATCGTCCAGGCTGGCAAAGGGGCCATTGGCATCGCGATAGGCAATGATGGCTTCAGCAGTGGTTTGCCCGATACCCGGCAGGGTCATGAGTTCTTCCACTGTGGCGCTGTTGATGTAGACGACTTCCCCGCCAGAGGGCGTGGGCAGCGCTGTGTCTGGTGTGCCCAAGGCGGGGACGTGAACCTGATCGCCATCGCGCAGAATATCAGTCGGGTTGACGCGAGTCATATCCGCATTTTCAGTGATGCCGCCCACTGCATCCAATGCATCCTGCACGCGGCTGCCATAGGGCAGTGTGAGAGTTGTCTCCGGCTGTGCGACTTCGCCCGTCACGTAGACCATAATCGGCAGATGTGTCGGCGTCGGTTCCGGCGTGCGCGTGGGCAGCGGCGGGTTAACCGTAATCTCGACAGGCACAGGTCTGGTGCTGAGCAGCAGTAAAATCCCACCGACAATAGCTGCCGCAATCAACAGAAAAGCAGCAATCGTCATACGCGGAGATGCATCAGGCGGAAGTTCACTCATGGTTGGCCTCACTGTTCGCTATGCGTGGAATCATAACGACGAACCGCGAAGTCGCCAAGTACTCTATTGTTAGCGCAAGACATCAAACCAATGGTTTACGGCGTGTCTGTCGGGTAAATCACATCCAGCGCAAAGGGAAGCTGCGGACGAACGCCGGGAAGCACCAATGCCAGTTGATCAAAATTGGTGACGTAAAATCGCGGCGTTGGGACGCTGGTATAGGCAATGTCACTGGCACCGCGAAAAGGTGCCGCAACCGCCGTAAGCGTACCGGGCGCTACCAGGTCTTCAGTTTCGGTCAGCAGCGCGACAGAGTGATCTTCCAGCAGCGTGACGTAGATGTGGCCTTCAGGGGTGACGGCGACGCCATCAAAGCCTGGTGAACCCGCGCGCGCCCCGTGTAAATAGATGGTGATGCCACGCGCGTCGACCACTGTCACCCGATAGATCGCGTTTGAAATAGTATCGGTGACGATGATCGCATCGTGCGTGGGGTCGTAAGCCAGTCCATTGGGGGCGGGCTGTGTCTCGGCGATGGCAACGGGAGCTGTCCACCACGCTGTGCTACTACCGCCATCGGGGGCAAAGCGCCACACTTCGCCGCGCCCGCGATCACTCACATAAACATTGCCTGCGGTATCGAGGGTTATGTCTTCCGGCTCGACAAAGCCCTGTGCGTCGTCAATCGCTGCAAAGCTTTCGATGATGGGAGCGGCTGGCGCGCCCGTGATACGCCAGACGGTTCCGCCTGCCGAGCGAATATCCGAGTTCAATTGATCGACAACGTAAAGCGTGCCGTCTGGGCCGACAGCCATACCTGTAACGGAGCCAAGCGTATCACGGCTTCCATTCAGTTCTGTGACAGAGGCGTCAAGCGGAGAGATTGCCCAGATGGTGCCGGTCACATAGCTGGCAGTGTACACAGTGCCATCCGGGGCGACGGCGACACTGGCAGGATATGCATCTTCGTCGGGGAGCGCAACAAATTCGGTGACGCCGACAGTATCCACCTGTGGCTGTGCCTGCGCGCGGACACCAGAGTTGAATGACTGGATGGCCAGGAATACGAATAAGGCAATAATGAGGAACAGCCCACCCACAAAAAACAGGACAAAGATTAAAATCCGCTGTGGGCGGCTGACATTCTGCAACCTGTTCAAACCAAACCATCCTTAGCCATATGAAAGACATGCGCCTAACTATAGCATAGAGTTTTGTGAATATTGAGCTATAAATTGAGGGGTCGATGATTCACGGCGGCGAATAGTAACCGTCACCTTACGATGTTTCGGCTTTTAAGCCAACTTATAATGCCATAGGATGGTAGTTTTGTTTATAATTTGATACAATCAGAATGGAATGGACGGTAAAGGATAGACTGATTATGCAATATCTGGCGCTCGTGGTAGAAGATGATAATGCCTTGCGCATGATTTACAAACAAATTCTTGAGCCGATGCAGTTTCAGGTGTTGGAAGCGACTAACGGCCCTGAAGCGTTGAATTTGCTTCAGTCAAACACCCCGCATATTGTGTTTCTGGATATGCTCCTGCCATATATCAATGGTCAGACGATTCTGGACTATCTGCAAACCGCGCCGCACCTTAAGAATTCGCTTGTCATCATCACGACTGCCCACAAACAATTTCAGGAAGTGGCACGCAATATACGCGATGCGCAGTTCATCCTTAAGCCGATTCAACCTTCAGAAATTCGTGAAGCTGCACGCCGTGCCATTGCCCGCGTGCGGGCGTAGCTCCTCCCCCTATTCCGCTGAGAACGAACCCACAAGGCGAGCAGCAAACTCGCCTTTATTGATTCGGGTGAGTTGTGCGCAGCAAGTCTTCGGCGTTAGAATTCGTAAGAAGTATGACGCAATGGGATGCCTATGTCATTCGATTATGAGTCTTTAGTTGGTCATCTGTACATTGTCGGTGGACGCGCTTTAAGTGTGCCACCTCCCGGCGCGCTGGTGGAAGTGGCCCCTAAGAAGGCCGCGCGCGGGCGTGAAGCAGACACTTTTTTTGTGCTGGTGCTGCCATCCGGCGATGTGCTTGGCCCAGCACAGTTTTATGAGGGCATGGCGCAACTGGCCGCTGATCGTTACTTTGCCAGCAGCGGCAGCGTTACGGCGGGGCTGCGCCACACTTTTGATACGCTGAACCAGAACCTTGTGCAGCATAATGCGCAGGGCAAACGGCGCTACGAAGCCAGCATTGTGTGTGCCGTGCTTAAAGGCAGTGATTTGTTTGTCGGGCGTGTAGGGTCAGGTATCAGCCTGCTGTATCACGCAGGGGAACTGCAATGCCTGCCGGAAAATCTCAGTGACGATGAAGCGGTATACCGCCCACCGCTGGGAGTACACCCAATGCCAGATGTACGCATGACGCGCTACACCATCGGCAACGGTTCCCGCCTGATGCTGGCCGACGCTGGTCTGGCAGATATTGACAGTACCAAGCTGGCAAAAGCGCTGGCCGGAAAAGTCAGCGTGGAGGCGGTGATTACAGAAACAGCAGGCAATAGTGAGGCTGCTGGTACCGAAGTCAAAAGCTCCGAGGCGGGCGACATCGGCATGGCGCTGGTCTCGCTGAAAGAAGTAGTGCTGTCCTCGCTAAAGGCTAATATCACCGCGATTGGCGTCGAATTTGTGCTGCCGGAAGCACCTGTAGGAGCCAATACAAAAACAGGCGAGTCCACTGCGGCGGTGCTGTCTGGGGCGAAATCGACGCAGGAAACGCCCAGCGTGACGCCCAAACCACAACCAGCAGAACGCCGACGCGAACAACGTGTTGAGAAACAGTTACAGGAGTTTGGAGACAAAGCCAAAAGCGGCGCGGGTGCTGTCGCCATCAAAACGGCTGAGGGACTGGAAGGCGCGCAGAAGGTCTTTGACCATTACTTCCCCGAACCGGAAGAAGGCAAAAAAAGCTGGTTTTCCTCGCCTGTAGCCGCGATTGCCGTTATCCTGATTCCGCTGGTCGTCGTTGGTTTGGTGCTGATTATGTGGCTGGGAGGCACTGGCGAGAGTGAGTTTGAAATCTGCGTTAACAACGCGACAGATGCCGCTGAACTCGCGCGCGGTGTCGCCCCCTCGGATACAACTGGCAGCCGCGCAGCATGGAACGCCGTTATCCTGCAAGTCAATCACTGTAATGAACTGCGTCCCAGCGGAGATCAAGCCTTAGTCTCACTGCTGTCAGAGGCGCAGACGCAGATTGACGCGATGGATTACGTTGAACGGCGTCAGGGGCTGCCCATCGCCACGTATCCCGGCGCGACGCTGGGTTCGCTTGTCCTGCAGGGCTTCGATTTATACGCGCTGGACAATGTCAACAATCTGGTCTATCACGCCCAGTTGAATACCGATGGACGCTCGGCCATCCCGAACTCGATTGGCCCAATTGCCGATATGCGTCAAGGGGCGAATGTAGGGTCATTCACCGTTGGCGACATCTTTGACATCGCCTGGGCTGAAGATGCAGGCGGTTCAAGCAGCGGACGCGTGATTGTGGCAGTAGATCGCGATGGCACAGTTATCTCGTGCCCGGCACGCTTGCTCGTGCAGTGTACGTCCCACCGACTGCTAGGGGTTGAGAACTGGCGAAATCCGGTTGCCATCGTCATCTGGCAGGGACGCCTGTATGTCCTGGACACCGAAGCGCCGCAAATCTGGCGCTACGACCCCTCCAGCGGAAATTACACTAGTCCGCCGTCGGAATATTTCAGCGGCGAAGGACGCCCGCCGCTGGAACTGGCCGTTGACTTTGGTATCACCGACGAAGGGGTGGTTTATCTCCTGCTGAACAATGGCTCAGTTCTGCGCTACCGTGCGGGCAATCCAGAAGACTTCGGTTTTTCCGGCTTCCCACAGGGGCAGGAACTGACTGCTGCAAGCAATATGTTTCTGAACCTAAACCCTATGTCACGTTCGCTGTTTATCGTGAACGCTAACACCCGCACGATTTACGAAACGTCGTACACGGGAACGTTCTTCTACAGCTATCGCACGTTCCAGGAAGACGAATTTGCGTCTCTGGCGGGCATTGCCGTAGATACCAACTTAGGCATGATTTACGCTACCTCAGGCAACACCATCTTTGGTATCTCACGCAGCCCATAACGGCGTGAGGTAACAAAAGAGCGCGGAAAATGAAGCCTGTCGGTGTACAAACTGACAGGTCTTGATGAATTTGTCACTCTCAACAGGAGATGCCAACTTGAAATTCGCGCTCAACTATTCCCCGGAAGCCGCCGCGCTGCTGGATGAAAAGCTCATCCACATTGACCTGTACAAATGTGCGGCATGGGACGACATGATTGCCACTGCCAGCCAGCAGCTTCCCGTTTACGTTCACTTCCCCTTAATGACCGCTTACGGCGTTGAGATGGATCTGGAGCGTGTTGAAAAACTGCGGACGCAGACGCAAACGCCCTACGTCAACATGCACCTCAGCGCCCGCGCCAGCCTGTTTGACCGATCCGTTGACGCAGTGGACGACGACTTTGCCCGCAGACTGCACGCGGCAATGCTGGCAGATATTCAGCAGGTTAGCACACGCTTCGGCTGTGAAAATGTGATTCTGGAAAATGTACCCTGGGACCCGGAATACGAAATCCCGCTGCTGGTTATTTCCCCGCAGTTTGCCCGGACGATGATTGAAACCTCAGAGTGCGGCTTGCTGCTTGATCTGGTTCACGCGCGCATCGCCGCAATTCGGCTGGGGGTGGATGTCTATGAGTACCTTGAGCAACTGCCAACAGACCGTCTGCGCGAAGTCCATGTGACAGGCATGATTGATGACAAGGGGTATCTGCGTGACCACTTCCCGATGACGGCGGAAGATTGGGCCATCTTCGAGTACGCGATGGCACGCATCCGTGCGGGCGACTGGCGCACGCCGGATATTGTAGCCTGCGAATACGGCGGCATTGGCCCGATGTTCGAGTGGCGCAGCAAACGGGACGTGATTGCGGCGGAAATCCCGCGCATGTGGGATGCGGTACACGCGGAATAAAAAACGGGCAAGGGACGCACAATTGTCCCTTGCCCACGTTCATCTTTAGAGGGCGGCGGGTGTGTATTGCAGGTTGAAGGCTTCGGCAACCGCTTTGTAGGTTACTTTACCCTTGTAGATATTCAAACCCTTTGCCAGTCCGGGATCGGCCTTGGCAGCCGCTTCAAAACCGAGATCGGCCAAGCGCAGCGTGTAACGCAGTGTGGCGTTGGACAGCCCCAGGCTGGATGTGCGCGGCACAGCGCCGGGCATATTGGCGACGCCGTAGTGCAGCACGCCATCCACGAAATAGGTAGGATTGCTGTGCGTGGTCACTTTGGTCGTTTCGACGCAGCCCCCCTGATCGACGGCCACGTCCACGATGACGCTGCCACGCGGCATGATCGAAAGCATATCGCGGGTAATCAGCTTGGGGGCTTTCGCGCCCGTAATCAGCACCGCGCCAATCACGGCATCCGCACGCGCAATGCTGTCGGCAATGTTGCCAGCGTTGGAATACAGCGTGTTAAAGCGGCCATGCAGCACATCGTCGAGATAACGCAGGCGTTCGACGTTGATGTCCAGCAGCGTGACTTCCGCGCCCATGCCGAGCGCAATCTTAGCGGCATGTGTTCCCACTGTGCCGCCGCCGAGCACGACGACCTGCGCAGGCAGTACGCCCGGCACGCCGCCCATCAGCACACCGCGCCCACCAAGATGCTTCTCAAGGTAGTAGGCCGCAATCTGTGCCGCCATGCGACCTGCGACTTCGCTCATCGGTTCCAGCAGCGGCAGACGGCCTTCCTTGTCTTCGACGGTTTCATAGGCCAGACCCGTGATGCCCGATTCGACCATCTTATGCGTGAGTTCTTCCGCTGCGGCCAGATGCAGATAGGTAAACAGCAGCAGCCCCTCACGCATATAGGGGTATTCCTCTGGCTGAGGCTCCTTCACTTTGGTAACCATATCGGCACGCGACCAGGCTTCTTCAGCGGTGTCTACAATCGTTGCCCCTGCCTTACGGTATTCGTCGTCGGTAAAACCACTGCCGACGCCAGCGTCTTTCTGGACGAGAACCTGATGCCCATGCCGCACCAGCTCACGCACGCCACCGGGCGGCAGGGCGATACGATGTTCATCGACTTTAACTTCTTTCGGGATGCCGATAATCATTGAAGGTTCCTTTATGGATTTGGTTATCTGTGATTTTCCTTATTCTACAATGTGTTTGAAAAAATGGCTATATTTTCGTACAGATTGTATGAATTAGAATTCGTGCTTTTGTCAGCAATGAATAACAACGATCAGAATGGGACAAACAACGCTTGCAGAATGATACAAATGTTCTATAATTCAATCATAAATATGAGGAGATTATTATGCCACTGACTCAACCCGATGGTTATCTGACAATGCCCGCCGCAGGTACAGGCCGCCCTGTACTGGTGCTCCATGCCTGGTGGGGATTAAACGACACAATCAAGGCTTTCTGTAACCGGTTGGCAGAGGAAGGATTTGTGACCTTCGCCGCTGACCTTTATCATGGCAAGGTCACAGACCAGATTGCCGAAGCCGAAGTGCTTGGGGGAAGCCTGGATACAAAAGTCCATCAGGCACGCGCTGACATCGCAGCAGCCGTCGCGTTTCTTAAGGAGCGTGCGGGAATACCCGATCAGCCCATTACGGTGATTGGTTTCTCGCTAGGGGCATTTTATGCGCTGGATCTATCCGTCAACGACCCTGAAAACGTCCGGTCTGTGGTCATTTTCTACGGTACTGGCCCCGGTGACTTCGCCAGAGCAAAGGCGGAATACCTGGGACACTTCGCGGGGGAAGATGTCTTTGAGCCGCAGCCCAACGTGGATGGTCTGGAGAAAGAACTGCGCGATACGGGTCATGCACTGACGTTTTACAGCTACCCCGGCACCGGGCACTGGTTTTTCGAGCCTGATCGCGTGCAGGCTTACAACGCGGCAGCGGCGAGTCTGGCATGGGAGCGAACCCTCGCCTTTCTGAAACGCTCCTAGAGCGCCTGAGCAAGACGCAATTTCAACCCTCATGCCGCCCGTGACCATAAAGCCACGGGCGGCTTTTTCTTTTGCGGCAGCACAGCGCTGTGCTAACTCTTTGAGGCAGTTTTGCGTATAAGGGTGGTAGAATCAGAATATGACCGCAGTTCAGGGAACATGAGCATGAAAGACAAAGGCGAATCCAAGCGAGAGTTTGTCTTTGCAGCATCCTTTACGCTGAGGGACAGCATGGCACGCCTGCGCAGCCTTGCGCAAAAGCGGCGCTGGAAGCTCGAGATTGAACCTATCGACAGCGAACACTACAGTTTTCAGGCGGCGCTGCGCCGCTGGATGCCGTTGAGTATTTCCGGCACGTTAACGCGCGACGGCGACAAAAACACCATCGTTGACGGTAAGGTTGATATTCACTGGCCGCTGTTGAGTGTTTTAATGGTGAGCGTGACGGCGCTGGTTCTGTTCCAATGGAGTTATCCGCTTGCGATGCTGGATAACCTGCGTATTATGAACAAATTCTGGGATTGGAGTTCCCCGGCAACCTGGCTGATGGCGGCGCTCACCGTCACTATACTTCTCGGACAGGCTATGCTGGCGGCGGGCATATTTCTGGGGATTCGCTGGTTGTTCGGCCAGCACAAACAAATGGCAAACGCCATCGGAAATACCCTGATGGACGCCATTCCTGATCTGCCGCTGGCAAGTCAGGTTTCCGCAAACGATGGTGAGCTTATCACACTCGTCGAAGGTGTTTCGCCTGTTGAGGCGGCACAGCAGAACCTCTCCGACAGCCCGGAGTTCAAAACGGGCGTAGGTGGATAGTACAGGTGTGGACGCTCGGCTGAACGTCCACAACACATGTCTGATAGGTCTAAGGCGCTGCTAACTGGCGCAGATAGGCGACAATATCCCAAAGCTGCACATCGCTCCAATCGGTGCGCCCACCGTAAGGCGGCATGGTCACGCCCGTAACATTATCCGGCGCGCCAGAAGGACGCCCGACTTGCAGGAAGCGCAAAAGCTGCTCATCATTGAGGCTGGTCATAAAGGCTGAATTGACCAGCACCAGACCCACCCCGCCTTCGCCCGCCGTACCATGACAACCTGCGCACGCTTGAAGATAGTATTCGCGGCCCTGCTCGGCGCTGCCTGGCTGCGAGATGTCAATCGTCAACTGCGGCGTAGGCAGTTCCGCTGGGGGGATGGTCGCAAAGATTGTTCCCTCTGTGGTCACAACCTCATGCGTTGGAGACACAAATTCTGCCCCACTGATGACATAAATTTCGCCCGCGTCAATCTGGTTGTTATAAGCGCCGTCACCGCCCATGCCGTTGGGGGCAATATCGACAAAACCATCGCCATCGACATCATACACGGCCATCGCATACGACATCATGTCATGGTCATCCGCGCCAATGACGTAGCTGACGCGCAAGCCTTGCGGCTGCTCAGAAGGCAGGAAAATGTGCCCGTCTGTAGAGGGGAAGCCGCCTCGCACACCAAAGATAACAGCCATTAACCCCGCGTTGCGGCGCTGGCGCAGGTCAGCGTCCACCGGGTCATAATTGGGCGCGCCGTAAACTAAATCGCCAATGCCATCGCGGTCAATGTCGGCAACGCGCAGCGTATCGCCGCCTTTGCTATCGCCCTGATCGGGGTAGATCACCACTGTACGCGAGAAGTCAGGGCTGGCGAGGTCAAACATCTGGCCTTCCAGCGGCGCGCGGTTGTAGATAACCCACGCCTCGCCTGCGTCGGGGTACTGATTATTCAGCCCCATGCCCACCAGCGTGCCCAGCACCAGATCAGGGAGGCTATCCCCGTCAAGGTCGCCGGTGGCAATCTCCTCGCCCAGCAGGTCATTTTCGTCCGCGCCGTAAACCACGCTGATGGACTGGTCAACAGGCTGTCCGTTGGCATTGACGCGCGCCGCCAGATCAACCGTCTGCCCACGTAAATCAGCGCTGCCGAAGATGATGTAGGTTTCGCCGCTGTTGTAGCGCGCATTACCGGGACCATCGCCGCCGCCGAAAGCCAAACCGCCGATACCCGCTGAACCACGCCACAGCGCCGCGCTGACCAACACTTCGGCAAAGCCATCGGCGTTGAGGTCATCGGCCCATACCGTTGAACCCAACAAATCATCATAATCCGCGCCGATGATGCGTGTCGCGGAGGTAGGCGGCTGGCGCATATCCACCACCTGTCCATAGGTGCTCACTAAATCCGCCGCGCCATAAAGCACCCATGCTTCGCCCGCGTTGATACGGCTGTTGGCGTCGCCATCGGCTTCGTTCGCGCCAATGACCATATCCTGAAAGCCGTCGCCATCGACATCACCGCCTTCGACCCACATGCCAAAACGATCTCCAGCATCCGCGCCGTAAAATACCAGAACGTTTGCGGGAGGGGTTTGCAGGTCAATCTCCGCGAGTGTCGCCAGTTCAGGGCTGCCTAAAACCAGATAGACCGTACCTGCGTTATCACGGTCAGCATTGGCCCCATCATTATTCTGCGCGCTGAACAGCAGGTCATCGTAGCCATCGCCGTTGAAATCCGCGACATAGGTTTCCGTGCCCGCCATATCTTCGTTACGTGCGCCGTAAATCGTGCCGACATGGAAAATTGTCTCTGTGGCGTCCTCCAGTGCGATACGCCCGCCGATGGGACAGGCATTCATCACCAGACGAATGTGCCCCGCACGATTGCGCCATCCGGCTGGACGGGGAAAACTGGAGGTCTGTCCGGTGATGGCAAGGTCGCCACAGCCGTTACCGTCAAAGTCGCCGATATCCAGCGGCTTGCCCGATGTGGAGGCTCCGGCAGGTGCGTCGTAAAACACAAACAGACCTGTCTGGTCGATGTTGCGTAAATCCCAGGTGGTGTTACCCGTTGAAGATGCGCTTTGCTGTGCATTACCGAGTGTGGGGAAAATCACTAAAAGCGACAATGAGAGGACGATATAGTACCAATAACGGTTCAACAAACTCAATATCCTCGTCTTTTGGACAAATCAGAAAGGATGATACCAAAGAACGCCTCAAATCCGCACGCCCTTTTAGGATATAATGCTGGGAGCATATAAAATTCGGTGTTTGTCATGACCTATACAGCCTCAACACAGGTATTTCAACTTGACCCTATCGACCTTGACGCTCATCTGGTGGCGCTGGCAGCGGACATTCTGCGGCATGGCGGACTGGTTGCATTCCCCACCGAGACCGTTTACGGCTTGGGAGCAAACGCGCTGGACGAGCAGGCCGTCAACAACATCTTCAGCGCCAAAGGTCGCCCCACGTCTGACCCGATTATCGTCCACATCGCCTCGCAGTTGCAGCTAACCGATGTCGCCGAGGATATTCCCGACAAAGCGCTGGAACTGGCGGTAAAGTTCTGGCCCGGCCCGCTGACGCTGGTGCTGAAGAAACATCGGCAAATTGCGGCCAACATCAGCGCCAACCGCGATACCGTCGCCGTGCGTATGCCCAACCATCCCATCGCGCTGGGCTTGTTGAACGTCGCAGGCATCCCAATTGGCGCACCGAGCGCCAACCGCTTCGCGCGCCCCAGCCCCACCAGCGCCCAGCATGTGCTGGACGATCTGGATGGGCACGTTGACGTGATTTTCGACGGTGGGCCGACAACGATTGGACTGGAATCAACGGTGCTGGACCTGACCGGAGCCAAGCCGCTGGTATTGAGACCGGGTGGGGTGCCGCTGGAAGCCTTGAGACGCTTCCTGCCGGATGTGGAGTTCAGGCCGCAATACATCGCTGAAACAGATGAAGGTCTCGCTGCGCCGGGAATGCTGGTCAAGCATTATTCGCCCAACGCGGAAGTACGGCTGTTCACGGGTGACGAGCAGCGGGTACTGGATGCCATGCGCAGCACCGCAGCCTCCCTGCTGCAAGAAGGCAAAAAGATTGGCATTCTCGCGCCGGACAACGAGGCGTTGAGCTTCAGCGAGGAATTTGGCGACCACGAACATGCTTTTATGGTGGCGTTGGGTTCTGATCTGGAACAGATTGGTGCGCATCTGTTCGCCGGAATGCGCGAACTGGACAACCATCACGTCGATGTGATTCTGGTGCATGGCTTCGGGCTGGAAGGTCTGGGGCTGGCGATCTGGGATCGGCTGGTACGCGCGGCTGAAGGGCGTGTCATCAGCGTATGAAGAAGCAGCGTGAACGGTATGCCACCATTGAGTTTGTCGCACTGCATCCGCTTGAGGACTGTGTGTTCCAGCTACGCGATGCGCGGAGCACAGACATAGAGCCAACCTTTGAGCGTGAGAGCAGCACGGCATACCGCTTTCGTATTCGCAAACTGCGGCGTGATCGCGGTGGGCGTGACTTCTCAATGGTTGAGGCGAGAGTCTACCTGCGAAGCATGAGCGCCAACGAGACCGTCGTGGTGGGCAGCATCCGCTTTTCGTGGCGAGTCATCCTGAGCACGCTGGTCTTCGGCGCACTGCTGCTGCTGGCTGTGTTCTTGCGTGAATTGTGGCTGGGCGTGGTCATCATTGGCGTGATACTCAGCTACTGGGCGTTTGTGTGGTGGGATCAGCAGACGCTCGTCGGGCTGGTCAAACGCCGCCTGGGGGAAACGTGGGATGCGAAAGCTACAGAGAACGACATCATGCCTTAACAGTGAACCTGTGCTGCCTTAAACAACACTCCTCTGGATTGTTCTCTAGCGTAACGTTATACTGGCATTATGGCACACATCGGCATCGACGCACGCTTGAATTACTACCGTGTAGGGGGCATCAGCACCTACACCCGTCAATTAGTCTCTGCGCTTGAAACGCTGGATTACGACCACCGTTACACCATTTTCCACAGCCGCAAATCACAGGACTCGCTGGTGAAGCGTTTTGACCGCGCCGCTTTGTGGACGCCTTGCCATCATCGCGTCGAACGGCTGGCGCTGTCGCTGGAACTGGCGCGTTTCCGGCTCGATGTTTTGCACAGCCCGGACTTCATCCCGCCACTGCGCGGTGCGAAACGCCACGTCATCACAGTCCATGACCTCGCCTTCCTGATGTACCCGGAATTCATGACTGAGGAAAGCCGCCGCTACTACAATGATCAGATTCGTCAGGCGGTGCAGCAGGCCGATCATATTCTGGCGGTCAGCGAAGCCACTAAACACGATCTCGTCGCCATGCTTAACGTTCCCGCCGATAAAATCACGGTACAGTTAGAAGGTGTAGACGACGATTTTAAGCCTCTGCCAGTCGAAACTGTCGATGTGATTTGCCGCAAATATGACCTACCAACCGATTATTTTCTGTTTGTGAGCACGCTGGAACCGCGCAAAAATATTCCGGGGCTGCTGAATGGCTATGCGGAACTGCGCCGCCAGATGCCGGATGCGCCGCCGCTGCTGTTGGTGGGCAAACGCGGCTGGCTGTTTGACAGCGCGGTGCTGGAGCGTGAAGGGGTCATCTGGCGTGAAAATATCCCCCACAATGACCTTCCTGCGGTTTATAATAAGGCACGCGCGCTGGTGTTTCCTTCACATTACGAAGGTTTCGGTCTCCCCGCGCTAGAAGCGATGGCCTGCGGCACAGTGCCCATCGTCAGCAATCTCTCGTCTCTGCCAGAAGTCGTTGGCGAAGTCGGCATTCAGGTTGAACCCGACGATGCTGAGGCGTTAGCGAGCGCAATGCTCAAAACTTTAACCGATGAATCCTGGCGCGAACAAACACAGCAGGCGGCACTCACCCGCGCAAAGCAGTTCACATGGGCGCGCGCGGCACAGGTTGCTCTGTCGGTGTATCGCGCTGTTTTATGAGGAACCATGCGTATTCTGATGATGACGGGCAGTTTGCCCTACCCTCCACAGCAGGGGGGAGCGCTGCGCAGTTTTGGTATTCTACACGGCCTGCACCAGGCAGGCCACGAGATTGTACTGCTCAGTTTCTATGATGGTACAGTAGACATCGCGTCAACACCGCTGGCAGAATACTGCACACGGGTCGAAACGGTGCCAACGCCGCAGCGCACCATGAAGCAGCGCCTGCGCGATTTGGCCTTATCGGGGCATCCCGACATCGCGCGGCGGCTGTACAGCAATCCGTTTGCGCAGCTTCTGCAAAATATCCTGCGCGAACAGCCTATTGATCTCGTGCAGGCAGAAGGGCTGGAAATGGCATGTTACCTGCCACTGGCAAAACGCAGCAAGCCGGATGTGCGCCTGTGTTATGACGCTTTTAACGCCGAATACAGCTTACAGCAAACGATGGGGCGCATTGACAGCGGCGAACTGCGACGGCTGCCCGCAACGGTATATTCGATGCTGCAAGCGCCGCGCATCATGCGTTTCGAGCAGGAGATATGCCGCAAATCCGACCTGGTGATCGCGGTATCTTCAGAAGACGCTGCCGACTTGCACAAATTGACCCCGGAGAAGCACATCCCGGTAGTGCCCAATGGTATTTTTGTCGAACAATATGAACACCCCGGCGAACAACTTGAACTTGGCGAAAATGCGCTGCTGTTCACGGGGACAATGGACTATCGCCCGAATGTTGATGCGATGTTGTGGTTTGTGAGCAGCGTGCTGCCGCTGATACGTAACAGCATCCCAGACGCACAGCTTTATATCGTGGGACAGAAACCGCATCCACGTCTGACGGGCCTGCGGGACACGCGCGGTATCCATATCACCGGACGGGTAGCCTCGGTTCAGCCCTATCTGCACAGTACGAGTGTTTATGTGGCCCCGCTGCGCATGGGTGGCGGCACACGCCTGAAGATCATGGAAGCGATGGCATCAGGCTGCGCCATCGTCGCGACCAGTATTGGAGCTTCCGGTCTGCACAACGACGCCAAGCGTGCTATGCTCATAGCAGATTCGGCGGTGGAAATGGCGAATGCTGTTGTCCGGCTGCTGGAAGACCCTGACAGGCGTAAGGAATTAGGCGAAACAGCCCACAAATACGTCAAAGCCTATTATGACTGGTCCGTCCTGATACCACAGTTGTTAACAATTTACGGAAACGAACGTGTTGAGTAAACCGTCCGAGAGAGAAGCGCTGGCACGGCGCAACCGTTACATGGCGCAGGCGTTCCACAGCACGCTGTTCAAACACCGTGTGCGCCGTACCCTGCTGCACATGGCTGCTGCGCTGCCGCCGCTGCCGAACCAGGTTTATCGCCCGACTACTGAGCGTATCCTGGTGATTCGCCCTGACCACATGGGCGATGTGCTGCTGACAATGCCAGCGATTCATGCGCTGCGGGCGGCACGCCCCCACGCGGAAATTCATGCGCTGGTTGGTTCATGGTCGGCAGAAGTGATTTCCAGCTATCCCGAACTTGACCTGACGCTGACCATCCCGTTTCCAGCCTTCAGCCGCGACCCGAAACAGAACTGGCGCTCCCCTTACGAACTCGCCCTAAGCACCGCGCGCCAACTGCGCATTGTGGGCTACAGCAGCGCCGTGATTTTTCGTCCCGACCACTGGTGGGGCGCGATGCTGACCAAGCTGGCGGGCATTCCTGAACGGATTGGCTATGATTTGCCCGATGTTGGGCCATTCCTGACGACGGCTGTGCCACATACCCACGAGCATGTAGTTCAACAAAATTTACGCCTTGTCGAGGGCTGGACGGGGGGCATAACACCTGACAAGGCCACATACTATTTCCCGATAGCCGAAGATGATAGAGCGTACATTGATGGTTATCTTGAAGAATGGGGCATTCGGCGTAATCAGCCTGTGATCGCCATTCATGCGGGTTCCGGCGCGTCGATCAAGAACTGGCCGGATGAGAAGTGGGCAGATGTCGCGGATACCCTCTCCGAGCAGCTCGAAGCGCCGATTATCCTGACGGGCGGCGACCATGAACTGACGACAGCACGCAACATTGCCGCGTTGATGAAACAGCGCGCGTGCATCATCGCTGGGGACACGCGCGTCGGGCAGTTGGCGGCGCTGTTCAAACGGGCAAAAGTCGTCCTGGGGGTAGACAGCGGCCCACTGCACCTTGCTGCGGCAGTCGGCACACCAACCGTCGCCCTCTACGGCCCGGCAGACCCAGTTGAGTTTGGCACCTGGGGTTCGCCGCAGAAACATTTCATGCTCACAACGTCCATCGCCTGCCGTCCCTGCCGTATCCTCAACTGGCGCAGCGATCCGGTAGAATACCATCCCTGCGTGCGAGACATCACTGTCGGGCAGGTGTTGGAGGCGGGCCGGCGCGCGGCAAACTGGGAACGCACCTAGTGCAAATTCCCAGTTTTCAGTTGACAGTTTTCAGTAAAATGCGAGATGAAGTATTTAACTTTGCCAGCCAGAGTTGGCGATACCCTAGTCAGGAATCACGACCTTATCCAGCCCTGCTTCGGCGGGCGGATACTGCAAATCCATACTCTCCAGAGCCTCGACAATCATTTTGGTGATCACCAGATTGCGATACCACTTGCGATTCGCGGGAACGATATGCCAGGGCGCGTATTCTGTATTGCACTTGCTGAGCAGCACTTCATAGGCGCGCATGTACTCGTCCCACTGTTCACGCGTTTTCAGGTCGCCAATGGCAAACTTCCAGTGTTTAGTGGGGTCATCGAGGCGCGCCTGCAAACGTTCCTTCTGTTCTTCCTTGCTGATGTGCAGGTAGAACTTGAGGATGCGTGTGCCGTTGTCGGCTAACACTTTCTCGAAGGCGTTGATGTGGTCGTAATATTTCGTCCAGCGCTCTTTGGGCACAAAGTTGTTGACGCGCACCACCAGCACATCTTCGTAGTGGCTGCGGTTGAAGACCACAATCTGCCCTTTGGCGGGCGTCTGTTTGTGAACGCGCCACAGGAAATCATGGGCGAGTTCATCACTGGTAGGCTGCTTGAACGACGCGACAATCATGCCCTGCGGGTTTATGTCACGAAAGGCGGCTTCGATGGTGCCATCCTTGCCACCTGTGTCCATCGCCTGAAGCACGACCAGTAACGATTGCGTGCCCTGCGCATAGAGGATTTCCTGCAACTCGGCAAAGCGCGCCTGCAATTTCTGGTATTCCAGAACGGCGCTTTCCTTGCTGTATTCACCATGAAAATCCGGGTCGTACTCTGACAGATCGACTTTGCTCAAAGGCTTAGGTACCAAGCGTTGTTTAGCCACAGTTAACCCTCCTCCAGAATGTCGGTATTGCGCGGCGTGACCGTGCGTGTCGTCTCGTTGCGATAGGTCACCATGCCCGGCGCAGCGCCTTTGATCTTGTGAACGTACTTGCACTGCGTCACATCGACCAGCACTTTGCCATCGTCACGTTTGGCGCTGTAGTAGGCGGCGATGGCGGCAGCCTGTTCCACCAGCGCTTCCGGGATTTTGCGCCCGTCAAAGCGGATAACCACATGCGCCCCTGGCACGTCACGGGCGTGCAGCCACAAATCCAGTCCGCGCCCCTTGTCGAAGGTGACGATTTCGTTCTGACGGCTGTTGCGCCCCACCCAGACGATGAAACCATCCTTGACCAGCCGCAGCGGCGCACTTTGCCCACTGCCTGCCATACGTTTGACCATCTTGCCGCGCCAGTAGCCTTTGGTTTGCAGCGCCTGCTGCACCTCATCAATTTCGGGCCAGTTGGTGGCAAGCTCAAGGTCAATCGCTAGCTGTGCCAGATAAGCAAGCTCATGTTCCGTATCTTCGATTAACGCAGGCACATCTTCCAGCGCACGCTTAGCCTTATTATAACGCGCGAAGTAATTCTGCGCGTTTTCCAGCGGCGATACCTGCGGGTCAAGCGTAATCACCAGCTCCGGTGAATCAGTATCATACTGTGCCCGCAGTTCGCGCTGCCCGTTGGCCAGTGTGTATTGATAGGCGAGAATCAGTTCGCCGCTTTTACGCAGGGCTTCGCGCTCGCTGTCGTCAGTCATCGAACGCTGTAAGGAAGCTAACTTAGCGCTGTGTTTGGCCCGCGCTTCGTCCAGCGCTTCTTTTATCGGCGTCTTGCCAGCAGCGTAGGCCTCGGCACCTACAGGTGCGCCGTAGTAAGCCGTAAGCGCCGCGCTGGTACTTTCAAGGCTGTGCCAGCCTGCCATGCTTTTCAGCGGGTAGACACTGAATGCCTGCACACCTTCATCCGTTTCGGCAACACCGGGACGCCATTCGCGTTTCATCAGCGGCGCAACCACTTCTTCCAACGCCGCGAAAAGCTGGTTTGCGTCTGCATCAGCGGCGCGCTGGTTGGCATCGCCAGTCGCACGATAGATGATTTCCTTCGCCAGCAAGGGACTGAGACCAAACAGGTTCGCCGTGAGGGTTTGATGGGCTTTACGCTTGGGATCATTCTCCGCGCGCAGCAGCGAATCAAGCTCGTCAGCGGACAGGGACAGTGGTTCGCGTTTGCCCGTTTGCGGCGGCGGGGCAACATAGGGCTGCGCAGGCAGGCTCACGCGATAGCGATTCTCATCCGGCCCGACGCGGCGCATACAATCGAGAATCACGCCGCCTTGCAGCAAGAGCAGGTTGCTGCGCCGTTCCATCGGTTCAATCACAATCGTGACTTCGCCTTCAGGGCCTTCAACATCAATGTTCAGCACACGTTCCCATTTGGGCTGGCTGACATGGGTCACTCTGCCGTTTTCGACATAGCGGCGGAACATCAGGCCGATTTGGGTCGGTTTTGTCAGCCCGCGCCGCAGTTTATCTTCGACAAGGTGAACGCGCGGCGTAATATGGTCAGCGCTGAGGTAGAGATAGTGTCGGCGGTGATCGTTGTAGATTTCCAGCCCCATGCCGGTTTCATCGACATCAATCGAGTCCTGTACTTTACCGCCCACCAGGATATCCATAAATTCATCGACCAGCGCCGACAGGGTAAAGGCATCGAGGTTCATACGCTTGCTTTTCGAGTTACCAGCCCCAACCATTCGGATTCGGGTTGATAGGGCGTTCCCAGCAAATCACTATAGCACGAAAGCAGTTCAAAGCCACAGCGTTCCAGAACGGGCTGCATGGTTTCCGGTGTGTAGTTATGGGTCCAGATGCGATATTCACTCACAGCCCCGGACTCTTCAATCACGATATACTGTTCCAGAAGTGTATCATGTTCCGCGTAATCAAACGTCTGCTGTAACAACAGGTACGGAGTTGGCTTCCAGAAGCCTTCCTTCATGGACACCGACCAGTACATGTTGTCGGCGGGGTGATGGGGCGGCGTCGTAACATCAAAGATGAAATATGCACCGGGGCGCAGAGCACGGTACACATTGCGCAGAACCGTATCACGCTCATCGTCATCCAATACGCACAAATCGCCGTAAATCAGCACTGCCGCATCATAGCTTTCATGCGCGTTCAGGTTCAGGTAGTTGTCCAGAATGTACGTCGAGCGTGTATCGTGGGTGCGGGCGTAGCGCAGCGAATTTTCGGAAATGTCCATGCCAGTCACGGATAGACCTAGCTCGGCAAAGCGCGCGCTGTACAGCCCCGGCCCACAGCCCAGATCGAGCAGCCGCGCGCCGGGTTGTAAGCCTGTCTGTGCCATAATCCAGGCCACAATCTGGTCAATGGTGTGGGGTTTGCGACTGGCAGCATCTATATTCGGGTCGAGATGTGCCTTGAGCATCTGCTGGGCAATGTAGGGATCGTCCCAGAAGCGCTCACTATCTGGCTCAAAATAGGGTGGCTGTACACTCATCCTCCTAAGCGCTTCCAGTTGCAGACGGTTATCGTGGATGAGGTTTGTGGAGGTCATTGTTACACTCGTTAGTGGGCGTCAGGAGAAAGCAGATAAGCGATGATGTCGCCAATCTCCTGCTGGCTGAGACGGTCAGGATAGTTTGGCGGCATCGCGGGTTGATAGCCTTCCACCACGTAAGCGGTTGGCTGCATGATGGACTCGTAAACGTACTGCGCGGCGGTCAGCGGCGGCTGACGGTCAGCGGCACGCTCGGCAAGCCCAACATACGACGGTGCGATGTTAGTTGGGCTGCGGTGACATACCACGCAGCCATAGCTCGTCAGCAGGGCTTCGCCGTTGGCAGGGTCAGCAGTTGCCAGCAAATCATCCAACTGCGACATGTCAAGCGTGGTGCCACTGGTGGGCTGAGGTGCCATTTCCGATTCGCTGACGTTTACAAACTCAAACAGAAAAATCAGGCTCAGCGCAGCGACTACAAAGAGGGTCACGTAGACCGCCCATGAACTCGCGCGTTTATTAGGCTGCGGTGTCAACGTCTAAATCACCTTATCGAGAATCATCGCCAGAAACAGGAACGCCAGATACGCCGTCGAGTACTTATACATACTGCGCGCGGTTGCCTTGTCTGCGACTCTGAGCAGGCGGATCGACATCCAAATCATGCCTATACCCAGCAGCACTGCCGCGATGAAATAGACCAATCCCAACACCTTGAACGGCGCGGGCAGCAGCGTCACCAGGAAAAGCTGAATTGAATACAACAGTATCTGCACGCGTGTCACCTGTTCACCGCGCGCTACAGGCATCATCGGCACGTTGGCGCGCGAGTAATCGGCGTTGACCAGCAGCGCCAGCGCCCAACTGTGCGGCGGCGTCCAGAAGAAGACGATGGCGAACAGGAAGCACGCTTCGTAGTTGATGGAACCCATCACCGCTGCCCAGCCTACGAGCACTGGAAATGCGCCAGCGCCGCCGCCAATCAGAATGTTGATGACGGTGTTGCGCTTAAGCATCATCGTATAGATACAGACGTAATAAATCGTGCCTGCCAGCGCCAGTCCTGCGGTCAGCCAGTTGACGAAAACGCCAAGAATCAGCAGCGACCAGACGATCAGCGCCAGCCCAAACAGCAGCGCATTGATCGGTGCTATGCGTCCTGAGGGAATGGGACGGCGCGAAGTACGCGACATCGCGGCATCCATATCGCGGTCAATGTACTGATTAATCGCGCTGGAACCCCCAGCCGCAAAACTGCCACCAATCAAGGTGGCGATTAACAGCCCTATGTTGGGAATTCCACCCGCCGCAATCACCATCGCGGTGACTGTGGTAAAACACAGCAGCAGGACGATACGAGGTTTGGTTAATTCGACATAGGTTCGGATTGTGCTTGCCATTTGATACCCTGATCACTCACCCCACGAACATTCATTGTTTCGATGACACTGAGCGCGACCAACGCTGCCCAGGTCGTTGCGGCCAATCCCACATGCGCTGCACCCCACAGCGCCGCCGCGCCGGATAACACAAAAAACGCGCCCACTGTCGCCTGCCCGAAGTAGGCAACCAGTGCGAACGCGGCGAGACGGCGCACGGTGGTTCCCTGGCGATAGCGGTAAATATTCCACACCAGCAGCAGCAGCGTGAAGCCAAAGGCCGCCACCGCTGCACGGTGAAACATGTGGACTATCTGAAGCTGCCCCTGATCGAAGGGGAAAATCGCGCCGTTGCACAGCGGCCAATCGACGCAGGCCAGCGTCGCGCCGCTGCCACGTACCAGCGCGCCCGTCAGGATAATCACCAGCGACAGCACCGCATTGGCGTAAATCAGCGTCGTCACCTGATCGGAAGTATAATTCGTCGCCGGACGATACATTGCGAAGATGCCCGACACCATGAGCGCCGCCAGCAGCAGCATAGCCACGCCCAGATGCAGCGTCACAAAGGTCGGCGGCAGGTCGAGCACCACTACCACCGCGCCCAACATGCTCTGCACAAAGTACAGCAGCGCAGCGGTAACCGTCATCGACAGCACGGAACGGTTGCGCTGGCGGTAGGCGGAAATCGCGATACCCAGCATCCCCAGGCCAAAAGCCCCAATGAGGATGGCGAACAGACGATGCAGCCATTCAATCCAGGCGGTGATGTTATCCAGCGGCGGGAAGATCGTGCCATTGCACAGCGGCCAATGATTGCCGCAGCCCAGCCCGGAGTCGGTGACGCGGACGATGGCGCCAAACACAATGAGTCCCAGAGTCAGCAGTGCTGTTGTGAGGGCTAATGTGGGAAAAAGACGTGATGATTTTTGCATATCAATACGTTTCATACTGACGGTGAACTGTAATCGTGGGTGTTGAATCAACAGAGGGAGAACACGAGGCGTCGCCCTCTTGATTAACGCTATTTGGTTGCCTGAGTAGTGCCTGTGGTCGAAGCAGGAGTAATCGCACCTGATTTGGGTGTGGCCTTGGAAATGCGCACCTGACGATCTAACAACCACATGATGAGCGCAATCGTTGCCCCGATACCAACCATGTTAAACAGGATAAAACCTACCAGCAAAATGAACTGCTGTGCTTGCCAGGGAGCAGGATCCACAAAGGACGCTTCAGGCACATTGGTCTGGCGAATCACAGGCAGAAAGCTGGTCAAATCTCCATTGGCAAGCTGTGCTGTCAGTCCCCCACCGAGCAGGAGCAGTACAATGACCACCACTAAAATCCCGAAATTTCTCACGGCAAGCCTCCGTTATGTAAAAGCGCAAAGATTGTACTGTTTATCACAAGGCGATGCAAAGGGCAGATTTTACCAGAGTTTGGCTTAGCGGTCATCACTGCGCGAGTCGCTTTCCGTGCTTTCAGACGATTCCTGAATGCTGTCATCGACAGAATCGGATTCCTCACTGGCGGTTTCTGCGTAATGCATTCCCATCCCCTCAACGCGGTCAGTTGGATGAGCAGAAAGGTCATAATAGCGTTCATCGCTCTCGCCGCTGCGCACATGGCGCGGCAGCAGCACGGTGAAGATGGTGCCCTGCCCTAATTCGCTTACAACGCTGATTTCGCCTTTATGCTGTTCCACGATCATTTTGACAATCGCCAAACCCAGTCCTGTGCCTTCAATCTGATTTTCCACGCTGCTGGGCGCACGGTAAAACTGATCGAAAATGTGGGGCAAATCGTCGGCGCTGATGCCCATGCCTGTATCGCTGACCTGAACACGCACAAAGTCATGTTCACGGTCAATGGAAATGCCAATTTCGCCGCTATCGCGATTGTACTTCACCGCGTTGCTCAGGAGATTGTTCATCACCTGACCCAACAGGCGTTGATCGCCCATGACGGTAGAGGTCGCGCTGTTAGTATCGAAGCGCAGCGTGAGGTTACGTTTGAGCATGTGCCCTTCGAGCAGGTCCAGTGCATCGCGCGCCAGCACCTGTAAATCACATTCCATAAACTCCAGCTTGTTCATGGTACCCAGGCGCGCAAACTCCATCAGGTTGGCGATGAGATGCTCCATATAGGTCAAGCCTTCGATGGCGCGTGCCGCAAAATGCTGCTGGCGCTCGTTCAGTGGCCCAACGTGACTGAGCAGGTCAACGTAACCCTTCACCGCCCCAATAGGCGATTTCAAATCGTGCGCGACAACCTTGACCAAGTCGTACTGTTGATTAGTTTGCATAATCGTCGTCCGGGCACATCAACGCGGGAATTTCATTGAGGGCATAGGCAAGGCGAGTGCCGTGCCATGTCAAAAGGGAGCCGTCAATCAGGTGGATTTTGCCACTGCGCGACGCCGGGCAGTCCAATTTAGCAAACTGGGCGACGTGTTCTTCCTTGAACTCAAAAGGTTCGCTGGGCAGCAGAATCACATCGGGCTGTGCGGCTTCCACCTCTTCAAGCGTCACACGCGGGTAACGTGTATCACGTCCGACCACGCGCGGGTCATCCGACGGCAAAGCCTCACGCTGTCCTAAATCAGCCCCCAGAGGATACTGCCGTTCACGTTCGGCAAACACATTCGTGCCGCCGCACACCAGCAGCAAGTCATGGGCGTAGGTATCCGCGTTAAAAGTCATCAGCGGATCATTCCAGATGGGGGCGAAGACTTTGCACACTTTGTCTTCCTTCGCGCGGCTGACTCCTTCTATCCAATCAAGCGATTGTTCAATCAGGCGCACGCGCGGCACCATCGACGTTTCCTCAAACAGATACATGATGTTCCACAGCAGATTCATGGCCTCACGCACCGTTTTGGGAAACGTCACCCACACCGGAATACCTGCAGCTTGCAGGGCTTCAACGTCTTCCTTGCGATTTTCTTCCTGGTTCGCGATGACGAGCTGCGGACGCAGCGCAATAATTCGCGGTATATCGGGGTTCTTGGTGCCGCCGATTTTGGGCAGACGTGCGACCTTGTCTGCTGGACGCACGCAGTAATCCGTCACCGCAATCAACCGATTACCGAGATTCAGGTCAAACAGGGATTCGGTCACACTAGGCACCAGCGAAACGACGGTTTCCGGCGGTGCTGTGACAGGAACCTCCATCTTCTGATAATGCTTGTGCTCGTCCATAAGTCATCGCTATCTAACAGGGAACCCCGTTAGGCTCCCTCTTGTTTTACAACACAATCAACTGGTCGCGTTCCGGCCCAACGCTCACCGCACGCACAGGGGTATCACAGACTTCCCCTACACGGCGGATGTAATCGCGTGCGGCACGCGGCAAATCGCTGAAATCACGGATACGGCGCACATCGTCGCTCCATCCGGGCAGCGTTTCATAGATGGGCTTGGCACGTTCCTGCTCCTCGGCAGTCACAGGCGGAAAATCAAAATGCTTGCCATCCACGTTGTAGCCTGTGGCGATTTTAAGTTCTTCCAAACCGCTGAGGATATCCAGCTTGGTAATCATCAATTCCGTGAAGCCATTGACCGCTGCCGAATAACGCAGCATCACCGCATCCAGCCAACCGCAGCGGCGGGGTCGTCCGGTGGTGGTGCCGTATTCGTCCCAGAAGTTTTCACCCGTGCCGCGTAAACGATCACCCAGCGCACCCGTCAATTCGGTAGGCATTGGCCCACCGCCGACACGCGTGCTGAAGGCTTTGGTCACGCCAACGACGCGATCAACGTACTGTGGCCCAAAGCCCAATCCTGTCAGCGCACCGCCTGCCGTTGCCGACGAACTGGTGACAAAGGGATAACTACCATGATCGAGGTCCAGCAGCGTGCCCTGCGCACCTTCGCACAGCACATTACCGCCTGTGCGCAGCACCTTGTTCACATAATGCACCGTGTCGCGCAGGTAGGGACGCAGGCGATCCGCCGCGTTGACGTACTCTGCTACCGAGGCGTGCGCGGGCAGTGGGTCGAGTCCCTGATTCTTCAAGCTGCGGTTACCACGTTCAATCGCTTCTTCCAAGGCGTTCGCGAAGTCTTCCAGATTAGCCATCTCGCCTGCGCGGATGCCGCGACGATTGGCTTTGTCCACATAAGCCGGGCCGATGCCGCGCTGTGTGGTACCAATAGCCTTGCTGCCCAATGATTTCTCTGAAGCGCCATCCAGTGCAATGTGTGCAGGCGTGATGATGTGAGCGCGGGTGCTGATAGCGAGGCGTTCGGGGGTGATATTCAGCCCCATTGAGGCCAGTTTGTCAAGTTCTTCGACCAGGCGCAGCGGGTTAATGACCACGCCGTTGCCTAAAATACCAAAAACCTGTTCACGTAAAATGCCAGAGGGAATAAGATGTAGTTTAAAAACCTGACTACCGACAAAAACCGTGTGTCCAGCGTTATCGCCACCACTGTATCGTGCCACGACATCAGCACTTGTTGCTAACCAATCGACAGCGCGGCCCTTGCCTTCGTCGCCCCACTGTGCGCCTACCAGAATTGTTGCAGGCATCGTTTTCTCCAGAATTGAGTGGACAAAAAATGAACCGTCAGCAGGACGAATTCACGCCGATTCTAACGGAATTTGGCGCTAATCTCAAATATGGTAAGGCAAACGAGATATTTCTTAATGAAATCATTTCACCAGATACTTACTGTAAAAAGAGGATTTGAGGCCACAGCTTATTCATTCGGCAGATTGCGGTGGCCTCTTCTGGATATTCGGAGATTAAACATATGGTCTTGAATCAAAAGGCTGTTGAACTTCATGTGGTGTTCATGATGATTGGGGCGTTAATCACGGATGATAGCTGCTGCCCAGGGCAATCGTGATTTGTTTCTTGCCCCACGCTTCAACTTCGCCCTCTGGCCCCAGCGCCAGCGCTGAACCGGCAGCAATCCCCAGGGCGATAGCTTCTGGCTGGAACTTAAGCAAACCCTGAACAGGCGGCGACTGAACGATGCTGTTCAGCCCGATAACCACCAGCGTATTTTTGAGCCATTCCACGCCGCCGACGGTTTTACCCGACGCCAGCAGCGCCCAAGTGCCAAACACCGCCGCTGCATAACCTTCCGCGTAAATCACCGCGCCCTGTTCATAGGCCGCCTTGACGCCGTTGATAGCGGCCCCCAGCAGTCCAGAGCGCAGTTGTTCCACACTCTCGCCACCGCTGATGACGACAATGCCCGCATCAGCAATTCTATCGTGAAGCGTCTGGTCATCCTCGGCCATAACATCCACGATGTAACCTGTGCGCGCGCCGAGGTCTTCAAGGTCTTCCATAGTACGCTCGGTGGGCGAAATTTCGTTCAGCCTCTCACCCTCCAATGACAGGTAAACGGTACCGCCATCGGCCTGTACGCGGGCTAAGGCATTGGCGCGCACTTCATCGTCCTTGCCGCCTGACAGGATTAACCAGCCTGCACCATCCATCCAGTTCAGTACATTGGCCTGTGGCATCGCTCAATCCGGCAGCACATACGACGCCACCGCCGCCGACAGCAGCGCTACGCTCAAAGGCAGTGCGTCTTCGTTAAAATCAAAGCGTGGGTGATGGTGTCCCCAGTTGTAATCACGCCCTTCAACATGCGCCCCGACGAAGAAATAGGTGCCGGGAATGTCTGTCATGAAATACGCCATATCTTCTGCGCCCATCGTGCGCAGCGCCAGAATGTTCTGGCCATCGATAACCTCGTGCATGGCGTGGCGTATCTGCTGGGCAACGTTACCGTCGTTCACCACCGGGTCGGTGTAGTGCGTCGTAACCACTTCGACAGCGCAGCCCATCGACTGACACACCGCTTCGCTGATTTCGTGAATACGCTTCTCCACGAGGTCACGCACGGTGCGCTTGAAGGTACGGAATGTGCCTGCCAGTTCCGCCGTTTGTGGGATGATGTTGGTGGCATCGCCCGCATGTACCATCGTCGTGGAGACTACAGCGCTTTCCTGGGGATCAACGTTACGGCTGACGATAGTTTGCAAGGCTATGATAAGCTGTGCCGCGCACACCACCGGATCAATGGCAAGCATCGGAATAGCACCATGCCCGCCGCGCCCCGTAATCCGAATCTTGAAGTCGGAAGAACCCGCCATCACCGGGCCATCTGCCGCCGCCACCTGACCGAGTGGGAGGGTATTCCATAGATGCAAACCAAGGCTGACATCGGGGCGTGGGTTTTGTAGCGCCCCGTCATCCACCATCGCCTTAGCCCCTGCCGCGATTTCTTCCGCAGGCTGGAACACGAACTTGATGCGTCCTGTCAGATTGTGGCGATACTTCGAGAATAACTTGGCGACACCCAGCGCAATGGCAGTGTGTCCGTCATGTCCGCAGGCGTGCATCGTACCCGCAGCGCCTGAAGCAAATTCCAGGCCGGTATCCTCTAAAATCGGCAGTGCGTCCATATCTGCGCGCACTAACACTGTTGGGCCACTTTTATCGCCCTCAAGAATCGCGACCACACCTGTTTTACCAACGCCGCCTTGAACTTCCAGACCCAGATCGGTCAGACGTTGAGCAACGATACCGGATGTGCGAACCTCGTTGAAAGCCAATTCGGGGTGATTATGGAAATCACGGCGCAGCGTTATAAGTTCATCACGCAGCGCTTCTGCTTCTGCTTTGAAATTGATTGTCATAAAACTTTCGCTGACCTGTTTTCAGTTAGTTACGATGGTACTCGTTCAGCAGGGAACTGACAACTATGGACTCACAAAGTGGTTTGGGCATAAAGTCAGGCCAGGACATTCGGATGAACGCCCCGGCACAACTGCAATACTAGGCGAGGTTTATCACATGGAAACGCTCGATGTAACGGGGAGCATCTTCCGGCGCGTGTTCATCCAGCATACGCTCACGCACCCGCTGAGCCATCGCATCCATGTCGGCAATCTGACTTTTGTGTTCGCGCAGCGCATTGACTTTGGTATCCACATGAGCCGTGACATCAACCGTTTTGGTGATGGTGGTAGTGCCAGCCAGATAAACCTGGGCGACTTTGTGAACGGGAAGCCCTTCATCACGTTCCAGTTCAGGGAAGTTCAGGCGATCTCGCGCCGTTGGGTACACCGCATCCAGCACCGCTTCGCCAATCGCGCGGTGATCGGGATGGTTGATGCCGCG
Source organism: Anaerolineae bacterium (assembly GCA_046328675.1). GTDB lineage: Bacteria > Chloroflexota > Anaerolineae > Aggregatilineales > Phototrophicaceae > JACAER01. The sequence continues at coordinate 43,936 of JAXLWC010000024.1, forward strand.
CCCCAGAAACCAGAACACCGTTGGGTCACAGCTTACGACGACATCCGGCTGCTTCATGCGTATCAGGCGCACGATATCGCGGCGCAAAGCCAGTGTGGGTTGGAGTTCCCCATCTGTATAACGCAGGAAAATGACTTCCTTAACCCCTAACACTGCTGCGGCGTTGCATTCTTCCTGTTCGCGAATCTGCACCAGCCGTTCGGAAGTCATTTCCGGGTCAGCGCTGCCTTTATCGCCGCTGGTCGCCAGCACAAAAATGATTTCCGCGCCCTCTGCTGCCCAGCGCGCAAAAGTGGCTCCACTGAAAAACTCCGGATCATCGGGATGTGCAAAAATCCCCATCACCCGCTTGACTTTATTATTCTCGGACATCCGCTGCCTTTACTCCTCAGAAGTTTTCGGTTTCGACGATTGTTGTTTGCCGGGTTTCGCTCCGCAATCACAGGGACCATCGCCGTGAATTTTGCAAGGCTCTTTGGCTTTTTTGGCGAGGGCTTCAAGCTCATCCAAGGGCACCAAATCAACGCGCTGGACAAGACGACGCCCTTCCTCTTCGATAAATACGGTGACGGCATCCTGTAAGGGATGAATATCAATCACCCGGCCTTCACCGAACGGCGTGCCGACACGCTTGTTTTTCTTCGGCAGTTTCTGGCGTGCTTCCACGTACTGCTCATACTCATAAACCAGACAGCAGCGAAGCCGCCCACACATGCCGGTGATTTCCGACGGATTGAGGGAAATCCCCTGCGATTTCGCCATCTTGATGGAAATGGGGCTGAAATCCGTGAGGAATGTACTGCAACAGCGCAGCTCACCGCAAGCACCATAGCCGCCCAATAATTTGGCCACGTCGCGCGGGCCAATCTGTCGCAGTTCGACCAGCGTCGGCTGTAACGAGCGGTTCATCTCGGTTTGCAGGCGGTTGATATTGGGCTTTTCGTCCGCCGTGTACATGATGGTCAGCAGAGTACCATCGTAGTTGTACTGCGCTGCAATAAACTTTACACGTTCAAAGCCATGCATACGCGCTGCACGTTCGACGCACATTTCCAGAACTTCCGGCTGTTTGGATTCCCAGGACTGTTTCAACACCAGATCGCGCGGGGTCGCGGGGCGCAGAATGGGTTTATACTCGCGTCCCGGTTCTTCAGCGGCGGCAAAGGCCATCACCTGTCCCATCTGCCGTCCACGAACCGTTTCAACGATGACAAAATCACTGACCTGTAATTCAGGGTATGTGCTGTAATCGACATGATAGAGCTTACCCACTTTGCTAAAACGCACACCAGCGACTGTACGCTGCTGCGTTGTATCTATCGAAGACATGTTGTAAAGCCTTTTGAAGACTAATGGTGATTCGAGCGTTCCAACGGTTCAAGCATGTTCTTGTTTTTCGATTATACATCACCCAACTGGCAATCAAAAAAGAGGGCGTAGGTCCCTACACCCTCTGACAACATGTTTCTGGATTTACTTACAGATCGAGCAGCAAATTCATGCGCTGTCCATCTGCCGTTGGCTCTACAGTGAAGCCAAACTTCTTGACAAAGCCCAGCATGATGGCGTTGTCCGCAAGCACCTCACCGACGAAGCGTGTGATGCCTTCTTCACGGGCGACTTGCATCATGTGTTTGAACATGGTGCTGCCGATGCCCGTGTGCTGGTAGGCATCGCTGACGAGCAGCACAATCTCAGCATCCTTGGAGTTCAGATACTTGCCAATATAGCCAGCCGCAATGACTTCCTCTTTGTTGTCCACCTGCTTCGATACTACAAACCACAGTTCACGGTCATAGTCGATAAAACAGATACGCGCCAAACGTTCGTGGGAAACGCGCTGCGTCAGCGTCATGGGGAAGAAGTAGCGCTGATAAACGGTGCGATCCGACAGCGTTTCGTGGAACTTCACCATCAGCGGTTCATCTTCAGGCTTGATAGGACGGATAGTAACCGGTGTACCATCCTTCATGTCGGCCTGTGTGACATATTGAATTGGATAAGGGCGAATCGCCAGCGGAGGAATCTGATCCTCAGTGGTTTTGTTATCAAACAGAACAACGCGGGCATCCAAGGCGAGCAAACGCTCCGGTGATGCGATCAGCGGATTGATGTCAATTTCCTTGATCCAGCGGTTCTCAACGACTAACTGACTGAAACGCACCATCAGCCGTTCCATCGCGCCGATGTCTACGGCTTTGCGCCCACGAATGCCCTCCAGCGCGGTGTAGATTTTAGTGTGTTCCATCATGCGGCGCGCCAATGTGGTGGTCAGCGGCGGCAAAGCGAGCGCGCGATCCTTGAAGACTTCGACGAGCGTGCCACCCGTACCAAACAGCAGCACCGGGCCAAACTGCGGGTCGAGGCTTGCGCCGACGATGATTTCATAGCCGTCGAGCTTGGCCATCGGCTGCACCGTGACACCATCAAAGTGCCCCTCGCCAGCATGTTTGGTGACGCCGGCCTGAATGCGCTGATAGGCGGTGCGTACTTCTTCCGCGCTGCGCAGATTCAACTGCACACCATCTACATCCGTTTTATGGGTGATGGTGTATGAATGCAGTTTCAGTACCACCGGGAAACCCATCCTTTCGGCGGCTTTCACGGCGTCATCAGCAGAAGTGGCGATGTGAGTGGGAACGGTGGGGATACCATAAGCTGCGAGCAGCTGTTTGGATTCGGCTTCGGTGAGCAGTGTGCGGCCAGCCTTGCGCGCGGTGTCTATGAGCTGCGCCGCTGTCTCGCGATCTGGCGCGTCGGCGTCAGAAGCCGTCGTGAGCGCGGGGATTTCGTACAGTCCACGCAGATTGTAGCTGTACTGCCACATGTAGTTAAACACACGCGCCGCTGTATCAGGATAGGGGAACGTGGGGATGTTGGCGCGATTCAAAATGGATTCGCCTGCCGCGACGGCGGGGCCACCCATCCAGCTTGCAATCACAGGTTTACCGAGGCTCTGGGCGTAGGGCTTGAGCTGTTCAGCCGTTTGCGTCGGGTCGGTCATGTCCTGCGGCGTCAGGATGACGAGCATACCGTCACTGTGAGGGTCTTTCGCGGCAATTTCCAAGGCCTTTGCATAACGCGCAGGTTCGGCATCGCCGAGGATATCCACCGGGTTATTATGGCTCCACGCGGCGGGTAAGAAGCTGTTGTATTCCTCGACTGTCACCGGGGATAGCTCAGCAAGTTCGCCGCCACCCGTAATCAAGGCATCTGTCGCCAGCACGCCAGGGCCGCCTGCGTTGGTGACAATCGTCAGGCGCGGGCCTTTAGGGCTGGGCTGTTTGGCGAGCACTTCCGACATATAGAACAAATCGGAGATGCGATCAATACGCAGCACGCCGCAGCGCCGGAAGGCCGCTTCCAGAACTTCATCGCTGCCCGTGAGCGAACCTGTATGCGAAGCCGCCGCATGGGCCGCCGCTTCAGTACGCCCGGCTTTAATGACGATGATCGGCTTGCTCAGCGCAACTTCACGCGCGGCAGAGAGGAAGGAGCGCGCGTTGCCCACCGACTCCATGTAAATGACGATGCTTTGGGTGTGGGGATCGTCACCGAGGTAATAAATCAGGTCGCCCCAACCGACATCCAGCATTGAACCTATCGATACGAAGGCGCTAAAGCCTACATTTTCCTTGAAGCTCCAATCCAGCACTGAGGTACACAACGCACCACTCTGGCTGATGAAGCCCACGTTACCGGGGCGTGCCATCGCGCCTGCGAACGTGGCATTCAGATTCGACAGCGGAGACATCACACCCAGACAGTTAGGGCCAATAATGCGCATGTTACCTTTGCGCGCCTCAATCATCACCTGTCGTTCGAGTTCCGCGCCCGCCGCGCCGGTTTCCTTAAAGCCTGCCGAAATGATAATCGCCCCGCGCGCGCCTTTTTCAACGCATTCGCGCACCACTGCGGGCACGCTTGGCGCAGGCGTAACGATGACTGCCAGGTCAATCGGTTCAGGAATATCCTTGACCGAAGGATACGACTTAATGCCCAGAACATTGGGGCGCTTGGGGTTCACGGGGAAAATCGTGCCGCCAAAGGGATTACTCATCAAGTTCCACAGGATAGTGCGTCCAACGCTGCCCGCCTTTTCAGTAGCGCCGACAACCGCAACATTTTTAGGAGCGAAAATGGCGTTCAGTGCGCGCCAGTCCTCGCGGGAAGAAACAGACGTTTCCTGCTGCATAACCTCAACCTCATCTCACTAGAAATTACAGACATTGACATGCCAATCATAGCCTAAAAGCTGGGCGGCATGAAATAAAGATTGGCGTTATGTGATGAAACACAGGGGATTTAGTGATAAAAATCTCAATGCCTTGCCGTGAAGGATGGACAAGACAATGGGGCAGGAATCCTGAGATGCAGCGCAGAGCAGGAGCTACTGGTGAACAGGGCGTTTCAGGAACAGAACAGAACGCGTAACTTCGATACACACCACACCGTTTTGGTTACGCCCGATGTGTTTGAGCTTGATGATGCCGCGATCAGGCTTGGATTTGCTCTCACGTTTTTCAAGCACCTGCGTCTCGACATACAGTGTATCGCCATGAAACATCGGATGCGGATGCAGGACGTTTTCATAGCCCAGATTGGCAACGATGGTGCCTGCCGTCAAATCGCCCACCGTGATGCCCACCAGCACCCCCATCGTGAAGATGCCATTGACAATGCGTTTGCCGTAATCGGTCCTGCTGGCGAAGTCTTCGTTGATGTGCAGCGGCTGTGTGTTCATCGTCAGGCTGCTGAACAGCACATTGTCGGCTTCAGTCAAGGTGCGCCCAAGCTCATGCTGAATAATCGTGCCAACTTCAAGGTCTTCAAAATATTTTCCGGGCATAAGTTTATGGATTTTGAACAGCGAACAATGGCTGATGAGTATATTCAACGCAAGGGACATTGACCAGCCTGAGGCCGGACATGGTATAGGTAACGTGGAAGTGTCCGTTCATTACGGAATCACAAACCGCCCGTATGAGGGGGAACATACTGGGCGGTCTGTAGAGGGAAGGACTATTGGTTATGTCAAAGTTAGAACCGAGTCCTAGACGCGAACTTGCAACGTACAACACATTTCTACCACTCAGGAGGGGATCAACACCATTTGCGACAAGTTCGGTTGATTGTCAGCATAGGGTCAATCCCTAAATCCTGAATGAGCCGCTCATGAGTCTCGCATGAGAGCTACGGCTGCTGCCCAACGGGGACAATTGTCGGCGAACCATCTGATGTGCCCGGTGTCACAGCCGGAATGCTGCCCGGCAGCGGAATAGGAGTCGCCTGCTGGCACATGGTGTTGGCGTTGTTGCTTTCCGATGACACCAGCGCGTCATTGAAAATCGACAGCGCAGACTGGAACTGCTGATAAGCCGGACAGAATTCGCCCTGTGCTGCCCATGCGCGGCCATAGCCCACATAAGCATTAAACAAACGCTGCGCCGCATCCTGATAATTGGGGTTCTCATTGTAGACGCGCTGCCATGCCTGAATGGTCGTGGCATAATCGGTGCCTTCGGTGCGCGCGGCGTCCAGATAGATAGCCGCGACGTAGCGCTCATAAGGCAAATCATCGTCCAGTGGCCCAAACTCCAGAGCGCGATCTGACCAATAAATCGCCTGCGCCAAACCGCACGAATCAACAGTACAGGTCATACGGTAATACTGACGTGCCAATGCATTCATAGACTGCGACATCAAGCTGCGCACGGTTCCTGACTCAAAGTCAGGGTCAAGCCCGATAATGACATCCAGGGTTTCGATAGCGGATTCCCAATCACGAATGGTAATGTAATCCTGCGCTTCGCCAAGCAGAGCCGTCAAATCAAAGCCACCGTTCGCCGACGTGGCCATAGCCTCCGGCGTGGCAGTAACAGCCAGCGTTGCCGTCGGGGATGGAGTAACTGTCGCTGTCGCTGTCGCTGTGGGCAGGCTGGTCAGATACAACGCTGTCGCCGTCGCCGGAATCACCGCCGCGCAGGACACAGCAGGGGTCAGCGTCACCAGATATTCATAGCGTGCGTTGAGCACGACAAGATTGCCAGAATCGACATCGCTGGCGAACAAAGCACACTGCGTCGCCACTTCAGCGCTGCGTGTGGCGTTGGCGTTGCTGGCGGCCTCACGCTGTCCAGCCGTCCAGCCAGCAGTTCCGGCCAGTGCCACAATGGCTACCGAAAATACCACCGACATCACGCCAATCAAGGCCCAGGTCACACAGCCGGGACCACCGCCGGGTTCATCTTCATCAGCTTCCGGGTTAATCGTTACGGCGGGAACGCGGGGTTGTGTATCATCGCTGTGTAAAGTCAAACTCAATATCTCCACATGGTTAACAGCGCGATTATTATAATTGCGCTGCAAGTGCCGTGTGAAGGCGCTTTCTTTTTGGGGATGGGTGGCGTAGGATTGAAATACACCACGAAATCGCAGCTCCGGTTGGTAGCCCGGACACCTCGTTCGAGTTCTGTATCCTTTCCTTCTTCAGGAATGTCCAGTGGTGAGCTACTGCTTTGCCTGAAGGAGGACATCATGAAGCTCACCATCCTATTTGACCCGCCTTATTGGGTCGGCGTGCTGGAAGAAGAACGCGACGGTTTTCTCTACGCGGCGCGTTATATTTTCGGCGCAGAGCCATCCGATCAGGAAGTGTTGGAGTTCGTTCAGCATGAATTGAGCGCCTTGCAAGCCCATATGACCAGGGGTATTCCACTGGAGCAAAAAGTACAGAAGGCAGTCAATCCTAAGCGGGTACAACGCGAAATTCGACGCGAAATTGCCCAACAGGGCATCAGCACTAAAGCACAGGAAGCGATGCGCCTGCAAATCGAATCCAACAAAGCGCAGCGCAAACAGACATCGCGTGCCGAACGAGAGGCCGAACGTGAACGTCAGTATCAGTTATCGCGGGAAAAAGCGCGGCAGAAACATCGCGGACACTGATTTCGACGAGGCAACGCAGGGAACGTTTAGAATTTCAGGCTTGCACCTGTGTTAAGCAGCACCATAAACGGATAGGCTAGTTGGTTAGGGTCAACTTTGCCGCTTTGCAGGAAGACTTTGTTGGCTTCCTCAAAGTCGCGGTGCAGGCGGTAGACTTCCTGCGTCTGCTTCTGTGAAGGTTCATTCTTGTAGATCGAAGCGCTGATGGTGTAGCGTCCACTGCTGAACAGCATCCAGCGCTTTTCATCAATCTTTTCCAGATGGCGTCCCAACGGCTGGCGCGATTCAATCATCATAATCAGGTTTTCGACGTAAGGCATCACCTGATTCGGCGGCACATCAAATTCGCCCAGCGTGTGAATCACCATGTTGTTGCGATTGTTGAAGATGCGCAGGCCAAGGAATTTGCCGCCCCGGTCCCGAATAATGGCGGCAGTTTGCTGTCCGTCCTGTGCGGCAGCAACCGGGTTTGTCAGGCCGCTGGCAATGGCATCCTCAATCAGCTTAAGCTGGCTGTTATAGCGCGAGTAGACCACATTAAACTGATCTTTGTTTAATTTGCCATCGGAAAAATCCTTGAGCAGATTCTGGATTTTTTCCTGAAGCTGGGCGATAAACACTTCAGGTTGATGAGCCATGACATTTCCCCCCGATGAGAACCGCATATCAGGGTTAATTCTAACGAAAGTTACACCAGCACAACATTACGACTATGCAATACTTTTCACTCAGAAGCGACCACTCATTGCAGTCGTGTAACCTGTCAGTTCCGCGTAGCCATAGCCCGTCACATCACCTGCTATGCGTACCGCCCCTTCCCAATAGGCAATCACGCCGCTGTTCAGTTCCTGATCGGCCAGCAGCGGTGTGAGGATCAGGTGCAGCGTTTCGCCATTAGGGACGTTCACCACAATATCCCACGCTGCCGGATAGACTGCGCCTGTATGCGGGCTTGTCCATGTCGTGCTGGACGTAATCGTAAAATCCTCGGCGGTAAGATACTGCGTGCTGCCATCTGCCGCGACAAACAAACCACCGAAATAGGGGTCACGCCCGCCTTCTGTCAGGCGAATTTGCCCCAGCATCAATTCGGTGTTGTTATCCAGAATCAGGCCAAACCAATCCCAGCCCTGCGCGTCTGCCGCTAGTGCGCTGGTACTGAACTCGTGATCCATCCACGTTGCCCCGCTGACGTTGAAGGTCGCATCGCCCACGCGCAGCGTTCCAGTGGTGAGCAAACGTGACAGCGAATAGTAGTAGCTGGCGTTGCCGGGGGTATCGCTCTTGGCGCTTAAGCCGTTATCGCCTTGTAGCGCTGGCGGCTTAACCTGTTCCAGCGTCATACTAATGGCGAACTCGCCCGCGTCCGCTGTGATTTGTGTCAGCGTGGCGGCGTCGTTCAGCGCAATCACCTGCCAGTCTTCCAGCCAAACATGATAACGTGGATCAGTGGTCGCGCCTGCCAGTCCGGCCCCTTCACGACTGTAACGTTCATTATGATAAAACTGCTGGCCAGCAATATCGCTGAGCGTAAAATGCACCATGTAAATCTGATCGCTGCGCCACTCGGAATCGCCAGTCGGCGCCTCCGGGAGAATCGCGCGGCGAAAGATAGTGAACTGATAACCAAAACGTCGTCCGTCATCGGTGGCGACGTTGCCTGTGTAGTACCACCACTCCGTCTGGAATTCAGGATGCGCGCCATAGTCGCGCGGGAACTGCCAGTCCCAAGGCTCAATCGCCCGCGCAAAGCCGCTGATGTCCGCACTGCTATCCAGCAGCAAGGCCGTCGCGCTCACATCGCCGTCACCTGTTGCGTCAATTAAGCTGAAGCCAAAAAGGACAATGGCCAGAATGCCCATCCCAAGAAGCAGAATACGCCACATAACATCTCACTTGTGTCAAAGTTCACAAGGACATTGTACGACAAATTGATGAGCTAGGGGTTAACGCCGCTGCAAACGCAGCATCTCGTTGCTGCCGCGCTGGAACTCGAACGGTACGGGGGCAATTTCCGCGTTGATTCCTACAGTCTGTAGATCAGCTATTAGCTGCGGAAGCTGTGGGTAAGGCTTAGCGTCCAGACCCTGAATCGGATACACGCGTACTTCATCAGCACAGACACGGTACATCTCACGGAGTGCTTGGAGATGGAAGGCATAATCCAGTCGGTCACTGTAGGTAAACAGCAGATGTCCACTCAACACCAGATCGAAAGCCTGATCGCCAAAAGGTAAAGTAGGCAGCATGGCATTGATGTAGCGCGGATGCGGATAATGTCTGCCAAAGCCGCGCAGGGCGTTCGTCCGGCTGGCACGCAGTCCGTTGGCATCGCGATAAAAATCCCACACAAAAAGATGGGCGACTTCTTCCACACGTTCGACGGTGTGCGCGATGTCGGCTTCACCTTGGGCCAGTACGGCTTCCATATCTCCGCCGTAAATGATGTCACAGGCAAAGGTCTCAATGCCGTGTTCCAGCGCTTCTGCCGTAAATGACGCCGCGCCGCCGGGACAGTCCAACACCTTTTTCCCACGCAGCGCCAGCAAATCAAGATCGTACATCCTGACGTATTCGGCCAACGTACGCCCATAAAAAGCGATGCGGTCAAGCTTAAGACTATCAGCCATAATGAGTCATTCTAAACGAAGTTCTAATGTTGATTCTAATGACAAAAACAGAACTTATGTGCTATAATACTCAAGACAAATCACTGCGTTTAAAACGCAAAAGACCCCATTTTGGGGTCATTATGTCGAGCGTGGTCTATGCCCTAGTCAAGCGAACCGCGCTGAGGTATATCGAGAGGATACCACAATGTCACAGCCCGCTGCAAGAGGTCAGCGTGGGTGGCGCATATCCTTCGGGAAGCGCCGCGCCTCTGCTGCCCGCCGTAACGCACAGGGAGAGGTCAACAACACGTTTTTAGGGGGGTATGAACCTCTGAATCCTGACACCTTCGGCAAACCTCGCCCCAAGCCGCTGCCCTTTACGCCGCAGAAACCCAACGACAAGTAGCGCCCTCCCGTAAAAGCGTGCTATCGTTAACAGCGATGGCACGCTTTTTGTTTCGACTCGCGCGTTCCCGCTGGGCACGCTTGTTTATAGGCTGGATGTTCGCACACATGAGTTTTCTGATTCCAGTTCAGCGCCTGCGCGAAACCTCTACACTCATGGCATTTTATCATCCACGTCCAAGCTACCTACTGCATATCCTGATTGTTCCCAAGCGCGCGTTAAGTTCATTGCAAGCCCTTTCCCCTGCTGACGCCGATTTTATGCTGGACTTGTTCACTACTACACAGAGTCTGGTCGCGGAGTTTCACCTGGCCGATAAAGGCAAAGGCTACAGCCTGATCGCCAACGGCGGTGCGCGTCAGGATGTCCCGCAGCTTCACTTTCATCTGGTGTCCGGGGATTACCACGCCGCTGACCTGTAACCCATCGTCAGCAGCACAACGCATTTATGGCATTGGCACAGCCAGATACTGGTTCACTATTCCTGCGATGGTTCCATCTGCCAGCAGTTCTGCCAGTGCGCCATCCACCGCCAGAAACAAACGGTAACGCCCAGAGCGCACAGCGACAACATAAGGAGTGTGGGTGACGTAGACAGGGGTGACATTCCAATCGGGGTGTTGGCGGAGGTAAAGGCCAGCACTGACAGCATCGACTAACGCGGCCTCGGCAGCGCCGATACGGGCGGCATCCAGCGCGTACTGCGGCAGTTCATATGGCAGCGCTTCAAAGGGCTGCTCCACCAGCCGCTGCCAGCGCCGTACTTCCTGATCGCCCACCGAACCGAACTCGTAGGCAATCGAGTGCCCCGGCGCGTCTTCCATGCGGCTGATGTCCCCGACCAGCACCAGTCCAGCGTCGAAGTAAGGGCGGCTGTAGAAGGTGTCGCTGCGGCGTGCCTCGTTGGGAATGAGCGCGGAGATGACCACATCCGCTTGTTCAGCGCGCAGCGAGTCGTATAAGCCGTCGAAGCCCATGTTGATAAAACGCACAGGCACACCGAGTCGTTCTCCAAGTGCGCGCCCGATGTCGATGTCAATGCCGAACAGGTCCGTTTCAGTGGCTACAGCAAACGGGGGATAGCTGGCATCCACAGCGATGCGCAGTTCTCCGGCAGGGTAGAGCACCTCCTGCGGGCGGGTGGCGTTGTAAATCAGCCAGCCCAACAGGAGCAGACCGAGTCCAGCCAGCAGCATCAGGGTTCGACGGGAGGGGGCAGCCATAAGTCGTTATCCATCTCCCAGCCGCGTGCATAGGCTTGAAGGGCGTAATAAATCGGGCGCAGTTGGAAATCGGTGCCGACAATCGCGAAGTTGTCGGGATAACCGTAGCTCAGCGTCGGGAAACGGAAGGCCCAGACGCACAGCGTTTGCAACCAGGGCGACCACTGCTGTTCCGCCCAGCGAAAAGCGTCGATAGTGTAGGCGATACGCTGTGAAGGACGCACCGCTTTCGTCCAGCGGGGGCTGTCGTTCCAACCCGTTTCGGTGACATAGACAGGCGTCGCCGCATCGCCGTAATCCTCCATCACCGCGCGCAGCAGTTCTGCACGACGAAAGTTGAGAACGTCCGGCACAGGCGGAGCGTCGGGCGGCTCGGTGAAGCCGTAGGTATGCACCGCCAGCGCATCGAAGTAATCCGCCGCGCCCGCCTCATATAACGCCTGCAAGTACAGTAAGTCGTTCAAACCGTTGGGACTACCTGCTGGTTCCAGTGTGGGCGCAAGCGCTCCGGCCAGAATGGTAACGTTGGGGTTCGCCGCGTGGGCAGGGGCATAGACTGCTTGCAGCAGGCGGGCATAAGCCGCCGGGTCAACCGAAGCATAGCCCCATTCAAATGCCAGATTTGGTTCATTCCAGATGATGATATGGTCGATGTCGCCCGCATAGCGTGCCGCGAACGCCGCCACAAAGCGCGCGAACTCATCATAGGACTCCTGTGGCAGTGAGTTGAAGGTGGTGCGCGTTTCGGTTTCCGGCGGACGCGCCCACGATGGTACGAATCCCATACGAGCAATGATGTGCAAGCCCTGATTGTGGGCGTTGCGCACAATACGGTCAAACGACGACCAATTGTAGAAGCCTTCCGTTGATTCGGCATAGGCCCAGGGAAAGAACTCGACAATAGTCGTTGCGCCCATTTCGCGCACAAGCTGAAGCGTCCGCTGAATCTTCCATTCCTCAGCTTCGTCAATCAGGCGCGTGTGTACACAGACATCAGCGTGAATGGTCTCCACCGTTTGCGGCTCCCCCAACATGGCACGCGGCGAAGTCGCGCGCAGGGCATTGAGCAGCATCCACAGCAGCGCCGCCCGTGTGCCCCACAGCGCCACCTGCTGCACCAGAGGCGACAGCCGTGCCAGCGGCAGGCGAGCGATGAGCGATTTCAACCCGTCCAATCCATTACCCTAGCGCAGCGTAACCGTCGCGGCCTGCGAGAAGTGGTCGGACGCCTGCGACTGCGGAATGACAAAATTGCTGAACGTCAAATCACTTGTGCCGAAGATGAAGTCAATACGCACATCAGGATGGCGCGAGTTGGCCGTAAACGCCTCTGGGTCGCCTGCCTGATCCTGCGCGCTGTCAAAGCCCGCATCGTAAAACATCTGAATATCCACCGCCCCCGGCTGGCTGTTCATATCACCCGTAATCAGGGTATAGGGCGCACTGTTCCATGCATCCAGCAGCATTTGTACCTGCGCGACATGCGACTCTGGCCCGACCCATGCCGACAGATGGGTATTAATCAGAGTTACCGTTTGCCCATTGAGATTGAGTGCCACCACCTGAAAGCTGCGGCGCTGCGGGATATTTTCAGTAGGAAGCACGCCGTATGCTACTTCATCGAAGGGAATGCGGCTCAAAATCGCGTTGCCGAACTGCGTATCAGCAGCAGGTGCAAAGGAAACATAGGGCATTTCCAGACGTATCGACAGCCATTCCAGCATCTCGACGCTGCCGCCAATCAACCAACCGCGCGAGACTTCCTGTAACGTCACGACATCGGGATTCTGTGCTTCGATAACACGGGCTAGACCTTCGGGGTCTGCCATGCCATCAGTGTTGATACCATAGTGCAGGTTGTAGTCCATGATGCGGAAACTATCGCTGAGTTCGACAACGCTGCCGGGAAAGGAGACCCGGACAAACAGATACACGGCGACCAGCAGCAGCGCCAACAGCGGACTCAGCAGGCGTTCCAAGCGATAAACTTTGACTTTCTGACTGACAGGATTGACCAACGCCCCCAACGCCAGCAGCACGCCCAAAAAGGGATAAGCCATCTCCGGCGCGAAGGGCAAACGCTGATTCTGCCCGACAAAATAAATCACCGCCGGCAGAATAGGCAGCAGCGTCCCCAGCCCGATTGCTACACCTGTGCGCCACAACGATGACGTGCGCGGCGTGGATGATGCACCTGCCAGCGCGCCAAAGAGCAAAATCAGCGTGACGACCTGTGTCAGCAGGAACAAGGCCACTGCGGGCAAACCTGTGACCTGCGGCAGGATTGTCACCAGCGCAATCGCCAGAACCCCGCACAACCAGCGTACATACGCGGGCAAGGCACGCTGCGCCACAAAATGAAGCACCACCAGCCCCAGTACATCGGACACAAGCACCAGTCCCACGCTCAATGGGAGTGACAAACCACGCGCAGCGATGTAGCCGAGGTTGTGTAGAAACAGGATGTTGACGACAAGACAGACACCGATTAGGGCGGCGGGAAATGTAACCATAAACGAAGCTTCATGCGGCACATCGCCCCACTGGTTACGCAAACACCATAAACAGACGGCGCTGACGGCGAATGCCAGAACCAGCGGCAGAACATCGCGCTGCCAGACGTAATCCCACGAGAGGAACACCGCCTGCAACACGCTGTCGAGGGCAACGCCGAACAATAAACCAAGCGCAAAGTAGTAGGCTTCCTGACGGGACTCATCAGGATTCGCGCCGCGCATCCATGCCAGCAGCAGGGGCAGACTCATCAACCCCACAACTGTCGTCATGGCCGAGACGACCATCAGCGACTCCGGCGTAGGCATCAACTGCATCACCACGCGCAGAACGGCAAGGCTGCCGACCACGAGATACAGCGTGCGTTTAGGATTTAAGAAACGGGCAAGCAGCGGCGCGAGAAACGGCGATAGGAACACGCCCAACGTAATCGGAGCCGCGTTTAACAGGCTGGTGCGTTCACCATAATTGTTGACGATCAGGGTAAAGAAAGGACGCATCGCTTGCAGCGTCAATGTAATACAAATCGCGATAAGTAGTATTTTGCGGTTGTTCATAAAGGTCCTCAATAATTTCAAGCAGCATCAGTTTACCCGATTATTTTGAATATTGGACGGATTTTCTTTGCACGGGCTATAATGACCCGACTTTTATGGGAGATAATTAAAAGTCTATGCCTGAGGAAAACGGCATTCACTCCGAACTGACCTTTGCGCGCATCCTAATCGTTGATGACGACCCTGCAAACCTCATGCTGCTGCGGCGGTTGTTTGAAAAAGACTGTCTGGTGGATTGTGCGCAAAATGCTCAGGAAGCCTTAAATTATCTGGCAACAACTGGTTTTGACCTGGCGCTGCTTGATATTATGATGCCGGGCATCACCGGATTACAACTGCTGCAAATGATCCGCTACAATCCGCAAACATCAGCCATCCCGATTATTCTGGTCTCGGCGCTTTCCGATAATCAGGATATTGCGCGTGGTCTAGAGCTTGGCGCTAACGATTATGTCACGAAGCCAATAGACCCTGATGTGGTACTGGCGCGCGCCTATACCCAACTTACCCTGAAGCGACTGATGGATGAGCGCAATCACACCATCAGCAATCTCAAGATGATGCAGGAAATCCGCGAGAAATTCTTCCGCATCGCCGCGCATGACCTGAAAGGCCCACTGTCGAATATCCGGCTGGCGAGTCATATCCTACGCCTGCATACGCAAGACCTTCCAACGGCGCAGGATACGCTGGATGCCCTCAGCATGTCGCTGGAAAAAATGCAGGAAGTGATTAACGACTTTCTGGATACCGCCGCCATCCAGACAGGCAAGCTGGAACTGCGCCTTGACTGTGTGCCGTTCGAGCGCCTGGTAAACGACGTGGTGATGCAGTATGAAGCGGCAGCAGCCCGTAAGTCTATACAAATCAATACCAGCGGCGTCAAAGGGGCGGCACAGATGGACTTCGCGCGGATGTGTCAGGTGATGGCAAATCTGGTGAGCAACGCTATCAAGTATTCCCCACGCGATACCACCATTACCCTGTACAGTGAGGAAGTGGATGACCATCTGAAATTATGTGTCGCGGATCAGGGGCCGGGCATTCCACAGGCCGAACGTACCAGACTGTTTCACGAATTCAGCAGACTCAGCAATCGTCCGACAGGTGGCGAAAGCAGCACAGGGCTGGGATTGTGGATTGTCAAACATCTGATAGATTTGCATCAGGGTGAAGTCGGCGTCGATTGCCCCGCTGAAGGCGGCTCTATCTTCTGGGTGAGCCTGCCTGCGTGTACGCCACCACCGTTCTAGGGCATTTTTGTGTACACGCGAATGCTGTCTGCTTCGTCGCGCACCAGGGCTGATACTGGATAACGCAACACAACCCACGTCATCCACAGGTCGCCAATGGCACCACCAGCATTTAGTGCGGCGGCCAGCGTCAGATAAAAATGCCAGCGATCCGGCAGGATGAAAGCCGCGAGCATGGATAACACTGTGATGGCAATCAATGGGGTGAGCGCGATCACCATGAACTCATAGCGGCGGAACAGGCCATTGTCCGTCGTGGCATACAACATAATCGGAATTTTGAGGCGTCCAAGCGTGGCGAACTTCGCGCCGTAACGTGCCTTATGGCCATAGAAGGCGATGGCGATGCCGTGCAGCCATTCATGAAGCAGCAGCACACCGAACAGCGCGAACACCAGCCCGATTACATCTACCCACGCACTACCCACATCCCATGAGCCACGTCCACTGCGCACAAACGAGAACCACAGACTCATGCCCACATAGGCGGCGAACAGCGGCAGCAGCGAGAGCAGATTGAGGCGGAGCAGGATTTGTGGATCATTGGCCGTATAATAGCCGACTTCGTGGTAAGCAGCAGGCAGCTCATGAATAGCTTGATGTGGCATTTAATCAGCGCCTTGTAACCCATTCAGGCGATGGGGTGATTTTGTCGTCCGGGCGATCACCGGGACTGTCAGCATCCCCGTTGGAAACACGGTAAACGATTTCAATCTTCATATCCTGTTCGCAGGGAATCTGGCAGCTCAGCCGCACTTTGCCCAGCAGCAGCCCAGCGGTTAAACGCTCACGCTCAGCGCGCGTCATCTTTTGCGGCTCACCCTCATGCACGATCACCCGGCAGGTGGTACAGCGGGCAAAACCGCCGCAGCGATGCAGAATATCTATGCCAGCGTCTTCGATGGCTAACACCAGACGCTTGCCAGAAGGCGCTTCAATGGTTTTTTCGTTCTCAATGGCTATTTTTGGCATTTTGTACAATTAAAACTCCGAATAATCCTGTGCCCAGGTACGCTTTGCGCGCGGTGGGCTATAAAAATCGGTCCAGGGGCGCGCGTTTTCCAGCGCTATCTTACTGAGGCGATATAAACGTTCGGTTCCTTTTTCGGCCAGGAACTGCACGCGCTCTGTGTGCGACATAGTCACCGCTTCTTTCCAGATCGCACGTCCGGCGAGAAAACCACTGGCCCCTGATTGACAGGCGATACGGGTTTGTTCGGCAAAAGTCTCAAAATCAACACCTGCGCTCAACAGCACCCAGGGAACGACACTTGCTTTACTGACAGCGGTACAAGCGGCTTCCCATGAACGCATATCACTGTCGAAGGCAGCGTCCACAGGGAATTCCATTTTCAGGATGTCTGCACCTGTTTTACTTAAACGTTCTGCGGTTTCGCGCACAACCTCCGGGCGCGTTTGGGCAAATTCAGCACTTTCCTTGCTGATCGTGGCATCAAGGCTGTAGGAAATTGGCTCAAGAAACAAGGGCAAATCAAAACGATGGCACTCATCGGCAACGCTGCGCACGACGCCTTCAATTTCCTCCGCCAGTGCCCCAGAATAGGGATGATAATAGGCCAGCAGTTTGACGGCTGATGCACCCATCCGCTTGATTTTGGCGACAGACCATTTGGGGTCAAATTCGATGCGGCGATAGGTTGAATCGCCGCTGTAACCGCTTCTTTCCAGCGCCATGAGAATGCCGCTGCTGCGTGCGAGATACATGGCTGATGGCAAGCCATAATCGGTGTCGAGCAGCACAGCACTGGCGTGTGGGGATAATGCGGTGACGACTTCCCGTTTAATGTCTACCGCTGTTTCATAAGTTGTGTTTTCCGGCAGCATCCTGCGGTATGTGCCGCGCTGGTCAAAGGCCAGAATCGTGAACAAGTCTCCGTCGATACTGCTACGCTTCAGGCCCTGCCACCTGCCAACGGTGATTTCCTGTGCCAACTTTCCTTGCTCCTGATTGATGCATATAAGAGCAAAAACACTCACAGGGCAGCTTGGTTTCGCTCTAATCAGGAAGGCGAACGCTATGTTCCGCCCACCCCTGGCGAATGCGTTCAGAGGTGGCCTCCCACGATTGAACGCCGCTGGTTGAATCAATCGCTTCCACGTTACAAGCTCCGACAGCATTGGCAAAACGCAGCGCATCTTCGGCATTGAGTCCACGCAGCAGCGCCGCAAAGAACCCGGCATAAGCCGAGTCGCCCGCGCCTGTCGTGCCCGCTACCGTCACGGCAAAGGTGGGCATATAGATACGCGCCTCTGCCCACGATTGCAGGTTCAGGCCAAGCGCCGCCACTCGGCTGAAATCAGCGGCTTTGGCGGTATGCAGATACATGCCCATCTCGCCCAACTTGAACCCAGCAATCACTACACCCATCGCCAGCAGTTCGTCTGCTAATGTGCTGAGATAACGGCGTGTGAGATGGGATAGAACTTTGCCCTTCCAGCGATCATAGTCCTCGCGGCGCAGCATAAACAGAACTTCTTCGATGCTCGGCAGGAAAATATCGACATACGGCAGCGTGCGTTCCAGCAAACGCCGCCAGTTGACGCGTCCGCTGACTCCATTGGCATCCGGCAGCGTCATATCCAGTGAGGTGATGACGCTGGTCTCCTTGGCCTTTTTAAAGATAAGCTCAGTTTCGTCGCCGTCGCCTTTCATCAGGCGCGGCAGCAGCGGCGGATAACCAAGATGGAAAATCCTCGTCTGGGGCAGCAGCGTGTAGTTAATACTGTCTACGCCAAAGATATCATTGGTGCCTGTGCAGTGGATAAAGGTGCGGTCAGCGTTCAGCGGCGACAGCACAACCGTATACGAACTCGGTTGGTCAGGCACAATGGAGATGAGTTCACTCAGTGCCGGATCGCGGCTCTGAAGGAACTCGATAATCACGCGCCCCAGCAAATCATTGCCCACGCCAGCCATCAATCGAACGTTGACGCCCAACTTTTGCAGCGCGAGTCCGGTGTTGGACACCGCGCCGCCCGTCGAAATACTAATCGGCCCTGATTCGCTTAAGTGTCCCGGCATAGTCAGTGCTTCCGGCTTGACGGTTGCCATATCCGGCAGCAAATCGAGGCACAGATGACCGCTGACAATGACATCAATGGGTGTTTCCATAGGCTTACACCGTTACAACCTGTCTGGTCTTGCCACTCTTGAGGGCAGCGGTCAGCACACGATGGTGCAGATGGGTTTCTTTGGGTGTGGCGCAGTAGAACGATTGCAGCATCTTGTCGCGCCCGTTCGCCAACTGGTCACAGAAGGCCGCCCACATTTGCAGTAAACCATCGGAGAAACCAAACTCAAAAATACCGCCTGTAATCGTGGGATAGGGCGTTTCGTAGCCGAGGTCCAGCACCTGCCACGCCTGTTCGCCGCCGGAGGTGTACTGCATGGTGCGCAGCGTCTTGGGGTACTTGGTGCTGTATTCAACGCTGAATTTTGTGCCTGAAATGCGCATGTACCAGGTGTTGGCATCGCCGGGGGAGATGCGATAAGTCTGGATGGTCATGGGGAACTGCTGCCCGTCCGTGTTGACATCACAGTTCAGCGTGGCATTGTCCCAGGTCTCGCAGGGTACCAATGCGCCGGAACCATCGGGGCGCTGCGTAACGATGTTGTTCAACTGGGCGTGTACGCGCTGAGGCACCCACCCCACACGCAGCGGGATATGCAGCGCGTGCATCCCCAGGTCACCCATGCAGCCATACTCACCATTCATGGCAATCATGCGCTTCCAGTTGATTTTTTTGTTCGGGTCAAGGTCGCTGCTGTGCAACAGCCCGGACGACACTTCGATAATCTGGCCGAAGCGTTCATCACGGATGTAACGCAGGATACGCTGCGCTGCCGGGAAGAAGGGAAACTCTGACGAGCAGGCGACGATGACGTTGGGGTTCTGCTGGATGACTTCGAGGATTTGTTCGTTAGCGGTGAGGTCGATGCCGAAGGGTTTTTCGCCTAGCAGATGTTTCCCGGCGTTGATGATGTCGGTATAGAACTGCGTATGCAGGTTATGCGGCACCGCGCAGTAAATGGCGTCAACTTCGTCGCTGTTGAGCAGGTCATGATAGTCGTTGGTCTTGAGCGTGATGCTGTCGAAGTTGGAGGTAAACCAATCGAACAGTTTCTCGTTGGTATCGCAAATCGCCGTGATTTTGGGGATAAAATCGAGATTGAGCAGGTGACACCAACGCGCGGCAGCGCTGCCGAACTCGCGCCCCATCAACCCCAGACCGATAACGCCGAAACGTAAAACTCTTTTTGCCATAGGACTACCCGATGTACTTCATGGCGGCGGCGGGCGTGGCGTTGTCATGGACAATCGCCATTAACGCGCGTGTCATGCCTGCCGGATTGGGATGCTGGATGACGTTGCGCCCGTAGACGATGCCACGCGCACCCTGCTGCATCAAGTCGTAGGTACGCTGCAAGATTTCGGCGTCGGAGACTTTGCCGCCGCCGCGCACCAGCACCGGTTTGCCTGCCGCTACCTGAATAACCTTGTGATACTGGCTGACATCGTCGCAGGGGTCAGCCTTGATGATGTCCGCGCCGAGTTCAACCGCCTGACGCACCAGCGGCAGAATCTTGTCGATGTCGCCATCCACCATATAACCACCCGCGCTGGCGTTGTCCTTCATCACCAGTGGCTCGATCATCAGCGGCATCCCATAACGTTCGCACTGCGGCTTGAGCGTGCAGATGTTTTCGATACAGGCTTCATACACTTCCGGCTGATTGGGGAGATTAAACAGGTTGACGACCACGCACGAGGCATCCAGACTCAGCGCCTGTTCCACAGGGTCGCCAATGATGCGGCTGTAGAGCGTGCGCGGCAAGGTCTTGCCGTAGACGTTGGCGATGTCGGTACGCAGCACAAGGGATGGCTTAAATTTGCCGGGGATGTTTTGCAGAAACGGCGCTTGCCCGATGGAGAGCTGAATGGCGTCGGGGTTGGCCTCGACCAGCGTGGCGACGACCTTGAGCATGTCCTCGATGTCGGTGAGGAAACTGCGTTCGCCGAAAAAGCCGTGATCGACGGCCACGTCAAAGCACTTGCCATCGGGGGCAAATAAACGATTGAAACGTGGAAGGATAGACATGGGTGATTGCTCCTATTTTGCGTAGTCTTCTAAGTGGCAGCCCTCGACAGGTGTGCCAGCATTTTGCAGTTCTTTGAGTTCGTTCAGGCACTCCTGAATGGCGGATTCGCCTTCAAGAATGGTCAATGTGCAATTATAGTATGCTTCGCTCAGCCCTGAGTGTACGCAGACGAGTGCTTCTGCGCGCTGCGGCCCGTCCTTCAGGTATACAGTTGCCCGGTTCAACTCCAGACGTAGATGTTTTGGCGATATTCTTCCATTGGGTGAAGTAGGGCACAAAACGGTATGCCACGATAGACGCAACCCCAGATTCCCCTGCTGCAAAGATCGTAGGCGCAGCCATTATGCTGGCGTGGTGATGGAAAAATACTTGTTCCCGATACTCAGGAACTGCCTGCTGATAATCCTGCCAGGTACCGATACCTTTGCGGGCTTCCGCATCACGCGGATAAACAGCTAAATTCGGCGTGGACCAGCCAGCACTCACCAGGATAACCCACATTGAAATGATACAGCAGCATTATTGGTGCAGGGACATCATACAATTCTGAACATGATCTCGAAACTCAATGATTGCACGGAAGCGCGATAATGTGTACTGGCGCGTCAGTTTAAGCTGATCGCCAAACAGTATCGCCTCGTGTACCATTTTGGCGATCAATTTGCCGTAATGGTTGGCTCAATCAATGCTGTGCCCGTAGCGGCTGTAGCGCCCATGCAAATCACGGAACTCGCCCAGTATCGTCTTTCTCCGGCGGGCCAACGTAAAATTTAGGCCGCAGGTTGTCAGCAAGCCACCGTTGAACTGCTGCACCCACGTCTGTCCGAAATCCGGCGGGTGCGGCGAACCCTGACTGATCCACGTCAGCGGGATGCCTTTGTAGTGCGCGGTCGGAATGTCCATGCCGCGATCGGCAGAATGGTGAAGGTTAAGCCGCTGGCGTTGTAGGCTTCGATGATGCGCATCCCATTCAGGCAGCGTAGACTGGCGAAAGTCGATGAACTGGCGCATATCGACGCTGTGTTTACTGAGCGCTTCCTGTGTCCATAACTGAATTCAATGGTCTGTACGTTTTCCTCCGTATTTGTATTGTTCGGGCGTTTAAACCTGGGCTCAACCTCTGCCTGTTTCAGCGCGGCGATACCCTCGGCGCTTAAATCAGATCGGTGATTAAAGTATGCATCTGGCGCATAGAGGCCCGTTCAGCGGCGGGATTTTGTGCCGAACTTGCTGCTGTCGGCCATTAGCACATTACGCGGCGTGCGTTCGATGATAGCGCGCTTGACTTCACTTCAAGCAGGTGGAAGCGGAGTGAGACCCCGCGCGATGTCAAAGCCTTCACTGGCAATGAGGCCCAGTCGGCGTTGAACATTTCAAGGACCGCATCACCGCAATGGGCCGATGAGTGGTCAATGGCGATGACGCAGCACGCCGCCCGTCATTACCAGTTCGACGTAGGGGAAACTGTGAAGCTGCTGTTGCGATGTTCAGCGCGGCGGTCACGATCCGCAGATATTCAGATTGCGTGGGAGGCTGTGAATCAGTTCAACCGGTGTACTGCCCGCATCCACGATAATGGTTTGCCTTCTTCGACCGGCTGGGCTGCGCTGCCAGCAATACGGCGTTGGGTTCAGGAGTGAAGCTGGCTGCGTTCGGTGGGGCGTCCAGCATATTCAAGCTCAGGGAATAGGGCCGTTTGTAGACTGCGCACCACCCCAGATGACTTCACAGATGCCGCCATTTTCCAGTTCGCGCAAATCGGAACGGATGGTGACCGCAGATACTGAGGAGTTCTTTAGGTTCGGCATTACGGGCGACACCTTCACGTTCGAGGATGTCGCCGGATGAGGCGCTGGCGTTCTACAGCAAGGAGGGAACTATCGTCCAACATAAATTATCTTTATTCAAAAATAGTATTTATCCTATAAAAGGTAACAAGGGGCTTAAAAACCCCACGCTTGTTTTAGAGCGCTGGAAACCATGTAAGCACAATCACACCTTATCTATAAGGGTTATCGAGTTTTACTCTTTTTGTCAAATTTTTTTTCCTTTTTTTTCACTTTTTTCACAATTAGGGCAGATCCGGTATTCGCTGTCGCGCTTCGGCAGTGGCTTCCAGTTCTGGCAGCAGAATCGGGGATGCGGCAACGGCCATAATCGTTGGTTAAGTCACCATCGCCAGCAAACGCCGCCACGGAAGGTCACAAACCAATCCTCAACAGCGACCACCATCAGCATAGTTTTACTGGTTTCTGTCACGGAGTCGGTACGCGCAACACGATAGTCGCCAAGCGAATTCGATCGCCTCGCCATAGGGTTCATCAGCGAAAGAACGGCGATCGGCGGCGGCGGTAAGCTCCAGCACAGCGCGGGCATCGGCGCCAGCCATCCCCAGCAGCGTTCGTCCGGCCTGCGTGAAGTTAATCTGCACACGCACGATGCCAGCCACAGGCGGCTCGAAAAGCATTGCCGTCGTTGGCACTATTGGAAAGGGCGATATAAACGCTGATGCTGATGATCCCGTAAACAGGAAATTCGGAAACGTCAGCGGTGCCAGCAGCGGCGCATGGTACCGGCGTGCCGGCATCCGCTAATTTCAGGAAGTTCCAGCGCCGTTTCGTCAACGGGGACAAAGGAAGCGAAAATCGCGCGGGCGGTTGGTTCATATTGGGACGGCGATGCCGGTAATGCCAGCGTTGAAAAATACGGCCATCACGCTCAAAGGCAGAAAGCAGCGACATCAAAGCGCGCTGCGGGGATACTGGAAACGATAGGCGGGATTCTCACCGAGTTCGATAGCTTCGGTGTGATGCCTGAAGCTGTGTGCTGACAATCGCTGCGAAATCTCAGCGTCGTGTCGCTCAGCGAAGCTCCGTCAACGTCTGCGGGCGCAAAATGCTGATGGCAACCATACCGGGCTGCATCCTGCGCATTCTCGCGGAAGCGGGTAAATGTGGCTTCGCTGTCGGCAATGACGATGGATTCTGGCGCTGTTATACCAGCCCGCCGGGTACTGGAACGTGAGCGCTTCGCCAGACCGTCGTCGTGTAGGTTAAGCCAGCGGCGGGCGTAGCAGTCTGCGCCGCAGCGGGGCGCACCGATCAGCAGCAATGCGATGGTCATCATCAGCATGGGTCAGTACATTGGCCGGACTCTATGGACGTTACGACGCTTTATCTCTAACACACACTAGGTTATAATGTGTCTTATTCACAAATCAACGGCAAACGGAAATTACTTATGGCAAACGTCCCCAGTGTACCCCTTCACAGCGTTGTTGGAGCGAAACGTATGAAGCGGGCGTATCCTTAACGCCATCGGCAGCGCATCGGCGGCGCGTGCTGATTCGCGGTGAGCCGCAACCTGGCAAATCCACCGCGGCGCGTTCACTCGCCGTACTGCTGCCGGAAATCAGGTTATCGCCGATTCACCCTTTGGGGACGACCCCCATCATCCCGATACGTGGTCAGATGTTGTGCGCGAACGGCGCGACAAAGGCGAGACTGCTGTCAGCCGCAAGGTGCGCTTCGTTGACCTGCCCGTCAGCGCGACGGAAGATCGCGTGGTGGGTACGCTAAGGATCCAGAAGGGTGAGCGCCGCTATTCCAGACGGCGGCGTCGCTAACCGCGGCATCCTGTACATTGACGAAGTATGAACCTGCCGACGATCATGTGGTAGACCTGCTGCTGGACTCGGCGGCGATGGGCGGCATCAACGTCGTGGAGCGTGAGGGCATCTTCAGCTTCAGCCACCCGGCGCGCTTCATCCTCGTGGGGACGATGAACCCCGGAAGAAGGCGACCTGCGCCCGCAGCGCGGTGACCGCTTCGCGCTGTCCGTCCGAAGTGCGCGGTATTGCCGACGCCGCGAACGTATGGAAATTCTCCAAGCGCCACATCGCTTACGAAAGTGACCCTGAAGGCTTCCGCGTCCGCTGGCAGCCAAAGGAAGACGAACTCAGCGCGCATTGCGGCAGCACAGCAGATTGTGGACGGTGAGTACGCAGCGCGATCTGTTCAGCATCGCGTCGCTGACCAGCGGCCTGCACATCGACGGCCACCGCGCCGATCTGGGTCATTCTGGAAGACGCGCGCCCCGTACTGCTTACGAAGGACGCAAACACATCACCCAAACGCTGACATTCTGCTGGCGACGGAACTGGCAATCCCGCACCGTCTGGCTTTTTTGTCGCGCTTTGGCCGTTCACAGAGCAACTCGGAGTCCATGGCGACGCTGCAAACGCAGTTGAACGGGTCGGTCCTGAGTACCCGGCGAAGGTGACGAAGAAGTCCGGCGACGCCGAGGAAACCATGGATGGCAAAAAAGCCAGTCGGCAGCCAGTGACAGCACCGAACAACAGCCCGCGCCGGATGTTGCCAGCACCGAACCTGCCCCACAGGATGTATTCCAGAATCAGGATGCACGCTGGTGGGAAGGCGGCAAGAAGGCCGATACCGGCGCGGAGTTTGCCCCGCGTAAACTGCAAACCCAACTCGATAAACTGACACGCCGCAGCGCCGGACGCCGTTCACGCACGGTCACAGACCGCAAGCGTGGACGCTACGTGCGGGCTGTGCCTGCGGGCGACAAGACCAGCGACATCGCCTTCGATGCCACGCTGCGTGCTGCTGCGCTCTATCAACAGGAACGCAAGGGCACAACCAACATGGCCTACGCGCTGAAGAAAAGCGACTTGCAGCGCAAAATCCGCGTGAAGAAAGCCGCCAACCTGATTCTGTTCGTGGTGGATGCGTCGTGGAGCATGGCGGTATCCGAGCGTATGACGGCAACCAAAGGCGCGATCATGTCGCTGCTGACGGATGCCTATCAGCGCCGTGATCGCGTGGGGCTGGTGGTGTTCCAGAAAGACCGCGCCAGCCTGATTCTGCCGCCTACCAACTCGGTGACGCTTGCCAAACACGCGCTGGCGGATATTCCCGTTGGCGGCAAGACACCGCTGTCGGCGGGGCTGCTGCTGGCATTCGATACCATCAAGCGCGAAATGCAGCTTCACCCCGATGTGATGCCGCTGCTGATTCTGCTGACGGACGGCGCGGGCAATGTGTCGATGAGCAACCTGTCGCCGCAGGAAGAATCGCACCGCATCGCTGAGCAGATTAAGGAAGACAACATCCGTACCGTGACCATCAACATGGAACATATCGCCTTCGATCAAGGACTGGCGTCCAAGCTGGCGGAGCGCATGGGCGGCCCCTGTTACACGCTGTCGCAGCTGAGGGCGGACACGCTGCTGGACACTGTGCGTAAAGAGATGGATAAGATGTAATACAATTAAGGGCACATGAAAACGTGTGTCCGTTTTATTTTGAGGCTGACTATGCTGGACTCGCTCGACTTGAACGCCATACGCCAACAGGTAACCCGTGTTGGACGACGTGTGAAAATCGTTCGCTGGATTCTTGGAATGGTGTGTCTGTTGATTGCCGTTAGCGGAATAGGGTTTCTGATACTCACGCTGTTTTCGCCACGCCAATGCACAACCTGTTTCCTGAGTCTTGGGGTAGTTCTTCTGCTGCTGGCGCTGGTCAGCGGTTTCCTGCTCTGGGTTGTTACAACAACGATGCGGTACTTTGGATTTACAAGCCGAGCCGAGCGCTTCAAGCTCCTGCAAACGCTCAACTTGCAAGACATTCCACGTCCAGCCTCATCAGCCAATATTCGCATCAGATTAATTTACGTGGGAGTCCTAGTCATCGTTGGCGCGGGACTGCTGCTGCTGACACGTGGCATCAGTGAGCCTATCCTCAATCTGGCGATTTCTGTTGCTGTTGTGATTCTGGGAATAGGCCTTTTAGGGTCATTTCTGCTGCTTCCTTATTACACACAGAAGCGCATTTATCAGTTGTTCCTTCAAAACGTGAACTATGAGGCAGCCTTGCAAGAGACAGTTCGGCTTCGGCGCCGTTTTCCCAGCCAGATTACCTACATCAATCTGCAAGGGCTGGTGCTGGGACTCATGGATCGTGGCGCTGATGCCCTGCAAGCCTACCGCGAGTTTCTGGGATACGTCCAACGCACGCCGCATCCGCTGTATTCAGTGGTGGCGCTCAACAATCTGGGTTACGAATATGTCATGGCACAGCGTTACAATGAAGCATTGCCGCTGCTGGAAACAGGGGCGAAGATTTACCCACCACAGCCGCACATTTATCATACCCTTGCGCTCCTGTATCTGGAGCAGAATGTTCAGCCAGAACGCGCGCTGGAATTAAGTGAAGTAGCTGCGGAGTTTGTCACACGCCGCCAGCGTGATCAACGGGCTGCATTTCTGGCAACGCAGGCGTGGGCAGCGGCCTTAACCGGGCGCTCGACGCGTGCGGAAAGCTTGCTGAATGAGGCATTTCGGCTGGCAAATCCCAAATTGCAGTCCACGATGGCACACCTTCATCTTGTAGCTGGGCGGGTAAAACTGGCGCTGCGGGATGTGCCTTCCGCGCAAGCCAATTTCGCGCT
>JAXLWC010000025.1:0-70901 GCA_046328675.1 Anaerolineae bacterium
GAAGTTCCCCTGACCGCTGACCAGCATATAGCGCATCGAAAAATCCTGCGCCAGCCGCACCATCGTTTCGTATACAGCGGCGTCCCCGTGCGGGTGATACTTGCCCAGCACTTCACCGACGATACGCGCGCTTTTCTTGTAAGCGCTGTTGGAACGGATGCCCATGTCGTACATCGCATAAAGAATGCGGCGATGTACGGGCTTTAAGCCATCACGCGCGTCGGGCAGGGCACGCGCTACAATCACACTCATCGCATAGTCAAGGTAAGCCGCGCGCATCTCGTGCTCGATGTTTACCTGTTGTACCGCACCAATATTCACCATGAATAACCCTCATCACAAGCGGGGCGCAATAAATCCTGTCGCCACATTCTAGGGATGTCTGCCTGCCCTGTCAAATGCAAATATTGAACTTGTGTTCTAATTATAACATAAACCCGTCACTTGGGGGATTCTCAAACCCGACTTTTTTATGATAAGATGGCACTCATGAAAAACGTAAAAAGCCTCTTCACACTGTCGTTCTTCGTTTTGCTGTTCAGTGTGGCTTGTGCGCCGCAGCCTGTCCGCGTACTGGTCACACCCACTCAGCCTGAAATCAGTGTTACCTTAGCCTCGCCCGTTTCTGAAGCGCCTACGCTAACTCCTTCTGACGAGCCAACTGCTGCCGACGAACCTGTTGCCGCTGCCGTTGTGGGCACCGCAACACCGACCTTCATGGGTGCGCTGGTGGGAGCGAGCTACACGCCGCCGACCACAGCCCCAACTGCTGCGCCCACACAGCCCGCCGCTGAGACGCCAGCGGTAACTGCTGGGCCAACAACCACGCCGCTGCCGACGCTGGATGCCTCGCGCATGGGGGTGCAGCTTGACCCTAACGTGGATAACGACACCTGGTTCTACCTGATGGATCGCGTCAGTCAGCTTGGCGTCGGCTGGATTAAAATCCAGTTCAATTGGAACTTCTACCAACCCAACGCTGCCGACGAGTGGAGCGATAACATGCGCCGCATCGAACTATACCTGTTCGAGGCCAATCGGCGCGGCCTAAACGTGATGATCAGCCTTGCCAAAGCCCCCAACTGGTCGCGCTCGAATCCGGTGGATGATGGCCCGCCGGACGACCCGCAGGTGCTGGCGAACTTCATCACCTTTCTCTACAGCGGCGGGCCGCAGGAATACAACCTGATGGAACAGGTGGACGCCATCGAAATCTGGAACGAACCGAATCTGATTCGTGAGTGGGGCGGTCAGTCGATGGACGGCGCGACCTACATGCGCTATTTCGCCGCTGCTTATCAGGCGATTCGCGCGGCGAACCCGACGATTCCTATCGTCACGGCGGCGCTGGCCCCCACAGGCGACTCCCCTGATTCGCGCGATGACCGTGCCTACTTGCAGGAGATGTACGCGGCGGGGTTGGGTAGCTACCACGACATTTACGTGGGCGCGCATCCTTTTAGCTGGGGCAACGCACCGGACGCCGTCTGCTGCAACGCGGTTGAGGGGCAGGGCTGGGACGACAACCCGCGCTTCTTCTTCATGGACACGCTCAACGATTACCGCAACATCATGAACCAGAACGGGCACAGCGACGTACAGATGTGGCTGACGGAGTTCGGCTGGGCGACATGGGAGCGTTTTACCTCGCCTGTGCCGCAGGAGTGGATGACCTACAACAACGAATGGCAGCAGGGACAGTACATTATCCGCGCCTTCGAGATTGGACAGCAGCGCGGCGATATTGGCGTGATGATGCTGTGGAACCTGAACTTCGCCAACGAAACGTCCGTCAACAGCAGCAACGAGCTTGCCGCCTACGCCATTATGCCGGACATTCGTATACGCCCGGCATTCTGGATGATACATGATGCGGTGCGCCCACCAGAGGAGCGCTTCAATCAGTATGACATGGGCAGCTAAAACCACTAGGAACGGTTGATAAATCGTTAACTTTACCCATATAGGATGTCTTAAGTTCGCGTACAGGGCAGGGAGGTGGATATAAACCGTACTCCGTCTGCATCATCTGACAGTGGCATCGCAGACACGCATATGGGCGAAAAGGGGAACTGAAGTTAGAACGACAGCACAAAATCGTATGTGAAAGCTAGTCTGTCCCTTTAGCCCGGCGGCGGTTGTCGCCTAATTCCGTGAATACTACGGCCCAATAATGCGTGCTTTCACCAGCTTTTGACCCGTGCGTAAATGAGGCTCATTTGCATGTAATTGGGGCAGTTTAGCTGAGGAAACCTATGATGGAACAAAAACTAGACAGGAATAAACACATGGAGCATCTGCTGAATTCGGTGGCTGAACGTGCCACCCGCTACCTGGATACGCTGGAAAATCGCTCGGTTGCCCCGGCACCTGAAGCCATACAAGGGCTGGCGCGCTTAGATGAGCCGCTGCCCGATGCCCCTACCGACGCTGAAACTGTACTTGCGCTGCTGGACGAAGTGGGTTCTCCGGCCACGATGGCTACAGCGGGACGGCGTTTTTTCGGCTTCGTGGTCGGCGGTTCGCTGCCTGCGGCGTTAGCGGCCAACTGGATGGCCGGCGCGTGGGATCAGAACGCCGGGCTTTCGGTGCTGTCGCCGATTGCCTCTAAGCTTGAACGTGTCGCTATGCGCTGGATGCTGGACTTGCTCGGTCTGCCCGCGCAAAGCGGCGTGGGTTTCGTCACCTGCGCCACACAGGCCAATTTCGCCGGGCTGGCTGCGGCACGCCACGCGCTGCTGGCCCGTCAGGGGTGGAACGTGGAAACGCAGGGTTTGTTCGGCGCGCCGCCCATCACGGTAATTGTTGGCGACGAAGTCCATGTCAGCGTGCTCAAGGCGCTGATGATGCTGGGGCTGGGACGTGAGCGTGTGATCCGCGTTCCGGTGGATGGACAGGGCAGGATGCGTGCTGATGCTTTGCCGCCGCTGAATAACAATACCATCATCTGCGCGCAGGCAGGCAATGTGAATACTGGTGCCGTAGACCCGCTGGACGCGATTATCCGGCAGGCGAAAACCGCTGGTGCGTGGGTACATGTCGATGGCGCGTTTGGGCTGTGGGCGGCGGCTGCACCGGAACGCGCGCATCTTGTGCGCGGCATCGGTGACGCCGATTCGTGGGCAACGGACGCGCACAAGTGGCTGAATGTCCCCTACGACAGCGGCCTCGTTTTCGTGCGTAACGCGCAGGACTTGCACTCAGCGATGGCCATTAACGCGGCTTATCTGGTGGAAGGGGACCGCGACCCAACGCACTACACGCCGGACTTCTCACGGCGCGCACGCGGGGTTGAAGTGTGGGCGGCGCTGCGTTCACTGGGCCGCGAAGGGCTGGCCGACCTGATCGAACGCAACTGCCAGTACGCGGCGCGCTTCGCTGAAGGTTTGCAGGACGCGGGCTGCGAGGTCTTGAACGATGTCGTGCTCAATCAGGTGCTGGTATCATTCGGCGACGATGACATGACACAGCGCGTCATCAGCGGCATTCAGCAGGATGGTACCTGCTGGTGCGGCGGCACCGTCTGGCAGGGAAGACGCGCCCTGCGCATCAGCGTGTCCTCGTGGGCTACGACTGCCGACGATGTGGAACGCAGCCTGCACGCCATGATTCGCGTCGCGGCAGAAGTACGCGCTACTGTCCCTTAAACCTCTCCAATGACGCCTGCTGGTGGTTGTGCTGTGCTGACCTCAGCGCCCTAAGAACACGCCGACCACCAGCAGCGCATGATCGGAACTGTGGCTGTCTGTGACGCCCCAGCCGGATGCCGACAGGTTGCGCAGCCAGAGATAGTCAATGCGCGCGGTTTGCGTGGTGCGCCGCAGCGTGGCCGCCAGTTCCAGCGGCGCGCCTTCCACCGGATCGACAAACAGCGCTTCACGCATACTGTCAATCAGCGGCGAATCCGGTACATTGTTAAACGTGCCCCCGATAATCGTGCGCCCCAGAATGTTATCCGGGTGCTGTAAACGAATCAGCGCGTATATCTCGTTAAGCTGGTGCTGTTGATCCTGCTGCTGCGTTTCCAGCGAATTCTCCGGCGACGCGGTGAGGAAGCCCAGCCAGGTGTTGTAAATCGTCACCACGCCGTCATCCGGGCGAATCTGTACACGCTGTAAACCTGTCTGTGTGCCTGCGCTCGTCAGCAGGTTGCCATCAGAGAACACAATCTCGATGTTCGACAGTACCGCCAACCCCTGCAAGCCTTCGTTAGTCGCGTAGAAGCGCACATCCATGCCCAGCCGCCGCCCCAGCCACAGCGGTTGATCGACGCCATAACTGCTCATGCGTCCGGCTTCGGTCATTTGCAGCAGCACCACATTCGCGCCGCTTTGCTCTATTGTGCGCGCGATGCCTTCCAGATCGTAGTTGTAGAATTCACTGTAGCCGGAATGGATGTTGTAGCTGGCGACACGGATAGTATCCACGCCGCGCACACCCTGCACCAGCGGCGGACGCGCGGCAAACGCGGCTAACGTGGCGGCGGCGGCCACGATGAACAGCGTGACCACGCTGCGCCAGAAGGAACGCCCCACCGCCCAGGGGATGCGCCGCTGCGTTTGCACCATCGGCATGGCGGCCACGAAAACCGCGAACACCAACACCAGCCCTCCCATGCCGCGAAAGCCGCGCAGCAGGGGAATCACCGTGCTGTTGAGAATCGCGTAGTCACCGGAGACATTACGCACATAGGCATATTCGTAGGTAAACACGTCAAAGGCCACCAGCGCCGAAAACACCAGCACACCGATGACAATCCACAAGCCCGTGAAACTGCGTTCGCGTTCCGCCTGTGGCCGTGCCATCCACCACCACAGCATACTGACGCAGAACTGTGCCGCCACCAGCAGGAATGCGCCAATCGTGTTAAACAGCGCGCGCCCTACCGACGCCAGCCCTAAGGCGCTCAATACGCCGGACAGCGCCGACGCCAGGTCGCCGGAGATAAACTGGACGCGTGTGCCGAACACCAGCAGCAGCGCGATAATGCCCATCCACAGCCAGCCGCGCCATTGGCTGTCAAACTGTGCGATGAAGTTGCGCGCCTGTCCACGCACCGCAGGCACCAGCGGCAGCAGCGTCGCCGCCAGCGTAAACGGCACGAGTGTCGTGTAATCTGCACTGGAACGTCCGGCAATCGCGTTAGGCAGCGCCAGCAGTGCCAGTTCCAGAAACAGCAGCGCGCCCATGCCGATGCCGCCCCAGGCAGGCAGCAGGCCGTAATCCGCTGAGACGTTGCCTTCAGCGGGGCGCTGTGCCCGCGTCAGGTTGATCACACTCAGAATAATCGCCAGCACTGACAGGAATACCTGAAACTGCAAGTAACTCAGCGCGAGGCGGCTTTCCGGCGAGACGGCAATGTCCAGCACCAGCGTATTTGCTGACCATGAGGGGTCGAAGGTGTTTCCCAGTGCGCGGAATACCTGATCCACCGCCAGCGCGATGATGAAAAAGTAGGGCATAAGCTGTGCGCGTTGGCGAATCAGCAGCGCCAGATACAGCAGCCCGCCGCCAACGGCCATCGCCGCGCCCATCACTGGAGCCATCAGGTTCGCGTCCAGCATCGCCGCGCGCCCAATCGCTGTCAACCCGACGGCGATGACAAACGGGAAACGCCAGCGCCGCAGAAACAATCCCAGCAGCGGCAGCGCCAGCATGTACACCACGAACGACACCTGATTGCTGAAGTCTACGGGAAGGATTGCACCCGGCGTCCCTGCCGGGATCAGCGCCGAGTCCAGCACCGCGACCAGCGACGCGCTGCCGAACCCCGCGTACAATGCCCCGATCAAATAACGCAGCGCCTGCACGAAAAAAACGCCCATCAGGGCGACTTCCAGTACAGTGAACGCTTGCGACTGCCATAAGCGTTTTAGCATCTAAAACTCCACCATCTGAAATAGGGGGCCGATTGTTGTAGGGGCACCACTATGAAAATCGCGCAACGAATAAGTCCAGATTTATCACTTGATTCCCACAAAGTTTACACATTGACTGTATAATCACGCAAACATCAGCGCATAGCCCATACCTTTGTACGTGGTCTTGGTGTGCTCTGGGCGCTGCAATGAAGTTGTTCTTTCCCTGGCTTGGCGTACCCTGGCGTTCTGGCGGTTCAAATTTCACCCGTGCTTTGCGCCTTTGCGCCCTGACGGTTAGTTTGTAACTCTGGAGCATCACTTTGGAAAAAGTAAACATCATCCTCACTGGCGGTACTGTCGTCACCATGAACGAAGCCTACGACGTGTTTCACGATGGGGCAGTTGCTATTCGCGGGGACACGATTGTCGCGGTGGGCAGCGCCGCCGACATCGCCGCGCGCTTCCACGCCGATGAAGTCATCCGCTGCGATAAGCAGATGATCCTGCCGGGACTCATCAACGCCCATACCCATGTTCCCATGACACTGCTGCGCGGCATTGCTGACGACCTGCGCCTCGATGTCTGGCTGATGGGTTACATCATGCCCACCGAGCGCGAATTTGTCAGCCCGGAATTCTGCCGCCTCGGCACGTCCATCGCCTGCGCCGAGATGATCCGCAGCGGCGTCACCTCCTTCTGCGAGATGTATTACTTTGAAGCCGATGTCGCGCAGGCTACCGCCGACGCCGGAATGCGCGCGGTGCTCTGTGAAAGCGTGCTCAAGTTCCCCGCGCCGGACGCCGAAACCTACGATGACAGCTTGCGTTATGCCCGCGAGTTTATCGAGAAATGGCGCGGACATCCCCTGATTACGCCTGCCATCGCGCCACACGCCCCCTATTCCAACACCGTCGAAACCATGCGCCTGTGTACTGAACTCGCGTTGGAATACGACGTGCCGCTGATGACGCATCTTGCCGAGACGCGCCTTGAAGTCGAAGACCACGTCAAGGAGTACGGCACGAGTGTTATTCGCTGGGCGGCGGACATTGGGCTGTTCCGCGCTAAAGTGATCGCCGCGCACTGCGTGGCCATCGACGCCGATGAAATTAAGCTCATGAAGAAACACAAGGTCGCCGCCGCACACAATCCCAGCGCCAACCTCAAGCTTGCCAGCGGCATCGCGCCCGTGAACGATATGCTGAAGGCGGGCGTCGTCGTCGGCATCGGCACTGATGGCCCTGCCAGCAACAACGATCTGGATATGTTCGAGGAGATGCGTCTCGCGGCGCTGCTGGCCAAAATCCCGGCGGAAGACCCGACAGCGCTGCCCGCCAAACGCGCGCTGACGATGGCCACGCGCATGGGGGCGATGGCGCTGCGGTTGGACGACATCACGGGCAGCCTTGAAGTCGGCAAGCGCGCGGACATCATTGTGCTGGATGCGCAGCCAACCCACAACATGCCGCACTTCACCGTTTCACCTGACGCGGTGTATTCGCGCATCGTGTATGCGGGCAAGAGCACCGACGTAGCCCACACGATCTGCAACGGGCAGTTCCTCATGCGTGACCGCCAGCTTACGACGCTGGATGAAGCCAGTCTCGTCGCGCAGGCCAGCGAGTATGCCCAGCGCATCAGCGCCTTCCTCACCGCGCGCGAACAGGATGTGGTGAGCAAGCTGCTGGCCATCGGCGGCGAACTGGAACGCAGCGAGAGCTTTGAGGTACAGGTCAAGGCTGTGCTGCGCGACATCAACTTGATTGAAGAACTGCTTGACCACGCCGATGTGAAGGTGGTCAAGTCTATCCACTATCGCCAGTACGATACCTACTTCATGTTCGATGACCCCAAAATGGGACGCCTGCGCTACCGTGAAGATGACAACATCGACGAGGAAGGGCAGGTGCGTTCAGTGCGCAGCCGCCTGACGTTTACTATGCCCACCAAGGAGCGCGAATATAACGCTGCGGTGCTGCTGTCGCATTCGCGCTATATCAGCGATGCCAATCGTCCGCTGCGTTTCTACCGCGAATATTTCCAGCCTGCGCAGGAACTGGAACTGGAAAAAGACCGCCGCCGCTGGCATGTGGAGTACAAGGGCGTGCCGTTCTTCGTCAACGTGGATCGCGTCAGCCATCCCAAACTGCCGCACACTTACGTCGAAATCAAAAGCCGCACCTGGTCATCGCGAGACGCGGAATTGAAAGCGAGCATGATTCAGGAGATGATGGCGGTTTTGCAGGTCAAGCCCGACGACATCCTCAAAGACGAGTATCTGGAGATGCAGGCCGATTAAATCTGACCGGGAAAGCGTTCTGCCTATCATCAGCGAGTGATGGCTGATGGTAGAGTGTGATACAGCCACGATGCCCTTTGGTAGAACAGGTTGCTTTTGTTTAGTATCTATCGGCAAACCCATCTTGAGTATCGGAGCCTGCGTTAACACACAGGCTTTCTCGGCGGCTTCGAGTCGGTTTTAACCGACTTCCCGCCGAAATGTGGCAGCCGGATGGCTTCAGCCTCTGGCGCTGTTACCGCACACCCTCCCGTTTACGGATAGGTTCTCAGCGCTTCGGCTTCTCCTCGAACGGCTTACGCAAGCCCCACAGCCGCACCGTCTGGTCACTTGCCGCCGAGGCGATGTAACGACTGTCCGGCGAAAAGGCCACGCTGTTTACATCGGCGCTGTGCCCGGTCAGCACGGCCAGCGGCTCGCCGTCGGGTCTGCCGCTGCTCACATCCCAGATTTTGAGCGTGCGATCTGCCGAGCCAGACACCAGCAGCGTGCCATCGGGCGAAAAGGCCAGAGTGTTGACCCCGCCGTCGTGCGCAGAAATGCTGGGCAGCGTTACATATTTCTCGTCCGCGACATCGCGCACCAGAATGCGCCCGTGTGCTCCACCCATCACCAGCAAGTCACCACGCGGCGAATACGCGAGGCAGTAGACTGTCGTAGAGACACTGTCTACGAAGTTTGCCCAGATTTCCTCCGCTGGCTTCAGGCGCGGCAGCCACGAAAGCGTATCAGACTTCGATTTGCGCAGGTCAGTGGTTTGATACAGGCGAACATTTTTGTCCGCACCACCGGAAATGATGTGCGAACCGTCCGGCAAAGCGCTGCGCAGTGGGCACATATCGGCTGGTGTCCGGCGAAAGTCGCGATAAGTTTGCCATCTCTACCGTGAACAGTTTGACCTGGCCTTCACTCAGCGCCGCTGCCAGCGCTGTGCCCCCCGGCGAAAAGGCCAGCCCGTGGACAGTTTCGCCTGACTGCCCGGCGACGATGTGCCGCAGCAGCGTCCCATCCTGATTCCACAGGCTGATGTAATTCGCGCCGCCTGCCGTCGCGATCAGCGTTCCGTCGGGCGAAAAGATCACTTTGCAGCGATAAAGGTGTCCAGTTTCAGGCTGACTGCTCTGAAATCATCCCCATCGTCACCCTGCATAATTGCTTGCTGTCGCCAGTACCGAGCCATCCGGCGAAAAAGCAACACCGTCGTTGGCTCTTTGGTCATCGGGATCATATGTACTTGTCTAACCAGAGATGCCGTTTCCGCGCGGATTTCGTCGCCTGCTAACCCCTGCGGGTCGCCAAAGTTAGGACAAACCTCGTTAATATGGCGCAGCAGCGTGATGACCGCGCCCATGCGTCCGGCGGCCTGGGCGTGCTGCGCCTGTTCGTACAGCGCTGCGCATTCCACTTCGCGCCCCATGCGTGCCTTGAGGTCGGCAGCCAGCGTTTGCAGATTTTTCACTTCCGGGTGCGCAGAATCAAGCGCTTGCAGCGATTCAATCACGTTCAGCAGTGCCGGGAGGTTATTCTGGTCGGCGTAGCGCGTTGCTTCGCGGATAAGCTGTACCGCGCGCGTGGTGCGGATTTGCTGATCGATGCGTCCCGCCGCCGGATGGTTGGGTGCGCGTTCGGCAATTGCCTGCCGCAGCTTTTCCACATCTGTCCAGTTGCCGTCGGATAGCGCTTGATTGGCGCGGTTAATCAGGTCAGCGAGAATGCCTTCTGTGACCTGCGTCGCAATGCTCTCTGGCTGCGGGCTGTCGGGCGCGATGGTTTTGATGCGCGGGCGTAATCCTGTGCTGCTGCCCACTGTTTTTTCTAAGCGCTTGATTGGCCGCTTCCAGCAGATGCTCAAGCTGTTTCGCGCGTATCTTCCGTGTGAACTCTCCGGCGATGGTCACATCATCAATCGCCTGTTTGACTTCGCTGATGATGCGTTCCACGTCATCCCACTTCTCAGCTTCAGCGCGATTTCCACCTGTTTGTAGAAGTCCCCAAGCCACAACTCCTCGAAAAGTTGTTTGGCTCTGACGATCATCGGGCTTTTCACATCCAGCGCGCTCATATCCTGCATCAACTGCTGGAAGCGATGCAGGTCACGCTTGTTGATGGCATCGCCAGCCGCTTCCGCCAGCCGCAGCAGCCAGATGGGTTTTTTGCGATTGCTCTCACGCTCAATCAGGCTGTGTAGACCGCCCCCGGCGTAATCCGGCGCGACTTTTTGTACCACGTTGTACAGGAAAATGGCGCGCTCTGGCTCATCACGCGTCATCTCGGCGGCAGTGAAAAACAGCATTTCGATGTCCAGCGGCGTAAACAGGCTGTCCAGCGGCGGCTCTGCGGCGGCTTCCGCCAGGGGGGTGGGCAGGGTTTGCGCGTCTGTGTGCTGTTTTGCGGTCAGCATCTGCCCTTTCGCCAGTGCCTCCATAACCTGCGCGGCGGGCTGATTGTACAGCTCATACTGCGGCTTCCCTAACAGGAACACAAAGTCCAGCAGCGAGGTCGGCTCGGTCATCATCGGCACAACTTTTTTCCCTGCTTGCAGCGCCCAGGCGATTTCGGCGCGCACCCACGCAGACTGCGCCGCCTGCGGGCTGAACACCAGAATCACGGTGCTGCACTGCTCGATGGGTTTGGCCCTCGTCAGCGCGAACCTGCCCGCGACAGGCTGGCTGAGGCTGACGGTAACGCCGCGCTGGCGCAGGTCATCGGCGATTCCTGCGGCAATAGGATAGTCGATAGCAGTGCAGGTGATATGAATATGCGTCATAGTCGTTTAGTTGAATGAAATAAGCCACGACTATACCATGTTTGTGATGGACATTGTAATTAAGGTTGACGGCTAACTGCCGCTGTCGATCAGTTACGCCGTGTCGGGGTTTGCTTCCGTCGTCGTGGCAGTTTCACCTTCCGCAGTTTGGGTGGCTTCGCTGGAGGCGGTGAGTTTCGTTAGCGCATCGGTGGCGGCGGCTTGCGAGGCAGCGCGTTTGCTTTTGCCGACGCCCTGTCCTACTGCCTGATCGCCAATGACCACTTCCACCAGAAATTCCTTATCGTGGTCAGGCCCCATCGCGGCGACCTTGCGGTACGATGGGGTGATGTTGTACGTAAGCTGGCTGAATTCCTGCAAGCGGCTGCGGGCGTCTTTTTCCAGTGCTTCCTGCTTGACGCGCTCCAGCAGTTCCAGCATACGCGGCAGAATGAAGACTTCCACCGCCGCCGTTCCCTGATCGAGATACAGCGCCCCCATCACCGCTTCAAAGGCGCGGCAAAGGTTGTTGCGGCGTGCGCGTCCACCCGTGTTTTCCTCGCCCTTGCCCACGCGCAGCACTTCCCCGATGCGGCACTGCCCCGCGAATTCGGCAAGCGCTTCCGTCCGCACCAGTGCCGAACGCAGGCGCGTCAAATCGCCTTCCGGTAAATCGGGGAAACGTTTGTAGAGCATGTCCGCCGCGATGAAATCCAGCACCGCATCACCGAGGAATTCCAGACGCTCATTGTCGTGCAGATCGTCATCGAAATGCTCGTTCAGATAGGAACGATGGGTCAACGCCTGCTGTAACAGTTCCTGACTGTTGAAGCGCGTGCCGATGAAATCCTGAAATTCGTCGAGATTCATAGCCATCATTTACAGTTCACAGGGCGCAGCGTACCGCGCCCCGCGTGATTATTTACCGTTGAAAGACTTAAAGACCAGCGACACATTATGCCCGCCAAAGCCGAACGAGTTGCTCATGGTGGCGTCTACCTTCATCTCGCGTGATTGGTTGGCGACATAATCCAGGTCACATTCCGGGTCTGGTTCATGCAGATTGATCGTTGGCGGCACGATGCTGTCACGCATCGACAGAATGGCGAAGCCCGCTTCAATGGCGGCGGTAGCTCCCATGCCGTGTCCGGTCATGCTCTTGGTAGAACTCATCGGGATATTGTACGCCTGCTCACCAAACACGCTCTTGACGGCTTTGGTTTCTACAACGTCATTGAGCGATGTGCCCGTGCCGTGCGCGTTGATGTACTCAATCTCACTGGCGTTGACCTGTCCGTCATCCAGCGCCATCTTCATGGTGCGAATGGCGCCGATGCCTTCAGGGTGTGGCGCCGTCATATGGTAGCCGTCAGACGTAGAGCCGTAGCCGACGAGTTCCGCGATGATGTTCGCGCCGCGTTTCTTGGCATATTCCAGTTCTTCCAGCACCAGCACGCCCGCGCCTTCGCCAAACACCAGCCCGGTGCGCGTCTTGTCGAAGGGGCGGCAGGCACGTTCCGGCGTATCGTTTTCGCGCGACATCGCGCCGAGACGGTCAAAGACAGCGATGCCAATTTTGATGACGGGCGCTTCGGCTGCGCCTGCCAACGCCTGATCGACACGTCCCAGGCGAATCAGGTCGAAGGCGTGGCCGATGCAGTCGGCTCCCGTAGCGCAGGCGGAAGCCAGCGTGTAGTTCGGGCCGAGGATGCCGAGGTCAATGCTAATCATGTCCGCGCCGCCGTTGACCATCAGCATCGAAATGCCGAAGGGCGTCACTTTGCGCATGTCGTTGGTTTCGAGAAGCTGTTTGGCTTCGATAAAGTAGCCCTCAACGCCGCCGACGGCTGAACCGGTGATAATGGCCGTGCGGTGGCGGTTAGCGTCGTTGACTTCAAAGCCTGCCTGCTGCATCGCTTCGTGCGCTGCAACCCAGGTGAACTGCTGATTACGATCATGCCGCCGTGATAGTTTGGGCGACATGTAGGTATCGGGATTCCAATCCTTGACTTCAGCCGCGATTTTGACAGGCGAATCCGCAGGATCGAAGCGGGTAAGGGGCGCGATGCCGCTTTTGCCCGCCAGGATGTTACGCCAGCTTTCTTCGCGTGTATGTCCTAGTGGTGTGACCAGCCCAATGCCGGTGACCACAACACGTCTAGTCATAAAATAATCCTTCTAAGTGTGAAGACAAACATGCTGTGGTTTTTACCACATCCAGCGGGGGAAAGCTATTGTGTCTTATTTTTGACGATCATTGGCAGTAGGCTGGTAGTGACCTTCGACCCATGCGCTGCCGTCCGGGGCAATTTCCTTTTTCCACACGGGCACGATTTCCTTCAGCCGATCAATGCCGTAGCGCGCCGCCTCAAAGCAGCCCTGATCGCGATGCCCTGACGCGCAGACGATCAGAATCGTGTTCTGCCCGACTTCCAGGCGTCCAACGCGCTGCACAATGGCGATGCCTTGCACCAGCGGGTACTGCGCGCGAATTTCGGCGGCGACCTGCTTCATTTTGGCAACAGCCATCGGCTCATAGGCTTCATATTCCAGACGTGTGGTCTGGGCGATGCTGCCGTCCTTGTGCGTTTCGCCGCGCACCATACCGCTGAAGACACACACCGCGCCCGTCGCCGGAACCGTGATTTCAGCGATCAATGCGTCCAGATCAAGAGGGGAGTCGGCCAGGCGAAAGACTTCCGGGTAAGCCGCCGCATCGCTGCCGCCGCTGACAGGTGGGAAGAACGCCACCTCGTCGCCATCATGCACGGCATCGGCGGGCTGCGCGTACTCCCGGTTCACCGCAGCAATCGCGGCGTTCAGGTTCGGCGCAAGGTGCGGATGCTGCGCCGAGAGCGTTTGCCGCACATCGGCCACCGTGACGGCGTCCGGTAAGCTCAGCGAGAGCTTGCTTTGTCCGGCGAGGTCTTTCAACGTCGCAAAAAAGAGAATGGTGATCTTCATAGTGTACTGCTGTCAGTTTATCATTATGGATTAGAACGTATGTGCCTGCGAATCATTACCTGTCGTTATTCGTCGCTGGCTTTATAATCGCCGTGTACGCCGCCGCGTTTCTCCAGCAGACGAATGTCGCCGATCCGCATGGCGCGGTCAACGGCTTTTGCCATGTCGTAGATGGTCAGCGCCGCGACGGTCACCGCTGTCAGCGCCTCCATCTCAACGCCTGTCTTGCCTGTTGTCCTCGCAGTAGCGCGGATCGTTACAGCGTTGCGCGCGTCATCCAGCGCCAGGTCTACGTCGATGTGCGTCAGGGGCAGGGGATGGCACAGCGGAATCAGGTCGCTGGTGCGTTTTGCTCCCATGACTCCTGCGATGCGCGCAATAGTCAGCACGTCCCCTTTTTTGATGGCACCTTCGCGAATCAGCCGCAGCGTTTCTGCGCTCATGTATACCGCGCCACCCGCGACGGCGATGCGCTCACTGTCCGGCTTTGCGCTGACATCGACCATACGCGCCGCGCCGTGTTCGTCAAGATGGGTCAGATGGTCGTCCATGTGAATGCTATTCCTAGCTTGGTTAAGTTA
Organism: Anaerolineae bacterium; assembly: GCA_046328675.1. Lineage (GTDB taxonomy): Bacteria > Chloroflexota > Anaerolineae > Aggregatilineales > Phototrophicaceae > JACAER01. The sequence continues at coordinate 14,453 of JAXLWC010000025.1, forward strand.
TAATGAATCAACTATGAAGCGTAACGTGAACCCAAATTTCCAGCAATTTGTCATCTTTGTTGCGTTGGTGAGTATCACCATTGCATCAGCGATGATATTTGTTGTCAATACCAACGACAACAGCATCCATATCGAAGCAGTGCGGCGTTTCTTTGCGGGCGGCGCGCTGTACCTGAGTTGGGAAGAACTTTCATTTGCTAATCCACCTCATTCGCCGCCGCTGATTGCGCCTTTTGTAATTCTGGGTGCGCGCTGGTCAGCGTTCTGGAATATGTTTTTTATTCTGTATTGCTTTATGAATCGTCGCCAGCCCCTAATCGCTTCACTGGCAAAACTCTTGTTTATCTTTACACCCCCTCTATTATATGTAGCCGCTGCCGCGAATGTCACGGGCATCGGGGCGGGCATTGGGCTTATTCTACTGTTAAGCCATCGTAAGGGGGCTTTGCGAGGATTGGCCTGGGCCTATCTTCTCGTTCGCCCACAGGATGGTTGGGCATTCCTGTTGTATGACGCCTACAGAGCCTGGCGCGAACGTGACTACTGGGCTTTTGTTATCGCAGCGAACGTTATGGCGCTTCCGATTGTGTCAGCGCCTGAAATCTTTGCGGCGTGGCTGCGCATTCTCCCTGATGTAAGCCCTATCGTGACATCGCTCAGCCTAACGAAAAGTCATGGTTTGTTCTATGGCCTTCTGTTCTTTGGTCTGATTGTCGCCCTGCGATTGTACCACTGGGACAATCACCGCTTGAGGTGGCGCGCGCCAACTGGCTGGCCAGAGTTGGAGAGATTCTGGCTGTGCGCGGTACTTGTGCTGGTCACAGGACCCTACACGGTTACTATATGTTATGGCTCATGTTTATCGCAATGCGCGACTTCACGGCATAGAGCGCACGCTGATATTGTTTTGCCTTTGTAAGTGTGGTCGGTATTCTCTTTATGACACAGCCAGACCCAGCAGCCACGCAGCTTGGAATGCTGCTGCTGATCGTTTTTATCGGTTTATTGATGCCGTACAATTCGGCGCAGCCTATATCTGAACATGCTTTGGCAACCGTATCAACATTACCCACACTTTAGCACACACTCAGATGTCATTGAGCGTCAATTATTTGCGCGACTCACAGTGGCTGGATTCTCCTGCTCGGCCTGCATCTGTATTTCCTGTATCTCACGCTGCAAAATTCGAGCCAGTGGCTACCCCCTACTGATTACAATGCCTACATGCGTGCTGCGTTGGGGATATCACGAACCTACTACTATGCCTATTGGCTGCTTCCGTTTTACAGCATGTTCGCCACTGCCCGGTAATTGGGGATATATCTTTTGGATCATCGGTTATTTGATCGGCGTTATAGCCTCATCCCGTGTTTTTGGTGGGCGTACGGTGGTTCCCCTGTTAACCTATCAGCTAATTCACGCCCTGTTTTTCGGCCAACTCACGGGGCTGCTTCTGGGCGCTTTAGCGCTGGCTTGGTGGGCTTTGTCGCGCCGTCATTGGTATATCGCAGGTTTCTTCTTTCTGTTGGCATCTGCAAATTTCAGGTTGGAATGCCATTTGCGGCAATTCTCTGGCTCTTAGCGGATATTACATGGCGTGACCGTCTGCGCGTGCTTGTGATTCCTGCCGTAGTCGTGTTGTTATCGTTCGTTATCTATCCAAACTGGCCGCTCCAGATATTGACCAGTTTACGTGATTATCCTGCAAATGATTGGGGGAGTATTGCGCTGTGGCGCTGGATTGGGCCTCTCGCGCTGTTGATTTGGATTCCGCCGTTGATACTCAACTTATCCCGGCAGCAGCGTCTGATTGCACTTGTATGCGCGATAACAATGGGGTTTCCCTATTTTCAACAAAACGATCTGATAATTTTGTTTGTGCTCCCTGTGGGATGGTTACCCCTGTTAGGTAACCTGGGGATGCTGTATAACCTGCCACAATTTGGCGTTGCCGCTTGGCAAGCTCTTTGGATTGTTCCTTTCATCATTTATCTACGTATACTGTTGCCAGTAATGTGCCAACAGGGGCGTTTACTCTACCATAGATTATATTTTCGTTAAGTCATCTTGTTTTGAATTGCCCCCATTTGTACAATGATATTTTAGCGATTTTTCCTCTATAATGTCTTTGCACATATTGCATTAATCTGGAGAGAACACGTTGGGGATATTCAGCCGCGGTCTGAGTAAGACGCGACAGTCGTTTTTAGGACAACTTGGACAGATCATCAGCGGTACCACCGATATTGACGAAGATACGTGGGAAGACGTAGAAGCCATTCTTATCCAGGCTGACCTCGGCGTTGAGACAACCCAAAAGATCATGCAAGACCTTCGTGACCGCGTGGAAACCGAAGGCATCAAACGCACCGAAAAACTGCAAAAGGCCCTCAAGCAAAGCCTGCGCACCCTGATCAAAGACCCACCTCCTGCCAACCTTACCGGACGCCGTCTGAACGTGATTCTGATTGTTGGCGTCAATGGGTCTGGCAAGACGACTTCCATCGCCAAGCTCGCGCATCATTTCACCAGCAAAGGTCGCCGTGTGATTCTGGCGGCGGGTGATACCTTCCGCGCAGCGGCCATTGAACAGTTGCAGACGTGGGGCAATCGGGTGGGCGTTCCGGTGATTGCCGGGCAGCCGGGGGGCGATCCTGCGGCAGTTGTCTATGACGCGACAGCGGCAGCCAGTGCGCGTAACCGTGATCTACTGATTGTCGATACGGCTGGCCGTTTGCATACGAACTACAACCTGATGGAAGAACTCACGAAGATTCGCGCCGTCGCCAGCAAATCCGCCCCAGACGCACCGCATGAAGTCTGGCTGGTGCTGGACGGCACGACAGGCCAGAATGCCTTGCAGCAGGCCAAGAAATTCAAGGAATCGGTGGAAGTGACGGGTGTGATTGTCACCAAGCTGGATGGCACAGCCAAGGGTGGCATGGTGTTCGCGGTATTCCAGGAACTTGGGCTGCCTGTCCAGTTCATCGGCCTCGGTGAAGGAATGGACGACCTCGTGGAATTCCGCGCAGACAAATTTGTAGACAGTCTGTTTGAAGATTGAAACGAATGCTGTGATGTTCCTGGCGTCATGGTAGAGCGCCCAGCCCCAACAGCCTCACATTGTCCCGATCATTTAGTTTTTGTAGGGAGGTGCGGTTAGCTGTCACGCGGTTGACAGTACATCCCGCTAAAACATACCCATATGGATAGTGTCACGTCACAACTGATGGCCATGAAAGCGGAAATCCAGGGCCTGATGGAACGCCTTGAGATCGACGCCAGAGCCAATCGCGCTGAAGAATTGCAGCAGCAGGCCGAAGCCGCCGAATTCTGGAACAATCCGGACGCGGCCCAGAAAACCATGCAGGAGATTGCCCGCCTGAATGATCAGGTCAATCACTGGCGTGTGGTTGCCAACCGCATCAACGATGCACTGGAACTGGCAGTGCTGGACGATGCTTCTCTGGATGCGGAACTGGAATCTGAAACAAAGGAACTAACGACCATCCTGGAAAAGATGTCGCTGGAGACTCTGCTCTCCGGCCAGTACGACGAGGAAGATGCCATTCTGGCGATACATGCCGGGGCTGGCGGCGTGGACTCGCAGGATTGGGCGCGCATGTTGGAGCGCATGTTTGTGCGCTGGGCAGAGCAAAACGGCTACAAAGTGGAAGTGCTGGAACGCAGCGACGGCGAAGAAGCAGGCATCAAAAGCGTCATGATGAGCATTCGCGGGGGCAACGCCTTCGGCTGGCTCCAGAGCGAAGCGGGTGTCCATCGCCTCGTGCGCCTCAGTCCGTTTGACGCCGCCAACCGTCGCCACACCTCATTCGTCAAGGTGGAAGTCTGGCCCGACATTCAGGGACAGATTGAAATTGAAATCAACGAAAAGGATTTACGCATTGACACCTACAACGCGGGTGGGGCAGGCGGGCAGAACGTCCAAAAGAACGACAATGCTGTCCGTATCACGCACCTGCCCACAGGCGTTGTGGTACAATGCCAGAATGAGCGTAGCCAGCTTCAAAATCGGGAACGTGCCATGCAGGTCTTGAAGGCGCGCCTGTTTGAAATGGAGCGCAAGAAAAAAGAAGCGGAACGCGCGGCGTTGAAGGGCGAAAACGTCAGCGCAGAGTGGGGCAACCAGATTCGTTCCTATGTGCTGCACCCCTACCAGATGGTGAAAGATCACCGCACGGAATACGAAACGGGCAATACGGCAGCGGTATTGGACGGCAGGTTGAACGAGTTTATGGAGGCCTACCTGCGTGCTAAAATCAGCGGCGCGAAGATTCCTGGTTAATGGAGAATTGCTCTGATGGACGATAAGAAAAAACTGGGTTCTTTTGGCAAACGGGACGATGACGACGACGATAAGCCGCGCATCAAACGTGCTGATGATGACGATGATCGCAGAGGCAGTGGGGGCAAACCCTCATCACCGTTACAACGCCGTGACCATGACGACGATCACGACAAGCCCCGCGTAGACGCCGATGCACTGCGCCGGGGAGCTGCCGCCCGTGACGATGACAAACCTCACGCTTCGTCTGCCGGAATGCAGGGGCAGGCAGCCGCCCCGCGTCCAGGTGTGGCGCTGCCTCATGCCGCGCTTACGCCGGAAGCACAGGCCAAAATTGATGAACTGCAAACCCAGGTGCGTGATTTTATCAACCGCATCAATCTGACGAGCATCGCATCGCGCGTCACCAGCCTCGCTTCAAAAGTGAATATGCTGCCTGCCAATATTCAGGCCGTGCGTGGCCGGGGGTATACCTTCCGCGCCTTTCTGGAAGCCAAAGCAGGCGTACTGGCGCAGCAGTTCAATTCTGCTCAAGCCGCGCTCAACATGTTCTTGCAGCAGGAATCCCAATCTCTGCGTGAAGACCTTGATCGAGCGCAGCATTTACTGGAAGACTTACAGGCTCGCCGCGCCAATCCCAACAATACCTTACCCACCGTTACCAGCATCCTCGACAACCTTCAGGCAAAGCTCAAGGCCGCCGAAGACCACGTTGCCTCGCTGGTGAGCACCCTGGAGCGCGAAATCGGCATGACCGATTCCCAGTTGAACGAAATTAACTGGGTGCTGGAGCAGAAGGAACAGATCAGCTTCCAGTTGTTCGCAGGTGAAGCCATCTATACAGCGGCGCAGGCCGAATGGGATGATGGGGACAAGAAACCCGACGGCATCCTGTTCCTGACGGACAAACGTCTGGTGTTTGAACAGAAGGAAACTGTTGGCGGTGGCTTGTTCCGCAAAGGGGAACAGAAGCAGGGAATGCTGTGGGAAGCGCCCCTCTCCACGATTCAGGAAGTCAAACCGGAAGACAAAGGCTTGTTCGGCGGCAAGGATATGGTTCACCTCAAATTGCAGCCGGGTGGCCGCTACAACAACATCACAGTGGAGATTAAGGGCGGCATCGACAGCAAGGTATGGGCCGCACACATTCAGCGCGTGATGACCGGCAGCGCCGATGGTGAGCGCACCGTGCAGGCTGATCCACAGCTTCAGCAGCGGCTGCGCAATGCCCCAACGCAGTGCCCAACCTGCGGCGGGATACTGCCTACGGTGATGGCGGGGCAGAACGAAGTCCACTGCTCCTATTGCAGCACTATTGTCCGGCTGTAGCGCGTTTTGACGTTCACAGGGGCGTGTATCACCATGCCCCTGACTTTTTATAACTGCACTCAGCTTCGTCTTCCTCACCTGATTCACACCTGCAACCACACGCCTTATGCTCTACGCTGCTCCCCGCGCCTCACACTTTCTGTAACTTGACATCTGTCAGAAACGCGCTATTCTTGAAATTAAGTTGTTAGGTTTGCTCCACAAAATCATTTCCACATATACTATCTTGACAAATTCGGGCAAGATGGTGTAGTATCATGTTCCATGAAAAATTGTCCCTGCCAGACACAGCTACAGCGGCGGAATAACTCCCGTTCGCTGCTTTAGTGTTCTTTGGCCAGGATTTGCTCCACAGTCGTATTGATATTTTCTAGTGATGACAACCTAAAGAGAATGTAGGGCAGAGGAGGTAGCCGTTGGAGGCGAAAGAATTCAGCGCACTGCGCATTAGTCTTGCCTCACCCGAACAGATTCGTTCGTGGTCGTATGGCGAAGTCACCAAGCCGGAGACGATTAACTATCGTCGTCTGCGCCCTGAAAAGGACGGATTGTTCTGCGAGGCGATCTTCGGGCCAACCAAAGACTGGCAGTGTTACTGTGGGAAGTACAAGAACGTTCGCTACAAAGGCATTGTCTGCGATAAGTGTGGGGTCGAAGTAACCCGCGCTTCGGTTCGCCGTGAGCGTATGGGCCATATCGAACTGGCCGCACCTGTCGCCCATGTATGGTATACCCGCCGCGTTCCCAGCTATTTGGGCCTGCTGCTGGATGTGAGCCGTCGTAACCTGGATCGCGTGCTGTATTTTGCTCAGTACGTGATTACCAACGTGGACGAAGACGCGCGCCAGAAGGCCCTGGGACGCATTGAGCGTGAGCTTGCCCAGAAGGAACAGGAATTGGGCGGCGACCTCGAAACACAGATGCAGACTATTCGCTCAGACCGTGACAGCCGTTTGGGAGAGTTTGAGGAGCGCGCGCAGCAAATCAACGCGCACTTTGACGACGAACTCGCGCGGCTCAGTGACGAAGTGATGGGCGTTGCCCAGTCGATTCAGGCCCGTGTCGAGAATCAACTGGGGCAGGTGGCCTCGTCTGACATCAACTTTGAGCTGGTGAACACTGTCGTCGTTGCCAGGGGCGAACAGGTCACCCACGAAAGCCTGTCGCGCATTCAGAGCGCCGTCAACGGTTACCTGAGCGATCTGCAAGCCCAGATCGAAGACATGCGCAATCAGGAACTGGAAAACCTGCACCGCAGCGCCGATGAAATCACCAACAGCGCTGACAGCACCATCGGCGACCAGATGGACGAACTCCACTCACGGATGAGCAGCGTGCGTCAGAGCGCGCAAAAAGCCCGTGACGAGCTTGCCGACCTGAAGGTGTTGCAGTTCCTTTCGGAATCCCGTTATCGCGAACTCAAGGGCCGCTTCGGTCAGGCGTTCCATGCCGACATGGGCGCGGAAGCCTTCTACGACATTCTCAAGACCTTGGAACTGGACAAGCTGGCGGTGGAATTGTGGCATGAAGTGCGCACAACCCGCTCGAAGCAGCGCAAGAAGAAGGCCACCAAGCGTCTGCGCGTGGTCGAAAGCCTGCGTAAGAGCAGCAATCGTCCTGAATGGATGATTCTCACGGTTCTGCCCGTGATCCCGCCTGATCTGCGCCCGATGGTGCAGTTGGATGGTGGGCGTTTCGCTACCAGCGACCTGAACGACCTTTACCGCCGTGTCATCAATCGCAATAACCGTTTGAAGCACCTCTTGGAACTCGGCGCGCCGGATGTCATCGTGCGCAACGAAAAGCGTATGCTTCAGGAAGCGGTAGACAGCCTGATCGACAACAGCCAGCGGGGCAAAGCCTTGAGCCGTCGTGGCCGTCGCGAACTGAAATCCCTGAGCGACATGCTCAAGGGTAAGAAGGGACGCTTCCGCCGCAACCTGCTCGGTAAGCGTGTCGATTACTCTGGCCGTTCGGTCATCGTCATCGGCCCCAAGCTGAAGCTGCATCAGTGCGGTCTGCCTAAGACGATGGCGCTCGAACTCTATCGCCCCTTCGTCATCAGCCGTCTCGTGCGTTACAACTACGCCAGCAACGTCAAGGGTGCCAAGCGCATCATCGAGCGTGAAAAGCCCGAAGTCTGGGAAGTGCTCGAAGAGGTCATCAAAGAGCGTCCCGTGCTGCTCAACCGCGCGCCAACGCTGCACCGTCTGGGTATTCAGGCTTTTGAGCCGCAGTTGGTCGAAGGCAAGGCCATCCAGATTCACCCGCTGGTCTGCTCGGCGTTCAACGCAGACTTCGACGGTGACCAGATGGCCGTGCATGTGCCGCTGAGCGATAAGGCTGTTGAAGAAGCCCGCGCGCTGATGCTGAGCACCAAGAACCTGCTCAAGCCTGCTGACGGTCAGCCCGTCGTTGGCCCCTCGAAGGACATGGTGCTGGGTATCTACTACCTGACGATGGACCCGACTGTCGAAATCGTCGCCCGTAAGGACAAGGCCGACAGTGTACGTTATGTCGCCGACCTCGAAGACCCGTCGGTTAAAGTCGCCGTTGCCTATCGTTCCAACGGTTACTACTGGGCGCTCTACCGCAACTTCCCCGGCAAAGTGCTGTATGAAGATGTGGTCGAAGTCGATGATAACGGACGTGAAAAAGTCGTCGAAACAGCGGTGAACCGTACCATCCGCGCCGTGCTCGAAGGCGAAGCAGACTGTATGCTGGCCAACACCTTTGAGATGCGCAAGCTCATTAAGAAGCAGAAGCTTGGCGACAAGCTGGTAATTACCAACCTGCACGAGCGCCGCGTTGTGGTCGATATGGACGAAGTGTTCTATCTCTACAACATGGGCATGGTGAACCTGCACACGCCGATTTTGCTGGGCAACTACTACGACAGCCGCAGCCCGCAGGAAGAACCCGAACCAACCACTGTGGGTCGCGCTATTTTCAACCGCATTCTGCCGGACGAACTGCGCTTTGTGCAGGAAACCCTCGGCAAGAAGGGCTTGCAGACGCTGGTCGATAAGGCTTACCGCCGCATCGGCTCGGAACGCACGACGGACATCGTAGACTCGATTAAGAACCTCGGCTTCCATTACGCGACGATTTCTGGCACGACGATTGCCGTTACTGATCTTGCGGTACCCGAAGAGCGTGCTGGTATTCTGTTGGATGCCGATGGCGTGGTCGAAGACGCCGAACGTAACTTCCGTCGCGGTCTGCTGACCGAAGAAGAACGTTACCAACTCACGATTGATACCTGGAACCGCACCAAGGATCAACTGCAAGAACTGATTCGCAAGAACCTTGACCCCTACGGCCCGATTGCCATTATGGCGATTTCCGGCTCTACCAAGGGTGGGTTCGGCCCGATCACTCAGCTTGCGGGTATGCGCGGTCTGATGGCTGACCCGTCGGGACGTATTATCGACCTGCCGATTCGCAGCCACTTCCGTGAAGGTCTCACGGCGCTGGAATACTTCATCTCGACGCACGGCGCGCGTAAGGGTCTCGCCGACACCGCGCTGCGTACTGCCGACGCTGGTTATCTGACGCGTCGTCTGGTCGATGTGGCGCAGGACGTGATCGTGAACCGTCTGGACTGCGGCACCGAACGCGGTATTCCTATCCGTCGTGGCGACGACATCGCGGGCGAAACCGTCTACGAGCGTATCGTGGGCCGCTGCGCCGCACGCGACACCTATCACCCTGAAACGGGCGAACTGATTGTCGCACGCAACGAATTGATTGACGAAGACATCGCCGAAGTCATCCAGAACACCAACATCGAAGAGATGTGGGTGCGCAGCCCGATGACCTGCTCGCTGATTCACGGCATCTGCGCTCTGTGCTACGGGCGCGATCTGGGACGCGGTGAAATGGTCGAAATCGGCGCGGCGGTGGGTATCATCGCTGCCCAGTCCATCGGTGAACCGGGCACGCAGCTCACTCTGCGTACCTTCCACACAGGTGGTACGGCGCAGGCGACGGGCGACATCACCAGCGGTCTGCCGCGCGTGGAAGAACTCTTTGAAGCGCGCAAGAAGCCGAAAGGCGAAGCGGTGATGACCGACATCGGCGGCGTGATCCGCTTGACCAAACGTGACGGCGTGCGTATCGCCACCGTGATTGACGAAGAAGTTTTCAACGAACAGTTCACCATTCCCGTCGGTTGGGATACGGTGCTGGACGATGGCGACGACCCGCTGGCGGACAAGAACTTCCGCGAGGGCGACGTGCTGGCGACTTCACCGGATGGCAGCGAAAAACTCATCGCCAAGATGGGCGGCGTTGCGCACCGCGAAGGCCACACCATTTTCATGGTGTACCGCCGCCGCAACGAGGAAGAATATGAAATTCCGTCAAGCGCGCGCCTCATGCCCGAAATCGTGGACGGCGGTAAGGTCTATCCCTGGCCAGCAGCTGATCGAAGGCTCGAAGAACCTGCACCGTATTCTGCGCATCCTCGGCGCTGAAGCTGCGCAGCAGTATCTGCTAAAGGGCGCAGAAGGTCTACCGTAATTCAGGGCGTAAAACATCGCGGACAAGCACTCTCTGGAGATTGTCATCCGTAAGATGCTGGCGCGTGTGCAGTTGACTGATGAGTGGCGACAGCGACTTGCTGCCGGGCGAAATGATTGACCGTCTGATGCTGCTGGACATTAACGAAAAGCTGCGCGCAGAAGGCAAGGAACCCGCCGCAGGTGTGCCTGTGCTGCTCGGTATCACCAAGTGCGCCCTCAGCACCGACAGCTTCCTCTCGGCGTCGAGCTTCCAGCACACGATCAAGGTGTTGGCAGGCGCGGCGATTGAAGGCAAGATTGACCGCCTCTACGGGTTGAAGGAAAACGTTATCATCGGTAAGCTGATCCCCGCAGGGACGGGCTTCCACACCTATCAGGATCGCGAATTGGTCGCGCCGAACGTCACATTGGAGTCGCAGGGTGCGCTCGACATCGACGCGGTGGACTATGAAGAATCCGACGGGCTGGAAGAAGAAAATCAGCGCGGCGGTGGTGACCGCGACTAACGCAACACGGATAGCATAACCAAGGCCCCACACGGTATCATACTGTGCTGGGGCCTTTTTATTTATGCAGGTGAATGATGCAGGATACGGAACTTGTGCAGGTGCTGCGTGGGGACGCGCTGGATTGTGTGCATCGCGGTCATGTGGTGCTGCTGCGCCATGATGGGGAAGTCATCTCCGAACGCGGGGACAGTCAAACGATGGTCTTCATGCGCTCACTGGCGAAACCCTTTCAGGCGTTGGCAGTGGTCGAATCCGGCACAGCGCAGCGCTTTGACATCACCTCGGCGGAACTTGCGCTGATGTGTGGCTCACACAATGGCAGCACGGAGCAAACGCACATGCTCGAAGCGCTGCTGCACCGAATCGGCGTACAGGTGAGCGATTTGCACTGCGGCACCCTGACACCCATTGACCGCAAGACTGCCGAGCAGCTAACGCGTGACGGGCAGAAACCCACCGCGCTCAATCATCCCTGTTCGGGCAAACACACCGGGATGCTGGCGCTGTGCAAGACGAAAGGCTGGGAGATTGCGGACTACACCCACGCCGATCATCCCGCGCAGCAGTACATCAGTCAAATCGTGCGCGGCGCGCTGCGGCTGGCTGCGGACGACTTTCATCTGGCGCTCGATGGATGCAGCGTGCCAACTTACGGCGTGCCTCTGTTGAATGTTGCCCTGGCCTTCGCCGATTTGGGAACGGCCATGCTGAAGACGGAAAACAGCGCCGCCAGAACGGTGGCCCTTGCCATGCACCAGCATCCGCTGCTGATGAGTGGGCAGCGCCGCATGGACAGCGCGCTGATGTTAGCCACGAACGGGCGCGTCATCGCCAAGGATGGCACTGAAGGGGTGTTTGGCTGTGCCGTGCCGGAGAGGGGAGTCGGCCTCGCGCTCAAAATCAGTGACGGCAGCAATCGGGCCATCATGCCCATCGTCACCAAAGTCCTGCGCGATTTTGATCTGATTACAGCCGATGAGGCCGCCGCGTTAACCGTGCAGTTTCCGCTGGACATCAAAATTCACACGGGCGAAATAGCAGGCGAAATGCGCGTGCTGGTTTAATCCTCCGCGCCTTCTTCGCCCGCCTGCCAGCGCGCCAGCAGGTCATCCAAATCGGCGCGCACCTGCGGCATCCACGATTCCAGCGCCGCCCCTAGTTCCTCCATCGAACCTACCGGGAAGCGATCCTCGCTGTTGGGTGTGGTGATGGACACTTCCACGCTGTCGTCAATAAACCACACGATAATCCGCACCGGGGCAGCGCCAAACGGATTGTAAGGCTCCGGCAGGTGGACTTCCAGCAGAATGTACTGAAGCGCGATATTGCAGAACACGCGGTAGGAATAAATTTTCCCGATGTACGCCGCTGCCAGCTCTTGCAGATAGGCGCTGATTTCGTCACTGTATTGGTCAAACATCGCATTACCACAAACATTTCATCACCTATCTATCTTACCACTTTCCACCATTGTGAAATATATGTGAAAAATCTGCATTAAAAACGTCGTTTTATTTCACTGAGCACAGAATTATCGCGAAATCGTAATTATTGAGGGGCGAGTAAATATTTCTTAATTATCGGAACGCCAAAATTGCCCTTTAATAAAGGTAGGCCCTATTTTAGATGGATTGCTGTGTACCCATCATGATAACTGCTGACAAAATCCTGATTGTTTCACCCGACAATGGTCTTTCCAGTTCCCTCGTGGACGCCCTGCAAAAAGGCAGCGGCTACACCACTACGCCCGTCTGTGGTTTTACCGAGGCGCTCGACGCCCTGGTAAAAGACCGCTATGGGGTGGTTATCACCAGCGTGGCGCTGCCGGAACTGAGTGGCATGGATTTGTTGGCGATGGTGGGCACTATTCGCCCGGAAACTCGCGTCATTCTGCTGGACGCTGAACTCTCGGCCAAGTCAGCCGTAGCGGCGCTGCGTTTGGGCGCTGCCGATTATCTCTATCACCCGTTTAACCTTGATCTGGTGCTGATGAGCGTGAAGCGCGCTTTTGAACAGCGTCGTGAGCAGGAAACTGCCGTTGAGCAGCCCAAATCTGCCAGCCCAGACAATCGCAAAGACGAGCGCGAACACCGCATTGACCCCAAACGCCGTCCGGCAGCGCTCATGCTCAACCACACGCAGTACAAAGCGGTGGAACGCCATCTGTACTTACTCAATCAGCAGATTCACGCGGAATTTGTGGGACTCTACGACGCGGCACACAATGTTGTCAGCGCTGTGGGCAAGCTGGACAGCCTCGATTGGCTTTCCTTGCGTCAGGTGCTTCCCGGCGATCAGAACATGGGCAAGCTTGCTCTGCTGCTCGGCTACGATTTTACGCATACCCATTTTGAAGTCTCAACACACAGCGTCTTTGTCGTGGGTTTCGGCAAGCCGCATCCGGTTTCGCTGGTGGTCGTCTGCAACGCCGAAAACAAACAGGGGCTGGTCTGGCTCTCCACCAAGCGCACCGCCTCCGCCATCAATGATGTGCTGAAAAGCGGTGGCCGCCCCGTGCCCAATAAGGTCGTCACGTCCTCAAACTAAACGCAGTCGTTAGCCCATCGTATCGGGTACAGGCTCTCCGGCATAAGCGAGGATGATCTTGGCGCGCGCAACGCCTGCCTGAAGCAGTGCATCGACCAATGGCTTGTCATTATCATCGTGTTCAATGACGATATAATCGCCCAAAAGACGCACAACAATACTTGTCGTGACAAATCGCTCAGTAGAGTCCTCATTGGCGACATCTACGACTGTGAGCAAACTCCCATCGGCGTCGGAGGTCAGATAGGCATTAAAATTTGCCCCGTTGACAGCATACTCCTGCAACACACGGTGAACTATTTCGTGAAAGGTAGCCATTGTGCAATTGACTCCTTGATAGGATCGAAGATGAGAAGGTTCATTTCTACGTCTTCAATCACCAATCTCCCTACCGGACTGCTCAACATCTCATCAAAAACAAGCTGTGGAACGGCTAAAAACAACGGATAAGCCCCAAGTTTCGCGTGTTTCATCGCGGCTCGGTACAGCACATACTGTCCGACTGCATCCCGTAATAACTGGACTGATTGGGAGTTGTGGAAATCCTTCACTTCAAAAAAGGCTGCGGTAGACCCATCAGCCTCCTCTGCGCTGAAATCAATCCAAATGCGTTTGTCTCCAATTCTGATTGGGTATTGATCCCGAATAATCTGCCAACCATCTTTGACAAGCGCGCGTTTAACAGCGTCATGATAACGATCTTTGGCGGGCACGCTGCGACCTCTCAGCCCAGCTCAGGGTTATCCAGTCGGAACCCATGCCCGCGCACCGTGACAATATACTGCGTATCGGGGTCAACCTCATTGAGGCGGTCACGCAGGCGGCGCACCAGTGCATCAATCGCCTGTTCGCTCACGCCTTCGCCCACCACATCCGGCCACACAGTGCTCACCACCGCTTCGCGCGTGCAGATGCGTCCGGTGTTGTTATACAGCAGTTCCAGCAGGCGGTACTGCGGCAGGCTCAGCGGCGGGTCAAGCTCCTCGCTGCCCACAAACACGCGGCGGCTTTCGTGGTCGAGCCGCAGCTTGCCATTGACAGGCACGCCCGTTTCAATCTGTTCGGGGATGGCGAAGGGCAGCGGCGCGGTGGCCCCGGAGCCGAGGAATTGCAGCTTCACCGCCAGCGCAAGCTGCACGATGTCGCCGTCTTCCAGTACGCGCGTGCCTTCCAGGCGCTGGCCCTGCACCCACGTCCCGTTCTTGCTTTGCAGGTCGGTGATGTAGTAAGTGTTCCCGTCTTTGTGGATACGGATGTGCTGGCGCGAAATGGGTCGTTCCGGGATGGTCACGTCACATTCGTCGTCGCGCCCTACAATGATTTCATCTTTTGCCAATGCCCAGTGCTGACCTTTCAGTGGGCCTTCGAGGACATGGATAATCGGATGATCTTGTTCGGACATGCGCTGCTCCGTAGGCGTTCAAAATCGAAGATAATAGGGATTATGTACTCAAATTTCTAACTAGTGTATATCAAGCCGCGTTTATTGACTAGCAACCGGGATGAACACTGGTTCAGACGTAATGAAGAATGGCCGGAATCCCTGATCGGGGAAAATGGCGTTAGCATCCAGTACCACGCCTGCGCTGGCGATGCGATAAAACGCCCGCACATTACTGTTGCCGCCAAAGCCTGCCTGCGTCAGTTGCGCCCACGTAAAATCCAGCCGCACGACACAGCGCTGGCGTGGCCCCAGTGTGCGCACATCGGCGGTAGGGTAGGTGCCCGTGTCCTGCCGCAGTGTTGGGCTGTTGAGCGCCGTATTGTTGTCAAAGACGATGCCCAGGCCGCTGGTACCATCGTCCCCGATGCGTACCTGTGTCGGGTTAAACAGGAACGCTACGGTGCCCATCGTGCGGTTGACGACGATAATCGTTACCGTCAGCACGCCGTCCTGCGTGATGGGCATCGCCGTTGTCGCCACTTCTACGGTAATCGGCGAAGTCGCGGAACGTCCCAGCCATGATTGATGCCGTGCGCGATCCGGGCTGTTGCGCATCCAGTCGCAGGGCGTATCGATGGTCACGCCGGGGGCCGCGCGTGAAATCAGGCCGTAGATCGTCGATGGCCCCGCGAAAACCACGAGCAGAACCAGCATCAGGACGCCAATCACTGTGTTGGGGTTCTCGACGTTGCGTAATACCTGCATAGCGCTATGACCTCATGAATTCTTCGATCTGCCGCAGCAGCACATCCGTTTGCACATCTTCTACATTATGCCACAGACTCCCCGCATCATGCCCGCGAAACCATGTATATTGGCGGCGGATGAAGTCATGTGTGGCGTTTTTGGTTTTAACGATAGCCTCGTCCAGCGCTTCACCGTCCAGCAGATACGCGGCAAGCTGTGCGTATCCCAGCCCACTCATTGACGGCAGCGTGCGCGGATAACCCATCTCCAGCAGGCGGCGCACTTCGTCCACAAAACCCGCCGCGATCATGGCATCCACGCGCACATCAGCCCGCGCATAAACCTGTTCGCGCTCGGCCATCGTCAGCCCAATGTGCATCATGCGGTAGGGTGGCGGCGTCTTGCGCTGCAATTCACTGAATTTGCGCCCTGTAAGCGTATGAACTTCAATCGCCCGTATCACCCGCCGCAGGTTGCGGTAATCAATATTCGCGGCGGCTTCTGCGTCAACCTGCCGCAATCGCGCAAATAATTGTTCCGCGCCGTGTTCAGCCGCAAACGCCTCCAGTTCGGCGCGCAGTTGTTCATCGGGCGGCACTTCGGGGATCGACCAGCCCTCCACGACTGCGGTGATGTATTGTCCTGTTCCGCCCACCAACAGCGGCAGTTTCCCGCGCTGCTGAATGTTATCAACAGCGGCGTAGGCCAGCTTTTGATAACGCGCGAGTGTGAGGTTGTCGTCCGGCGTCACCACGTCCAACAGGTGGTGCGGCACGGCCGCGCACTGTGCCGCATCCGGCTTGCCCGTGCCAATGTCCATGTAACGGTACACCTGACGGCTGTCCGCGCCGACGATTTCACCGTTCAGCGCGCGCGCGATTTCAATGCCCAGCGCGGTTTTGCCCACGCCTGTTGGCCCCAAAATGACGATCAGCGGCTTACCAGTCAAAGGCGTCTTCTACCTGTTCAATCAGCGGCTTGCCTTCGCGTGGCAGGGCAACCGCAATCACGTCAATGCGCCACATATCACTCTCGGATGGGTGCTCGTCAAGATAGGCGTACACAGCGGCTTGCAGGCGGCTCTGCTTGCGCGTGTTGACGCTCTCGAAGGCTTCGGCGGTGTTGTGCGAGTGGCGCGTGCGCACTTCGACAAACACCAGCGTCTCGCCATCCCGCGCGATGATGTCAATTTCGCCGCGTGTGCAGCGCCAGTTGGTCTCGACAACGACGTAGCCGCGTGTCAGCAGAAATGCTGCCGCCAGCGCTTCGCCCTTTTGCCCGGTGCTGAGAGTCGCCACTGCCAAATTTACCTGTGCTCCGTTACAATCGCCTCTTGATTATACCATTTAGAACTTACGCCGTTGAATCCCGCTGTCTGCCTGAATGGCTGATGCGGTTAACGCAACACATGAGTAGATAGAGACGAGTGCGGAACCCTTTTGTTCATCTAGGGGTTCGCCTCGCGAATAGTTCCTCTAACGGCGAGCAGTCCATACCAGACTCTCCCTTCTCCCCTGAAATCGGGGGAGAAGGGTTGGGGATGAAGGGGTAAAACCGAGTCGAATGCGAGACTGTCCAAGATGACCTCAAAACCAAACTGAAGCTAAGAAACCAACTTACTCGCGGGTGGCGTGCGTGCTGTTCGCGCTGCTGCTGGTTGGCGGCGTGCTGCTGGCCTTTCCCCAGCCTCGCTTTGACCCGCGTTTTCAGCTTGTACGCTTCACGGTAGGCATCGGCGATATGTTCATCACCCGTCAGGGGCAGATTGCGCCGCCGGAAAACCCGTACGAAGTCCTCAGCGAGCATCGTCTTGGTTACGACGATGAGGGCTTCCGCATTCCCGCACGCAGCGCCGACACCTACGACATCGTCGCGCTGGGCGATTCCTACACCGAGGCAGCCAACGCCGCGCGTCCCCTGGCCTGATGTGCTGGCAGCCGTCAGCGGCCTGACGGTGCGCAATCTCGGCTTTCGCGGCTACGGCCTGGTAGAAGAGGCCCGCGTCTTGCAGGACTACGGCATGAGCGACAACCTGCGTTCCTCGTCGTCGTCGGCTATTTCGAGGGCAACGACTTCTCTAACGTGGTCAACGGCGCGGAATACGTGGAGCCGCGCGTCGCCCGCCAGCAGTTCGCGCCCTTCGACCCGACGCAGGAAATCTGGCGCAGCGACAACCCGCCGCCATATCAGCTTCCCGTGAACATCGACATCAACGGCACGGTGACGCCGATGGCGCTGCTCGATGATTATCTCTCGTGGCTCAACGCCTCCGTCGAGGATTACGCCGCGTCCGGCAACATGAGCGCACTCGAAGCCGTCTGGCGTCAGATGCAGGAGACCGCCGGGGACGTCGCCCCCATCGTCGCTTACTTTCCCACCGCGCCGCACATTTATCTGCCGTATCTCGCCCCCGCGGACCGTGAGCGTTTTATGGCGACGGTACAGCGCATGGGCATCAGCGCGCCGGGTGAACTGCCGAGCACACCGACAGCCAGGGTCACCATGACGAATCGCTGGCACGCGCCTCAACAATCAGCGTGACGCCATCGCCACCTTGGCCGATGAGCTTGGCATTCCCCCTTCATCGACCTCGCGCCTGCCTTCGAGGAGGCCGCCGCGCGTGGCGACATCCTGTACTATGCTTACGACACCCACTGGAATCAGGCAGGCCACGACCTCGCCGGGCAGGTCATTGCCGATTATCTGGCGCAGCATCCTAATTCCTGCGGTTAAATCAGAAGAAAGATTCGTTAATGCTGCTTGAACTAGCGATAGGGGATGCTTACGGCGCTGGTTTTGAATATGTCAATCGTCAGTTGATTGCGCAGTTCAACAACTTGAGCCGCTACGTCAAACATCCACGCCACAGCACAAAACCGGGACAGTACACGGATGATACGCAGATGTCGTTAGCCGTTGCGGAAGCAATTGTCAGTGGCGAACCGTGGACTCCGCTAAACCTTGCTCGTCGATTTGTCGAGGTTTTTAAGCGCGACCCACGCGAAGGCTACGCGGGTAATTTCTACCAGTTTCTGCGTCACGTCAAAGATGGCGAACACTTCCTTGCGGAAATCATTCCCACCAGTGACAAAAGTGGCGCGGCGATGCGTGCTGTACCTATTGGCGTCCTTCCATCGGTTCAGGAAGTGATTGAAAAATCGACGTTACAAGCCAGAATTACGCATAATACCCCGGATGGCATTCGCGCTGCGGTAGCTGCTGCGTTATTGTCTCATTACTTTCTTTATCAGCTTGGTCCGCACGACAAGCTGGGCGAATTCATCGAAAGCCATGTGGCAGGCGAGTGGGTGGACGAGTGGCATGGGGAAGTCGGCTCAAAGGGCTGGATGAGCGTTAAAGCGGCCATCACGGCCATCCAGCAGCACGAGACTCTGAGCGACATTTTGCGCGCGTGTATTGCCTACTCTGGCGATGTCGATACAGTCGCAACCATCGCCTTGGGTGCGGCGTCATGCAGCGTTGAAATTGAACAGGATTTGCCGGATGTGTTGGTCTACACGCTGGAAAACAGCCGTTTCGGCAGAGATTATCTGATGAAACTTGATCAGCAGTTGTTAGCATTGGTCAAACGCTAAGGAGGCCTTCCGATGTCCGAAATTGAAATCACGCATGAAGAGTCTGTTACCGTTATCCGCATCAATCGCCCGCAGCGCCGCAACGCCATCAACGGCGCGACAGCCGCCGCCCTGCGCGAAGCATGGCAGGCGTTCGACGCGGATGAAAACGCCCGCGTTGCCATCCTTACCGGCGGCGACGATGTATTTTGCGCGGGTGCCGATTTACAGGAATTGGAAACGCTGCTGCCCGGTTTGGAAGGGGATTTCGGCCCGCTGGGTTATACACGCCAGTCGGTCAGCAAGCCCACGATTGCGGCGATAGCGGGTTACGCGGTGGCGGGCGGCCTGGAGTTAGCCTGCTGGTGTGATCTGCGCGTCGTCGATGAGACGGCGGTGTTTGGCGCTTTTGAACGGCGCTTCGGCGTGCCGCTGATTGACGGCGGCAATTATTCGCCTGCCGCAGATTATCGGCCTGGCCGCGCGCTGGAAATGATTCCGCCACCGGGCGCGCCGTGAACGCTCTGGAAGCGCACGCCTGGGTTTGGCCAACGAAGTCGTCCCGCGCGGCCACGATTCGAAGCGCGCGCTGGAACTGGCGCAGTTGTTGTGTACCTTTCCGCAGACCGCCATGCGCATGACCGCCGTTCCACCTATGAATGCCTCGGCAATCTGCGCGTGGCGCTTCAGCACGAAGCCGCCATCGGCATGGGTACGCTGGTCAGCGGCGAGTCGATGTCCGGCGCACAGGCCTTTCAGTCCGGCAGTAGCGTGGCGGCGCGTAATCCCACGCCGATTTGGGTTTTCGTGCTCTTCAGCGTATCCCACGCCTTATCCCCACGATTATCGCGCATGTTCCGCCGCAATCCGTATCGTTTGCAGGTGGATGTCCACGATGTCCTGCACGTTCGGCGCGTAGCTGCCCGCCATCGCCACCGCGACGGCAGCCCTTCGGCGCGGCACATGTCCAGCACCAGACGGTCACGCTGCGCCAGCCCTTCTTTGGTCAGCGACAGGTAGCCCAACCTGTCGCCGTGATACGGGTCTGCGCCCGCCAGGATAAATCGCCAGATCCGCGTTGAACATACCGGAAGATGCGTCAGCAGCGCTTCTTCCAGCGTTTCAGATACACATCGTCGCCTGTGCCGTTGGGTAAGCCGATGTTCAGTTGCCGTTCACCTTACGAAAGGGGAAATTCTTTTCGGCATGTATGGAAAACGTGAACACGCTCGAATCCCCGTTGAGGCAGTCGGCAGTGCCGTTGCCCTGATGCACATCACAGTCGATGACCAGCACGCGCCGCGCCCGACCTTCCGCCTGGACGCCCGTGTCGCCACCGCGCTGTCGTTGAAGATACAGAAGCCTTCACCGTGATCGCGGCAGGCATGGTGTGTCCCACCCGCCAGATTCACCGCCACGCCCTCATCAACGCTGTCCAGCACGCCGCAACCGTCGCTCCCGGAACTGCGCCGCGAACGTTCAACCATTTCGCCAGACTCCCAGGGGAAGCTGATGCGCCGCATCTCAGCGGGTGTCATCTCCCGTGCCATGCGCGTGACATAATCCGTCGTATGCACGCGCAAAAGCTGCTCATCCGTCGCCGCGTCGGGGATAATCATTCGGTGAAGCCCGCCGCCGCCACTGCCCCGCGCAGTCGCGCGTACTTGCTCATCGGGAAACGGTGCCCTCCGGCAGCGGCAAAACGAATTGATCGGTAAAAAGCTTTCATAAGCAGGCACGATAACCATCAAAAATAGAGTTGCGACTAGAATGAAAAGTAGTCAGGTTTCACAGGAAAATAGAATGCAGCGCTGCATTTAACCCCATCGCTCAATGTTATCCAATGACTTTTCTCGCCGATACTGTCTGCGCAAATATGTTTCTGAAACACTTCGCGCTGTCCCCTTGACTGAGCTTGTCGTGTTCTTCCTTAGCCCGCACCTTTAGCTGCGGGCGTGAGCCTTTGCCAAAATCCTCCATCACTATCCCCGCCGCTACCTTGCCCGACAGCATCACCATCGGCACGCCGCCCCCCGGATGCGTCGTCCTGCCCGCGAAGTACAACCCCTTCACATCCTTCGCGCGGTTGTGCGGACGCCGGAACGCGCTGAAGCGGTCATTCGGTGACGCGCCGTACAGCGCCCCGCGATAGGCCCCCGTCATCTGTTCCAGATCATGCGGCGTCAGCATCTGTTCGCTGCGAATACTGCCGCGCGCCTCAAAGCCATAATCCGCCGCCTCGCCAGCACTTTGTCGCGGTAGGCAGGCATTCTGCTGCCAATCATAACGCTCCGACAGCGGCGGTGCATTCACCAGCACGAACCAGTTTTCGCAGCCCTCCGGCGCATGTCCCGCGTCCGTCTTCGAGGTTATCGCCACATAAATCGTCGGGTCGTCGGGCATCACGCCATTGCCAAAAATCTGCTGAAACTCATGGCGATAATCGCGCGAAAAGAAGATGTTGTGATGTGCCAGTCGCGGAAATGTCTTTTCCACGCCGAGCAGCAGAATAAAGCCGGAACACGAGGGTTTTAATGGGGCTGATTTACGCCCATTCGTATGGTTTTGGGGCAAAAGACGCTGCAATGTCGTAGTGTGGTCCACGTTGGCTACAATCGCATCAGCCGTCAGTCGTTCGCCGTTCTGCGTGACAACGCCTGCCGCTCTGCCACTTTGCACCACGATTTCACGCACGCCGTCCCCTGTCCTCACCTCAACGCCTGCTCACGCGCCAGCCGTTCCAGCGCCCGCGCAATCGTGTAAATTCCCCCTGCGGATACCATACGCCGCTGCTTAACTCCACGTCCGCGATCACGTTCAGCGTCGCCGAGCCTCAAACGGGCTGCCGCCGACATACGTCGCGAAGCGTCCAGCTGCCGTAGCTGCGGCGACTTCACGTAGCCCTCAATCGCCTGCTGCATCGTCCGCAAGGCATCCACGCGAAACCAGTCCGCCACAGGCACACGCAGGAAACTTGCGGTTGTCGGCGGCTGGTCGTAGATGAACACCGGCCCCGTGATGCGGTGGATACGCTCGGCATAGCGCAGATACGCATGGTAGCCTTCCACGTCCCCTGCATCCAGTTTGGCGATTTGTGCTGCCATCACCTCAGGGTTGCGGCTGGCGTCAATCTGCGTGCCATCGGGGTAAAAGTAGCGCGTCAGCGGCTCGACAGGCAGCAGCGTCAGGTAATCGTCCAGCTTGCGCCCTGCCGCCGCGAACAGGTCTTCAAACACAGGACGCATCGTAATCACCGATGGCCCTGTATCCCAGCGGAAACCGTCGGCGCTGATTTCGTTCATCTTGCCGCCAACCTGCGCGTTCTTTTCGACCACCACCACCCGCTGACCCCACGCCGCCAGCCGAATTGCCGCGCTCAGCCCGCCAATCCCCGCGCCCACGACCACGATAGTCCTAGCCATAATGTTTGACCGTGCGCCCCTTCCACTGCGGGCCGCCGTAGCGCACCTGCCAGTACACCGACTGCGCCGCGATGCGCGTCATCAGCAGCACCGACAGCGGCATCAGCAGGGCATCGCCAATCCGTTGTTTGGTGGCAGCCGCGCTCAACGCCCGAATCAGCAGCCCCAGCGCCGTCAGCAGCAGCGGGGCAGCCGGGTAATTCGGCGTGGGATAAAGCCAGCCCAGCGCCAGCCACAGCGGCGGCATCAGGAACAGCAGCCAATGAAATGCCGTCGCCAGCGCCAGAAACACCAGACTGCCGCCGTACCCCGCGAGAATGTTCTTGGCATATCCGTCGCGCACCTCGCGCCAGCCGCGATACATACGGCAGGTCAGCAGACCCGCGCCGTCCGCCATATCCAGCCTAAACCCCTTTGCCTTGATTTTCCGCGCAAGGGCAATGTCTTCGATGACCGTATGCTTTACGACTTCGTGCCCGCCAATTGCCTCATAGGCCTTACGCCGGAATGCCATGCACTGCCCATTGGCGGCGGCAAACGCTGTAAACGGTGTACGATAGACCGCCAGCGCAGGCAGATAACCCATCACCACCAGCGCCATTAGCGGCACGACCAGCCGTTCCCCCCAGCTTTCCGTGACCTGCGTTGACCACACGGTCAGCAAATCGGCGCTTGACTTTTCCATCTGGTAGATGACAGCTTGCAGCGCGTTTTCCTGCCACTGCACATCGGCATCGGTAAAAATCAGGATGTCGCCCTGTGCCGCCTGCGCTAACTGCTCACATGCCCAGTTTTTGCCGCCCCAGCCCTGCGGCAGCGGCTTGCCGTTCAGTACCTTTATCCGCTCATCGCCGATGCCGCGCACAACTTCGCCTGTGCCATCGCTGGAATGGTCATCCGGCACCAGAATTTCCAGCGTTAAGTCGTATTCCGGCATGGTCTGCCGCGCCAGACTGCGCACCGTCCTTTCGATGATGGCGGCTTCGTTGCGCGCGGGTATCAGCACCGAAACCCTTAGCGCTGGCCCTCGATAAAGTTCTGGATTGGCAGCGGCTCGTGTTAAGGTTTCCTGTCCGGCGCAGCGTTCTTCGATGCGAAAGTGTTCCAAACGATGGAACGTGAGCGTGTTGAGCATCGCGATCAATGCCACGCCGATTAATACTGCGCTCACGATCAATACGATCAACTCAAAAATCATTTCCTGAACAACCTTCGCACCCAGGCATCCTCGCGAATTTGCGGTGCGCTTTTGAGTTCAGCGCGGTGTTTCCACAGCACAATCGCCCCGCTTCCCGCCCATACCGCCAGAAACAGCGGCGTCGGGTGCGCCAGCAGCAGGTACCCCAGCAGCGACCCCAGCGTGAACAGCACCGCCCAGCCGCTGTTGTCGATGACCTTGAACCAGTAGAGCAGCAGCAGCCCGGACACCGTTGGCACTTCGCCTATCGTCAGTCCCATCCACATGCCGAATGCCGCCGCCACAGCTTTGCCACCGCGCAAGCGCAGAAACGGCGAAAAGGCGTGTCCTAGCACAGGCGCGACGGCGATTGCCACCATCCACCAGCCATCTATGCCGAGGATGTAGTAGGCAAACCCTACAGGAAGCGTCGCCTTAAAGGTGTCCAGCAGAAACGCTGCCACGCCCCAGCCTTTGCCCCCAGCACGAAAAACATTGGTCGCGCCGGGGTTCTGGTCGCCGTACTGCCGGATGTCCTTACGCAGCGCCAACTGCCCAATCCAGACTGAGAAGGGCAGCGATCCGCAAAGAAATGATACGGTGAGTAATAAGCAGCGGGTGACGAGTGGTGATTCAAGCGACATTGTGCTGCTTCAGGTAACGCTTCAAAGCCGGGATAAAACAGGCGGTCATCGCGACAAAACCGCAGAGGGCCGCACCCGGCATTGACCAGAACATACCCACGCCAATCGTCTGTAGAAAAATTGTGATGCCATAAATCGTGAGCAGCGGCGCAAGGACAGCTCGCGGCAGCAGCGGCGGGCGTACCACACTGGTCATCAAAATTGCTGCCAGCAGCCAACCTGCGAAGTTCATAAAAGGGATGCCAAAATAGTTCCATGTGCCGGGATCATGCCACACCCAGAAGCCCCAGTTCACCATCTGCGGGTCAAGGAACATATCCCACGCGGTAAAGGCGAGAGCGCTCGTCACAACAAACGCCAGGCGATGGTGACCGACCATACATTGAGCTACTGCCCACGCGGGCGGCATCATCATCATCCATGCGAGCGGAATGAGCAGCGGCACGCCGAATAGCTGCGGCTGTAACGACTGCGTGTAGCTATAGCTGCCGAACGGAAAACCTGTCCTGCTGCCAATGAACTCAATTCCCCAACCCAGCAGCATTATCGTCAATCCGCTTTGGACAGCACGCGGCCAGCCCCATGCTTTGCTCATGAGAACTGCTGACGCCGACGCCAGCAGCAGCACGCTGGCAGTGGTGCTGTAAGCCAGCGCTTCATCGCCAATCGTCCACAGGGCAATCGGCAGTGAAATCATCGACAGCACCCACGCCGTGATGAGCGCATACGGCAGCAAATCACGACGCTGAATTGGAAAGTTCATGAGGCGAAAGACGAGGGTACTCATGTGTGCAGCAGAGTCTCCAGGTCTCCATGAACTTCCAGGCCCGCGCAGCGTCCGACGCCGCTGAACAGCGTAGACCCTGAACGTGTGGAGAGTTTGACATCAAGGGTTGATTGCAGCGTTTCGTTGACGCGGCGGTGCATTTCGGTACGAATCGGGGCGTGCAGCAAGCCGCCTGATGTGCGCTCGGCAGCCATTTCGAGGCGGTGTTTTCCATCACTCACCACCCAGAAGACATGATCGTCGGTCAGTTCCAGTTTCTCGACTTTGGCCCCTGTGTACGTTGCGAAGCGGTAAAGCTGGCGGTTATGCCACAAAGCGATGATAAACCCACGAAAAGTCAGGCCGAGGTTGGGAATCATGGCAATTGACGCCGAAAGACAGGTACCCCGTGTGTCGAAATGATTGGTTTGATACCAGATGTAAGCCGAGGGAAATGCCTGGCCCCAATCCTTTTCGATATAACCCCGACCACCTGTAAAGTCTATCCGGTTGCCTGCGACTTCCAGTATCCCTTCAAGCGTGTGATCGAGGCTTACCAGCCCGTGATAACACTCCATGATGGGTATCCAGCCGTACCAGCCCATGATACCCGGCGCAGTCAGCGTGACGGGGTAGGGGGTGATGTCTCTGAAGCATAGTTCACCGTGAATCGGGCGCTGCGCATCGTCAATATGCAGGGCGATGCAGTCCTGCGCGAACTGATTATCCCCCACGCGAACATCGAACGTCTGCCATGAGGCGTTGAACTGTTCTGCTGCGTATTCATGATAGCTGGAGTGCCCACTCATGCCATCCAGCACCTGCACAAAGGCTTCACGGTGCTGCTTGCCGATGAAGATGCCGGGGATAACCGCCAGCCGGTGCTGTTCCGTTGCGTCCACGAGTTTGAAGTACCAGCCTTCAAAGTAAGGTGGACGTTTGTCGTGCCCATGATAGACTTCGGGATGGAGTGTCGTGTGGATATATTTTCTCATGTGCGCAGCCTGTCAATCACGTAATCCCACCAGCTTTGTTGTGCGCCTGCCAGCGTAGGGCGATCATTGACACTAACCCAGTAGAAGCGAAATTGATATGTGTCTTCCGCGAAATGTTCCCACGTATCTGGTGTGGGTTCTGTCGTTTGCAGATGGAAAAGATGGCGCACGACCTGATGCGGCTGTACAGCCTCAGACAGCACCCAGCCTGTGATTGCTGGATGCGTGAAATAGGGGTCAAGGTCATCACGATGGGTTACGCTGGCGTATTTGCCGCGCTCCTCATTCAGATTGACGAGAATCCCACGTTCCATGAGGCAGTCCGTTGCTGCGCCAGCGGGTGTTTCCAACAGAGGTACATCCTTCACAACACGGCGCAGGATGCCATCGTACTTAAGCTCAATCACACCCAGATGCTCAACTATGTGTACGCTGGACAGTCCGGTTTCTTCGAGGACTTCGCGCAGTACGCCCTGCTCGACGGTTTCGCCAGCCTCTACCGTACCTGCCGGAAGCTGTATACCCGCCAGCGGGTGGCGAAAGATGAGCACTTCACGTCCATGTGTAGTGTCGCGTGTAATAAAGGCTGTGGCTTTACGCACGATGAGCATGGACTTCGCTCCGTTCAATCGACCGGGCAAATGCGAGCACAGCGGCTTCAACTTCTGCCCACACCGCGTTTTCAGGCTTCAGTAGATCGTGTTCAGCAGTGACTTCGCGATACGTGACCTCACCGCCGCAGCGAGCAATCAGTTGTCGTGTGCTTTTCGGTGAGACGAGCCGATCCTGCGTACCCTGAATCACCAGCATTGGCAGCGCAGCCTGCGACGCGGCTTTATATGCCGCCGCCCCAACCATACGAAGCTCGTCAAACATGGCGATAGGCAGTTGAAATTCACGGATGGCCTGCTGCACTTGCGGATCATCAAGGTCGGCATCAGGCCGGACGTTACGAATGCCTTTGCGGGTTTCCGAGTTGGAAAAGTCGGGTTTGAACCAGCGGAAAGGTTGAAACACTGGAAAAACTCGTTTGACGATAGGCAGCATCTGCCACAAGACATGCTCGATACGACAGAAAGGGGCAAACAGCATGAGGGCGTCCGGCGGCTGCTCTCCGCTGCTGCAAAGTTCTGCGGCTAATGTTAGCGATAGCGCGCTTCCCATCGAGTTGCCGATGAGCACAACAGGATGATGTTTATGTTGTAGTTCCCGTAGTGCTGCTAATACTGCCGCCGACCATTGCTGGCGTTTGCGCTGTGAAAGAGTTGCGATTTCCGCGCCGAACCCCGGAAGCAGCAGGCCATGTGTAGTCCAGTCCACGCGGTGCAGCGCTGAGGCAAGGGGCCGCATTTCGGCTGGCGTTCCGGGAAAACCGTGAACCAGCAGGGCCGCAGGCTGCCCGCCGTTCAAGAAGAACGCGCGATGCTCCTCGCCTGCAAAAGGTGTAAACATCCCATGTAATGTAGCCACCGCAGCTTATTTCCGCCTATTCCAGGTCAGCCCCGCGTGGGGGGGCGTTTTTCGCCTCTCCATGTGAAAAGTCCCAGAAACGCCAGGCACGCCTGGTAGGCGGCACAAGGATGGCGTGAATCAAGTCAAAGAAGAACAGGAAACCGCCTTGCATGACAACACCCCAGCCCATTCCGCGCTGGAAGGAGTCGGTTTTACGCCGGAATATCCAACTGAGTCCTCCCGCCATGTATAACACGTCGAGAAAGGTGTTGATCCACAGCAGGCGTGTGAGATTGCGCGTTTCCTTGTCCATGAAATCAGGGTCAAGGGCCTGTGGATGGTGGCGCATCCGGCGTGACGAACTTGCGCCACCGAACAGCGCAATCAAGGTGTTGATGACGCCCCAACCGGCGAACTGAGACCCCATACCCCGCCAGAACTGCCCCAGGCGCATGAGCCAGATGCCGGAAAAAACACTTGTCGTTCCCCATGCCAGCAATCGCAGCATGACGGCTCGCTGAAACTGCCAAATGCTCATGAGCTACCCCCTAACAGCTTCTGCTTCAGTTGCAGATATCTACGCTTCATTTTACCCGGAATCCTGTTTTCGCTCTCAGGCGAGAGCACCAGAATCATACCAAATACCAGCAGCGTGTTGGTCAGCAGGAAAAATAATCCTTCCTCAAATGGCAGTTTATTCGGCAGATGCCAGTTTAGGGTTTTCATAGGGTTGATTGTCCATGTGCCGGAGCCAATGGCCAGCGAGTCACTGGCAGCCAGATACAGGGTTGCTGGAACAACGCTTATGGCGATGAGCTTGCGATTGCGCCAAAGGATGTCAGCCCCTAACAGTGTTTGCAGCATAATCGGCGGCAGCGCCCAAGCCAGCGTCAGGTTCAGGTAGTTGGTGGGCTGGTTTCTGCGCCACAGATGATAGGCCGCTGTTAGCCATAGTGTTCCCAGCGTGCCAGTCACGGCTAACCGCTGGGGTAGGGCAGGTGCATAAGGAGCATCATCAACTGGCAGGCGGCGCGCCCACCACAATGTCCACATCCCGGTAAGCATAGTTTGCAGCACGAAGAAGGTATACTCTTCAATCGGCACCCAGCCGATGGTGAACCCTGTGACTTTCTTCGGGTCATACCACCAGACCTTTGTCGCCACCAGATAATTATCCCAGGGCGTTGTATAGGCCACCGCAGTGACCACGTGCCCCAGCAGCACGGATGTTTCTGGGTAGCTGCGCAGCGCAGCAGGGAGTTTTTTGCCGCTGCGTTTGTCGCGCCATGAGAGCAGCCCCATAATCATCAAGGGCACGACTACGAAACGTGCCAGAAATCCGAAATACTTCATGCAACCCCTTTTTTGTAGCAGCGGGCAAAGCTGTTCAACCGCTGTATTTCCCCATGCAGCATCTAGCTCAACTCGTCAATGGCTTTGCGCACCGTTGCTGCGCTCAATTGCAGCTTGTTTTGTTCCTGTTCGCTCAACAGCGGCGGAAAAGTTGCCAGAATACCATCCCCGCCGACCATGTGCGGCAGGGCAACGGTGACATCCTTCACACCGGCCACATCGGCGACAGGGGTACAAACCGTGAGGATAGAGCGCTGGTCACGCAGGATCATGTTGACGATATTGGCGAGGGCGCTGCCAATGCCGTAGTAGGTTGCGCTCTTGCCTTCAATGATGTGATAAGCTGCCCGACGCACACCCGTGTCGATCTCCCCACGTTTTGTGTCGTCGAGGACAATCTTCTGGCGCTGGCAGAAGTCTTCGAGGGGCAAACCGCCGACGGTGACGAGTGACCATGTCAGCACTTCAGAGTCACCATGTTCACCGACAACATACGCGTGTACGTGCTGGCTGTCCACACCGACATAACGCCCGAGCAGGGCACGAAAGCGTGCAGTATCCAGCGTCGTGCCAGACCCAATGACGCGGGTAGAGGGCAGCCCCTGCTCAGAAGCAAAGCGCGCCGTCAGATGGGTCATCACATCCACTGGATTGGTCGCAACCAGCAGAATAGCTGTTGGTGCGTATTCCAGCACCTGCGGAACTAGCTGGCGAAAGATCGCGGCGTTGCGGCCCAGCAGTTGCAGTCGGGTTTCGCCGGGCTGCTGGTTAGACCCGGCAGCAATAATGACCACTCGACATCCAGCCAAATCAGGAAAATCACCAGCGGAGATTTCCAGCGCATGGGCAAATGGAACCGCGTGATAGAGGTCGTCGGCCTCAGCTTGTGCCCGTTTTGTGTTTTTGTCAACCAGAACAATTTCGCGTCCAATGCCGCGCATCACTAATGCGTAGGCGGCTGTCGCGCCAACAAGTCCACTTCCCACAATGCCTATTTTCATCAGCGTACCATCTCTACAGGGAGATGCGGCGACTTAGCCACCAGATGCCGGGCAAACGCCGCAGTTTGTCTCCTAAGGACAGATGCGCCCGGCGAGTAAAGACATTGTAATCATGGGCTTCAATATCGTCCAGAATAGCACGGTAAAGACCGAACGCGGCGGCTATGGCAAAGCGCCCCTCCGGTGCAAGCAGGGCAATCCCCGGCTGGGCTTCATCGTAAAGCTGACGGTTACGCTCAATCTGAAAGCGCATGAATCCACGCCAGCGATCATCGACGAGGTTGGCCCTCAGGTCAGCTTCAGACAGGCTGAACTGCGCCAGCTCATCCTGCGGCAAATAGAGACGGTCATTACGCAGGTCTTCGCCGACATCGCGCAGGATGTTGGTCAGTTGCAGTGCGACCCCAAGCTTCACGGCGTAAGGCACCGCGCTTTCATCGCGATAGCCTGTGATGTGCATCGCCATCAAGCCCACCGTAGAGGCAACCCCGTAAGCATATTCGGCAAGCTCGGTAAAGGTCGCGTATCGGGTTTGCCGCAGGTCACGCGCTACGCCATCGATTAACTGTTGGGCGTAACCATGTGGGATATGAAAACGTGCCCGCGCATCGGCCCATGCCAGCGCGATGGGCTGTCGTGTGTAGATGTGGTGCGACGTGACAATACGCTGCCAGGCTTCAAGCTGGCTGCGGCGCGTTTCACTGTCAAGGTTGGAGTCAATAATGTTATCGGTCACGCGACAGAAAGCATAGAGGGCGCGTGCTGCAAGGCGTTTCTCCCTG
This sequence comes from Anaerolineae bacterium, assembly GCA_046328675.1. GTDB lineage: Bacteria > Chloroflexota > Anaerolineae > Aggregatilineales > Phototrophicaceae > JACAER01. The sequence continues at coordinate 44,968 of JAXLWC010000025.1, forward strand.
GGGAGCAGACCAGACGCCAGATAAAACGTACGGCTGTTGATTTTTGTGAGTCGTTCGCAGTGTGCGTAGTCGGCCCGCAGCACGGAATTTTCCGCCTGCACCGTGACGTGCTGAGCGGACTCGGCCAGCGGCGCATGTGCCCAGTCTAATAATCGATTTTCCCAACTTTGGATTTGCAGCGTCATAAGTGTGTTGTCCTAGCGATGCCTAACTAGGTGTTTCCCCTAATCAAGCCTGCATTATGCCCGCACTGATTGTAACGCGAGATTAGGTTGATATGAGAGGTTAATTAATGCGTTACGGCTGTTACCTCAAAAATGAGAGAATGTTAGGAGTTCACTGAATGATTGCTCAGGAACCCCTGTATTCTTAAGAATCCTCTATTACACTATCAATATGTGATAAATTACGCAAACTTTTGAGGGAACCGTATGCGACGGAAAATTATTGTGATTGGCAGCGGCTTTGGCGGCCTGGGGGCGGCGATTCGGCTGGCTGCCAAAGGCCATGACGTGGAAATTTTTGAAAAGCTAGACAAGCTGGGTGGGCGAGCCTACGTTCATGAACTTAATGGTTTCAAGTTTGATGGCGGCCCGACAGTCATTACTGCCCCGTTCATGTTTGACGAATTGTGGGCTACTGCGGGTAAACGCCGCGAAGATTACTTCCAGATGGTTGCCTGCGACCCATTTTATCGTATCTTCAACCATGAAGGACGATCTTTCGATTACAACGCCGATGAGACATTTATTCTCGATCAGATTGCCCAGTGGAATCCAGCGGATCGAGAGGGCTATCAGCGTTTCATGGGAACGACAAAAGCCATCTTCCAGAAGGGGTTTGTCGAATTGGCCGATAAACCTTTCCTGCATTTTACTGATATGGTGAAAGTTGCGCCCGACCTGATTAAGATGCAATCGTATCTCAGCGTATATGCCTATGTCTCGCAGTTCGTCAAAGATGATTTCCTGCGCCGTTGTTTCTCGTTTCACCCCCTGCTGATTGGCGGCAATCCGTTCGACGCCCCGTCTATCTACGCCATGATTCACTACCTTGAACGTGAATGGGGCATTCACTACGCGATTGGGGGAACAGGGGCAGTTGTCGCGGCGATGGGTAAACTGTTTAGCGAACTTGGGGGAAAGATTCATCTCAATGCCGATGTGAAGGAAATCGTGATTGAGAACCGCCGTGCGATGGGTGTGCGTATGGCTGACGGAACATTCCATCGTGCCGATGATGTGGTGTCGAATGCTGATGTGGCCTTTACCTATCGCAACCTGATAAGCGCGGAACACCGCCGCAAGTTCACCGACCGCCGCATTGAACACATGAAGTACAGCATGTCGCTGTTTGTGATTTATTTCGGTACGAAGAAACGCTACAACGATACCAACCTCGCCCATCATAACATCATTCTGGGTGATCGTTATAAAGGGCTGCTGAGTGATATTTTCAACAAACAGCAGCTTGCTGAAGACTTTTCACTGTATCTGCACATGCCCACAAAGACAGACCCGACCATCGCGCCGGAAGGCTGCGAAGGATTTTATGTGCTGTCGCCTGTGCCACATCTTGGTTCCGGGACCGATTGGGCCAAAGCCGCCAAGCCTTACCGTGACACCATCATGCAGTTTCTGGAAGACCATTACCTGCCAGACTTGCAGGCGAACATCATTGCTGAACGTCATGTTGACCCACGACATTTCCAGAACACGCTCAACAGTTATCTCGGCTCAGCGTTTTCTGTACAGCCAACACTAATGCAATCGGCCTGGTTCAGACCGCACAACCGCAGCGAGGAGTTTGACAATCTGTACTTCGTCGGCGCAGGCACACATCCCGGCGCGGGATTGCCCGGCGTACTGTCGTCGTCCATCATTGTGGAGAATCTCATCGGCGCTGCCTAGTAACATTTCGCAGCAAGCCTGAGCGAGCACGGGTGCTGTGTCTGTGTTTCTTCCTTTACGCTATCGGAACAAGTCGCATACCAATTTCTGATGGGTAGTATGGTATGTTGTTCATTATCTCTCATTGTCGTAGGATGTGGGAGTTGAGGGGGTATTATGTGGCGTCATTATCTGCAAGACAAAGACCCAAACCTGCACAGCATTGTGGGCGATGTGCGGGTGCTTGATCAGGTGTACAGTCCACAACTTCATAACCGCCGCGACGTTTTGGTGTATCTGCCGCCATCATACTGGCACAGCGACAGACACTATCCCGTCGCCTATATGCATGATGGACAGAACCTGTTTGATCGTGCAACAAGTTTTGTGGGCGAATGGGAAGTCGATGAGACGATGGAGACATTAGCCGATGAGGGCATTGAGGCCATCATAGTGGCTTTGCCCAATATGGATAAGGAACGAGTCCATGAATATGGGCCGTTCGACAGCCAGCGTTTTGGCAAGACAAAAGGGGATCGCTACGGCGAATTCATCCTGGATACGGTCAAGCCTTTGATTGACCGCGAGTTCCGCACGCTGCGGCAGGGAACCGCTACGGGCATCGTCGGCTCATCATTGGGCGGCCTCATCAGTTTGTACCTGTTCTTTCGTTATCCGCGTGCTTTCGGCTATGCCGGGGTGATGAGTCCATCCCTGTGGTTCGCGGGCGGCCAGATTGTGCCCTTTGTCGCGGATGCAGCTTATGTTCCGGGCAGGCTTTATCTGGACATTGGCCAGCGCGAGCGCGTCGGGTGGATGGGGCATATCAAGCAGCACACGTCTATGGGCGTGCGTTCAGCAAGCGTTGAGTCCATGTCCGAACTGCTTCAGGCGAAAGGCTATCGACTGGGGCAAAATCTGATGTATGTCGAAGACCAGCTTGGCGACCATAACGAAGCCTCCTGGGCACGGCGTTTGCCTGATGCGCTGCGGTTCTTGCTAGGGCGTTAGCGGACCAATGACCGTTTTCGCGGCTAAACACGTACTCCTCGGCGATTTTGCAGTTCGACCAAAGGTGGTTAACGATGAACGGGAAAACAGTCCGTATTTATGGCGTGCCGATGGATTTAGGACAGAATCGGCGCGGGGTCGATATGGGACCCAGCGCGATTCGCTATGCTAATTTACAGGCACAACTGCGTGCAATGGGCTTTGACACCTGTGATATGGGCAATGTTGCCGTGCCACAGGCAGAAGAAAAGACCGATGATTCGCGTAATGTGAACGCACATTATCTGCCCGAAGTCGCACAGGTCTGCCAGGCCACGTATGATCTGATTTGCCATACCTTGCAGCCGCATGAAATGGGCATCTTCATGGGCGGCGATCACAGCATCGCGGTTGGCACGGTTTCCGCAGTGTCCGCACAAAACGGCGAAATTGGTGTCATCTGGGTGGACGCGCATACAGACATGAACACCCCCGAAACCACGCCATCAGGCAACATTCACGGCATGGCGTTGGCTGCGCTGCTGGGTGCTGGCGCAGATGCGCTCGTCAAAATTGGACGCAGCGGCGCAAAAATCAAACCGGAGAATGTGGTTGTGATTGGTGTGCGCGATGTAGATGCTGAAGAACGAGTACGTGTGAAAGCGAGTGGCATCACCGTCTACACTATGCGCGAGATTGATGAAAAGGGCATTGCGGCGATTGCACGCGAGATTCTAAGCAAGTTTGAGCGCTTACAAACGCTGCACGTTAGCTTTGATCTCGATTCATGTGAACCGCGTGTGGCCCCCGGTGTAGGGACGCCTGTCCCCGGTGGGTTGACGTTTCGTGAAGCGCATCTACTCATGGAGATACTGGCAGACAGTGGCAAAGTCCACACGATGGATGTGGTCGAAGTCAACCCGATTCTTGATATCGAAAACCGTACCGCCAGAGTTGCCGTTGAGATGATTACCAGCTTATTCGGCAAACGAATCCTGTGATTTACGTTTGGCGGAAATTCAGCGAACTTTGAAGCAGGGGATGTGGTATTGGGGCGAAACGACACTTCGCCCCAAAATATCTGGCTCTGCAACCTAAAATCATGTGGCGTTCATCGTGTGTGCCACTTCAATAACAGCGCTCATGTCTGGATGATCGGCGGCTTCCCTGGCGTAGTAGGTGTAGCGTACAATGCCGTTCTGATCGACGATGAAGAATCCCGGCATCATCATCCAATCCCCGACTACACTGCCTGCCTGAATGCCCTGAGCCGCCAGTTCAATGAACCGTTTGGCATTGTTCAAGGTCATGAATTCTTTCGAGCCACCGCGTGTCAGACCATAAGCGTCGTATGGTTTGGTAGTCTCATCGACCAGACAATCGATATGCGGCGCAAATTTGCCGCAGTAGCGCTTGGCGTGCTTTGGCTCTCCCATCGAAAGAGCAATCACTTGCAGTCCTGTGTCTTCCAACTGTGCTTTGTGCAGCTCCAACTGAGCCAGCCATCCACGACAGTAGGGTCAGCCAAAGTGTCGCAGGAAGCTGAAAAACACGGGGCCTTTTGCCCAGAGTTCACTGAAGCGAACCGGATGTCCACTTTGATGCAGCAGCGTCAGGTCGGGCGCTGGCATCCCGAGGGTGAGGCGTTTGTTTTTCATACCGATTTGCGACCTTTGACCAGGAACCACGCAGCAGCAGTAACAGCGATAGCAGCACTCATTACAGCAGCAAAAGTACCCGTTGCCGCCGCAAGAGTGACAAAGTCTGTGGGTAGGGTGGTTGTGAAGGTGGGGGCTGCGTTATGCCGCGCGAAGATACCCATGAACGCCCATATGACGACGAAGGCAAAAGCCGGCGTGTTACGAATGAACAGCATCAATCCGGCCAGCGCCGCGCCGATCAGCAGCATCCCAAACGTCGCAAGCTGCCCGCTGGCTGGATCGCGCCAAGCGAAATCCACGTAGAGCACATAGCTTGCGTTGGCAATCGTAGCGACGGAAATCCAGCCAAGGTAAATACTCATGGGGACGTGTACACACCAATGCGCCGCCGTCGAAACTCGTTCCTTGCCGATATTCAGCTTAAGGTGGATGGCGATTAGCGAAACCAACAGAACCACCATTGGCAGCATACTCACAGTGTACAGGTCATATTGGAAGGCAAAGATCCACGCGCAGTTCATCAGGCACGTTAAAAAGAACCAGTAGCCGATGCGCCGCAGCACTGGATTCTCGCGTTGCGAAGGCAGCGCCTGATAGACCGTGAACGCCAGTAGCCCCAGGTAGATGACTCCCCAGATGCTGAAGGTGAAGTTCGCGGGCAAGAAGAAAATTGGGAAGCGGTTAGCGATTTCAGCATTTGTCTGATTATTGAAAGGCAGCGTCTGAGAAATGGTGTTGATAACCACTGTAAGCACGAAGCCAAAGATGTTGATGAACTGCCTCAAAGTGTCTCGATTGAAGACCATGTCAAACCTCACAATTCCGTTAAATCTCGCAACCATATTACTCAGTCTGGATTGATGGTGGATAAGAATGTGATGAGGTCATGATTAAACTGTTCTGGATTTTCCTCCATCGCCAGATGACCAACATTGGGGTAGACGATAATCTGGCTGCCAGGAATGATGCTGCGCAGGTTTTCCCCGATACTGAGTGGCACCCATGTGTCGTTTTGCCCCCAGACGAGCAGTGTAGGAATATCGATGCTCGCAAGCTGGTTAGCGTCGATGAAATTGCCGCCAGAGTCGCGCATGATGCCGATAAAGGCCGCATCCCAGCCGCGCACCGACAGCGGCGTTTGGTATCCGGTAGCGATTTCCGGCGTCATAAAATTGGGGCTGCGGTAAGCGCCGCGCAGGATGTTGGCCATAAATTCTGGCGTAACAATATAGTGGGCGACAACCTGTCCCCAGCGCGTAATCGGCGGAAAACTGAGCAGCACGCCCATAAATGACGGCCCGCCGCTCATGGTGCCAACCGCGCCGGACACAAACACCAGCCCATCGATACGTTCAGGATAACGCAGCGCCATATCTGCGATCACGGTGCCGCCAGCGCTGTGCCCAACCATGACTGCGGTTTCAATATGCAAGGCATCCATCAGATGCACGGTGAAATCGGTTTGTGCCGCGCGTGATAAATCCATGTCAGCGCGCTTCTCGGTCAAGCCGTAAGGCGGGCGGTCAAAGGCGATGACGTGATAGCCAGCCTCCGCCAGTGCATCAATGTTTTCGCGCCAGGAAAACGTCAGCCCTCCGAAGCCGTGCAGCAGCAGCACCGTCTGCGCGTTTTGCGCGCCGCGTTCGACATAGAAGGTCTGAATACCATCGACTTCGACAAAAGCGCCTTCCGCCGCTTGTGGTAAGGTGCTGGCATCCACGCCGTTATCCGGCACAGGAATCAAATAGGGCGCAATGAGCGAAATCCCGACGAGAACGAGAAAACCGACTGCGATTCTTTTAAGCCTCTTTTTCATGATAAAACCTTGAAAGCCTGTAAAGTGCGCTGCCGTGCAAAATCATGCTCAATCAATGGTGGTGGATAGTGTTGGGTTGAGGTTGGTGCCAGCCAGGGCGCATGAAGGTATTCGTCCTGAATATCGCGAAGTTCTGGCAGCCAGCGGCGGATGTAGGTGCCCTTGGGGTCAAACTTCTGCGACTGTGACACAGGATTAAAGATGCGGAAATATGGCTGTGCGCATCGGTGCCTGTACCCGCCGTCCACTGCCAGCCCCCGTTGTTAGCTGCGGTGTCGCCATCAATCAAGCGCTGCATGAAGTATAACTCGCCCTCACGCCAGTCGATCAGCAAATCTTTACAGAGGAAACTAGCAACGATCATGCCGTGCCCGGTTAGGCATCCAGCCTGTCGCGTTGAGCTGACGCATGGCAGCGTCAATCACCGGATAGCCTGTGCGCCCATCCTTCCATGCTTGCAGCTCATCAGGCGCGTTTTGCCACTGTACATTGTCGTACGCCCGCCGGAAATTGTGTTTCACTACCTGCGGAAAATGGAACAGAATGTGATTATAGAATTCGCGCCAGATGAGTTCACTAACCCATATCTCAACCGACTCCGCGCCCGTTTTGCCGGGTGCTATTTGATAAGCTTCGCGTGCCAGCCAATAGGCTTGCCGAATAGACACAAGCCCCAGATGGAAATAGGCTGACAGGAACGATGAACCGTTCGCATCGTCCTGATGGGGGTCAAAGGCCAGCCGATTACGTCCTTCGGCATACTGATACACGGATGCTGCCAGAAACTTGTGCAGCAGTTTCTGCCCTGCGCTTTCACTTGCGTCCGGCACAGCCATCGTTGTTTCAAAGCCAAGTTCGCGCAGCGGGGGCATTGGGCTGCCTTCAAGGCCGTCCAGCGGGTGAAACATTCCGCGCGGAAGTTCATCCGCAAAAGGAAACTTAGCCAGTGTCAACCAGCGTTTTTTGAACGGCGTAAAAACCGTGTACGGCGTTCCGTCATCTTTCATCACCGTACCGGGAGCCAGCAGCAAGGCGTCGTCAAAGGCGTAAACTGGCACGTCGCTGCTGTGTGCTACTTGTGCATCACGTTTGCGCGCCGCTGGCGAATAATCCTTGTTGAAGTAGATGGCCTGTGCTTTTGTGTCACGCGCAAGCTCGCGCAGAATGTTTGGCGGCTCCCCAAAGCGGATCAATAGGCGACTGTTGTGCTGACGCAGTGTGCTGTCCAGCGCGTGCAGCGCCTTGAGTAAAAACGCCATACGCGGCGCCCCGCTGCGTTCGCTGTGCACGATACGCTCATCAAAGATGAACAATGGGATAACAGGATTACCACTGGCTAGCGCGGCGTTCAGGGCGGTGTTATCCGTCAGGCGCAGGTCGCGGCGAAACCAGTGGATGACAGCGTTCATTGTGCCTCCATCAATACGTTCTGCTGTACATCGTGACCTTGGCGCATATAGCGCTGTATATCGTTTGTAACGCGAATAGCCCCAAGCGTCACGCCAGCGGTAGATTGTCCGGGAAAGATCGAGTCTCCGACCAGGCGCACGTTAGGAAGACCTGTGCGTGGCCCGCGTGCTGCAAAGAGGGAAGTCTGCGCAAAACCGCCGACCATGCCCAGATGACGCCCCGTGTAGAAGTTGTAGGTAACGGGTGTTCCCGGCAGTGTCAGCTTGACACTGCGGCGAAAACCCACTACCACCTGTTCGATGTTGTTCAGGATACGCTCACTGTACGCGAGTTTGCTGTCGTAGTATGCATCTTTGTCGTGCGCGAGCAGCGTCCACCACTGATTCACTTCGGTATGGGTTGAAATGGTCACGGCTCGATATCCTACAGGGGCGCGGCTTGTGTCCCAGGTTGGCGAGATAGACATAAAAATGCTGCGTCCTTCGCCCAAAGCGCCAGCCATTGACGTAATGATCTGATGATGGTCGGGCAGGTCGGGCGGCAGCAAATCAGCCTGCACGCCAACGTGCAGCACGAATGCCCCTGAACCGTTCACACGCTGGCGCAGTTCGCGCTGCAGCGACTTCGGACTGTCTTCTCGTAACAGTTGATCGAGTGACCAGGGGGTCACATTAGCCAGCAGGAAATCACAAGGCATGAAGATTTCTTGCTGCGTGTGTTTGCCGTGACGCACAAAGACTCCGCTGGCGCGCCCATGCTCCACAGCGATGCGTGTCACATGCTGGCGAAAAAGCACATTTCCGCCAAGCTGCCGGATTTTGCTCACAAGCTTTTCCGCGATGCCGCCAATGCCGCCGCGTATATGGTAGACACCCTGCCGCGCAAGGTCGAGCGCCGTCGCTCCATAAACGGCGTTCACATATCGGGCTGTGTTTTGCGCGGAAATCAGCAGTTGCGCGTCGATAAAACGGGCAAATGCTGCGTCGTTTGCCAATCCGCGCAGTCGCAGCCACTGCTTAACCGTTCCCAGCGCGTAAGGAACAATTCGCAGATCGCGCGGAAAGTTGCTCAGCCCAATCTTTGCCAACTGTGCCAGTTCCGTCCAGTCGCTCGGCGGGAAGGGCAAACCCTGCGCTGACAGCGACCAGCAAATGTCGGCGATGCGGCGTTGTTCATCCCAGAAACGCGCCGTTTGTGGGAACTTGCGCAGCACATCGCCGTTATCGTGCGTTAGCGCAATGCTGCGATCTGGCAGATGTACCACCCATGCAGGGTCATGCGGATGAATATCCCAGTCAATTCCCAACTGCTGGCTGATAAGGTGATGCGGCCCGTTGGCCTGAAAGCCACCTGCTGTCGTTGCGCCAGAGTCGAAGCTATAGCCCTGATGGTAAAAGGTAGATGCGCAGCCGCCGGGGTACGTTTGTGCCTCCAGCACGGTAACGCGGTGACCTGCCTGTGCCAAGAGTGCGGCTGTGGTTAGGCCGCCAACACCTGCGCCGATGACGATGATGTGTTGTGGGTTCATTTTTCTACCGCGAGACGTGTGCGGAAGTGACGGTACCAAAACAGGATGCGCAGCGGCAGCCCATCAAACATCAGCCGTGACATGATGCCGCGCCAGCCGGGCTTGTGTGCAAGGGTGACACGGTCCACAAGTTCAACACCGCCTTCGACCACTCTAAAAATATGTTCATGCCGCCAGCTCTGCATTGGGCCTTGTATCATACGGTCAGCAAATGAGTTCGCTGTTGGCCCAACTTCGTGACGGGCTATCCAGCGAATCGGCATGAAACCCATCCAAAGTGTGAAATCAAGCTCGCCCTCTGTTAGTGATGTGCGCGAGTCACGCCGAAGCTGAACGAAAATCGGCGGCGGTGTCAGCATGGTTAACGCCTGTGGGTCGGAATGAAAGGCCAGTATACGCGGCAAGGTCGTGCGCATGATGGAACGGTGTTCAAAGCGGTGTGCGTTCGTGGAAAACAATTGCGTCTGCATGGGAAATACCTGAGTTCATGATGTTACCTATCGTAACGCTGTTTTATGAGCGCTTACTAAATAGATTCTGCGAAAATCGTTAGTAGCTGACTGAGATGTGTTGCGTCATAATCTGTGGCGAAAGGGGACATTCATGCAGCATCTTCCATTTGATAAAACGGGCCGCTTCTGGCGCGGCAACTTACACACACACTCCACTACCTCTGACGGACTGCTCAATCCTGAACAGGTTTGTAATCTGTACCGGGATGCGGGCTATCACTTCCTGTCAGTGACTGATCACTTTATGCAGCAGTACGGTTATCATCTGACTGACGCGTCTGCCTACCAGAAGGATGACTTTCTGACGATTGTTGGCGCAGAACTGCACAGCGGTAAAACAGAGTTGGGTCATCTCTGGCATATTCTGGCGGTTGGGTTGCCGCTGGATTTTGCCCCAAATCTGCCACATGAAACTGGGCCGCAGATTGCGGCGCGGGCGTTAGCTGCCGGTGCCTGGGTGGCGGCACCACACCCAGATTGGTACGGCCTGACCGAAGGCGATGTTATTTCGTTGGGCGACATTCATGCCGTCGAAGTATTCAATGCGACCTCCTGTGACCACAACGATAGACCGGGGGGCTGGTCAATTGTGGATGTACTGCTGATGCGCGGACGACGTTATTTTGTAGCAGCAACGGATGACGCACACTTTAAAACCAATCGTTATGACGCTGTGCGTGGATGGGTGTGGGTCAAGAGCGAGGCCCTCACACAGGACGCCATCTTAGGCGCGTTGAAGCGCGGCGAGTACTATTCCAGCACTGGCCCTGAGATTCACGATATTCGCGTTTATCCCGGCGACAAAATCATCGTTCGCTGTTCACCCGCAAGTTCAGTTTTTGTGATGGGGCATGGTTCGTTGTCGCAATATGTGCATGGGCAGGGACTGCGTGAAGTGGAAGTGAGCCTGAAGCGATTTGACAGCCCGTTCTGTCGTGTTACGGTACGCGATGCTCACGGGGAACGCGCCTGGTCGAATCCCATCTGGTTTAAGTAAACATGTAACTCAAGGAGAAAAACCTATGGAAATTCTTGGGATCGACATCGGGGGGAGTGGTATCAAGGGCGCGCCCGTCAATATTGAAACAGGCGAGATGCTTACCGAACGGCATCGTATTCCCACACCGCATCCAGCACATCCTGATGCTGTCGCGGATGTTGTGACGCGTATCGCCCATCATTTTGAATGGAAAGGCCCTATTGGCTGTACGTTCCCGGCTGTCGTTAAGGATGGCGTGATGTACAGTGCGGCTAACGTTGACAAGTCATGGATTGGTACCAACGGACAGCAGTTGTTCGAGGAGAAGACTGAATGTCCTGTGGTGGTGCTCAACGATGCTGATGCAGCGGGTATCGCTGAAATGCAGTTCGGCGCTGGTCGAGGGCAGATGGGAGTCGTTTTCATTATTACATTAGGAACTGGCATCGGCAGTGCGATTTTCCACAAGGGAGTGCTGCTTCCCAACACCGAACTCGGACATCTGGAACTACGTGGTAAAGACGCCGAAAATCGCGCGTCAGATCGCATTCGCAAAGAAAAAGATTTGGGCTGGAATGAGTGGGCTGATCGGCTTAACGAATACTTTGGTCGGTTAGAGTTTCTATTCTCCCCTGACTTATTTATCATTGGCGGTGGCGTGAGCGCTAAAGCGGAGAAATTCCTGTCGCTGCTGGAAACGCGCGCACAGATTATTCCTGCGCAACTGCTCAATGATGCTGGGATTATCGGTGCAGCGCTGGCTGCCAAACCACTGCTTGACTGAGGGACGGCATGTTTGATTATGAACGCGCATTATGCGCTGAACTCGCCGTTTCTGGGCACCGTGAATGGCTGGTAACAAATGGCATCGGCGGTTTTGCCTGTGGCACAATTGCTGGACTTTTGACACGCCGCTATCATGGGCTGCTCACGGCTGCGCTTCGTCCCCCGTTGGGGCGAATGCTGTTGGTGACTAAACTGGATGAAACGGTGGAATATGCTGATCGGGCCTATCCGCTGTATGCGGATCGCTTTGACGATGGCGCGGTATTCCCCAAAGGGTTTAAGCATCTGGAACGCTTCCATTTGGAAGGCACGACGCCTGTATGGACCTATGCCTTCGGTGATGCGCTGCTGGAGAAGCGCATATGGATGCCCCAAGGGGCAAACACGACCTACATTCGGTATACCCTCAGTCGCGGTCTGCGCCCGATGTCACTTATGCTGACCGCGCTGGTCAATTATCGCGATTATCATGTGCTGACTCCTCAGCCAAAAGAACGTATGCAGATGAATGCGGTTGACAGTGGGGTAGAAGTACGAGCCTTCGATGACGCTGTACCCTATTATATCCTGAGCGATAAGGCTGACTGTGAGCTGTACGGCGATTGGCTGGCTGGTTATTTCCTGAGCATCGAACACTATCGCGGCTACGACACGACAGAAGCGCACTTTCACGCTGCGACTTTTGATGCGCAGCTACAGCCGGGCGATTCTGTGACGATTATCGCCAGTACCGACGCCCATCCGAACATGGATGCAGCGTCAGAGTTGCAGGAACATCAGCGGTATGAACACGCCTTGTTGGAACGCAGCGGTGATGTTGAATCCCCGGTGTACATACGGCAGTTGGTGCTGGCAGCCGATCAGTTCATCGTGAAGCGTGCGCTGCCCGGTGATGAAGAAGGTCGTTCTGTGATCGCAGGTTATCCCTGGTTTGCCGATTGGGGACGCGATACGATGATTAGCCTGCCAGGATTGACACTGGCAACCCGTAGGTATGATGTTGCCGCACGCATTCTCCGAACGTTTGCGCATTATGTCAGCGAAGGTATGCTGCCCAATCGTTTCCCTGACGTAGGTGAAGCCCCTGAATATAATACTGTTGACGCGACCCTGTGGTATTTTGAGGCGATCCGCGCGTATTACGCAGCAACCGGTGATATCTCCCTTCTCCGTGATTTGTTCCCCGTGCTGCGGGAAATCATTCAATCCCATCAACGGGGAACCCGTTATAACATCCACGTAGATGAGACCGATGGCTTGTTGTACGCTGGAGTTCCGGGCGTACAGCTAACGTGGATGGATGCCAAAGCAGGGGATTGGGTGGTGACGCCGCGGGTGGGTAAGCCTGTCGAGGTTAACGCATTGTGGTACAACGCCCTGCGGGTGATGGCCCATTTTTCCGCATTGGTTGGTGAACCGGAAGACATTTACAGTACATTGGCAGATCAGGTTCAAGCCAGCTTTGGACGCTTCTGGTACGCGGAAGGTGACTGCTGTTTTGATGTGATTGATGGGGCCGAAATTGCGGATGCTTCGCTGCGTCCAAATCAGTTGTTTGCAGTATCGCTGCCCTACAGCCCATTAACACACGAGCAGCAAAAAGCAGTGGTAGATGCCTGCGCGCTGCACCTGCTGACTTCACATGGGCTGCGCTCACTGGCACCGGATGACCCTGCCTATATTGGACATTATGGTGGTGATGTGACTACTCGTGACGGCGCTTACCACCAGGGTACCGTTTGGGCGTGGCTCATCGGCGCATTTGCTAGCGCTCATCTGCGAGTCTATGGCGACAAAAGTGCGGTGCGCTCCTACCTGACGCCTTTGATTCGTCACATGAGTGGCGACTGTGTTGGCTCCATCAATGAGATTTTCGACGGCGATCCGCCACATACGCCGCGCGGTGCTTTCGCGCAGGCGTGGAGTGTGGCAGAAGTGCTGCGGGTGTGGCGCGAAACGGAGTAGTCGCTCCCATTCCAGCAGACATGGATGGATCTGTCATACACGATGGGTTGAATCATAGCGGAATGGGGCTGTCAAAATGGATGCTCAGCAAGCGAACGGGGCAGGTGTGTACAGTAGTTGTCCTGTTTTACCGTGCATCCGGTTACCGCATTTTGGCGTGAAATGCCCCTACGCATCTCCCATGTGCGAGGGTATAATCCGCATGACTTCTTAGAAAATACACCCATTATTGCCTTGCTTATCCGGCGCCTTGCGCGCGTGTTCGTTTTGAGGATTACCCCCTTTGGAAAACCTCGCAAAAGCAGACGCCGCGCATTTGCAGGCGTTTCGTGTGGAAGTTCGTCTGCGTAGTGCTCAAGGCGCGCAGCATTTGATTAACACGGCGCGCCACCTTGGAATCCCGCATCTGACGGGCTGTGAAATCCGCCAATTATTTTTCCTTCAGGGGGATTTGTCCCTTGAGGATGTAGACTACCTCAGCCACGAACTGCTGGCAGACCCCGTGACTGAGGCATTTCTATCGACTGTGCTGCACCAGACGCCTGCCCCAATGACAACCAGTATCGAAGTAACCCTGCTGCCCGGCGTGACCGATCCGGCGGCAGAGAACCTTGTGCGTGCGGCGCACCTGCTGGGAATCACGGGGTTGGAACGTGCGGCAACAGGACACGCCTATCTGCTGCAAGGGGAGTTGTCTGCGGACGATTTGCAGCGGCTTTCGCTGGAAGTATTCTCCAATCCCGTCATTCAGCGCTGTGCGATTAACCATCCTATCGCGCCACCGTTTGTCGAGACACAGCCTGCTAACGACACTGTAGAACGCATCGCGCTGTTTTACGCCGATGATGCAGTACTGCTGCATATCAGCAAGGAACGCCGCCTGTCGCTCGATTTGAACGAGATGCGCGCTATTCGTGATTACTTCCGCAGCGAAGGACGCGATCCCACCGACGCCGAACTGGAAACGCTGGCGCAGACGTGGAGCGAGCACTGCGTCCACAAAACCTTCAAGGCCGTGATTGATTACACTGGGCCTGATGGACAGCAGACCATCAATGGCCTATTGAAGACCTATATCCGCGCGGCAACCGAAAAATTAAACAAGCCGTTCGTGCGTTCGGCGTTTGTTGATAACGCGGGCATTATTGCCTTTGACGATCAGTTTGACTTAGCTTTTAAGGTTGAAACCCATAACCATCCCTCGGCACTGGAACCCTTCGGCGGGGCGAATACTGGCGTCGGCGGCGTTGTGCGTGATGTACTGGGCGTTAGCGCGCGTCCGATTGCCAACACTGATGTGCTGTGCTTCGGCTTGCCTGACGCCGCGCATGAGGAACTGCCTTCCGGCGTGCTGCACCTCGCCGCATCGCTGACGGCGTGATTGCTGGCGTCGAAGACTACGGCAACAAAATGGGCATTCCCACCGTCAACGGCGCTATTCTCTACGACAAGGGTTACACCGCGAACCCGCTGGTGTTTTGCGGTTGCCTCGGCATTCTGCCGCACGGCGCGCACGCCAGCGAGACACAGCCCGGCGATTTGATTATCGTTGTCGGCGGGCGTACCGGACGTGACGGTATTCGCGGCGCGACGTTTTCCAGCATGGAGATGGATACGACGACCAGCGAAATCGCAGGCAGTTCGGTGCAAATCGGGCACCCCATTCATGAAAAGCAGACGCTGGAAGTTGTGCTGCGCGCGCGGGACGAGAAGCTGTACAACGCGATCACCGACTGCGGCGCGGGCGGCCTGTCGTCAGCGGTAGGCGAGATGGGCGCGAAAGTCGGCGCGACGGTCAAACTGGAAACCGTGCCGCTGAAATACCCCGGCTTGCGCCCCTGGGAAATCTGGCTGAGCGAAGCCCAGGAACGCATGGTGTTCGCTGTGCCGCAGGAGAAGTGGGCGCGCCTGCAAGCGATTTGTGACGGACAGGACATCGAGGCGGTGTGCATCGGCACATTCGAGGCGACTGGACGCCTGCGCCTGACCTATAATGACATGCGCTTGTCGGCGACATGGCGATGGAGTTTGTCCATGATGGTATCCCGCAGCGTCATCTGAAAGCTGTTTTTGAACCGCCAAGTCGCCAAGAACACAGAGAAATACACGAAGAAAATTTAACAGATACGCTGCTGAAGATGCTGGCACAGCCCAATGTGCGCAGCAAGGAAGATGTGATTCGCCTGTACGACCATGAGGTGCAGGGCGGTGGCGTGGTCAAGCCGCTGACAGGCGTTGACAATCACGGGCCGAGCGATGCGGCGGTGCTGGTGCCGCTGGATGCGCAGTTGAAAGTTAGTAAGGACGTTCAATTGAGCGTCCCTACAAAGGGTGTCGCGCTGTCCAACGGCGTAAACCCTGCCTATGGTGCGATTGACCCGTATGCGATGGCGTGGGCGGCGGTAGATGAGGCGATGCGCAATCTGGTGGCGGTGGGCGCTGACCCCGATCAGGTGGCGATACTCGATAACTTCTGCTGGGGCAACCCCAACCTGCCGGATAGACTCGGTTCGCTGGTACGCGCGGCGCAGGGCTGTCATGATGCAGCGCTGGCTTACGGCGTGCCCTTCATCAGCGGCAAGGACAGCCTGAACAACGAATACTCCGACGCCGATGGAACGAAGCACGCCATCCCCGGCACGCTGGTGATTTCAGCGATGGGTATTGTGCCCGACGTGACTAAAACTGTGACGATGGATTTGAAAGCAGACAGGCAATTACCTGTACGTCGTTGGCGAAACGCGCGATGAAATGGGCGGCAGCCTTTATAACCAACTGCACGGCATCGACAGCGGCACAGTGCCGCAGCCTGTGCCGAACGCGTTGGAGACGATGCGCCGTTTGCACCAGGCGATACAGGCGGGATTGGTACAATCCTGCCATGATGTGAGCGAAGGCGGGATTGCCGTCGCACTGGCGGAAATGTGCATCGCCGGACGGCTGGGGGCGGAAATCTATGTTCATAATATCCCTGTCGTAAACGTAGCTGAAAATAATCCGCGTAAGCTGTTTGTCGAGTCTTCGGGACGTTTTGTTGTCGAAGTCAGCGGAGGTAAGGAGAAAGCCTTCGCCAGCCTTTTTGACGGATTGTCTTGCACGTCACTAGGAGTTGTACGCTCCGAAGGTCTGCTAACGGTAAAGCAGCCTCTATTTAAGGATCAAAATCCGCTGCTGCTGGAAATTGACATCAAACAGATCGAATCTGCTTGGCGCGGACACATCACGACGCCAACGACTGTGGCAACAGTCCAAGCGCCAGCCAGTAAACCTGCTGCGTATAGTCAGAATCGCAAAACACCAACAGCGCATACGAGCACGCCTAAAGTGCTGATTTTGCACGCGACAGGCTCTAATCGTGACCGTGAGGCGGCGCTGGCGTGTCAGCTTGCGGGCGGCGCGCCGGAAATCGTACATGTCAATCAACTGCTGAACGGCGAACGCAAGCTTGCGGATTATCACATGCTGATTCTGCCGGGCGGTTTCTCGTATGGTGACGACCTCGGCGCAGGCACAGTGTGGGCGATGGATGTCAATCATCGTCTGGGCGAGGATGTACGTAAGTTTGTTGCCAGCGGACGCCCGACGCTGGGCATCTGCAACGGCTTTCAGGCGCTGGTCAAAGCGGGAATTCTGCCCGGAGATGATTTCAGCGCGAAGGTGCAAAGGACGCAAAGTGAAAACGAGGTTAAGCGCGCGGTGACATTGACGCGAAATGAGCTGGCCCATTTTGAATGCCGCTGGGTGTACTTACAATCGAATGCGTATAGTCATTGCCTGTTTACACAAGGATTGGATGAACTGATTTACTGCCCCGTCGCACACGGCGAAGGACGTGTTGCCGTCAACTCGGATGACGTGGGGCAAGCCCTATGGACAGACGGTTACGCGGCGCTGACTTACGTTGACGCCAACACGCAGGCAGCAGGTTATCCCCTCAATCCCAACGGCTCGGTATTCGGCATCGCAGGACTGACGAACCGTGAGGGAAACGTACTGGGGTTAATGCCGCATCCCGAAGACCATGTCTTTCACTGGCAGCACCCACGCTGGCATCGCGGTGAACGCGGCATGAGCGGCTTGCAGTTGTTCGTCAACGGCATCAAGAACGCCTAATATGTACGAGCAGCATAAACTCGAACAATACTTTTTTGACCCGCCGACGATTCGCCATCTGGCGGATTTCGTCGCGGGTTACGCAAATCCCTGCTGCTTGTGTACACCGATGCTGGGACAGGAACTGGAACGTCGCGGCGTCAAAGTCCGCACCCTGGACATCGATGAACGGTTTACCACGCTGAACGGCTTTCGGAAGTACAATATCTATAGACCGGAATGGATAGGGGAGACATTTGATTTGATTGTCTGTGACCCGCCGTTCTTCAATATCTCCTTATCACAGTTGTTCACTGCGCTGCGACTGCTGAGCCGCCACGATTACAGCCAGCCTATGCTGGTCGCCTATCTTGTGCGGCGCGGCGCGAATCTGATGCACACGTTTCACCGCTTTAATCTGCAACCCACAGGCTGCAAACCGGGGTATCTGACGGTACAAAAATCAGAACGCAATGAAATTGAGTTCTTTGGCAATTTAGGCGCAGAGGCACACGCAAGATTAGCATGTTGAATCACGAGGCGTTACTGCACGCTCCCGCACTGCATGGGGTAGACCTAGCAGGGTGGGGCGAAAAACAAACCGGGAAAGTTCGGGACATCTATCAAGCAGGCGACAAGCGTATATTGATTACGACGGATCGCGTTTCTGCCTTTGACCGCGTTCTGGGCGCAATTCCCTACAAAGGACAGGTGCTTAATCAACTAAGTACATGGTGGTTTGAGCAAACACAGGACATCGTTGCCAATCATGTGCTGACAGTACCCGACCCGAATGTCACGATTGGTCGCGAGGCGCAGGCACTGCCTGTCGAAGTGATTGTGCGCGGCTATATCACAGGCATCACCAGCACATCGCTGTGGACGCTGTACGCTAAAGGTGAACGTGAACCGTATGGCTTGCCGCTGCCGGACGGACTGCGCAAGAATGACGCGCTGCCGCAGCCGATTATCACACCGACGACCAAAGCCACTGGAGGCGCGCACGACGAACGGCTGACGCGTAATGAAATCATCGAGCGTGGATTGGTCGATGCGAAACTGTGGGCGCAAGTGGAACAGGCCGCGCTGAGCATGTTCGCACGCGGGCAGGAGGTCGCCCGGCACGCTGGGCTGATTCTGGTGGATACCAAGTACGAGTTCGGGCTGATTGACGGGCGGCTGACGGTGATTGACGAAATTCACACGCCCGACTCCAGCCGTTACTGGGAAGCCTCGTCTTATGGCGCAGACCGCGAACCAACGAACTTCGATAAAGAATTTCTGCGCGAATGGTTTGTACAGCAGGGGTATCGCGGTGAAGGAACTATTCCCACGATGCCCGCCGAGTTTGTTGCACAGGTGGCGGCACGCTACATTGCCGCTTATGAACGGCTGACCGGGAACGCCTTTGTCCCCGGCGAACAGCCTGCCGAAGCACGTATCGCCCGTCATCTGGAGAATTATCGCAATGTCCTCTGAACTGATTGAGTTATCTTCTATTGAAGATCGTCCGCGTGAAGCCTGCGGCGTCTTCGGTGTCTATGCGCCGGGTCGCGATGTCGCGCGTCTGACGTTTTTTGGCTTGTACGCCTTGCAGCATCGCGGGCAGGAAAGCGCCGGAATCGCAACCTCGGATGGACGCACTGCGTACATCTACAAGGAGATGGGGCTAGTCTCGCAGGTCTTTAACGAGACGAACTTGAATCCGCTTAAAGGACATCTGGCCATCGGTCATAACCGCTATTCAACAACAGGCTCATCGACGGTGCGTAATGCTCAGCCGTATCTCATCGAAACGTTGTACGGCCCGTTGGGACTGGCCCATAATGGCAACCTCACCAACGCCGTCGAACTGCGCCAGATGATTTTGCAGCGCGGTGTTGGCTTATCGACCACAACTGACAGCGAGGTGATGGTACAGCTGCTTGCCGGGCAGGACGAATCCTGGGCCAGCGGTTACTCCGCCAATGGACGTAAGGAACGTTGGGAAGCGCGTATTCGTGCCATGATGAAGAAAACCGAAGGCGCCTACTCACTAACCATCCTCACACGCGAGGCTGTCTATGGCGTGCGTGACCCGCGTGGTTTGCGCCCACTGTGCATAGGCGCGCTGGACGATGGGGGGTATGTTCTAGCTTCGGAATCATGTGCCTTGTTGACCGTCGGCGCGCGTTTTGTGCGTGAGGTTGAGCCGGGCGAAATTGTGCGCTTGGACGAGGACGGCGTAACCTCCGTCATGGGACACGAACCGGAAAAACGCGCCCTGTGCAGCTTTGAGTACGTTTACTTTGCACGTCCTGACTCGCAGATGGAAGGACAGGTTGTTCACAGCGTGCGTCAGCGTATGGGACGCCAGCTTGCGATTGAAGCCCCTGCCGATGCGGATGTGATTGTTCCCGTCCCCGATTCTTCTACCCCGGCGGCGATTGGCTATTCGCTACAATCCGGGATTCCTTACACCGAAGGCTTGATTAAGAATCGCTACATTGGGCGTACCTTCATTCAGCCAGACAATGAAATCCGCAAGGTAGGTATCCACCTTAAATTCAACCCGCTGCCGGAAAACCTTAAAGGCAAGCGCGTGGTGCTGATTGACGATTCAATTGTACGTGGGAACACTTCTGGCCCTCTGGTACGTCTGATAAGAGAAGGAGGTGCGCGCGAGGTGCATGTGCGCGTGTCATCGCCACCTGTGCGCCATCCGTGTTTCATGGGGGTCGATATGGCAACCTACAAGGAACTGATCGCGCACCGTATGGACTTGGAAGGCATTCGCCAGCATATCGAAGCCGACAGCCTCGATTACCTGAGCCTGAGTGGCATGATTGCTGCCATTCGTGAGACCGCTGGCACGGATACCGGACATTGTACTGCCTGTTTCTCTGGGGAGTACCCGGTGAGGATTCCGCGCTGGCTGACGAGCGATGAACGTGAAAAGATGATGTTTGAAGGGGTCTGGGGCGGATAACAATGTCATTATCAGTCTTGGTTGTAGGTGGTGGTGGGCGTGAGCACGCATTGGCGTGGGCACTGGCACGTTCACCATTGGTTGAAAAATTGTATATCGCGCCGGGCAACGCAGGCACCGATCAGTTGGGCGAGAATGTTGCTATCGCCGCTGATGATGTTTCCGCGCTGCTCAATTTTGCCACAGAGAAACAGATTGGCCTGACAGTCGTTGGCCCCGAAGCGCCACTGGCAGCGGGCATCGTGGATGCATTTCAGGCGGCGGGCTTAAAAATCTTCGGCCCCACACGCGCCGCCGCGCAGTTAGAATCCTCCAAAGCCTTCGCCAAAGCCTTTATGCGCCAGGTTGGTATTCCAACAGCAGATTACACAGCCTTTGACGATTATCCGACAGCGCTGCGTTACATCTCCGATGTTCATCCTCCCATTGTGCTGAAAGCCGATGGTTTGGCGGCGGGCAAAGGCGTTATCATAGCCGAGTACCGGGTTGAGGCGCAGACAGCGCTGCGGCGCATGATGATCGAAGGCGAGTTCGGGCAGGCCAGCGACAAAGTGGTCATCGAAGAATTCCTCAGCGGTAAAGAGGTCTCCGTGCTGGCCTTCTGCGATGGCAAGACGGTGGTTGCTATGCCGCCAGCGCGTGACCACAAACGCGCCTTTGACGACGATGAAGGGCCAAATACAGGGGGAATGGGTGTATTTGCTCCTGTGTCGGATGTGAATAGCTACGTGCTGGACGAAATCACGCGGCGCGTGTTGCAGCCTGCGGTAGATGGCATGGCCACGCGCGGTACGCCTTACGTTGGCGTGCTGTTCGCTGGCATGATGCTGACGCCCTACGGCTTCAAGACTCTGGAATTCAACTGCCGCTTCGGCGACCCGGAAACAGAGGCGCTGCTGCCCCTACTGGAAACCGACCTGGCTGAAATTCTGCTGGCCTGTGTCGAAGGGCGTTTGGCAGAAATTGACGTGAAATGGCGTTCTGATGCCTGTGTTTCTGTGGTGCTGGCATCTGGTGGCTACCCTGAAAAGTATAACAAAGGGCTGCCGATTTCCGGCTTGGATGCCGTGAAAGATGCGGATGTCATGGTTTTCCATGCGGGAACCGAGCGCAAAGAGGGGAAGGTCGTAACAGCGGGCGGGCGTGTGCTGGCGGTCAGCGCGCGCGGCAGGGATTTGCCAGACGCAATCGACCATGCCTATAACGGGCTGAAACCCATTCACTTTGAGCGGATGCACTATCGCCGTGATATTGGCAAATCCTTAGACGACTGAGGATATGAGTACCTCAATTGGACAGCGAATTGTGGTCATCGGTTCGACAGGCACAGGCAAAACGACGCTGGCAAAGCAGCTTGCCGCGAAGCTGAATGTCAAACATATTGAGCTTGATGCGCTGCATTGGGAGCCAAACTGGCAGGAAGCGTCAACAGAAGTCTTTATTGAGCGCGTACAGCAGGCACTGGCGGCTGACTGTTGGGTTGTGGATGGTCAATACAACGAAGTACGTCATGCGATCTGGACGCGTGCTGATACCATCGTATGGCTGGACTACTCCCTGTGGTTGATTATCTGGCGCTTGTTCCGCCGTACCGTGCGGCGCGCATTGACTCGCGAAGAATTGTGGAATGGTAATCGTGAGTCGTTCCGCACACATTTCAGCCGTCACTCGCTATTCTTGTGGGCGCTAAAATCCTACGAACGACGCCGACGTGATTATCTACAGTTTTTCCAACAGCCGGAACATGCGCATTTGCGTGTGTTCCGCCTGCATTCGCCAAAAGAGGCTGAAGATTTACTAAACGGGATTTGATGATTGGCAAACGTTTCGTTATCGTGGGCGCAACGGGCACAGGCAAAACCACACTGGCGCAGCAGCTTGCCGCAAAGCTTCACGTCAGGCATATTGAGCTTGATGCGCTGCACTGGGAGCCGAATTGGCAGGAAGCGCCAACGGATGTCTTTATCGCCCGCTTGCAGGACGCACTCAGCGGTGAGACATGGATTGTCGATGGCAACTACAGCAAAGCGCGTCATGTCGTTTGGACGCGTGCAGATACCTTAATCTGGCTCGATTATCCGCTGCGCGTGAGTCTGTGGCGTTTGTTTCGTCGTTCGCTGTGGCGCGTATTTTCCCGCGCTGAACTGTGGAACGGCAACTATGAGACATTTCGAGCACAGTTTTTGAGCCGCGATTCACTGTTCGTCTGGGCGTGGCGTTTCCATAAAGTACGGCGCGCAGAATATCCTATCCTGTTTAAGCTGCCGGACTATGCGCATTTGAAGGTGATTCGGCTGCAATCACCCAAAGAAACTGAAAACTGGTTGAGGTCAATTTAATGCAAAGACAAATTTACGGCAGCGGCAGACCCTGGGAAAGCATCGTCGGTTACTCGCGCACCGTGCGCGTGGGCAGCGTGGTCTACGTGGCAGGCACAACGGCAACCGATGACAATGGTAACGTCGTTGCCCCCGGCGATCCCTATGGACAGACGATGCAGGTACTGCGCAACATTGAAAAGGCCCTGGCAATGGCTGGCGCGCGTTTGGAGCATGTCGTTCGCTCGCGCATGTTTGTTACCAACATCGCCGATTGGGAACACATCGGCAGAGCGCACGGCGAGTTCTTCCGTGACATTCGTCCGGTGGCGACGATGGTTGAGGTCAAAGCGTTGATTGACCCGCAGATGCTGGTGGAAATCGAAGTTGAGGCGGTGATTCATGACGCAGAATAGTGCCTATGGTCAGGCGGGCGTCAGCATCGCGGAAGGCTCGCGCGCCGTTGAATTGATGAAAGATGCTGTCCGCGCCACGTATGGCAAAGAGGTGCTTGCCGGCATCGGGGCATTCGGCGGCTTGTTTGATGCCTCCGCGTTGAAGGGGATGCAGTCGCCCACGCTAGTTGCCTCGACAGATGGCGTCGGTACCAAAACCAAAGTCGCAGCACGTTTCCAGCGCTGGGACACCATCGGACAGGACTTAGTCAATCACTGCGTCAACGATATTCTGGTGCAGGGCGCGCGTCCGTTGTTTTTCCTCGACTATGTGGCCTCTTCTAAGCTGGATGCGCAGCAAATCGCGGCGATTGTCGGCGGCATCGCCAGCGCCTGCCGAGCCTTAGGCTGCGCCTTGCTGGGCGGCGAAACGGCTGAAATGCCGGGCGTTTATGAACGTGGTGAGATTGACCTCGTCGGTACGATCATCGGCGTTGTTGAGCGCAGCGCTATCATTGATGGATCGCGCATTCAGGCAGGCGACGCGATTATCGGCCTGCCCTCCAGCGGTCTGCACACGAACGGGTACTCGCTGGCGCGCAAAGCATTGGAAAGCCTGGACTGGCAGCATCCTCAGCCTGAGTTGAATGGACAAACGATAGGCGAGGCGTTACTAGCGGTGCATCGTTGTTATCTGTCACAGGTGGAAAAACTCTGGCAGGCAGGGCTGGACGTGCGCGGGTTGGCACACATTACGGGCGGCGGCTTTATCGATAACCTGCCGCGTATTCTGCCGGAGGGGGCAGGGGCCGTAATTCGGCGCGGCAGCTGGACAGAACTGCCGATTTTCGCGCTGATTCAACGCAGCGGCAATATCACCGCCGCTGAAATGTTCCACGTCTTTAACATGGGCATCGGCATGTTGATCGTACTGCCAGCCGCACAGGCGCAGGCCGCTCTTGATACGCTTAGCGGCGATGCGCACCTGGTCGGCGAAATTGTCAGCGGACAGGGAGTCACCATCGCATGAAACGACTGGTGGTGATGATTTCTGGCGGTGGAACCAATTTGCAGGCACTCATTGACGCCACCCGCGCAAAGGAACTGGACGCGGAAATTGTACTGGTTGTCTCCAATAAAGCAGACGCCTATGGTTTGGTGCGTGCTCAGAACGCGGGCATTCCCACGCTGGTTTTTCCGTTGAAACCTTATAAAGAACGTGGGCGCGAAGCGTATGACGCAGCTTTAGCCGAACAGGTGGCACAAGCCAGGCCGGATTTGATCGTGCTGGCGGGGTGGATGCAAATCCTGACGCCGAAGTTTATTGATCCGTTTCTGGGACGCCTCATTAATCTGCATCCCGCGCTGCCTGGCGCGTTCCCCGGTAAAGATGCAATTGAGCGTGCGTTTGCGGCCTACCAGGAGCGTGACATCAACGCCAGTGGGGTGATGATGCATCACGTCATCCCTGAAGTTGATGCCGGAGAAGTGATTGTGCAGGAGGCCGTTCCCTTTGAGGAAGGCGATACGCTAGATACGTTTGCGCAGCGGATGCATGAAGTTGAACATCGCCTGATTGTTGCTGCCGTCAAAAAGATGATTGAACGTTAGAATAGACACGCTTTACCGATTACAGCCTGTTTTCAGGCGTGGAGATGCTTATGTCTGATCTTGTTTTAGTACAGCAGCGTGATGCTGTTGTCGAAATCGTTTTGAACCGCGCTGACAAACGTAACGCCATGAACTGGGCCATGATGCAGGATTTGGACGCTGCGATCAACAAAGCCAGCGTGATGTCCGGCGTGCGTGCTGTGCTGCTGCGTGCCGAAGGACGGGGCTTTTCCGCCGGAATTGACTTAACCAGTTTTCAGGAGACACCTGACACCTTCGGCGAGAACTGGCGCCAGAATATGTTCCCCATCACCGCCGCTTATCAGGCCATCGTCAACAAGTTTGAGCGCTGCCCATTTCCTGTGATTGCTCTGCTGCATGGTTATGTGCTTGGGCTGGGATTAGAACTGGCGCTGGCGTGTGATATGCGCATCGTCACCGAAGGCACGCTCCTGGGCTTGCCCGAAACCATGCTTGGGATTGTGCCCGATGTAGGCGGCACGACGCGTTTGACGCGCTTAATCGGCCCCGCGCGTGCCAAAGAGTACGTCATGACAGGCAAGAATATTCCTGTAGAAGCTGCCGAACGCTGGGGACTTGTAAACTATATTGTCCCTAAGAATGGATTGATGGAAAAAGCCAATCAGTTGGTGAACGAACTGATGGTTGCCGCGCCGCTGGCCGTGAGTTATGCCAAACAGGTCATCAACAACATCGAGGACGTGGATCGTGGTTTGCAGTTAGAGGCTTACGCGCAGGCACGCCTCATGGCGACAGAAGATTTCGAGCAAGGCGCGATGGCAATGATTACCAAACAAAGACCGACGTGGAAGGGTAAATAACCCGTTCAGCCTATGGTAGATTTGAACAGATCAGAAACCTTGTTTGAGGCGAACAACTACCCTAGCGATACTGATTGATCTCGTTACGCAGACCACGCGCGGCGTCTATCGGGTCTTCAGCAAAGATGATGCCGCGCGAGGAATTCAGGATCAGCCCTTTGCGCTCCCCATT
>JAXLWC010000026.1:0-64742 GCA_046328675.1 Anaerolineae bacterium
CTCATGCGGCAGAATCATGCCCAGTTCGTCCGCGCTTTTGCTGCCTAACGTTGTGATTAATTCGGTCATCGCTGGTTTCTCCCATTTTGCCGCTGAGTGTAGCGATTTGACGGCAATTGCAAAAGTGAATCGGCAGTGGGCAGTGGTGAACATTGTAGAGATGGTGTTCTGGAGGGACGTTCAATTGAACGTCCACGCAACCTTGAATCTCACCACTTCCGCGCCAATGGTCTTAATGGTCTGCACGCCCCGCTTTTGACTCGTATAATTTGCTCAGGTATCCTTATCATCAGGATACCTTAGTAATTCTGTGATGGGATATGTCTGAAACCACCGCCCGCCAACTGTTAGCCATCCTGCCGCTGATTAACCGGATTCTGGTGGCAGACCTACGCCAGGAAGCCGGGGACAACACCACCATGCCGCAGTTCCGCGTGCTGGCCTATCTCATGGAGCAGCCGCTGACTCTCAGCGAAATCGCGCGCATCCGTCGTGTCACCCTGCAATCAGCAGGGGAGTTGGTGCAGGCGTTGGTAGATCGCGGCTGGATTACGCGCGTCGCCGACCCCCGTGATCGGCGGCAGACGCTGCTGCATCTCACCGAATTGGGACGCCAGCAGCACGAACGCGTCAGCAGCCGCATGATCGCCCACATGACCCCCATCATGGAACGACTGACCCCCGAAGAACGGGCAACCGTGCAGGCGGCGCTTGTGGCGCTCCAGCGCGTGCTTGCCGAAGAACAACCGACAGAGGTAGAAACCAATGAACATGGATAATGTCGCCGTCAGCGCTCCCAGCGTAAGCCCTCAACTCGCCGTGCCGCCGCTGCTTTCCGTCTCGCATCTGACCAAGCGCTTTAAGGATTTCACAGCGGTCAACGACATCAGCTTTGAGGTCAAAGAGGGCGAAATCTTCGGCCTGCTTGGCCCCAACGGCGCGGGCAAATCAACTTCCATCAAAGTCATCTGCACGCTGATGAAGCCCAGCGGCGGTACTATCGCTGTCGCCGGAGCCAATGTGCTCAGCGCGCCGGACATTGTGCGCTCGAACATCGGCATCGTGTTTCAGGACAATTCGCTGGACAGCGCGCTCACCGGGCAGGAGAACCTTGAATTCCACTGCGTGATGTATCACATTCCCCGCCAGGAGCGTGCGCAGCGTATCGCCAGCGTCTTGCAACTGATGGATCTCGTAGAGTTTAAAGATCGCATCGTCAAGACGTATTCGGGCGGGATGCGTCGCCGTCTGGAAATCGCGCGTGGGCTGCTGCATCGTCCGCACCTGCTGATTCTCGATGAGCCAACCGTCGGCCTTGACCCACAGACGCGCAGCTATATCTGGCAGTATGTTCGCCAGCTTCGCGAACGCCAAGACACCTCGATTCTCATGACCACCCACTACATGGAAGAAGCCGAAAACTGTGACCGCATCGCCATCCTCGACAAAGGGGTGATCGTCGCGCTGGATACGCCCGGCGGCCTGAAAAAGCTGGTGGGCGAAGACCGCATCGAACTCACCACGCGCAGCAGCCAGCAGTTGATCGACCTTCTGGCGCAGCGCTACCAGATTACCGCCGTCCAGCGCGAGGGCAAAGTGACCTTTGAAGCGCCGGACGCGGATCGTTTTGTGCCTCGTTTGCTGCTCGAAACAGCACAGCAGACCGAACCCATTCTGATTGAGATGATTCATGTGCGCCGCCCCACGCTGGAGGATGTCTTCCTCAAGCTCACTGGGCGCGTGATTCGGGACGAAGAAGGCGGCAAGGATGAGCGCCGCCTCGCGCAGCGTCAGCGCGGACGCCTGTAAACTGGACACAAAGGAGACATTCAACATGGCGGTACAACAGCAGTTCCCCACTCAGGCACCCATGACTGCACCTGTCGCGGTTGCCCGATATTTCAGTTGGGAAGTCATTTACGGCATTCTGCGGCGCGACATTATCAAGTTCTGGCGCGAACGCAGCCGTTTGCTGGGTGGCGTCGCCCGCCCGATTCTCTGGCTGCTGATTCTCGGCGGCAGCCTCAAAGGGGCCATCAGCACGAACTCAATCAGCGGTGGCGTCGATTACCAGCAGTATATTTTCCCCGGCGTCATCGGCCTGACCCTGATTTTCTCCGCGCTGCAATCGGCGATGAGCATCATCTGGGATCGCGAATTCGGCTTCCTCAAGGAAATCCTCGCGGCGCCCGTGCCGCGCCTGTCGATTATCCTCGGCAAGACGCTGGGGGGTGCTGCGCAGGCCACCTTGCAGGGCATCATCACGCTGTTGTTCGCGCCGCTGATCGGTTTATGGCTGAGTCCGCTGGCCATCCTCGGCCTGATCGCTATGATGTTTGTCGTCGCCTTTGCGTTGACCGCGCTCGGTGTGGTCATCGCCAGCAACATGACTTCGTTTGAAGGCTTCGGCACCATCTCCAACTTTGTGGTCATGCCCATGTACTTCCTCAGCGGAGCAATTTACCCCACCAGCAGCGTTCCCGACTGGCTCAAGCCGCTGATGGTCGTCAACCCCTTGAGCTACGGCGTTGACGCGCTGCGCCATATTACCGTTGGCGTGGGGACGTTCCCATTAGCGCTTGATGTTGGCTTTCTGGTGGTCTTTTCAGTCATCATGACCGCCATCGCTCTGCCGCTGTTCAACCGCGAATGAGCTTCGGCTCATGCTGCGGAGCTAACTGCTGTCGTCATCCTCAAACTGCAAACGTACCCAGTTCCATAGCACGCCGTTAACCACCTCCCGCATGGCGATCAGGATCAGGCTTTGCAGCAGCAGCAGCGACGAGTAGGACATGATCATGAACGTGGCACGCGTGAAGTTGCTGACGCTGAAAACCAGCAGATTCGCTAACTGTGCGCTGAAGCCGCCGACAATCACATACAGCCCCACTTGCAGCGCCAGAAACCCGCCGATGAGCGTGATTTGGGCTTCCGAGCGCTGCTGGCGTCGGCTCGCAAGCAGCGCGATAAGCGTCGCGGCGCTGAAAGCCTGCACATAATCGACAAAGCTGGCGATGCCGCGCAGCATGACAGGCAGTGCGAAATAGGCGACGTTGTTGAAACCCTCAAGGCTGCTGCCGAAGCTCAACGGGTATCCCGCCGTCATTCCCCACAGCAGCAAACACAGCAGCACCGCCGGAATGATTCCCACTGCCACGCCTTGCAGCGGGTGACGGTGCGCGCGCAGAATGTTGCACACGTTCGTAAACTCACCTGCGGGCAGCAGCGCAAACAGGTCATAGCTGCCACCTGTCCGCTGCGTATTGATGGCGTTCAGCACCCGCGTCGCGTAGCGCAGGGTCACAAAGCTGATGAGCGCCGGGCTGACGAAGTTGATGGAATTGAACGTCGGCAGTGACAGGCTCATCGTCAGCGCGGCATAAGCAAAGTACAGGCTGCCTAGGCTGGTGGGGAAGTCGCTGAGAAAGCTGATGACAATCCATGTCCATACGTTGCTGAGGTACGACACCCCGCGCGCCGGATGTTTCACGCGCAGCACACGCACCAGCAGTTCGTACATTTCCAGCGACATGTGACCGTGTACCAACCGCCACACCCGCCACGTTGGAAAAAGCTCCATTACCCATCTACCTCAACCTGCTCGACAATCCTCTAGCATTGTACATGCAATAAGCTCACTTGCGACAAAAGTATTCCAGCGTACCGAGGCTTGATGCAACTCTTGTGCTGTTTCCGCGTACAGGAAAGCAGGATTAACCTATTATCAACATCGCGAGGGCATAATATGAATACACAAGCGGTCAATTTCGGAAACTGGATTCGTGTACGCATTGTGATCGCTTTTCTTTTCGCCAGCATCATTCTGGCGGGTCTGGCTCTGGTCATCCCAATCGCCATCATCAGCGTCGTTCTATGGGCAGCGGCGGCGGTGCTGTTCGCTATGTTTGCCTATCTCACCTACGTCTATTATCAGTTCTCCGAACGCGGCGGCGGCATTCAGCGTCGTTTGTGGACACTGGTGATCGACCATCTGCACGGGGATCATCGCGGTCAGGTGCTCGATATTGGCACAGGCAACGGCCCCTTAGCCATTCTTCTGGCGGCGAAATATTCTGATACACAGGTGACGGGGATCGATTACTGGGGGCAGGCGTGGGAATATTCTCAGCAGGTGTGCGAACAAAACGCTGCTGCTGCTGGCGTCGCACAGCGTACCCGCTTTCAAAAGGCCAGCGCCTCCAGCCTGCCCTTTGCAGACGGTACTTTTGATGCCGCAGTCAGCCATTTTGTTTTCCATGAGGTCGCTGACGCCCCGGACAAACGCGCCGTGATCCGCGAGGCCCTGCGCGTCATCCGCAAGGGGGGTGCCTTCTCGTTTCAGGATATGTTCCTTGATAAGGAACTCTACGGCGATACGGACACGCTGCTGAGTACGATTCGCAGTTGGGGCGTTGAGGAAGTCCAGTTCGTGGATACAGCCACAATCCTGAATCTGCCGGGGCTGCTGCGACATCCGCGCGTGCTGGGCAAAGCGGCGCTCATTTACGGACGCAAGTGAGCCGCCGACCTGCGCTGCTTTGCTCGTACTTTTGGAACGCATCGGGATGTTGGTGGGATTGTTGCCTTCAATAGCTTGACCGATGCACATCGCATGAAGGCCAACAACCCCGGATGCTCGCGTTAATCGTTCGGCAGCAGGTGTACAACTTCTGCCGCGAAGTCGATGCCTACGGTTTCGCCCTCGTTAAAAATACGACTGGCGCGCGGGTCATTCTCGATGACAATCAGCGTTTCCTTGCCCGTATCCACGAAGTATTCTATCTCCGAACCCAGATACATCGCCTGCGTGATGCGTACCTGTTGCAGCGATGCGTCGGGGCGCAGTTCGAGCGCTTCCGGGCGCAGCACCGCCGTCAGTTTGCTGCCAACTCTGGCGTTGGGTGGCGGCGGCGCGCTGATGGTCTTGCCCAGCACGGTGGCCGTGACCTGACCCCCGCTGATGTCGTCGGCAGTCGTCTCATGGAAGTTGGCGCGGCCAATGAAGCCGGCCACAAAGCGCGACACTGGCCGCCGATAGATATCTTTCCGGGCTTCAATCTGCTCGATACGTCCGCTGTTCATGACGACGATGCGGTCAGACATAGCCATCGCCTCAATCTGATCGTGCGTGACATAGACGCTGGTGATGTTCAGGCGGCGGTGCAGCCCATGAATCTCAGCGCGCATCTGCACGCGCAGCTTGGCATCAAGGTTGGACAGCGGCTCGTCAAACAGCAGCACGCTTGGCTCCATCACCAGCGAACGGGCGAGGGCCACACGCTGCTGCTGCCCGCCGGAAAGCTGGTTGGGGCGGCGGTTGGCTAAACCTTGCAGCCCTGTCAGTTCGAGAATGCCTGTGACTTTTTGCTCGATAACGGCTTTGGACAGCTTGCGAATGTGTAAGCCGTAAGCGATATTTTCAAACACGCTCATGTGCGGGAACAGCGCATAACTCTGGAAGACCATCGCCATGTCGCGCTTGTTGGGCGGCTGGTTGGTGATGTCACGGCCATTGAGCAGAAGTCTGCCGCTGCTGGGTGTCTCGAAGCCAGCGATGAGGCGCAGGGTGGTCGTTTTGCCACAGCCAGAGGGACCTAAGAGCGTGATGAATTCTCCTTGTCGATCTCCAGGGAGACCTTATCAACAGCGTTGATGGTACCTGCTGCCGCGTTGGGCGAACGCCTTCGAGATATTTTCAAGAATTAAGCTGTGTTGTGTGGACACGGTGTTAAGCGCCTCCTTCGAGCGAGCGTTCCGCGCCGCTGGAAGACCCCACTGTAAAGTAGAGTATACCGATAGCTGCTAAAACGATGACAATCAGAATGACACAGTATGCAAAGGCGTTGCCGTAACGCCCGTTTTCGACCTCGTTGAGAATCTGCGCGGTCATGATTTTGGTTTGCGGCGTCGTCAGGAAGACGATAGCCGAAATGGTGGTCATCGAACGGGCAAAGGCGTAAATTAAGCCGGACAAAAAGGCTGGACGGATCAGCGGCAGAGTGACTTTGCGGAAAGTATACGCGCTGTCTGCGCCGAGACTGGTGGACGCATCCTCGATTGCCGGGTCAATCTGCGAGAGCAGGGCAGTACCGGAACGCAGCGCCGCCGGAACGCTGCGCACCACATAGACGATGACGATGGCTAACGCGCCGCCCAGCAGCGCGCGCCCGCCCGTCAGTTTAGGCAAGAGCGTGATGCTGCCAATGATAGGCAGGTTAACTTCAAGCGGGTTGTTGAACACCAGAATATAGCCGATACCAAAAATCGTGCCGGGAACGGCGATGCCTAACATCGTGGCGAAGTCCAGTGCGCCGCGCCCTGGAAACACGCGGCGAATGACGAGGAAGGCGATCAGCATACCCAGCAGCCCGGCGATGGGTGTAGCAAAGGCGGAGAGAGTCGTGGTGTCGGTCATGGCTTCCGAGCCAAGTCCGTTGATGTCAAAGGCGAAGTTTTGCAGCGTGAATTCGTTGTTGGTGCCCAGCACACGCGTGACCGAGCCGATGAAGATTGTGCCGTAAATCATCACAATCAGCGCACAGACGGCCATCACCAGCCCGAAAAGCGTCCAGCGTACCAGCGGGTGCGTAATCAACTGCGGCGTGCCAGCGGGTTTGCCCGTAACCGACACCACCGACACACGGCTGATCCAGTAGCGCTGCACCAGAAACACCGTGAGCGAAGGCACCAGCAGGATCACCGATAAGACCGCCGCCGCCCTCGTATCGTACAAGCCAACGATAGAGACATAAATGCGCGTTGCCAGCACTTCGTAGTCGCCGCCCAGCACCAGCGGATTACCGAGGTCGGCAATCGCTTCAACAAACAGCAGCAGAAAGGAACTGGCGATGCCGGGGATGAGCATGGGCACCGTGACGGTGCGGAAAATGTGCCACTTGCTCGCACCCATGTTAGTTGCGGCTTCTTCCAGCGCCGGGTCAAGCGCCTGCATCATGCCTTTGAGGTTCAGGTAGGCGATGGTGAACAGCGACAGCGACAGGACAATCGTCAGCCCGTCGAGGCCGTAGATGTCGTTGCAGGTGCGTCCGGCGCCCCACAGACAGCGCACGCCAAAATGCCGCGCAGGATCATGCCGTTCCGCCCGAACATGAGAATGATGGCGGTGGCGAGGGCAAACGGCGGCGAGATGATAGGCACAAGCGCGGCAAAGTGCATGAAGCGTTTGAAGGGCGCTTTGACCTTGACCTGCACATAAGCGAACAGAAAGCCCATCGCTGTGCCGAGCGTGGCCACCATCAAGCCCAACACCAGCGTGTTCTTGATGATGTTCTGGTAAACGGGTTCGCCCAGATAACGGACGAACAGCGCCAGCCCTTCGGTGGAAAAACTTTCCCCGACGGTTGCCAGAATGGGCAGGACGATGGCGATAAAGACGAATAACACCACCAGAATGAGTGTTATCACAAGGATAGGGTCTTGCAGAGTTCGGCGCATGAAATCACTCCGCGTAGAAGAACCTGAATAAATAGTCGTGAGTTGTGAGTCAGCCGATAGATATTCGAAAAAGGGCGAACACACT
This sequence comes from Anaerolineae bacterium, assembly GCA_046328675.1. Classification (GTDB taxonomy): domain Bacteria; phylum Chloroflexota; class Anaerolineae; order Aggregatilineales; family Phototrophicaceae; genus JACAER01. The sequence goes on from JAXLWC010000026.1 coordinate 7,541, forward strand.
GGTTCGCCCCTTCACACGTACAGAATGGATTTTGATGTTGATGGTTTTAGTGCTTTACCCCTCTCCAATTTCGGGGAGGGATATAAGCGGTAAAGTCGTCTATCACGCACACTTCTCAGCGTGCAAGGTTCAGAAGTCCATCAACATCACTCGTTACTGCCGCCTGCTATTCGGCGGGTTCGGGCGCGATTTCCGCGTCGAAGCGCTCAACGATAGCATTACGATTCAGTCCTGCCGCCTGGAAGTTGTAGTCGACCAGATTAACTTCCGCTAGGTTCACCGAAAGCTCGGAAACCGGAGTGTCCAGATTGGTCGGCAGTTGCAGCGAGAGCACTGTTTGACCAATAGCCTGTGCATCGGCAGTCAGCACCCAGTCGTACCACATGCGCGCCGCTTCCGGTTCAGGGCCACCAGCGATGATGCCCATACCACCGATTTCGTAGCCTGTACCTTCTTCAGGGAAGGTCGTGGTGACGACACCTTCAAAGCCTTCAAGCTGGAGGCGGACACAGTCGTGCGAGAAAATGATACCCACTGCAACTTCGCCACCGCCCACCATACGTCCCGGCGCTGCGCCAGAGCGTGTGTACTGGAGAATGTTGTTGTTCAGTTCTGCGAAGTAGGCAAATGCGTTGTCAATGGCGGCCTGCGTGGGCGTGCCATCTTCGTTGTAACCTTCGCCCGTGCCAGCCATCATTTCTTCGCCAGCCTCAGGTGTTTCGGCGGGCATTCCCTCAGGATATTCCAGCATGTCAGCTTGCAGCGTGACCTGTGTCCAGAAGGTTGTATAGGCCGTGCCGGAGGTGGCGGGATGGGCAATCGCTACGTTACCTTGCAGCGCGGGATCAAGCAGGTCTGCCCACGATGTCGGGGGTTCCAGCCCAAGTTCCGCCAGCAGCTCAATGTTAGAGCAGAAGCCGAGCGCGCCAACATAGACACCGATCCATGAGTTATCGGCGCTGCGGTATTCCGGCGCAATCAAATCCGCATTGGGCGATTCATACGCTTCGAGCAGACCTTCTTCATTGGCGGCGATGAAGGCGTCAGCCGGGCCACCCCACCAGACGGAGAATTCAGGATTGCTGGCGGCAGCGCGGATACGCGCCAGTGATTCACCTGATGACAGGCGGACATAGGATGTCTGGATGCCGGTCTCTGCCTGGAATGCCTGTGTCATGGCGACGCACCAGTCTTCCTGTGGCGTACACAGTACCGTCAGGGTTTCCTGTGCGGCAGCAGGGGAGAGGGCGAGGACTAAAAGAGCAAGTAAACCTAAGACAAATAACTTTTTCATATCCTACCTCTTTTTTTAAGTAGTTTAAGGATAGTTTATGAGCTTAACGTAAATTTAATTGACGCGCAACTCATATGCTGCAACGTCATTTGTCGTTAGTCAAAGACAAAAGGCGGATAGATGAGTGTATGCCAGAACCTCTCCTCGGATACCGTTGTCCGGTAATGGCTGTTAGGATGTTTGCGTTGAAAGTGAGATGCGGCCAAATATGTTGAGGGGATTGCTGTGCCTGCCTTGACGGTGTGACCCCTTAAAGACCCTATTGACACATTTTAGACTCGTGTGATACGATGAACATACGAGCCGCTGTGTTTGGGTTCTCGCTGTAAACGAATAAAAACCCATCACGATCTTTGCTCGTACATCTCAGCTTATTCAATTTTGATAGATGCGGATCTTAGGTCACAGCGTATTGTGTTCCTCTAGTTGTGTATTGTTTGAAGCCGCTTTTGGCTAACAGCTAACAGCTAACAGCTAATTGCTAACAGCTAATTGCTAACTGCTAAAAGCTGATCTTCGGAAGGGGTGCGACCATGCCGAACAAGTACATCAAGTATCTGACACCGACCAAGACCAACGCGACGGCCACGCCGCAAAGTGCGCCGATTCCCGGCAGCAATCAGGTGCCGAACTCGGCAGGCGGCTATAGCTGGGGCCTCTCGCACTGGGATCGACTTAAGCGTTTCCTGATTCTGGGAACGGACGGCGGGACGTATTACATCAGCGAAAAGGCGCTGACCATCGAAAACGCTAACACGGTGCTGGCCTGTATCCGCGAAGATGGCGTGCGTGTCGTGACCGAAACGGCAGCCATCTCTGACGCGGGGCGCGCGCCCAAGAACGATCCGGCGATTTTCGTGCTGGCGCTGGTGGCTGCGCATGGTGATGAAATGGCGCGGCGTTCGGCGTTTGCGGCGCTGCCCAAGGTCTGCCGCACAGGTACGCATCTGTTCCAGTTCGCGGAGTATGTGCAGGCCTTTCGCGGCTGGGGACGTGCGCTGCGTCGTGGCGTGGGGCAGTGGTACACCCACCTGACGCCGCGTTCGCTGGCCTATCAACTGGTAAAGTATCGCCAGCGTAACGGCTGGACGCATACCGACTTGCTGCGGCTGTCGCACGCCAGGCCGGATAACGAGACGCAGAACACGCTCTTCAAGTGGGTGACGAAGCCCGACGAAGCAGCCTGGGCGCGTGACTTGAGTGCGCCATCGGATGAAGCGCTGGCCTTTGTCTGGGCCTTTGAGCGCGCACAGCAGGCGCAGGATGTGGCGACCATCGTGAAGCTGATTGAGAAGTATGACCTGCCGCGTGAAGCGCTGCCGACGCAGTTTTTGAACGCGCCGGAAGTGTGGGACGCGCTGCTGGTGAAAATGCCGATGACGGCCATGCTGCGTAACCTGGGCGTGATGGCCCGCGTCGGACTGTTGAGCGCGCTGAGCGTGGCGGAACACATCGTCGTCGGGCGGCTGGAGAATCAGGAACTGCTGCGTAAGGCCCGCATTCACCCGATTGCGCTGCTGTCGGCGCTGAAGGTCTACGGGCGCGGTCACGGCGAGCGCTCGGATGCCAGGTGGATTCCGACGGCGCGCGTAATTGATGCGCTGGACGCGGCCTTCTATCTGGCGTTTGGCAGCATCGAACCGTCGAACAAGCGCATGATGCTGGCGCTGGACGTGTCCGGCTCGATGGGCGGGGGAGTGATCGCAGGCGTGCCGGGGCTGACCCCGCGCGATGCCTCAGCGGTGATGGCGATGGTCACGGCGCGCACCGAGGAAAAGTACGCGCTGATGGGTTTCGCGACGCAGTTTATGCCGCTGAACATTTCGCCGCGTATGCGTTTGGACGATGTGGTCAAGCATATCGGCGGCCTGCCGTTCGGCGGGACGGACTGTGCGCGTCCGATGCTGCACGCGCTGGACAAGGGCATGGCGGTGGATACGTTCGTCGTCTACACCGACAGTGAAACCTGGCACGGTGCCGTGCATCCGGCGCAGGCGCTGGTGCAGTACCGCGAGAAGATGGGTATTCCGGCGCGGATGGTGGTCGTCGGCATGACGAGCAATAATTTCACCATCGCTGACCCGCATGATCCGTTGATGCTGGATGTGGTCGGTTTCGACACGACTGCGCCGCAGTTGATCTCGGACTTTGCGCGCGGGGAGATTTAAGTAGATAGGAGGTGCGAGCCGGAGCGTGTGGGTTCCCGTTACGAACACCCAAACGCGGCAACTTGCTCGCCCACCGTTAACAAAACAGATTTTGATACGGGACGGAGTGGATGGCTTATCTGGTTTACTCAGGTTCAACTCCTGACGCCCTGCGCCTCAAAACGTGGGGTCGTGCCATCGACAGTAAATTTGACCGTATCGACAAGGAATCAACCATGAGACGAAGGTAGCGCACATCCTGTTTCCACGCGCACATTTTGTTCGCCCTGCGCGAGCCGCCGCGAGTGGGTTCTCGTTTTCAATGCACGAATGGCGCACTGTGCCCTGGGATTAGGATTCGCTGCTTCCGGTTTGATGAAACGAATATTGAACCCTAACAACTGAAATCTCCAGTACGGGACGGCAGGCGTGGGTTATCTGACTTAATCGACCTGAGTTGCGCGGGTTCAAATCCCGCCGTGCTTGTGGCGACATAAGCGCGTGGCAGAGCGGCCCAATGCATATACCCCATGCCGACTTCTTAGTCCGTACTGGCTTGAAACCTATGATGACGCGGGACGGCGCTGCGTGGATAATCGACTCATAATCGAGTGGTTGAGGCGTTCGACTCCTCCACTCCCAACTGACGCGGGAGTGTAGCTCAACGGTGAGCACTGACCACGCACAATCATTTGTCCGCGTTCATTTGAAAATTCGTCGATGTGGGACGAATGGTGATGGGTTATCGGGTTGCGCGTTCGAGTCGCGCCAGCTCCAAGACACGGGGCTGTAGCTCAATGGCAGAGCGACCCACGCCAGCCACTTTTTCCACATCGCGCCTCGTAAACCGCCGGGATGCGGTACGGAGTTGTATGGGTTATCGCCTATCATGCGGGAGGTCGGGGGTTCGAGTCCCTCTGTGTCCCCCAGAAACATGGGACACGTAGCTCAGTTGGCAGAGCACCAAAAACGCCCATGCGCGATACATTAGCCCGCATCCCGTTTCGGCACAATTCGCCAAACCGCAGTAGTAGACGACCACACCGATCATGGTGGGCAGTAGTTTTTAATATCGCTCAAGAGTTACGCACTTGGCCCACAATCTGGGCCTGAACAATGGGCTTAAGCCCATTGTCCGTCACTTAACTGCGTAAGTCCTGATCGCTTTTCTCCCTTCTCCCCCGTGAAACGAGTGGGAGAAGGGTTGGGGATGAGGGGCTAACTCATCAGTACCACTGTGGTTGTCTAGTAGTGCTATAATCAAAAGCAGCAAGCAGTGTTGAGGTGAGGCTATGGCGCTGAACGTTATTTCCCTGTCTATCAAGAGTTGATTGAATATCTGGCGCAGGTGGCTACCCCAGAGCAAATTCTGTCGTTCAAGGTATCCGATGCGATGCAGCGCCGCGCTGATGACCTGCTTGATCGAAACAATGAAGGCGAACTCACCCCCGAAGAATCCACCGAACTGCAACAAATGCTGCAATTTGACCGTATGGTATCGCTGCTGAAAGCGCGTGCTGCGCGTGCCCTCAGGAACTCATGAGCCGCGTGCCGCAAAGAATACGTGATCTGGTCCAAAAACGGGCAGCAGGTTATTGCGAATACTGCCGAAAACCAGAACCCTTTAGTGCCTACAGTTTTCACGTGGATCATATCATCCCTGTAAAACGGCACAATGGGTCTGAGGAAATACATAATCTTGCTTGGGCGTGTCTTGACTGCAATACGTTCAAAAGTACCGATGTTGCGGCTTACGATGACATCACTAAAGAACTCACACCGCTCTATAATCCCCGCACTCAACTGTGGGCTGATCACTTTGAACTGCATGGGTTATTCATTGTCGGTAAAACCACAATCGGCAGGGTTACTGTACGGCTGTTGCGGATGAACGACCCTGAACGAATTGAACTGCGGCGTAACTATTTGGAAGAATGAATCAAATTTGTCGCCCACAATGATAAAAGCGTTTGTAGTCCCTGCCGCCAGTGGCTAAAGCCGACTAGCTACCCCTGAAATGCTGTAAAAGTCCACTAAAGGGACTCGTTCTTGGCGATGTCTGCGAAAACTCTGCACCTCTAGCGCGCCTCTAGCACCTTCACTAGCCTCAACCTTTAGCTTGAGGCGTATACACCGCACACACTTTCCAGAACCAACTAGCCTTGCATCCTTCATCACTTTTAACTCATCCTTCATCACTCACCTCTTCGCATAGTCAGTACACTTGTGTAATGGAGCCAGGCGCGATAGCATGGACGCATGACACGTCTCAGTCGCCACACGCTCATTCTCACTGCCAACAACGTCGGCAGCGCTGGTCTATCGTTCGCCTTATCGGTCTTAATAGGTCGAGCACTCGGTACAGAAGGATTAGGAGTCTATGCCGCCGTGTTGGCGTGGATGTTCCCCCTCGGCCTCATCGCGGAGTTCGGCGTCAGCACGCTGCTCACGCGGGAAGTCGCCCAGAATCACGCGCTGGCCGAAGACTACCTGCGCGCCGCGCTGCGCACCTACGTCCTGATGGGCAGCCTGTGCGCGCTGCTGTTGTGGCTGCTCGCGCCGCTGCTGGTGAGCGATAGGGCGGTGGTCGATGGCCTGCGTCTGTCCGCGCCGCTGCTGCTGGTCGCGCCCAGTTTCGGGGCGTTCACGGCGTTGTTCCGCGCGCAGGGCGATATGCTGCCGATTCCGCTGCTGAACATCGGCATGTGGCTGGCACAGTTCGCGCTGACGCTGCTGGTCTTCCTGCTGGGCATGGGTATCACCGCCGCGCTGGTCATCAACGTAGCGACCTCTGCCGTACAGCTTGCCGCCGCCTGGTGGGTCTACCGCCGCCGCTTTCGTGCTGCCGCCGCTGGACTGGCGCTCCCTCTGCTGCCGCTGCTGAAGCGGGCGCTGCCGTTTGCCGTCGGTGCGGCGCTGGTGGCCTTGCAGGCGCGTGCCAGCACCATCATGTTAGAACGTTTGTCTGATACCGCGCAGACCGGATACTATGCCGCCGCCAATCGTTTCATCGAAGCCGGACGGATGCTGCCTAACGCCTTCTTCGGCGCATTGTTCCCGACACTGGCGGCGCTGGCGATGCAGCCGCTGGTCATGCGCCGCACCTTTCGCCGCGCGCTGCTGACGCTTGGGGCGTTCGGCACCGCCTTTGGGGTGGGGGTGCTGCTGGCTGCGCCGCTGCTGATCGGCTTGTATGGCGAACAATTCGGAGCGTCGGTGGGCGTGCTGCAACTGCTGGCGTGGGTGCTGCTGCCCGCGCTGCTGCGTGCCGCGCTGACACTCTACGCCTACGCCAGAGGCCGCGAGACGCTGGCGAACATCGTGACAGGGGTGATGCTGGCGCTGCAAATAGCGCTCGGTCTATGGGCCATCCCGACCTATGGCGCGCTGGGGGCGGCAGGCGTGACGCTGGCGGTGGAAACGCTGGGCTGCGCGGCGCTGGCGGCGCTGCTGCTCAGGAGTGGCCAACCGTCGGAATCGTAAAATGAAACGTCGAGCCATTGCCGTATTCGCTCTCGAACCAGATGCGCCCCTTGTGGGCTGTGACGATGCGCCGCGCCATCGCCAGACTCATCCCCATCCATGATGATTTCTGATCTGTTCATCGTTGAGCGAAAGAACTCAAAGATGTGCGCTTTATCCTCCTCACGGATGCCGATGCCGCTATCCGAACGCTGAACTGAATCACATCATCGACCTGCACAGCGGAAACGGTGATTTGACTCAACACTGCTGTACATGATCGCATTTTCCAACAACCGCGACAGAACAAACTCAAGATGTGACTGACACACCACACGCGTGGTAAATCATCAGCGACATGCACCTGTAACGTCTGCTGCTTGTCCTGACTTGTGGTTTGACCTGCTGACTGCCGACTGGACGATGAGAATAGGCGGGTAGTCGTCGAACGAGAAGCGACTGCGACCCTTGCAAGCTGGGCTAGCCATCTGAAGTCATCGATCAGCCTGAACATACGTGTCGCATTTGCATGAATGGTTTGATAAAAGCGACCTGGTGGACTCATCGTGGCTTTTGTTCTAATACCTGTGAAAAACCACGAATTGAAGTCAAAGGAACTTTAAGCTCCATTCCTACAAAACTCATGAACTCGCTTAATTCCTGTCCGCTGTATGTGTTGTCGATGATCAGCTTAAGCAGCGGCAGCACCACAGGCTTAAGCACATAGTTCACCGCCGCGCCTTCGCGCATTTCCGCATAACGCGCGATAATATCCATCTCCGCATGGGTGCCTACCAGGATGCGCGACTGGAAGTGAGACAGCACGTTCGATGCCGCCTCAGCGTCAAGGTTCGCCGTTGTCATCAACAAGACCGTTCGCCAGCCGTAGTAGTGACGGGGCTGGTTTAACAAAAGCGCGCCATCGTTGGGATTTCCAGCCATAGGCAGGGCGCGTACCACCTCGAAATGTCTCGTCGTCACTGATGACCAGTAACGCGTTGTCCGAGAACAGCATCATATCCTCCCACAAACAGCTACACTTCTGCTAACTGGTGTCGTCCCTCGGCGGTTTACACCCCAAATACCGAAACTGCTCGTCGTACTCAATCAATTAAGGCACTGAACTTGCACAGATATTGCCAAGAACAGTCCCTTTAGTGGACTTTTACGGCATTTTAGGGACAGCCAGTTGGCTTTAGCCACTGGCGGCAGCTACCTCGAACGCACGGATTCGCTTCATGCCTGACCAATCCCGCCTGAAAAAGTTATAATCCCTCCTATGCTGTTGGTCAAATCTGCTGGTGAACCATGAGACGCATGGATGCAGCCCTGCTGGCTCTGTTATTCGCCTTTGCGCTGCTGCTGCGCGTGGGGGTAGCGGTAGCCTACCATTTCGACGGCCTGTACGGGCAAGACCCCTTCGCTTACTACGACTTCGCGGCGGCGCTGGCGCAGGGACATGCCCCCGCCGTTTTCTTCTGGCCGCTGGGCTATCCCGCGCTGCTGGCGGCGGGCTTCTGGCTGTTCGGCATCAGCGCCGCCACCGCGCAGGGCATCAGCCTGCTGCTGGGCGCGCTGCTCAGTCCACTGGTCTACGCGCTGGCGCGCCACATGGACAGCGGGCGCGTCGGGGCCTTCGTCGCGGGTCTGCTGATGGCCGTCTGCGGACAGGCGCTGCAATCCAGCCTCGTGGTGATGGCCGACATTCCCGCGTTGGCCTGGACGACGGTCAGCGCGCTCTGCCTCTGGCGTTACAAGGTGCTGCGTCATGCAGGGGCAAAGCACGCCTTGCCTTTTCTCGTGCTGTGCGCGCTGACGCTGGCGCTGGCCTGCATCACGCGCTGGCTGTGCCTGATCTGTATTCCGCTGTGGGGCATCATCTACCTCACCGCACAGCCTTGGAAACGAGATTCTTTCAATAGTCACCTCCATAATGGCCTGTCTGGAAGTCCCTCTCCTCCGCCCGCAGGAGCTTCTTTACAGTTACGCTTTTGGCGGGGAGCGGGATTTAGGGTGAGGTCAGATGCGAGCAAGGCGGAGATACTGCGCGAAATGTTGCTCACACTCGTTTTTGTGCTGCTGGTCTTCCTGCCGCAGGTGCTCTACAGCCGCAGCAATCCCTATCCCACGCTGAACCACGCCTGGGTGCAGGGCTGGTCGCCATCCAACGCGCTGGCACACGAGTTTACCAACCTCGACGGCTACTTCAGCTATGAGCGCATCAACGCCATCTACTACGCGCAGGTCTACGCCGATCCCTACTACCTCGCGCCCGTGTGGACGCCCTTTGTCCTGCTGGGGCTGGTCCTGCTGCTGCACAAACGCCAGTGGAGCAAGGCGCTGTTCCTCGGCGGCTGGGCGCTGCTGCCCTATCTGTTTCTGGTCGGCATTCCCTATCAGAACATCCGCTTCCCGCTGCTGGCCTTTCCCGCGGTAGCGGTGCTGGCAGGCATCGGCTTTGCCGCGCTGCTGGAAAAGGCGGTGCAGTCGCCGCGAAAGCACATTGCCTACGGCGGTTGGGCTTGTCTGGTGCTGTGCTTCGGGCTGCTGCTGACCGGGCATACCAATCGCCTGCTCGTCGGTGAATTTTTAGCGAACCAGCAGTATGATCGCCAGTCGGTAGAGTGGGCGGCGGCGCAAATCCCCGACGGCGCGCGTGTCTATTCGCTGGGGCTGACGCTGATGCTGCGGCATTACACGGACTATGAGGTTTATGAACTGTATAATCAGACACCCGCTACGCTCTCGGCGCAGTGGCAGTACGGCGAGGACGACTACCTGCTGGTGAGCGTGTGGAGCCTGCAAAATCAGTGGCAGGGACGTGAGCCGGACATCGCCGTCCATTGGCTGCTCGATCATCGCGGCTTAGTACGGCTTAACAGCAACCAGCGTTACACCCTGTTTCGCATTAACGGCAGAAACGGGAATTAAGTGGGATGAAAATTGGTTTGCTCGTTCTTGTTTACCATTGCGCCTTTCAATTTGTCTCTGTTCTTTCTTATCTTTGCGCCTTTGCGCCTTTGCGGTTCAAAAGTATTATCATGCTTGGGTGTGACATCACTTGGCGGTTCAAGCCTTCTTCGTCCAGCTCTCTTGTATTCTCTTGGCGACCTTTGCGCCTTGGCGGTTCCAATGAATTTTCATCGCTGCCCGCGATTTCATTCATGGTCACTTGGCCCTTCAATCCTTCTTTGCCTAACTCTCTTGTGTTCTCTTGGCGACCTTTGCGCCTTGGCGGTTCCAATGTATTTTCATCGCTGCCTGTGATTTCATTCGTCATGCCCGGCGATTCAATGTCTTGCATTGACTCATTGCTCATTGCTCGTTGCTATTTCCCAGGGAGACGCACAGGGCGCAGAGAGATTAAACAATGAACATCGGTATTCTTTTGCCCGGATTCAGCAGCGACGAACACGACGCCGCCATTCCGGTACAGCTTAACCTGGTACGCACGATGGCACAGCAGCATGACGTGCGCGTGCTGGCGCTGCGTTATCCCCACCGCCGCGACAGCTACGATGTTCACGGCGCGCGCGTGCATTCCTTCGGCGTGGGGCAGGTGCGTGGGGTAGGGCGCTTGCGCCTGTGGCTGGAGACCCTGCTGCTGCTGCGCCGCCTGCACCGCGAGAAACCGTTCGACGTGCTGCACGCCATGTGGGCCGACGAATGCGGCCTGCTGGCGGCGGCGTGGGCCGGACAGCTTACTCGCGGTGCCCTCAGTCGTGTCGGTGGCAGGCGGCGAACTGGTCGGCTTTGACGACATCGGCTACGGCTTGCAGCGTGGCGCGTTCAGCCGCTGGACGGTGCGCCAGGCGCTCCAAGGTGCGGACTGCGTGGTGGTCGCCTGCGAGTACATTCGGCGTCTGCTGGCAGGTTACCATCTGCGCCGCGTGGAAAAAATCGTGCTGGGCGTGGACGTGGAACGCTTTACGCCCTCACTGATTTCAGCGCGGAGCAGCCCGTCGAAAACACACAGCGGATTGTCCATGCCGCGTCACTGGTGGGCGTCAAAGACCAGATGACTCCTGCTGAAAGCCATGACGCGCTTGCCCGATGTGACCTTGGACATCATCGGCACTGGCATAAAAGAAGCTGAATTGAAGGCATTCGCCGCGAAATGAAATGCTGGATCAGGTTAACTTTCACGGGACGGTAGCGTATGACGTTGTCCCCACATTTTATCAGCGCGCCGCTTTACATGTCCTCAGTTCGCGCCACGAAGGGTTGGGCATGGTCACGCTGGAGGCGGCGGCCTGCGCCATTCCGAGCGTGAGTACGGCCTTCGGCCTGCTCCCGGACTGCCCGGAGATGGGCATCTGCGTGCCTGTCGGCGATGATGTCGCGCTGTCCGCCGCCATTGCCCACCTGCTGCACGACGAGGCCCAACGCGCCGCCCTCAGCGCCAGCGCGCTCAAAACGGTACGCGAACGTTATACCATTCAGCAGACGGTACGCCAGTTCACGGCGCTGTATCAGTCGCTGCGGGCATGACGCTGAAGCACAAACACCCGTTTACTTCTGCTGGCGCTGGCGGTGTTTGCGTGCTGTATGCAGATTCACGTTCATATCGCACCAGCGGCGGCTGTGGTTCTTGGTCGTGTCCACGAACAGCCAGTCGCAGTGATCGTTGCCATTGGTGTACCCACTGCAAGCGTTCGGCGTAGTCAACAGGTCAGCCGCCGAGCGCAGCACCGCCCACCACGCCGCGCTCAGGTCGTCGGGGTCTTCCTGCACGCCCAATGGAAATGGTCGCCACGTGCACCAGCCGCACATGCGACAGGGCGCGCGCAGTTCAGCATTGAACAGCGCCAGGTCATCCCCCTGCGGTAGTTGAGCGTGCGCGGCGGCGTCAAAGATACGAAACAATGTCTCGCGCAAGGTGATGGCCTGTGCCAGTACCGTTTCAGCCTCGTCGGGATGTGCATTGGCCGTGTTCAGCAGCCGTTCACCGTATTCCTCGCTGATGCTTCCACGCCTGCACGCGCCCCAGCTTAACAAAATCGTGGTAGCTGTTCAGGTTTTCGCTGAGGTTGCCCCCGCGCCAGCCATGACGATGTTGCTGAAAATCCAGACACAGTTCCTCACCCACAAGCTGGAATTTGGCCTCAAACATGGCTTGCCCTCCACCGTGTAACTGTCAATAGAATGGTTGACAGGTTACAACATCTGTGCTATGATAACACTATCAAAAACCATTATAGACGGTTACGCAAAATTGTCCAAGGGGGAACGTGATGACTCTCGATATGCTGGCGACGCTGCGTCGTGACGAAATCATTGCCGATGCCGAAAACTTCCGGCTGGCGCAGGCCGTCGAAGAACCACAGCCACCTTTATACGCAAAACTTTTAGAACGTGTCGGCGGGGCGCTCACCAGCGCCGGAGCAAATCTCAGCCAGCAGGCGGCAGCAGCGCACGCAGCCTGGGAACTGAAGAACAACTGCGAACCGCGTTTGGTACGATAAAAAAAGAAGGGGCAAGCCTCTCTTGCCCCCAATCAACACTTCAACCGCGCCACCTGTGCCAACTCGCTGTTCTCAGCTTCTCGGCAGCTCCGGTGTTCTTTGTGACCATCTTCTCAAGTATTCTCTTGGCGCTCTTGGCTGTACTCAACACAGCGATTGTTCTGAAAATCCTACCTTTGTGCCTTTGCGCCTTTGCGGTTCAAAAGTATCTTCATTGTTAACTCAGCACATCCTGCCGCAGCATAAACCAGCAGCCCACCGCCGCCACTACGATTCCGCCCACCATGCCCAACAACAACGTGGGAACCGGAACCACATTTGCCAGGTTCTGCTGCATGTACTCATAGACCTGACGCAGTGTGATACCTGCCAGCGTCCAGGGGAAGGCATAGGCCCAATCGATGTTGTTGACGCCCAGCGCGCTGGCCACCACCGCCACCAGCCCTATGCCTACCGGAATGGTGAAGTTCGAGAAGTACATGCCAATCCACAGGTGAATCGCCATAATCAGCCATGAGGCAAAATAGCTGACAAGGACGCCTGTGAGTATGGCTCCCCAGGGCAGCGGCGCGAGGAAGTTAATCTCTGGCTTGATCTGGATAAGCTGCGAGAACATGCCCACCAGCCATAAGACCAGCACCATCAGCAGCGTGCTGATCAACGTGATCACCAGCATGATGATCAGCTTGGCGACATAAATCGTCCAGCGTGGGATAGGCAGCGCGTAGAGGTGTTTCCAGCCGTTGGCGTTGTGATCGAGGCCCGTCAGCAGCGCGCTCTCCAGCACAATAAACAGCGGCAGCGCCAGATAACCCCAGACAAAAATCATCGCGTTCATCATCCAGTTCCAGGGATCAGGACGATCATTGTCCGAACGAATGATGTTAAAGAACAGCATGGCTCCGGCTCCCAGCGGCGCTAACACCACAATCGCCAGCACGAGAGTCCGATTCAGTTTTTGGATTTCAGCACGCAAAGCACGCATCAGCGCGGTCATCATCAGTCTCCTTTAGTTTTGGCGTCCGTGGCTGGGGTAGGAAAATGTTCTTCGAGCGAGGGTTGTTCCAGACTGATGTGGTACACACGGATACCCGCGCCACCAACTGAGCATTGATCGTCGCGATGTCTGTACGTTCGCGCAGCAATTTTAAGCTGCTGTTCCGTGCCAACCTGTGCCTCCCAGCCTGCACCTGCCAGCAGCCGCGCATCGGCGACCTTGTCCACTTCAACGCTGAGATGTTCGCTGATCTTCTTATGCAGTTCTCCGAGCGTGTTCGAACATACACCTTGCCTGATGAATAATGCCGATATACGTGGCGACCTGTTCAATTTCGCTCAACAAATGACTCGACAGGAAAATGGTGATGCCCTGTTCGCTCGACAGACGCGTGATCAGGGCGCGCATTTCACGGATGCCTGCGGGGTCAAGGCCGTTAGTAGGCTCGTCGAGGATCAGCAGCTTGGGCGAATTAAGCAGTGCCAGCGCCAGCGCTAAACGCTGCTTCATGCCCATCGAGAAACCACCGACACGGCGTTTGGCATCTTTTTCCAGCCCGACAATCGACAGCACACGATCAATCTGTTCGCGTTTGGCGTCAACCAGCGTGCGCGTAAGCTCCAGGTTCTGGTAAGCTGTCAGATGCTGGTACAGCGATGGCGACTCGACCAGCGCCCCAATCTGCTTGAAAAGCTGGCGCTGCTGCCGGTCAAACGCTGTGCCGAACAGCTTGATCTGTCCTTCGTTGGGATGAATCAAGCCCAGTAACATACGGATAGTGGTGGTCTTGCCAGCGCCGTTCAGCCCCAGAAACCATAAACGAAGGCCTGACGGCACGCTTAGATCAACGTGATCGACGGCTGTAAGTCGTCTTAACGCGCAGCACCTGATGCTCGGATGGCTGGATGAAGCCTCGCATGAAATTGTCTCGAACAGCAATGAACCATACGCGCACTTCGTCTTGCCGGGTGCTGCCATGTGAGGCAGATCGAAAGAGGCGTGCTGCGTGTGGTTAAGCCATTTCTAACATAATATCACGCACATCGGTTTTGTACCTAAGAACTCAACGCGGGCCACAAGACCTGCCCATGCGATGCGTTGACTTCGTTGATTAGCGCTTGCCGTCGACGTGACCGGCGCACTCTCCGGGCGGCGGAACTGTGTCTCCGCCGTCGGCAGCGTGAACCAGAAGGTAGAGCCGATGCCCAATTCGCTCTCCGCATAGATTTCGCCGCCGTGCAGGTGGACAAGCTGCTGCGTAATCGACAGTCCTAGCCCGGTGCCGCCCGCGCGCCGCGTTGACGAGCCATCGACCTGACGGAAGCGCCTGAACACGACCTGCGAGGTTTTCCGGCGTGATGCCCACACCCGTGTCACGTACGCGGATGTAACCTGGTGACTGCTCATATGCCATAATTGATCGTGATCGTGCCTTCCGTGAACTTCACAGCGTTGCCCACAAGGTTGAGCAAAATCTGGCGCACGCGCAGCGCATTTGGCGGCGAAACTCGCGCACAGGCTGGTCTTCCACAACCTCAACCTTCAGCGGTCATTCCACCAGCGATTGGCTGACCTTTCAGCACTTCGTGGACAACCTTGACAGGTCGTTGTTGCGATGTCGGCGTGCAGTTGGCTCATGTCAATCTTAGCCATATCGAGGATTTCATTGATGAGCGCCAGCAGATGCTTGCCGCTGCGGATCGCTTCCTCAATGCCTTCCACTGCTTCTTCCGGCAGATCACCGTCCACGCCGTCGAGCAGTACTTCCGAGTAGCCGATAATCGAGTTCAGCGGCGTGCGCAGTTCATGGCTCATGTTCGCCAGGAACTGTGACTTCAAACGATCCGCTTCACGCAGCGTATCGGCGGCGATACGTTCAACTTCGTAGGTACGGCATTTTCAACCGCGATGGCGATCTGCGCGGCCAGCGCCGATTTAATCTGCACGGATTCCTCGTCAAAGGCGTTGGGACGGTTATCCTGAATGTCCAGCACACCGATCACCGTATCGCCGACGATCATCGGCAGCGCCATTTCCGAACGGGTTTCCGGCAGCAGAGGATTCGCCAGGAAGTCCGGCGCGCTGGTCACGTCATCAACGATTACCGCCTGATGAGTACGAGCCGCGCGCGCGACAAGGCTTTGTTCGCGATCCAGTGGGATTCTGTGCTGGTTCTCCTTCATGATACGCCCTGCCTCGCCAGCACCAGCGGCCAGCACGAGGTATTCATGCGCATCGTCCAGCAGATAGATGTGAGCGTGATAACGATTGAACCGTTCCTTCGTCAGGTCAGACACCTGCGTAAGCAGGGCGTCCATCGAGGTTTCTGGACGCCGCCGCGCTCACTTCGGCCACCATCTGCATTTCAACCGCACGGCGCCGGAGCTGCGCGTCTGCGATTTGCATCTGCTCGAAGGCACGCGCGTTCTGCACGGCAACGGCGATCTGGTCGGCCAGCGCGACATTGATCTGCATGTCCTGTTCGGTAAAGCGATTGACGACATTAGACTGCACGTCCAGCACGCCAACCAGTTTATCACCGACGAGCATCGGTGCCGCCAATTCCGATTTGGTTTCCGGCAGCAGGGGATTCGGCAGGAACGTTTCTTCGTCCGTTACGTTGTTCACGATCACGGCCTGATGGGTACGCGCGGCATTCGCAACGATACTTTGCGCACTGTCAATGGCGATGGAACGCCCTTGGTTCACCATGATGCGTCCGGCCTCGCCAGCGCCACCCGCCAGCACCAGTTGGTCACCTTCTTCATTCAGCAGATAAATGTGCGCATGATACAGGCCGAACCGTTCTTTCGTCAGTTCTGACACCTGATACAGCAAATCGGGCACATCCAGAATCCTAGCGGTGGCCGCGCTCACCTGCGCGACGGTTTCCATTTCTGCCGCACGACGCTCCACCTGAAGCTCTGCTTCCTTGCGTGCCGTAATTTCATAGCGGATCGCAATATACTGCGCGGGCTTCCCTTGTTCGTTGAGCAGCGGGACGATAGTGGTATCAACCCAATAGATGCCGCCGAACTTATTACGATTGCAGAATTCGCCCTGCCATACGTTGCCATTGGCGATAGTGACCCACACGTTGCGAATGAACTCTTTGGGGTGATAGCTGGAGTTAATGATGCGGTGATCCTGTCCAATCAACTCCTCGCGTGAGTATTTGGAGATTTCGCAGAACTTGTCGTTGACGTAAGTGATCTTCCCGCTGACATCCGTGACCGCTACGATAGCCGCTTCGTCGAGGGCAAAGCGCAAATCTTCCAGTGACCGGACGGATTGACGGACTTGACGTTCCGCGTTCTGCACTTGTTGGAAGGCACGCGCATTCTGCACTGCCACCGCGATCTGGTCAGCCAGCGCGGACTTAATACGTACGTCTTCCTCATTAAAAGCGCTGGTGCGATTATCCTGAATGTCCAGCACGCCGAGGACTTGTTCACCGAGGATAATCGGAATGGCCATTTCTGAACGCGTATCGGGCAGCAGGGGATTCGCCAGGAAGTTCGGCGTAGCCGTAACATCATCAACGATCACGGCCTCCGCGCTGCGTGCCGCGCGGGCCACAACGCTTTGTTCATAATTCAGCGGGATGCTGTGTCCGCGCTCCTTCATGATGCGCCCCGGTTCGCCAGCACCAGCGGCCAGCACGAGGTTCTCACCAGCGTTATCCAGCAGATAAACGTGGGTGTGGTAGCGGTTGAACCGTGTCTTGGTGAGATTAGCCACCTGCGTCAGCAGTTCATCAAGGTTCAGGCTGGTCGAAATCGCCGCGCTGACTTCCGCGACAGTTTCCATTTCCAGCGCGCGCCGCTGTGTCGTTTCGTAGAGCTTAACGTTTTCAAACGTGACGGCAAGTTGGTCAGCCATCGACTGGAACAGGCGCTGCGAGTTTTCGTCGAAGACATTGGCCACGCTGTGCTGAATGTCCAGTACGCCGACGACTGCGTTTTTCGTTCGCAGCGGAATAGTGATTTCTGCGCGGGTGTCAGGGAGCAGTTCGTTGGGCAGGAAGTTGGGATTGCTCTTGGTGTCCTGCACGATTTGGGGCTTTCCGCTGCGGATAGCCTCCGCGACGAGCGAACGTCCGTCAAGCGGCAGGTGATGGCCTCGGCTCAGCAGTCGGCGGCCAACATAGCCCGTACCTTCACGCAGTACTGCCTGGTCGCCCTGGCTAATGTAAACCTGCACGTAGTAGAAATTGAAACGGTCACGGATCAGGTTCACCGCCAGGCTCATCAGGTCACTCACATCACGCACCTGGTTCGCGGCGGCAGCAATTTCAGCCGAGGTCTGAAGGTCAGCGGTACGCGCAGCCACACGTTCTTCCAGCGCGCCGTAGGAGACCTTTAAGTCCTGCGCCATTTTGCTGAACGCCGTCGCAAGCTGGCCGACTTCATCACCGCTCTTGACTTCAGGGATTTCAGTGTTGACATCCCCTTGACCAATCGCAGTTGCGGCGTTGGCCAGCTTGATCAGCGGCGCGGTCATGCTGCGGCCAAGGAACGAGGTGGCCACAACCGAGAGGAACAGGGTGAACAGACCGAATGCGATCTCAGTGATTGTAGCGTTGTTCACATGTTCAAATACGACTGAGGCGGGCTTGCTGATAATCATCAACAAGTGATAGTCATAGCTGTCGTTGCTGCCGAGGTCAATGTTCGCATAATACTGGAAGGCATCAGGGATTTCCTCGGTCTGGATGAGCGCGCCAGCTTCCGTGCTCGATGCGGACATAGCACGGCTGTCCACCGGGCGATCCTCAAAGAAGTTATGGCCTGTGCCTAACAGCGTGCCATACAGCAGGCTTTCGTCGGGATGGACAACGTATTCACCATCCTGATCAACCAGAATCAGCGTCTCTTCTTCGTCGTCCGGGGTCAGTTCTTCAAACAGCGGTTGCAGCAGCACCTTCATCACGAATACTGCCTACGCGTTCTCCTGATGTGCTGTCCAGTGAATTTCGCGAAACGGATGACAGGTACATAGGGCACGTCAATCGTTCCTCTGGTCACGTTCAGGTCGAACCCGAACTGTACAGTTGGCCAGCAGGGAGGTTAATGGAATTGATAAAGTAAGGGCGGTCTGCCTTGTTTTCTAAGTCAGCCCCGCTGACGACTCTGGGGGCACCTTCGGTATCGTCAACGCGCAGCACTTCCTGTCCGCTGTTATCAATGACACGGATGTCGCTGATAGGCGCGCCGATATTCTGGTCGAGATAAGCGATATACAGCGCTCTGCAAACGCCTGTGCTTCGGGATCCTCCGCACCTGCCAGGAAATCCGCATAACGTCCCGTCGCCGGGGCACTGGCCAGGAATTGCGTGTTGCTTTCCAGCAGCGCCAGGGTGTCAGAAACGTTTTCCGCCTGCGCCTGAATAATGCTGACTTCGCTTGCCGTATCGTCTTCCAGCAGCGTGGCCCGCGCGTTGAGCGTGTTGTAGCCGACTAGCAAGGCAATTGGCACGAACAGCGCTATCAGAGCGCCAATAACGATTTTAGTTCGCAGACTGGATGTAATTGCTTTGAACATCCACAAGCTCCTTCGATGCAGCCAGGGTGTGGGCTGCCTATGGCACGAACAGCACAGCTTCAAACAGGGAGAATAAAGGAATAAATCGGTGGCTCCCCATCCATTACATCTTAGGGATTTCTACAATAAAAGCCCCATGCCTGTGGCTAGAATTAAGCATTAGCCATGTGACCAGTTGTGAAACATGCCAGATGACAAGGTATATTTCACCTATAATTTATTGTCAGGTGGGGTTTGAGGCGAGTCAAGTTAAGATGTTAAAAAGTCAAGTTAGAATTGGGATTGAAAAGCAGCAGAAGTAGGAAATTAATGAATTTGGGTTGTTGTTACAAATAGTAAACCACATTCAGCTTCAATCATCGCCGCTATGCCTAACGTGGGAATGGGGGCAGTCAACAGGTCGTGCCCCCGGAGTTTAAGTTCAGATCGTATTAATCACCACCATCTTCAGGTTCGTCATCTCCTCGATGGCGAAGCGTGGGCCTTCACGTCCGACGCCGGAGTCTTTCATCCCGCCGTAGGGCATCTGGTCGATGCGGAAGGTCGGCACATCGTTGATGATCACGCCGCCGACGTTCAGCCGCTGCACCGCGCGCATGGCGTGGTTCAGATTATGCGTGTAAACGCCCGCCTGCAAACCGTAAATCGAATCATCGGCTGCTGCCAGCACCGTTTCAAAGTCGTCGAAGGGGATCAGGTTCACGATGGGGCCAAAGGCTTCGGCGCACATCACCTGCATATCATCCTTGAGGTTCTCCAGCACCGTCGGCTTGAACATGCGCCCCTCGCGCGTGCCGCCCGCCGCGAGAGTCGCCCCCTGCGCCACAGCTTCCTGTATCCACGCGTCGATACGATTGGCGGCGGCATCGTTGACCAGCGGGCCAATGTCCGTCTTGTCATCCAGTGGATTGCCCATCACCAGCTTGTTCGTGGCCTCAAGGAACATCTGGCGGAACTCGTCATAGCGGCTGCTGTGAACGTACAGGCGCTGCACGCTGATGCACACCTGCCCGCTGTAGGCGAAGCTGCCGAACACCGTGCGGCTGACGGCGGCTTGCAGGTTCGCGTCGGCGTCTACGATGGTCGCGGCGTTGCCCCCCAGTTCCAGCGTCACACGGCGGATTCCAGCGGTCTTGGTGATTTCGCGGGCGACGGGCGCGCTCCCCGTAAACGTAATCATCGCCACGCGTGGGTCTGTCGTCAGCCAGCGCCCGACATCGACGTTGCCCGTGACGACTTCGTAGCCGCCTTCGGGCAAGCCTGCTTCGCGCACGATGTCTGCCAGCCGCAGCGCCGTGAGGGGAGTCTGCGGTGCGGGTTTAAGCACAATCGGGCAGCCCGCCGCGATGGCTGGCGCGACTTTATGCGCCACCAGATTCAGCGGGAAGTTAAACGGTGTGATGGCGGCGATGATGCCTACAGGCACGCGCACATAATAGCCGATGCGTCCCACGCCGCCCGCGACGGCATCCATCGGAATCGTTTCGCCGTGAATGCGCCGCGCTTCATCGGCGGCCAGGTTGAAGGTATCGACGCCGCGTGCGACTTCGCCGCGTGTGTACTTCATGGGCTTGCCGCTTTCCTTGGCCATCAGGCGCGCGATGTCCTCGCTTTGGTCAGCCAGCAGTCGCGCCACGTTGTTGAGGATCGTGCCGCGTTTATGGGCGGGCATGGCGGCCAGCGTTTGCTGCACAGCGGCGGCGCGGCTCAGGGCCTCGCGCACCTGTGCTTCGCTGAAATCCGGCACGGCGGCGACAACGCTGTTGTCGTAGGGGTTGAGAATGTCGGGCATAAAAGACAGTCCTTGATCAAAAATGTCTGTATTTTAGATGATGTTAACGGGCAACTGCGTACTGCGCCACATGTATGAAAACTGGGCAGTGGTGAACATCGTGGAGAGGGTGTTCTGTAGGGGCGTTCAATTGAACGCCCAATGACCATGATAATCACCACTCCCGAAAACTGGAAGTTTACACAGGCGGGCGTCGCACAGCAGGGGAAACAACCAAAAAATCGGCGCGAGCTGCCCACTTTGAATCCTGCGAAGCGACGACTGACAGGAAATTAAGTGACCTTCTGAACTCCAGAGAGGTGTATTATGGTATTTATAACAGAATATCAAAGTGAGGATTCGTGACCGATAATCCCTTCATACTGGACGTGACTGCGGTGCTCGGCAGCCTGTCGCAGCACAACGCCGACACCTTCAAACACGGGCTGGCAGCGCTGAACGAACGCGGCGTCAATTCTTACGACAGCCTGTTCTCGCTGATGCGCGACCTGGATACCGACGCCGACACCCTGCTCAAAGCCTACGACGTGATGTACGAACTCGGCAGCAAAGTGGACAAACGCCGCGCGGTGTTTCCACTGGTCAACGCGCTGAAATCGCCCAACCAGCGCATTCGCCAGCAGGCGGCGTGGGTGCTGGGCGCGCTCAAGAGCAAACGCGCCGTGCCTTTTCTGGTAGACGCGGCACGGAACCGTGACGAAGAACGCGGCGTGCGCATCTTCGCCGTGATCGCGCTGCAATCCATCAAGGATGACCGGGCACTTACCGCGCTCACCAATCTGATGATGGATGTCGATGAAGATACGGAACTGCGCGGCGTGGCTGTCGAATCACTGTCTTATATCACCGACGGGCGTTCGCTGGCAGACTTCACGGCGCTGCTGCGCGATGAGTCGCCTGATGTGCGCTTCTGGGCGGTCTATGCCATCCAGAACATCGCCTGGAACTGCGACATCTCGCCCGCGCTGAAGGAGATAGACCGCGTGGCCGCCTTCGATCACGTCACGCCGCGTCACTGGGGCTGGCACGTTGACCGCGAAGCCCTGCAAGCGTTGGAAATGATCTACTGGAACAAGCTCACCGATGACCGTGAGCGCGCAGGGTGGGGCGTATATCTCATCAGCCCCGCGCCGGAGTACGATACGTTTCAGTACGAGTATCGCAGGCAGACCGAACACGGTTATGAGACGCTGCCCACGCCGCACATCCACGCCCACATCGACCCGCAGTGGCTGGCACTGGAGTTGCAGCCGCATTGTGAACTAAATGTACGCCAGCCTAAATCCCAGACCTATCTGCTGGATTGGAAACAGGTAACCGAAAACGGTGTGCTCATTGGCGGCTTGCACCGCGACGGTTACAGCATCGTCATCACGGGCAGCACGCTGGCAGTGGAAAATTTTGTAAGCTGGTACCGCGACGTTGTACCACACAAGCACGAGTTATTTTTATATGCATGGGCCGACTTTGGCTCAGAAGTGATTTATTCAAAACAGGCCGAAGAATAAAAACAGTATAACAATTTGCACCCCAACCTGATGCAAGGGTGTCTATATAAACGGAAGGACTTCTATCAGGACGAAGGGAAAACCCATGATTCAGCAATTCCTGCGCTGTGGACTTGTGCTGCTGCTGCTGGCTGCCTGTAATTTGTCTACGACAGCCGCGCCAAACACGAACGAACAACAGCCGGATACCACCTCAGCAGGCGCTTTTTCGGCTTATCTCTACAGCCCACAGCGCGGCGACCTCTTGCTGCTCAACGCCGATGGCACAAGTACCCGCTACAACCTCGGCCTGCCTGCCGATACCTATACCTACAGCTCCAACATGTCCTTCAGCGACGATGGCCGACTTGTCGCCTACTGCACCATTGCCTATGTGCCCAACTCGCCCGTTTCCACCGCCACGCTGTACGTGCGTGACATCGCCGCACAGAGCAATCTGCTGACGCTTGATCTGGGCAGCAATGAAGGCAAATTCTGTTCGGTGGGCAAACATTCGCTGGTCGGCAATCAGTTAGCGCTGTCGCTGATGAACTACGCTCCCTACAGCGCGAACCCGGACACCAGCCAGCCCGTGTGGGAAGTGCGCATCATCGATTTCACCACAGGCGAGCTTGTCTCTAAAATCAGTTCCGACCTTTACCCATTGGATGACCTCAGCGCGCAGTACGGCGGCATGATGACCCTCCCCTCCGTCCTGCGTTATACAGGCACGGACGTACTGTTGGCCTTTTTCCCCTTTGCCAGTGAAGGCTTACTCAACGCGCCCAGTTTCATCTGGAACGTCGCCAGCGGCTCGCTCAATACCATTGCCGATTGGGGCAGGTCAGGGATGGATGTGCTGGACACGGGCGAACTGGTCTATCCTGACAATGAACCCGGCCTTCCCGCAGGGACGCCGATGGGGCCGATGGGCGTCTTCAACGTTCTGCGCGCCGTTGACGATGGCGGCCAACCCCGCATCATCTATCATGCGGCGGACTGGTTGATCGGCAGTGCGCGGTTCATCAATCATGGGCGGCAGTTGGCGCTGGCGCTGTTTCCATCCTACAACCCGGATACGCCGGACGCGAGTTCCGGTATACGCTGGATTGCGCTGGATCGCAGTGGCAGCGTGACCGAGTTGTTCAGCAGCCCCTATTTTGCCGAGGTTTTGCCCGCGCCGGATGGTTATCTCGTGCTGATTCAGAACTATG
Organism: Anaerolineae bacterium; assembly: GCA_046328675.1. GTDB lineage: Bacteria > Chloroflexota > Anaerolineae > Aggregatilineales > Phototrophicaceae > JACAER01. The sequence continues at coordinate 30,943 of JAXLWC010000026.1, forward strand.
AAAATGGCAACCCACAGCAGGGCAGTTTCAGCCTCACGCTGGTCAGTGGGGGAGTCAGCACGGTGCTGTGGCAGGATGCCAACGCGGGCGATGCCAGTTGGGAACTGGCCTGGGCATCTCCCACAGAAATCGCCTCGGACTTGCCGCCTTTCCCGACATTTACACCTTGATGACAGGAGGACATACTGATGCCCAGATTTGTGCGTGTGCTTTGTGTTTTCATCCTGCCGCTGCTGGCTGCCTGCAATCTGGCGACGACAGCCCCGCAGGATGGCCTTCCGCAGCAGAATGGGGATACGGCGGCGGAGTGGGCCGCCTATCTCTACAGCCCGCAGCGTGACCAACTGCTGCGCGTAGCCGCCGACGGCAGCCAAACCAGTTTCAGCTTTGGCGTGGAGACCGAGAATTATCTCTCCAGTTTTGCCATGTCCTTCAGCGATGATGGCCGTCGTGTCGCCTACTGCCAGATGACCTATCAGCCGGAGTCGACAGAAGCGGCGGCGATGTTCTACGTGCGTGAAATCGCCACGCAGACCACGCTCGTCACCTACGATCTTGGCCGCAGCAGTGGCAAGCTGTGCATGGTGGGGCGGCGTGCCCTTGCCGGCAGTCAGGTAGCCGTCGCGCTGGTGAATTTCTCACCCTTTGAGGTTAGCCCTGATCCCAGCCTGCCCATGTGGCAGATACTCATCATCGATACGACATCGGGCGCGCTGGTCAATCAGATTGACGCGCTGGCTTATCCTGCGCTGCTGGACGAACAGCTTGTTGCCAGCGGTTTCGCCTTACCGTTGATCCAGCGTTTCACAGGGGACGAAGTGATCTTTGCCTTCACACCATTTGGCGGCGATGGGGTCTTTGACCTGCCCTCATTCGTCTGGCGTTTGGAGAGTGGGGAAGTCAGCGCCCTCGACTACTGGGGCAGGTCAGGATTTGACGCGCTGCCAGCGGGCGAAATCGCTTACCCCGACTTCGACCCCACTTTGCCCGCAGGTGAACCGATGGGGCCAATGGGACGCTTTAATGTGCTGCGCATTGTTGACGGCGGTGAACCACGCACGATCTATCACGCCTCGGATTGGCTCATCGCTCAGGCGTTGTTCGTGAACAATGGGCAGCAGCTTGCTCTGCTGTTGTACCCTACGATGTCCACCATGCCGACAGATCAGTCTGCACCCGTTTCACGCTGGGTAGCGCTGGATCGGGCGGGCACGATCACCGAACTAAACACCAGCGTCTATCCGCCGCAGGTAATGCCTGCCCCTGACGGCTTCGTCATGATGACGCAGGACTACCAGGGCGACAATTTCCAGCGGCGCAGCTACAGCCTGGTACGCGTGAACAACGGCGTATCCACGACGCTGTGGCAGGAAACCCTCGAAGGCGATGTCTCGTGGGAATCTGGCGTGGGTGACGCCGCCAGCAGTCGCCTCGGACTTGCCGCCATTCCCGACGTTCACACAGTAAGTTGGCGCGAGATGCCGCCCGGATGGGCTGCGTTTCGCCTCTCTCAGAATAACAGGGTGGCTGATCAACAGATGCTTGACAGCCATCGTTTTATGCTTTATATTGAGAACATTGTTCGCTGAACAGTGTTCTTGGAAACGCTATGCCACGAAAACGCAACGACGAGCAGCATGGCGCGATGCGCCGCAAAATCCTGAACGCCGCGCGCCAGCAGATGCAGCAGTTCGGCACAGCGGGGTTAGGGATGCGCAACATCGCCCGCGAGTTAAACCTTGCGCCCTCAGGATTGTATCGCTACTACCGCGATCTGGATGCCGTGATTACCGCGCTGATTCTTGAGGCGTTCACGGCGCTGGCGGAAACCATCGAAGCCGCCTCCCACAGCCTGCCGCGCGAAGATTACGCGGGGCGCTTGCTGGCGGTGCTGTTGGCCTATCGCCGCTGGGCACAGGAGCACCCGATTGATTTCCAGTTGATCTACGGCAACCCGATTCCCGGCTATCAGGCGCCCACCGAACTAACGCTGCGCGCGGCGCGGCGCGGCTATCGCGTCGTGGTGGAAATCCTCGATGGGGCGGTGGCCGATGGCAGCCTGCTCCTGCCGCTGGAATATCAGCATTTGCCGGACACTGTCGTCGCCAGCTTCCAGTCTGTCGCCGCTGCGGAAGACTATCACGGCGTGCTGGGGGTGCTCTGTCTGGCGACGGTGGGCTGGGCGCGCATTCACGGCTTCGTCATGCTCGAACTGTTCGGCAGCATTCAGCCGCTGGTGGGTGATGCCGAGGCCTTCTACCGTGTCGAACTTCGGGCGATGATGCAGCAGTTGGGCTTTCGCCGCTAACTTCTGATTTGTCCGGTTAATTGGTTACACCCTAACGCATTCCGTTAGGTCTCTTCAATGCGCCTATAGATAAGGAAACGAACCATGAAAATCCATGCATTACAAACGGGTCAGGTCGCCATTAAACAAAATCAACGTCAGGGAGTCAGCGCGGGGCTGGGACGGCTGGCAAATACGCTGCTGGACTCGCACTGGACGCCGATGCTGCCCATTCTGGTCTGGGTCATTGAACATCCTGAAGGGTTAATCGTCGTGGATGTAGGCGAAACGGCGCGCGTGGCCCAGCCGGGTTATTTCCCGCGCTGGCATCCGTTTTTGCAGCTTTGCAATCGTATGGATGTGAAGCCGGACGATGAAATCGGGCCGAGCATGAAGCGCATGGGGTTGTCCCCGGACGATGTGCGCTGGGTGGTGATGACCCACATGCACACCGATCATGCGGGCGGGCTGCATCATTTCCCCAAAGCGGAAATCCTGATTTCGCGCCAGGAATACGCGGCGACCAGAGGCTTCGGCGGGCTGGTCAGCGGTTATCTCAACCAGCGTTTCCCAACCTGGCTGAACCCGCGCCTGATCGACTTTGAGGCCAGGCCGTATGAAAACTTCCCGCAGAGCCTCCCGCTGACCAAAGCGGGCGACGTACAGCTAGTGTCTACCGTCGGGCATTCGGTGGGGCATATGTCGGTGATTGCGCGCGAGGGCGACAGGAGTTACTTCCTCGCCGGGGATACCTCCTATACCGAAGATTTCATGCTGCGGCAGGTGGTCGATGGTGTGTCGCCGGACGAACATGCCGCGCGGCAAACGCTCAGGCACGTCTTCGATTACACGCAGCAGCACCCGACAGTTTACCTGCCCAGCCACGATCCGGACTCGGTCACGCGGCTTGAGCGTGGCCAGGTGGTAGCGGCGGTTGCTACCACCCTTTAGAGTGTGTCTGAGGACTGTTATCTTGCGTAACGAACCTCTCTCCAACCACTCCCCGTCACTTTAAAATGGCGTATGCTGCCGCATTTCTCCCCTTTCCTCAATTTCGAGGGAAGGGGCCGGGGCAATAGGGGTTAATTTCATACGTGACCTTGGCTAAAACAGGCTCTTGAGCCTCATGTGCCGCCAGAAGCTAAAATTCCCGTCTGACGGGAATCCACGCCCCCTGAAGTAAACAGCAAAACGTTTCGTGCTCGACATGGTATACTGATTTCAGACCACAGGGGGAACGAATGCTAACAATCGTACAGGTGGAAACGGCAGCCCAGATTCAGCAGACACAGGCGTTGTTCGTCGAATACTTTGAATTTCTGCGCCGGGATGTCGATACCTATCTCGATGAACTGGACGAAATCCCTTTTCCGCTGGCGGGCTATCAGGAAGAATTGACCATGCTGCCGGGCAAATACGCGCCGCCTGCTGGACGCCTGCTGCTGGCGCTGGTTGATGGCGAAGTCGCTGGCTGTGCCGCCCTGCGCAGGTTCAGCGATGGGGTGGGGGAGTTAAAACGCCTGTGGACGCGCCCCCAGTTTCGCGGCAAAAAAGTCGGGCGGGTGCTGGTCGAAGCCCTGATCAAAGAAGCGCGCGCAGCAGGTTACACCGCCATCATCCTCAGCACCGTCGATGTCTTAAAGGAAGCGCAGGCCCTCTATCAATCGCTGGGCTTCACCGTGACGCCGCCGTATTTTGACGGCCCGGCGGAGATGATGGCCCATGAAATCTTTATGCGCCTCGATCTGTCCTCGCAAGGCTAAGCCCGACCCCACAACAGTAGACATACCGAGGGAAGCATCATAGCCCAGCAGGGGATGAGTGCTTTAACCTGAACGACTCCATGATTTCATTATGCTTTATTACAGAGTCATGATACGATGAAGTCATCTGCCATCAATCTTGTGAGTGATTTATGTTTGTCAGAAAACTGCCTTTCTCGCTGTTTATCACAGTTATTCTGATCCTTCTTGGATTCCCAGGACCAACTTACGCGGCTACTTTTGTAGTCACTAATTTCAACACCAGCGGCTTGGGGTCATTGGCTCAGGCAATTATTGATGCGAACAGTAATGCAGGCGTCGAGGACATCATTACCTTCAATATACCTGGGACGGGGCCATTCACTATTACGACCAGTTTGGGCTTTACCATCTCGGACTCGGTTATCATTGATGGCACGACGCAGCCCGGCTATACCAATCACCCCATGATTGAAATTCGTCCCTCTCAGGCAGGTGTGACCTACGGCATGAGAGTTTACGGCACGGCAACCTATGATCCAAACCTCACGGCGACGATTCAAGGGTTGGCATTCACGGGTTTCACATCAGGCTCTGCAATCCTGCTGGCTGATGGACAGGGGCATGTTATTCAGGATAACAACATCGGGGTGGACGCCGCTGGAACTACCGAAGGCCCCAACAGCACCGGAATTACGGTGAGCGCTCCAAATGTCACCATTGCTTACAACGACATCGAAAGCAATCTTGGTACTGGCATCTTCGTCTACACCACTGGAGATCGGGTCAGCACAAACGACACCATCCTCAGCAATTATATCGGCTACAATGACCGCGGCATTGTATTAGGCAGCGGCGCATCAAACGTTACCGTAGATCGTAATACCATCGGCGGCAGCACCAACGAGGGTCTTCAGATTACGGATAGTCCGGTTGGAAATCACATCATCGTCGGTAATTTCATCGGCGTCAACAGCAGCGGCACCGCCGTTTCGCGCAATGGAACCGGAATTTCCATTCAGCAGAGTGGCAGCAACACCATCGGCGGCACGACGGCAGGCGCGCGCAACATCATCTCAGGAAATTACGACAATGGGATTGTCATTGGCGGCGCAAACTCAACCGGAAATATCATTCAGGGAAACTACATCGGCACTAACGCCGCTGGCACAGGCAATCTTGGCAATCTGAGCAACGGCATTTATCTAAGCGGCGGCGCTGCAAATAATACCATTGGCAGCAGCACCGTGACGGCAGGCGGAAACTTGATTGCCTTTAACGGGGGCAGAGGGATTTATCTGGATACCAGCGCCGGAACAGGTAATCGTATTGCCCGCAATTCGATATTTTCAAATACGGCCTTGGGGATCGACCTGGGAAGTATTGGGGTCAATGGCAATGATAATGGCGACCCTGATACAGGCGCGAACAATCTGCAAAACGCCCCTCTCTTAGTCATACAAAGCCAGGCGACGAGCACGCTTACGGGCACGTTCAACAGCGCTGCAAATCAGACCTTTACCATTGAAGTGTTCCAGACGACGTGCGATGCCTCTGGTTTTGGCGAGGGCCAAACCTATGTCACGTCCTTTGATGTGACCACCAACGGTTCGGGCAATGCGACCATCAATCAGGCACTCGGCACGCTCATCGCTGAAGGCTTGGGCGTTGCGGCAACGGCGACGGATGCCAGCGGTAACACTTCTGAGTTTTCGGGGTGTGTCGTGCCCAGCGCCGATTTGTCGGTCACGCACACCGATTCAACCGATCCCATTTTGTCCGGCATGGGCCTGACCTATACCATCACCGTAACCAATAACTCGTCCGCCAACTACGCGCGCAGCGTAGTGGTCACCGAAACGCTGTCGAACGGTGTAACTTTTGGCAGCGCAAACTCCACGCAGGGAAGTTGCAGCCATGTCACCGGCGTCGTCACCTGCACTGTGGGCACGATGACCACCAGTGCCGTCGTGACGATTACCGTCGATGTCACGGTGAACCCGGCGACTACCGGGACGGTGACCAGCACGGCCAGCGTGATTTCTACCACGGCAGACCCTAACACGCTCAACAATACACTGGGACAAAACACGGTCAGTACGCAGTTCCTGCCCATCGGGACGACAGTGGTGAGCTATGGCAACCCGACATACCAGTGGCCGGACATCGCAGGCGCGCAGTACTACTACCTGCTGATTAACAACGCCTCCGGGACACAGGTCATCAACGAAGTGCTGTCCGACGCAGGTTACTGCAACGGCAGCACCTGTTCCATCGATGCCACGACTTTGCGCGAGACCTACCGCCTGACGAACGGCAGCTACACAGCCTACATGAATACCTGGAACGGCACGGCACTCGGCACCTGGCGCGGGCCGTTCAGCTTCACGCTCAGCGCGCCGCCGCCTGGCCTGCCTACGCTCGACGCGCCGAGCAACATCACCTCCCTGCGTCCCACCTTCACCTGGTCCCTCTCCGGCAGCGCGCTCAACGCCACCTACTTCAACCTGTACGTGGCAGCCCCCGGCAACGCGGCAGCGCCCACGATCAACCAGTGGGTCACGCGCGCCAGCGCCTGCGGCAGCCCGACAGGCACCACTTGCTCGCTGCTGGCACCGTCCGACCTGCTGGACGGGACAGCCTACAGCGCCTACCTGCGCAGCTACGGCCCGGGCGGCCTGAGCACCTACGCCGGACCGCAGGCCTTTGTGGTTAACGCGCCGCCGCCCGTGCTCCCCTCCGGTATCGTCATCAATCCCAATCAGGGGCGTCCCACCATCACCTGGAACGACGATACCGCCGCCAGCTATTTCTACGTGTCCATCCTCAACAACAGCAGCACTGCCGTCTACAGCCAGTGGCTGACGCGCGCCAGCGTCTGCACGCCCACCTGCGCCGTCACGCCCGTTATCCATCTGCCCAGCGGCAGCTACAGCGTGGTCATGGCCGCCTGGGGGCCGGGGGGCATGAGTCTGGGCGGGAACAGCGGTTACACAGCGCCCGTGCCCTTCGCGCTCAACTTTGCCGCCCCCAACATCGCTGACATCATCACGGTCAGTCCCAGTTCCGTCGGTTCGATTCAAACCGGGTCGCCGACCTTCACCTGGAACACAGCGGCGGGCAGCACCTACTACTACCTGTGGATCAGCGGCGCAGCACCCGGCTTCACGCCCAGCTTCTTCCAGCAGTGGTACGACGCCGCCAGCATCTGCACCCCGCATCCGGGAACCTGCACCGTCAGCAATGTGGTGAACCTGGGCCAGGGCAGCTACGCCTTCCGCTTGCAGGCGTATGGCGCAGGCGGCGGCAGCGCGCTGTCGGGCGGCTTTGCCTTCAGCGTCAGCAGCAGTCTGCCCACCGCGCTCAACCTGCAAACCCCCAACAGCACCATCACCAACCCCGCGCCGGCTTTCGTCTGGGACGACAACACAGCGGTGGATTGGTACAACGTGGTGGTCAGCGGCAGCGGCGGCACCGTCAGCGACCAGTGGTATCGGGCCACACGCGGCGTCGGCCAGTTGTGCAGCGCCGGGCAGTGCTCACTCACGCTCTCCGGCGTGACGCTGGCCAACGGCGGCTACACCTGGAACGCACGCGGTTACGGGGCGGCGGGAACGGGAGCCTTCGCCACGCCGCGCAGCTTCACCGTCAGCGTGCCCGTGCCTGCCGCGCCGACGCTGGTCACGCCCAACGACGCCGCCGTCATCAACACCACCAACCGTCCCACCTTCGTCTGGAACACCAGTGCCAGCGCCGCCTGGTACAACCTTGAAATCAGCAGCGGTGTGGCTGTGGTCTTCAGCCAGTGGTATCAGGCAGGCGTCGGCGGCTGCACCGTCACGACGTGTACGCTGCAAATCCCCAACCCGCTGGCTTACGGCGGTTACACCTGGCGAGTGCGTGCCTGGAGTCAGGGCGGTTTGGGCACCTTCTCGGCCTCGCGCCCGTTCTTCTCGCTCTCGCTCAACCCGCAGCCGCTGATGATTGGGGCGGACGAGAGCCGGTGCAGCGCAGCGGCGTGTGGAACCTGACCAGCAGCGAGCGCGCAGCAGGGCAGGCCTACCTCAGCAGCAGCGGCAGCCTGACCGACACGCTGACCTTTGCCTTCAGCGGGACGGCTGCGGAGGTGGTGTACATCGCCGGGCCGGGCTACGGCAGCTTCGCAGTGGAGGTGGATGGTCTGGTGCTGCGTGCGGTCAACGCCAACGCAGCGCAGGAGAGCGTGGGCAACCTCATCGGCGTCAGCGGCCTGGAAGCGGGCGACCATCTGCTGCGCATCCTGCCGCTGGGGGGCGCGCCCATCGCCATTGACGGCGTGATCGTCGATGGGCAAGCGCTCATCGCCAGCCAGCCGCAGCCGACGCCCTCGCCGACCATCGACATCCCGCCGCTGGTGGTCACCGCCGAACCAACTGTCGAGCCAACCAGTGAGCCGACTGTCGCAGGAACCGAACTGCCAACGCAGGAACCGACGCTGGAACCAACCGTCGAACCCACTGCTGCGCCAACGCTGGAACCCACCGTTGAGCCGACACTGGAAATGACTGAACTCGCTACCATAGAGGTCACTCCCGCCCCGTAAGAGGTGCAGCTATCCACAAACCGCTGTTGAGCGGCGGCCTTAACATACAGGTGTTCTCGGCGGGTTTGAGTCGGTTTCAACCGACTTCCCGCCGAAACCCGGCAGCCGGATGGCTTTAGCCTCTGGCGTCACCTCGTACACATCTATGCCTGCCGCCCGAATCAAAAACGCCCGTGAGGAGGGCGTCTTTGAGGAGATTGGGGGATATTTTCAGGAATTGGATTTCACCGGGCAGGTGCTGATGCCGAAGATGGCATAAATCGGGCAGAAGCTGATGAATGCGGTGCCAATCAGCACGACGCCGATCAGGCCCAACCAGTTCTGGAAGTACAGTCCTGCGGCGATAATGGCCACACCCAGCAGTAAGCGCACGATCCGATCCATATTGCCCACATTCGTCTTCATTTTGTCATCCTCCGATTTAGTTTGTGCTTGTTGTTGTCCTTTGGATGTGGGGCAGGGCGTAAGGTTACAGCAAGCGCGGAAATTTCGGCCTGAAGTGACAAATGTCATGAAAAAAGGAGGTCAATAGTCACTCATAACCGTCTTCAATGTGATTTAAGATAATCTAAATTGAAATTGAAATGAGTCGAAAACAACCCTATGCCTTCCATTCTTCCCTACATCGAAACCATTCCTCCCGTGTTTCAGGCGCTGCTGGCCACCTTGTTCACCTGGGGCGTGACCGCACTCGGCGCGGCAGCCGTGTTCACCACGCGCGAAGTCAGTCGTAAGCTGCTCGATGCCATGCTCGGCTTTGCGGGCGGCGTCATGATTGCCGCCAGCTACTGGTCATTGCTCGCTCCGGCGATTGAGATGTCCGAGGGTGGGGAACTTCCCGCCTGGCTGCCCGCCGTCAGCGGTTTTCTGCTGGGCGGCATTTTTCTGCGCGGCATTGATATGGTGCTGCCGCATCTGCATCTGGGCTTCCGTCGCGATGAAGCCGAAGGTCTAAAGACGACGTGGCAGCGCTCGGTGCTGCTGGTGCTCGCTATCACGCTGCACAACATCCCCGAAGGTTTAGCGGTGGGTGTAGCCTTTGGCGCAGCGGCCAGCGGCATTCCCTCGGCAACGGTGGCCGGCGCGATTGCGCTGGCAATTGGCATTGGCTTACAGAATTTCCCGGAAGGCATTGCCGTATCCGTACCACTGCGCCGCGAAGGGCTGTCCCCCTTTAAAAGCTTCTGGTATGGGCAGCTTTCCGCTATCGTTGAACCCGTCGCGGGGGTCATCGGTGCCGCCGCCGTGATGGTCATGCGTCCGCTGCTGCCTTACGCGCTGAGCTTTGCCGCCGGGGCCATGATCTTCGTCGTAGTCGAAGAAGTCATCCCCGAATCCCAGCGCGGCGGCAACACCGACCTCGCCACGATGGGCGCGATGATTGGCTTCGCCGTCATGATGCTGCTCGACGTGGCCTTGGGGTAGGGCGTTTAAGGCAGATTTAAGGCGAATTTGAGGAAGTGTTGAGACACGGCCTGCGCAGCGGGTGTATTCTGGAAAAGTTGTTCAGAGAATGCGTCATTGACGCGCCAAGGCAGGATACTCGTATGCAGCAGGTCACGACCCTCGAAGCGAAGTCTACCCAAACACGCCTCTCCATTCCTCCGCTGTTAGTCGGGGCGGCGATTGCGTTGATTGTCGTTACGGGCCTGATTCACTTCATTGATGCCCCTGATAACCTTCAGGAGGCCATGTACAAAGGACTTTTGTTTCTGGCCAACGGCGCGGCGGCCCTCTTTGCTGCCGTAGGCATCTATCGCGGCTCGAAAACCTGGGGCTGGGCGTTGGGTTTTCTGGTCGCTGGCGGAGCCTTTGTCATGTACATCGTCAGCCGCACCATTGGGCTGCCGGGCATCGGGATTGATGATGATTGGTTTGAGCCGATGGGCTTGCTCTCCCTGTTTGTCGAAGGCGCGTTCGTACTCCTGACCATTGTCGTTGCAACCCGTTACCGTTCCGCTAACCGCTAGAATCTCCCTCTGTACCACCCCTTCTGTAGAGCAGCGCATCAGCCCGGTGCGCTGTTTTATTGGCGTTCGCGACCTGAATAAATCTCAAGGAACATTTTGACAAATGATGATAAAATGAAAATTGATTATCAATTGATATAAATGGGGAAATTAACGGTATGGCGCGCATCTTGGTCATTGAGGATGAGTATCTGCTGCGTGAACAGATTACCAGCATGTTGGAACTGGCAGGCTTTGACGTATGTGGTGCCCCCAATGGGATGCAGGGCACGGAACTCGCCAAAACCCAATCGCCCGACCTGATTGTCTGCGACATCAACATGCCGCATATGAATGGTTATGAAGTACTCCATCAGGTGCGCCAGAATCCCGCCACCAATCTGGTGCCCTTTCTGTTCCTGACCGCGCGTGTAGACAGCGAGTCCCTGCGGCACGGAATGGAGTTGGGCGCAGATGACTATGTCACCAAGCCTTTTCGCTACGGTGAACTCGTGCGCGCCGTGCAAACCCGCCTGACCCGTTATTATGCCTTTCTTGAGTCAACCCGCAGCGAAGTCGCCCGTACCAAATCCAACCTGATTCACCTCGTTGCCCATGAACTGCGATCACCATTAATCTCCATTAGTATGGTCAAGGAAATCATTTCCCGGCATGGACGTGGCATGGGCCGCGATGAACTGAACGAATTGCTGGACACCTTCACCGCCAGCACCGATCACATGTCGCACCTGGTTGAGCAGATGGTCTACCTGACACAACTTGAGTCCGGTGCGATGGAGGCCAAATCACTGTCGGACTGGGGCCTGCCGCTGGAAGCCTGGCAGCTTGTCGTGGGGGCCATCACCAGCGCTCGACGTTTTTCCTATAACCACGCTCAACTGGAAATCAATCTCCACGAAGAGGATCGCGGCACCGTCGTCCTGGGTGACATCCGCGCGCTGAAGCACGCCATTGCCGAAGTAATCGCCAACGCCCTCAACTTTTCGCCCGAGGGCACGAACGTTGCCGTTGCCTATCGTGCGGCGCATGACATGCTGGAAATCACAATCACCGATCATGGCAGTGGCATGACTCTCGAACAGCAGAAACTGGCGCTGAGAGATTTCGAGCAGGTCAACCGTGACATCCAGGAACAACAGGGCATGGGGCTGGGCCTGTACGTCGCCCGCCAGATTATTGCCGCCCACTCCGGCGAGTTCCGCTTAATGTCGGCTCCGGGACGCGGAACGCAGGTCTATATCAAGCTGCCGATAGTAGTCGTACAGTGAGTTCCGTTCCCCGCACGACACCGCCGTCAGCCTAATACTTTGCCTTTCCCTAACAGAGGCACCTCGTCAGCGTGCCTCTGTGGCTTCATAACCTTCTTCGGCAAGGTTTTTCGGGGTAGGCTTTAACGCTTCACCGCAAACCCACCGCAAAACCGCCGCAATCGTTTACCACCATACGGACATGGATAAGCGAAGCGCCGGTGGCTGTGCTGAGGCCAAACGCGCGCATTCGCCTTGCCGCCTTGCCGCCTTCTGCCTTTGTCTTGAACTAACAGCTAATGACTAACGACTAACAACTAACGACTACCATGAATTGAATTATGAGGAAACACTCATTCATTATTTACGCTTTGAGGTTTTAATTAATGAGAAATGTCTTTAACATGCCCTAGAATAGCATTGATAATTTATGTCTGCGTCTAGGGAAATCAACTCATGATACGTATTTTAGTCATTGAAGATGAATATCTTCTCGCCGAACAAATGACCAGAATGCTGCAAATGGCGGGCTACGACGTGCTTTCCGCCAGCAGCGGGCAGCAGGGTTCAGCACTCGCCATAAGCGAGCATCCTGACCTCATCGTTTGCGACATCAACATGCCGCATATGAATGGCTATGATGTGTTAGCAGCGCTGCGCCAGAACACCGCCACGGCGCTTATTCCCTTCGTTTTCGTCACCGCACGCGTGGATAGCGACTCAGTGCGGCGCGGCATGGAACTCGGCGCCGATGACTACGTCACCAAACCCTTCCGCTATACCGATCTGGTGGGGGCTGTGCGCAGCCGTTTGGCACGCCACGAAGCCTTAACGCAGTCGCGAGCAGAGGAGTTGGAACGCACCAAAACCTCGCTGCGTTATCTGGTCGCCCACGAACTGCGCACGCCGCTGCTGTCAATTAACCTCGTCAAGGAAATCATTTCGCGCCAGAAGAACCTGCTGGACGGCGAAGAACTCAACGACCTGATGGACACCTTTGCCACCAGCGCGGATCGTTTGTCGCATGTGGTCGAGCAGATGGTATACCTGACTCAGATTGAAACCGGGGCCATGCAGGATAAGCTCATAAACGGCTTATCCACGCCGCTGCAAATCTGGCAGCTTGTAATGGGCGCCACCGATCTGGCGCGCCGTTTTGCGCACCATCGCCCACATCTGACCATTGAACTGCATGAAGAAGATCGCAATGCCACGCTGCCCGGAGACATCTGGTCGCTCAAACATGCCCTTGCCGAAATCATTGCCAACGCGCTGGATTTCTCGCCAGAAGATGCCGCCGTATCGCTGACGCATTATGTGCTGGGGGATCGTGTCGAAATCTGCGTCTCCGATCAGGGCTGTGGCATGACCCCGCAGCAGCAAAAGTGTGCGCTGCGTGATTTCCAGCAGGTCAACCGTGAAGTCCGCGAGCAGCAGGGCATGGGCTTAGGGCTGTATCTGGCGCGCAAGATTATCGCCGCCCATCACGGGGACCTGTATTTAACCTCAGTGGCGGGCAAAGGCACACACGTCACCATCAGCCTGCCGGCCTGGCGTTGATGCGCACAAAAGCAGCGCCCGGCGCATCATCCTTGCCCAACATCCACCTTAACACCTAGGATTCATCCGGCTCACAGGCATCCTCGCGTCCTGCCAGCACCTGCGCAAGCTGCGCGAACAACGCCTCCTGTTTCGCGCTTTTCATGCCAATCCGTTTGCCACGTTCACGGTACAGCAGAATCGTCTGCTGCGTAGAATCGAGCACCACATGACAGTTCTGGCACGTCGCCAGATGGTCGCGGGCTTCCGCCATCAGCCTTTCCGACAAATTGTTATCAATATAATCCGACAGGTAGCGGATCAGTTCTGCACATTCCATGAGGGGTTCCTTTGTCTATGCGTTTACGCGTTTCTCGAAGTACGACGCCAGCATCTCTCGCAGCGCCAGCCGCGCACGATGCAGCCGTACTTTGACCAGATTCTCGGTAATGCCCAACACATCTGCCGTTTCCGCCGTCGAAAGCTCATCCACATCGCGCAGCACAAACACCGCCCGCAGTTCCGGCTTCAGGCTGCTGATAGCGCGTTCCATCTGCGTCATCGCTTCGCCGCTGTCGATAATATCTTCCGGCACCGTCTGCCAATCCACAAAATGCGTTGGCATCGTATCGCCGTCATCATCGCGCTCATCAAGGTCAACGATAGCCTTGGCGCGGCGCATCCGCATGACACACTCATTATACGCCACACGGTACAGCCACGTTCCAATGCTGGAACGCCCTTCAAAAGTTTCGACGTGCTTAATCAGCGCCAGAAACGTATTCTGCACCACACCATCAGCCTGCACTTCGTCATGCAGCACGCTCACAGCCAGCCGGTAAATCCTGTCCGAATAGTGCTCAAACAACGTCGAGAGCGCGGCAGGGTCCCGCTGTTTGAGGGCAGCAATCAATTTGGTTTCATCTTGCACAGCGACAATCCCTTACTTTCCCTTTAGATGCACAACAGGCGTTTAAGTTACCATTCTAAAGTAAATTTCGCGCAGTGATGAATGTCATGTTGTCAGAACGGCCCCGGCTTGCTCAAATTTGCGCAGCTTTGGCGCACACACCGCCGCGCAAACAGTCTCATTATCCTCATGGAAATGTTTTCGGTGTTGCCGCTACAATTTAATAAAGCGATAGACTGTGTTGCGCTCGTAGTGCTAGTGTATATGAACTAGAATGAAAGTGTACGTATGGACTCCCGAAAAAAGCGGATTGTTGAGCTTGCTTCGCGCTTAGGAGAAATCCCCGATACTGCTGAGCTGGACTCGCTGCTGGCACTGCTGACGAAACTTGTAGACTCTGACGAAGCGCCTGCACAGGTCACAGCGCCAGCGGACGCTGCTGCGCCGGATGCGGCACCTGCACTTGGGCCGCAGCCCTCCTATAAAAAATATCTGCTTAACCTGAGCGATGTCCTGCGCGACAGCCTGCTCATCACCGACTCCCAGGGCGAGATCGTGCTGGCCAACCCCGCGACATGCCGCATGTTGGGTTACGACAACCATGAACTCATTGGACGCCCCATCAGCGCCTTGTTCACAGAACCTTTCGCCATTGACGACAGCGAGTCCTACGATCTGGCCGAACTGCATTTTGTCACGAAGGATGGCCGCCACATCCCGGTATCGTGTTCCAGGTCGCAGCTTCGTGACGATCAGGGTCGCCTGGCAGGCTGCATCTGTGTCGCACAGGATCGCAGCGAATATCGCGACTCAGGAACGCACGCTGCGCATGTTCCAGTATTCCATCGATCAGGCCACCGACGCCGTCTTCTGGATGACACAGGATGCTTCCTTCTCCTACGTCAACGAGCAGGCCTGTCGTTCCCTGGGCTACACGCGTGAAGAACTGCTTCAGCTCAAATTGTGGGATGTTGACCCCGTCTATCCCACGACAAGCTGGGCTGCGATTTGGGAGCAGTGGCGAGTATCCCGCAGCGGCGGTTCCGATCATCTCGAAACCCTGCATCGCCGCAAAGACGGCACCATCTTTCCTGTGGAAATCTCCACCCAGCACATCTGGTTCGATGAACAGGAACTGCATGTTGCGGTTGCCAAAGACATTACCGAACGCAAACAGATGGAAGCGGCCCTGCGCGAGAGCGAGAAGCGCTACCGCACCATCGTCGAAACCGCACAGGAAGGCATCTGGTTAATCGACAATCAGGGCATCACCACCTACGCCAACCCCAAGATGGCCGAAATGCTGGGCATCACTGCCGACGAGATACACGGACGCAGCATGTACGATTTCATGGATGACGCTGGCCGCCGCGAAGCACAACACAACCTTCAGCGCCGCAGTCAGGGCATCCGCGAAAAACATGAATTCCGCCTGAAGGACAAAACAGGTAACGACGTTTGGACGCTGATGGCCACGAACCCCATCATGGATGATCAGGGGACATTTGTGGCCGCGCTGGCGATGGTCACCAACGTCACCGAGCGCAAGCAGATGCAGCAATCGCTTGAAGCAAATGAAGAACGCTTTCGCCTGTCTGTCCGCGTGGGCCAGATTGGTATTTTCGATCATGACCACCTCAGCAATACCGTCTACTGGTCGCCGGAACACCGCGCCATCTACGGCTGGGGCCTCGATGAACCCGTACCTTTAGGGGCGGGCCGCGAACATGTCCATCCTGAAGACCTGGAGCGCGTCGACAAAGCCGTGCGCCTTGCCTGGGACCCCGCTGGGGACGGCGCTTTTGATGTGGAATATCGCATCATTGACCGTCAGGGGGCTGTCCACTGGTTAAGCATACGTTCCCGCACATGGTTTGAAGGCGAGGACGCCTCTCGTCACCCCGTGCGCACCATTGGCGCAGTATCTGACATTACCGAACTGAAGCAGATGCAGGAGGCCCTGCGGTTAAGCGAAGAACGTTACCGCATGATTTCGCAGCTTTTCTCCGATTATGCCTACTCCTACAAGGTCAACCCCGATTTGAGTTATGAACTGGAATGGGTCACCGAAGACGCCCTCGCGCGCATCACAGGCATTCAACGCCACGAATTTGGCAACACCATCGACAACTATCATCCCGACGATTTGTTGCGACGCCAGCACGATGTTCAGGAGATGCTTACGGGCAAGGCTCATGAAAAGGACTATCGCATCTACAACAAATGGGGGGAAATGAAGTGGGTGCATATCGGACGTTATCCCATCTGGGATGAAACCCAGCGGCGCGTTGTCCGCTTCTACGGCGTGGTCAAGGATATCACCGAAAGCAAATTAGCTGAAGCCAGGCTCTTCGAGTCGGAGCAGATGCTGCAAAATGTCCTCGACAATATCCCCATTCGCGTCTTCTGGAAGGATGTCAACTCGCGCATCCTCGGCTGCAATCAGCCCTTTGCTGAAGACCTCGGCTACAGCACCGACACGCAGCTCATCGGCAGGACGAACCTGGAACTAATGCAGAATCCTACCGCTGTGATGCGCAAACAGGTGGAACAGTATGAACAGGATGATCGGCAGGTCATCGCCTCAGGAGTCCCGCGCATCGGCTATGAAGAACCGCAGTGGCGTGCCGACGGCCAACTCTACTGGCTGCGCACCAGCAAAGTGCCCCTGCATAATGCCGAGGGTCGGATTATCGGTGTGCTCGGCACCTATGAAGACATCACCGAACGCAAGCGTATGCTGGAAATGATGCGCGAAAGCGAGGAACGTTTGCAGCAGGCGGTACGCGTCGGCAACATTGGCATCTTTGACCATGACCACCGGACGAACGCCGTCTACTGGTCAGCAGAGGAGTGCCGCATCTGGGATTTGGAACCGGGCACACCAGCCTCACTCACCTTTGCCTACGAACGCATGTACCCCGATGACCGCGAACGTGTCCTAAAACAGGCAGCCCTCGCCACCAGTCCCGGCGGTGACGGCCTGTTTGACGTAGAGCATCGTATCCTCGACAGCAAAGGCGCAGTCCGTTGGATCAGTCTGCGTGCCCAGACCTTGTTTGAAGGGGACGGCCAACAGCGTCGGGCGCTGCGCACTATCGGCGCGACCATCGACATCACCGAGCGCAAGCATACAGAAGAATCCTTAAAGCGTTATAACCAGCGCGTCTCCATTCTGCGCGAAATTGATCATCGTATCCTCCTCGCGGATTCACCGGACAAACTGGCAGACACTATTCTGGAACAATTGATTCAACTCATTCCCTGTGATTGGGCCAGTATCGTCATCTTCAACGACGAAATCACCGAGGAGCGCATCATCGCCCTCAAGCATGTTGCCAACACCAACGTCAACGTGGACGACAGCTACAAAGTGATACCCGATATGTCGCTCGGCCAATTGAAGCTGGGGCGTTCGATAATCGTCGATGACATCACCGGCACCAAACCTCCTTACGCCAACATCGCAAAAATCTGGCTGGCGGAAGGGATGCACGCCGCAATGGGGATTCCCCTCGTTGTACAGGGGCGTCTCGCTGGTGTGCTGGCGCTGGCAGCAGTCGGCATCGGCTTTTTTACCAGCGAATATCTCCAGATTGCCGAAGAAATTGGTACGCAGATTGCCATCGCTTTACATCAGAGCAGCCTCAAACGCGAGATTACACGTTACAACGAAGAACTGGAACGGCGCGTTGACGAACGTACCGCCGAACTGGCCGAAGCCAACGAGGAAATCAAGAACTTCGCTTATATCGTCTCGCATGATCTGCGCGCCCCGCTGGTCAACCTGAAAGGCTTTTCTGGCGAACTGCGTGCCGCCGTGAAGCAGGTCAGCGAGGAATGCGACCAGTTAGTTGAGCATATCAATCCGGCGCGCCGTGAGGCCCTGCTGCGCTCGCTGAAAGAAGACATTCCCGAAGCGTTGCAGTTCATCGAGTCTTCGGTCAGCAGTATGGATGGTTTTACCAAAGCAATCCTCAAACTATCGCGCTTAGGACGCCTGCATCTTGAACTGGTCAAGGTCGATACCCGCTTGATAGTCGAAAAAATCCTTGCCGCGCTCAACTATCAGATGAACCAGCGCAGCGTCAAACTCATCATCGGCGATTTGCCTCTGGTGATGGCTGACTATGTCTCGATAGAGCAGATATTTGGCAACATTCTCTCCAACGCGGTGGCCTATCTCACGTCGGAACGTCCCGGCACGATTGAAATCAGCGCCGAGCAGAACGATAACCAGACACTCTTTAGCATTCGCGACAACGGGCGCGGGATCGCCCCGGAGGATATGGACAAAGTCTTTGCCCCGTTCCGCCGCGCGGGCAGGCAGGACGTACCCGGAGAAGGCATGGGCCTGGCTTATGTCCAGACGCTGGTGCGGCGGCATGGCGGGCGTATCTGGTGCGAATCGCAATTAGGCGTAGGCACAACCTTCAAATTCCTCATCCCCCACAACCCGACGGTGGAGATTAATTCAAGATGAGCGCTTTCGGCAGCGCCGCCAGAGCCGTGTATGATAGTAGCCCTTACATGGGCGAGTGCGGAGTTTCGCGGATATTTTTTGTGTAGGGACGTTCAATTGAACGTCCATGTAACTGAATCTCACCACTCCTTACATGGGCTGTGTGAATGGCTATTGATTTCTGGGTGTATTGTAAGTAGCTGGAAGTATCATGAGTACAATAAATGAGGTCACGATTGCGTTGGTCGAAGATAATGAGGGGCACGCTCGACTGATTGAGAAAAATCTGCGGCGGGCCAATATCTCCAACCCCATTATCAAACTTCAGGATGGGCAGGTCGCACTGGATTATTTCTTCGGCGATGAAGGTTACGTCAACCTGCATCACCGCCCCGCGCTGCTGGTGTTATTAGACCTGAACCTGCCGATTATAGATGGGTATCGCGTGCTCGAAAGGATCAAGATGGATGATCGGACAAAAACCATCCCCATCATCATCCTGACGACTACCGATGACGCTCACGAAGTCAATCGCTGTTATGAACTCGGCTGCAACGTTTATATCACAAAACCCGTCGAGTACGAACAGTTTGCGGAGGCTATCGCCAGACTAGGCTTGCTTCTCTCCATTGTCATGCTCCCAAATGGAGTCTAACCCGCATGTCAACGCAGATCCGTATCCTCTACATGGAAGACAACGAAGGCATAGCGCGCTTACTGCAAAAAAAACTGATGCGCGCTGGCTATGAGATCGATATCACCCCCAGCGGCGAAGAAGGGCTTTCGCTGTGCGCCGAGCGTGCCTATGACGCCGTCATCGTGGACTATCATATGCCCGGCATGAGTGGCATTCAGGTCATCCAGCAGCTTGCCGCCCGTGAAATGATGCCCCCGACCATCATGCTCACCGGCACCGGCAACGAGCGTATCGCCGTAGAAGCCCTCAAGCTGGGCGCCTTTGACTACGTCATTAAGGATATTGACGGCGTTTATCTTGATCTGCTGCCCACCGTGATTGAGCAGGCGCTGGAAAATCAGCAGCTCCTGATTGACAAACGCCGCGCCGAAAAAGCCCTGCACGACAGCGAGGAACGCTTCCGCAGCGTCGTAGAGCAGTCCCTTGACGGCATAATGCTGATTGACCAGACCGGAAAAATCATCGAATGGAACCATGCCGAAGCCTACATCACAGGTATCCCCCGTGACGCAGCGCTGGGACAATACGTTTGGGACCTCACCTATCAGATGCTGCCCCCCGAAAACCAGCAGGCCATGCCCTTTACCGCCTACAAAGCCATGTTCGATGAACTGCTGCACACGCGTAAATCGTCCTGGCTGGATCACGTCTTTGAGTATGAAATTATCCGCGCCGAAGGGGTTCGCCGCACGCTTCAGGTATCGCGTTTCCTCATTGATCTGGGCGATCGTTTCCTCGTCAGCGAAATCGCCCGTGACATCACCGAACGTAAGCAGATGGAACTGGCCCTCCGTGAAAGTGAAGAACGGTTCCGTATGCTCTTTGAGGAAGCCCCCGACCCCTACTTTGTCACTGATATGGCCGGCAATCTGATTGATTGCAATTGGGCCGTTGAACCGCTGGTCGGCTTAAAGAAAAGCGAGATGATCGGCAAAAACTTCGTCGATGTCGGCTTGTTTGATCCCGTGCAGATTGCCAATATTGCCGAAGTATTGGCGCGACTCCCGCATGGCGAACTGGCCCGACCACCGGAGATTGCCATTACGCGGCCTGATGGCAGGAATCTGATTGTCGATATGCGCGTGATTCCCATTCAGGACAAGGGTGAAACTCAAATTCTGGGGATCGGCCATGACATCACCTGGCGCAAACAGGCTGAAGCCCAGATGAAAACCCACATTGAACAGCTTGTCACGCTCAGCCGCATTGACGATGACCTGACGCGCAGGCTCGATATTCATTATGTGCAGGCGATGGCCCTGGACAGCATGATCGAACTCAGCGGAGCCAGCGCGGGCAGCATCGCCGTGATTGATGAGGCCGGGGGCATCGACATCCAATCGGTGGGCTATCCTGAAGGCCTGAATACCCACTATTCTTTAGAAAAAGGCTCGATCACCGCGCGCGTCGCCCAACGGCGGGAAGCGGAATGGGTTAAAGATGTGACGACGGATCCAGACTATTTCGCGGTTCGGCCAGACACACGTTCTCAGATTTCCATCCCCTTTGTATCACAGGAGCGTTTCATCGGTATTGTCAGCCTCGAAACGCATCAGCCTGAAAGCTTTACCGCCGACCTGTTCGAGTTCCTGAAACTGGTCGCGACCCGCATCGCGGTAGCCATCGATAACGCCCAGCTTTATGACGTGAGCCAGAAGCAGTTGTTGGAACTGCAAGACCTCTACGAACAGCTTCGCACGCTGGAGCAGCTCAAAACGGACATGGTGCGCATCGTCTCACATGATCTGCGCAACCCGCTGACCATCATCACCACCTCAACGGCGCTGTTGGAACGTTCGTTGGGGAAAACGATTGCCGAAAATCAACAGCGTTACATGACACAGATTAACCAGTCCATTGACCGTATGAAAGCGCTGGTTACCGATGTCCTCTCGCTGGAAAGCATCGAACGCCTCGCGCGCGGCGAGGTCAGCAGCCGCAAGATTGACCTGCTGGAACTGATTTATGAGTTGATCGACGCAGCGCGTGCCCAGGCCGAACGCAAAAATCTGGCCTTCAGCTTTTCGCCGCCGGATGTGCCAGTGGTCGTCAAAGGCAGCAGCACCGAGAGATGCAGCAGGCGGTTTCCAATCTGGTGGACAACGCCATCAAATACACACCCGACAGTGGCAGCGTGCATGTTGCCCTGCGCCATCGCGAGGGCATGGCGCGCTTTGAAGTAACTGATTCCGGCTATGGCATTCCAGAGACCGAACAGTCCAATTTGTTCCAGCCGTTTAAACGGGTGAAGACCGAAGAAACCAAAACCATCGAAGGTACGGGGCTGGGGCTGTACAGCGTTAAGCGCATTATTGAACGCAATCGTGGCGAAATCATCTTTACCAGCCAGTACGGCAAAGGCAGCACCTTTGGCTTTACCCTGCCACTGGTGCCGGAATAGTCTGCTGCGGGTTAGCGCTGCCGCCCTTTTCTGCTGAAGCGCTGGAGTACCTCTGGCGTAATGACTCCCTGTGGGAAAAACAAGGTGCTGACAGCGATCAGTACGCCATAGATAATCAGCCGTCCTTCCACCAGAAACTGCGTGGCGAACTCCGGCAGACCCTGTGTGTTGGCAACCGCGCGCAGGGCTTCCGGCAGCGCGGTCAGCAGCAGGCCGCCGATCACCGGGCCGAGATACGTGCGCGAGCCGCCGATGATGACATACGCCAGCACCAGCACGCTCACATCAAATGTGCCTTGTCGCGCGTTCCAGGTATTGATGACGTGCGCGCTCACTGCGCCGACAGTGCCCGCCAGCATCGCCCCCAGCGTAAACGCCAGCACTTTGTTGAACGTCGGGTTGATGCCCATCGCCTGCGCCGCCAGTTCGTCCTCGCGCAGCGCCGCGAACGCCCGTCCCACGCGGCTGCGTTCCAGGCGGTAGATGAACCATGTGCTGAAAATCAGCAGCGGCAAACTGACCCACAGGTAACCGATGCCCTGAAACGGCTGCGGCACGCCGAAGATGCCAATCGCCTGTCCGGTAATCGGCAGGTTGAGCGAGACCACGCGCACCACTTCGACAAAGGCAATCGTCGCCAGCGCCAGATAAATGCCGCGCAGCCGCAGCGCCGGGATGCCGATCAGGATAGCTAACACACCGCTGGCCGCCGCCGCCAGCACCATTTCCAGCAGCAGGTACGGCAGCGGGAACACCTCGCCCTGCGCTGTCGGGGGGAATACAGTCGTGGACATAATCGCCGCGATGTAACCGCCCAGCGCGTAAAAGCCCGCGCTTGCCAGCGAAAGCTGTCCGGTCATCAGCGGCAGGTACAGCGATAACGCCAGCAGCGCTTGCAGCGTCATCGATACCATCAGGAAACCATATACGTTGATAAAATTGTCCATGCAATAAGTCTTTAGTCTTTAGTCTTTAGCCGATAGCTGCTAGTAGGCGACCACACAGTTGATGATGGGTAGCAGTTCCTAACATAGCTGTTCTCCCTTCTCCTCCGCGAAGCGAGTGGGGTAAGCGCAGCGGTAGGGTTGGGGATGAGGGGCTTACACCAGTATCGATGTGGTCATCTGCTAGTCTATAGCTGGTGCTTGCCAGGCGCTGTACGTGTCCGCTTTGCCCGGTGCTGCATGATTCATTCACCCACTGCTAAAGGTGCCGGCTAGTCCAAAACGCCTCAACCTTTAGCTTGAGGCATAAACCCCGCGCCTGCGTGCCGAAACGAACTCGCATATCTCGCCTCACTCACCACTCACCACTCACTACGCATCACTCATCACTCGTTACGCATCCCTTCTTGCTCATTGCTCGTTGCTTTTTACTCACCACTCATTACTCATCACTCACTACTACTCATCACTCGTTACGCATCCCTTCTTACTCATTGCTCATGCTCGTTGCTCGTTGCTTTTACTCATCACTCACCACTCATCACTCATCACTCGTTACTCGTTACGCATCCCTTCTTACTTCATTGCTCGTTGCTCATTGCTCGTTGCTTTTTACTCACCACTCATCATCATCACTCACTACTCATCACTCACTACTCATCACTCACCACTCACTACTCATCACTCATCACTACGCATCCCTTCTTACTCATTGCTCATTGCTCGTTGCTCGTTGCTTTACTCACCACCATTACTCATCACTCATTACGCATCACTTTTCCCGCTTCCCGCTACACCTTCTGCATCAGCGGGCGTCCCAGAATGCCCTGTGGCCGCACCAGCAGCACAATGAACAGCACCGCAAAGGCCACCGCGTCCTTGTAGGCATTGAGGTCGGCAGGCACAAACGCTTCCGCCAGCCCGATGACCATGCCGCCCACCACCGCGCCGGGGATGCTGCCCAGCCCGCCCAGCACCATCACCGCCAGCCCCTTCAGCCCGAACGAGATGCCGAAGTACGGCCCCGTAATCGTCGCGCTCAAGCCCACCAGCGTCCCCGCGATGCCGCCGAGAAAGCCGCTGAGGAAGAACGTCACCAGAATCAGGCGATCTGTGTTGATGCCCAGCAAGCTCGACGTGGTCGGATCTTCGGCGACGGCGCGCAGGGCTTTGCCCGTTTTGGTGGCGTTGATGAAATAGGTGAGCGCCACCAGAATAATCATCGACACGCCGAAAATCAGGATGTAGGTCATGCGCACAATCAGCGGCGTCGTCTGCGTGCCGAAGTTAATCGACGGCGGCAAACCCATCAGCGTGGTGTTGACCGGAAAGGAATACGGCTCTGCGCCAAATAAGTACTGAATGATGTTGACAATCGCTACCGCTACGCCCAGGCTCGACACCAGCATCAGCAGCGGGTCCGCGCCGCGTGCCCGCAGCGGACGGAACGCCACACGCTCCACGCCCACGCCAACCAGCCCCGCCAGCGCCGCGCCGCCCAGCATCGCCAGCGGAAACGGCAGGCCGAAGGGTAGCTGTCCCTGTGCCAGCAGGCCGTTGAAGCCGAACTTCAAGCCGCTGAGCGTGTAGGTGAAATACGCGCCGAGCGTGAACACCGCGCCGTGTGCGAAATTGATGATGCCCAGAATCGAGAAGATCAGGGTATAGCCCAGCGCGAAGATGGCATACACGCTGCCGATGGACAGCCCGTTGACAATCTGCTGAAAGAATAAGGTGAGCTGCATATTGTTCTTTGCTCTATTTGTAGTAAGGGCGCACCAATCGGCTGCGCCCTTACCGTCACTTCTCTATTTCAGTTTCGACAGCACCCTTTCCCTGAATGCGGGTGGGTTAGGGGGTATTATTCGCCGCCGCTGACCAGCGTGAAGCTGCCCGTCTGCGCGTCGTCGTTCATATCCACCTGCGCGACATAGAACTGACCCTGCACGATTTCGCCCGTCGGGGTGAAGGAGATCGGCCCCAGCGGCGTGTCGTAGCCGCCTGCCAGAACCGCCATATTCAGCAGCGAACGCAGCGTTGCGGTGTCCAGTGTTTCCAGCGCCACGATATTGTCCAGGCGAATCAGCGCTTCAATGTACACCTGTACGGCGGTGAAGGCCTGCGCGCTGAACTGCGAGGCGGTTCTGCCCTGGCTGTCACTGTAAAGCTGCACGAAGGTCGTGTTGATTTCTGCGGGGTTCAGCGGGCTGTACGCCTGCGCCACGATCAGACCTTCGCAGTACTGCTGGCACACCGGGAAGATGTTGGGCGTGTTGAAGCCGTTGCCGCCGACGATCAGCCCCGTGTAACCGAACTCACGCAGTTGGCGAATCAGGTTGCCGCCGTCCACTGCCAGCCCGGAAATCACCACCAACTGCGGGTTGACCGCAATCGCGTTGGTAATCTGTGTGCTGAAGTCAGTGTCGGTGGTCTGGAACGTTTGCACCGTCGCCAGATTCAGACCGAGGTTGGTGACGACGCTCTGGAACACGGTGGTTTCCGAGCTGGAGAAAGCGTCGTTCTGCGCGTAGAACACGGCCACATCGGTGATGCTGGGGTCCATCGCCAGCGCCGCGTTGATCGAATTGGGCGCAACGACGGTCACCGGGGCGCTGATGCGCGAGATGTATTCACCGACTTCGGGGATGCCCGGCGCGGTGTTGGAGGGCGCGATCACCGGAACGCCCGCTTCTTCGGCCAGCGGGTCAGCGGCGAACGCCTGCTGCGACAGCGTCGGGCCGACGATGCCCACCACATCGCTAGCAAACAGCGTCTGGAAAGCGCTGATGGCGCCGGCTTCGTCTGTGCCTGCGTCCTGCAATACCAGTTCAACCGGGCGTCCGTTAACGCCGCCCTGTCCGTTAAAATAATCTGCCGCCAACTGCGCGCCGATCACCTGTTCCTGTCCGAACAGCGAGGCGTTGCCGGTCTGCGCGACAGCGATAGCGATCTGAATGGGAGCCTCATCTTGCGCCAAAAGTACCTGTGCCGACAATACCATCAGCAGCAAAGCGACAAGGAGCATTACTTTGTGACGTAGCTTGAACATGTTCGTTAGTCCTCTTAAATGAACATTTTAAGTAGTGTGCGTGGAATGCACTTACCGCCGCGATTATACCGTTGAAATGCAAATAGCTACAAACTCGCGCAGGCGGCTTTTTTGTCGCGTGCGCCGCATTTTACGCCCTTCTCCTCTGAAATCGGGGGAGAAGGGTGGGGATGAGGCTTTTCGGGGTAGGTTATTAACGCTTCACCTCAAACTCACCGCAAAACCGCAGTGCTCTCAAGTCATTCTCACGGCAACCACCCGTCACGGCGAACCCGTTTTAAGCCCCTCTCCGTGAGTCGAGCCTTGCACTACGCTCAAATCCCGGACATGGAGAGAGGTTGGGGTGAGGCCAAACGCGCCCGTTCGTCCGCCTGTCTTCTCGCTGCACAAAATACCTGCCCTGAAAAGGAGAAGGGTGGGGGATGAGGGGTTAACAACGGTAGGTTTTTAATGGTGTCGGCTGGATTTGCCGCAGCGCCACGTCTTTCTCAACGCATTCTCACGGCAACCACCCGTCACGGCGAACCCGTTTTAAGCCCCTCTCCGTGAGTCGAGCCTTGCACTACGCTCAAATCCCGGACATGGAGAGGGGTTGGGGTGAGGCCAAACGCGCAAACTCATCTCCCTGTCTTTTGCCTTTGTCTAACAGCTATTGACTAACGACTATCGACTTTCTTGGGGTGAGGCCAAACGCGCCCGTTCGCCCGCCTGTCTTCTCGTTCCCTTAAATACCTACCCTTGTAAAGGCATGAGGGGGTAAACGAACACGAATGGTTACCAGACTTTTGTTTTCTGTTTGCGCAGCGGCGCTCCATACATGTAGTGGTCTTCAAACTGGCTCATACGCACCAGATTGTCAAATTCCAGATCATGGTCGAGCCAGCGATCCGCGCGTAAATGCTCTTGAATGCGCTCCTGATGCCGTTGATGGCAGTGTTCCATCGTGATCTTGTCGTCCTGATATTTGAAGAAGCCGCGCTCCGCATCGTTCACGCTGGAAACGACGAAATTAGCCGAAACAAGCACCGCGCCGTCCATAAAGCGCGTATAGTACTTCACGCCCAGCGACTGCGGCGCAGCAAACACGCAGGTTTCATAACAGACCATGATTGGCGTATACGCCCCGAAGCGCAGCGGGGAGGCCAGAAACGTCGGGTGACGATACATGCGGGCGGCAAGATAAATCGGTGAAAACAGAATCAGGCTGAAGGGGAAAAACGTTTCGCTGGCCACACCCAGCCTGCGAAAGCCCAGCCCTTCCAGCGTCGCGATTTCCTGTGCAAAGCGCGCGTACACACGATCCATCACTTCCACATCCTGTACCTCGCCATAGGTAATCGTCACCGCAGGAGTCTCCTATCGTCTGTCGATACACATATCATAGCACGCTCACGGCCAGGGGATGCCTTAAGCTGCATGTGCGATTTCTCACGATCTTCTTGACAATATTTTAGTTTAGTCTAAAATAAAATATAGATTTGTAAAACAACAGGAAATCACACCATGTTATCCCTAACACGTATCCTCGTCGATGGCTTGCTTCTGAGTTTGGGACTCAGCGTTATCATCTTCGTTTCGCTCTATGCCAACCCGCGTCTCTGGCTTCAGGACTTCCCGAAGGAAATCCGCGCCAAGCTGCCGCCCAACACCCCGCAAGAAAAACGCATCCAGCGCCTGATGATGATTCCATTCCTGGCGCTGATTGTGGGCGTGATGTACTTTTCCGTGATGCAGTTGAAAGTCGAAAACGGTGGCAGCATCTCGTTCTTCACCGCCTTTGCCAATGCTTTTCTGGTGATGAACGTCTTCAACCTGTTCGACGCCGTCATCATTGACTATCTCATCCTCACGGTCATGAAACCCAAGTTTGCCATCCCCAGGGGTGCGGAAGGCATGGAACATCTGATGACCGACGGGCGTACCCAGGTCAACAACTACTTCAAGGGCATCATCTTCTGTCTGGTGTTCAGCCTGCCCGTCGCCGCCATCGCCGCCCTGTAGTGCAGTGCAAAACTAGCCGCATGGACTGGTCAGCCTGCCGCCTGGTTCCCGCATCCTGTGCTACGATAAGGACGCGTTAGACATGATGTGAGGAGATAGATGCATGGATGAATTGGTGAAGTTGGTAGCGCAGCGCGTGGGCCTTTCGCAAGCGCAGGCCCAGCAGGCTGTGGAAACGGTGATGGGCTTCCTCAAGGATAAACTGCCCGGCGGTCAGCTTGATGATCTGCTCAAGGGGGTCATGGGCGGTCTTGGGGACGGCGCGGCGGAACTCCTGAATGATGTGAAAAGCGGCAACACCAGCGAACTGTTGGGCGACGTGAGCAATCTGCTCGGCGGCTTGCTCGGCGGCGATGACAAGAAGAAATAACAGCAGCAAGGGGCGCATCAACAGCGCCCCAGTTCTGTTTATTTATCACCCTCGTCTGCGTCGTCCTCATCGTCCTCGTCGTCTTCAGCCTCGCCGTTCACCTCACGCTCGTCGTTGGCAATCAAACGGTCAAGGAACGCCGCCATATCTTCGTACCCCAGCATATCCGCCAGATAATTAAACTCCGCTTCCATCAGGCGGAACGTCGCGTTCTCGTCCAGCACTTCCGGCGGGAAATAGGCGGTCATCGCCTCCATAAACTGCTTCAGGTCGTTGTAGCGCAGCTCATAATAATCATTGACGCTTTCGGGCATTCCCCGTTCTTCAGCCATTCCTTCTTCGTTTCCTCCGCTTCGCTGCGCCGATTACCTCGCTATATCATCCCATAGTTCAGTCGCACAACTATACCAGAAAACCCGCCGCGAATGAAAAAGTCAGCCCCTCGTCTGCGGTCATCCGCCGCGCGTGAAATGCTGCGGCATCGCCCCTACATGAAGCGAGTGCGGGATGACAGAGCGAGGGTTTGTGTTTTGAGGCAGCACCTCCTCAATATATTCTCGTGGCAAACAATTGCCCATACGAGCGCGTTTTTAGCCCCTCTCCCGCCGCGCGCATCCCTTTACGCTCAAATTCATGCACGGGGTAAGCGAAGCGGCGGGGTTTGGGGTGAGGTTTGCGCGAACGTTTATCTCCCCGCCTTTTCGCTCCACAAAATACCCACCTAAAGGGTTCATGAACTTCGTTCACACAAGCGGATGAAAATCAGGACGTTCTCTCTTGGCGCTCTTGGCGACTTGGCGGTTCAATGCTTCGCATTTGCTAACGGCTAATCGTTACCCGCTGCCCGCCACCTCGCCCATACTTCTCAGATGCCGCACAGGCGACAGCCACAGCACCACCGCCGCCAGCGAAAAGCCGCACACCGCCAGCAGCAGCGTCACCCGCGCGCCCAGCACCCCCGCCAGCGCGCCCGCCACCAGCGCCCCCAGCGGCATGATGCCCTGCGTCAGGAAATTGACGCTGGCATTCGCGCGCCCCAGCAGTGCATCCGGCACCAGCCCCTGCTGCAAGCTCTTTTCGTGAACGCGGTAGATCGAACCTGCCGTGTCGCCGATAAGCTGGCTAAGGAACAGCGCCACAACGGCGAAATTCCCCGTCACCATCAACGACAGCAGCCCCAGCGCCGAACCGATCAGCCGCCCGCCAATCAGCGTATGCCCCAGCCGCCAGCGCAGACGCCCCACCAGCAGCGAACCGACCAGTGCGCCCACGCCGCCCGCGCCCACCAGCACGCCCAGCGTAAACGCCGACTGTCCCAGGTCGCGCACCACGTACAGGCTGTACAGCACGGCGAAAAAACTGCCGAAGAAGTTGTCCATCACCGCCACCAGCGTCAGCGTGCGCAGAATCGGCTGCCGCCACAGCACGCGCAGCCCTTCGACAATCTCCGTTACCACCGATTGCGATTGTTCGCGCGGCAGTGGCGCGGGTTCCTCCTTACGTATCAGCAGCAGGCTCAGCGCCGAAACCAGAAACGACAGCGCATCCAGCACCATCGCCAGCGGCGCGCTCAACACCTGCACCAGCACGCCCGCCAGCGGTGGCCCGCCAATCTCGGCGGCAGCGCTGGTCGTCGCCAGTCGGGTGTTCGCTTCCAGCAGCCGTTGACGCTCCACCAGTGCAGGCAGCGCCGCATGATACGCCGTGTTAAACAGCAGCGACAGCACCCCCGACAGCACCGCCACCGCGCACAGCAGTTCAAAACTCAGGTGGCCTGTGAGCGCTGCCGCCGGAACGCTCAGCAGAATGAGGCAGCGCCCGATGTCTGCCGTGATCATCAGCGGACGGCGGCGCAGGCGATCCACCCACACGCCCGCGAACAACCCGAACAGCAGCACAGGCAGCGCCACCAGCGCACTCAACAGCCCCATCTGTTCCGGCGTGGCCGCCAGCAGCAGCGCGATCAGCGGCAGCCCTGTGCCTGTAATATGTGAACCTACTTCAGAAACCGTTTGCCCGACCCACAGCTTAATAAAGTCCGGGTCGCGCCAAAGACTAGAGGACATCGTTTGCGAATCTCCCATGTTCAACACTGGCAAGTCACAGGGTTTGAACCAAACTATGCCTTTACCAAACAATGCGCAGCCTTGCGCCTGTCTTTCAGCCCCTTCAGTGGGCTTGGCACTTTGGCAGCCAGTCGGCTTTAAGGCTTGTCCCGTAATCCAACAGGATTTCATGAGCCTCGCAGCAGTTTCACAACTCACCACAAGGTCAAATGAGAGACCTTTACAGCGGTTATTTGACCGTAACGGAGACTAAGGGCAACCCCTTCAGTGGGTTTTCCAATAGATAGCCACCAGTTTTGAACTGGTGGCGTCGCCAACGCGAGTCTTCCCATTATCGGACAAGCCTCTTTAGCCACTGGCCTGCTTCTGCATAGGATAGTTACAATCTGTGTATCTGACTTGCCATGCACTTCGTCAGTCATCGTGAAAAAACGGCTTTCGCGCCGGAAAACAAAACGTCAGGCAGCGCCGGGCGGCGTCCTGTACTGCGCGAAACCAAGAGGGACGGATGACTAACGAATGACCATGCTGCTCATGGCAAACCTCACTTCTCAGACGCGGGTACGTCTGTCAGGCTACACTGTAGCACGAAAATCGCACGTTGGGTAGATTTGTCCGATCCAGCGAGTGGGGAGTTTCGCGGATATTTTTCGTGTAGGGACGTTCAATTGAACGTCCACGTAACTGGATTTATCGCCACCTGCGAGAGACACCGCGCCTTCAGTCAGCTTCCGAACCTCGATAGCCCGCACCTTTAGCTGCGGGCTTTAGTCTTGCGAGCCTCGCTAGCCCGCACCTTTAGCTGCGGGCGAACGCATCGCACACCAAATCATTTTGTCCGCGAGCGCACGTTTGCCTCCTTGCCTTTTGCCTTTGTCTTCGACTAACAGCTAAAGACTGACGGCTCTCTTTAATTCCCGCCCATTTTCTCTTTCTTCTTGGCGCGCTTGGCGTCTTGGCGGTTCAAACGTATTTTCGTTCCTGGGCATGATCCCATTTAGGGTTCAAATGAACCGTCTCTTGCGCCATAGCGACAGCGGTGAACTTGTCCTAACTCACCACCAGCGTGTATCCAGTCTGCTCCGCGAACTCCCGCTGCACCTGTTCCAGGCTTGCCCCGTCCGGCGTGTTTGCCAGCGCCACCACCACCTCCGCCCGCTCCGTATGAATCCCCGGCCCCTTGCGGATTTGCCAGCCCGCGCGGCTCATCAACTGGTTGGCGACCTGCAAAATCTGCTGCTGGTTGGGGTGCGGATGCAGGCTCATGCGGTAGCCCGTCTGCTGCGACAGCGTGTTAATCGTCTCCAGATGGCGCTGTCCCACCTGTGGCGAAACAAACGTCAGCACAATATCGCCCTGTTTCAGGCTTGCTTTATACAGGCCGTGTTTTTCCAGCGCCAGCCGCACCACGCCATATGCCGCGTTGATTTCCATCTTGCCGCCGCTGGTCTGTGCGGGCGCGCTGGGCGTCGTCACCGCGCTGCCGCTGGCTTTCGCCTCGCTGCGTGCGTTCAGCTTCAGCCGGAAACCTGTCAGCTTCAGGTACGTGTCCGTGATTTCGCGCAGAGTCGCCGCGTCTGCGCCCTCTACATCAGCCTGAACTTCGCCCTTGTCCATGAAAAACGACGGCCCCTTAACCAGCCGCACGTCTTCCGGCAGCACCTCGCTCACCGCCGCCCCCAGCGCCTGTTGGTTCAGCGATGGATTGACCATCACATCCCAGCCTGTGGAGTCCGTCACCTGCTCGATGATTTCGGCGTACTGCGTTTCGGCCACGTTCGGGAAGTCGAAGTTCAAAATCAGCCGCTTGCGATGCATCTCCATCCCAACTTTGCGCAGGCGTGCCTCTGTCGGGAACGCCGCCAGCGCCGTCTGCCGCGCGACGTTCATCTCTGCCGGGCCTTCCTGCAAGGCGCGCTTGGGTTTCAGCCCGCCTTCTTCGTAGGTCGCCGCGTCACCTGCCAGCGCCAGCGTGATACTCAGCAGTGCATTTTCCGGTGTGACGCCTTCGGGCAGTGTGGCAGGCAGCAGCGCCGATGGGTTGACCGTTTGCCCGTTTTCCACCAGCGCCTTGCGCGTCTCAAACGGCAGCACCATATCCTGTAGTGAGCGTGCTTCCTTCGCCCGCATACTGATGGCTTCCTTCATGCCCTTGCCATCCGGCGGCCCCTGCCACACGCCAATCACCCACAGCAAAGCGTCAGCGGGATAGTTGCGTCCCTTGGTGTTTTCTACCACCGCCTCGAAACCTTCAGCCGTCGCGTTAACCACCACGCCCGCGCGCGGACGGTCATTCGCGTCGCGCAGCACGACCAGCTTGCCCACCAGCGCGGGATTCGCCAGCATAACGCCGCGCTGTCGGCGTACCTTCTCCACCTGTTCCGCCGTGCGCACGCGGAAATTATCCTTGCTGCGCCAATCCCCGGCGAAGTACAGCCCATCCCCCGTCAGGATGCGGCTGACTTCGGCGTGGCGCGAGTCGTCGCCCCACCACATTCGCGCCAGTTCCCGCGCGCTGTAGAAGCTGTCGGCGTTGGCTTTCAGTTCTTCCCACAGCGCCGCCGCGTCGAAGGGACGCGTCTCGCTGCCGCTGGTCACTTTCGCCGCCAGCGCAAACGGGCGCTTGGCGTAGGTCAGTTCTATCGTCTGCCCGATGCGCGGCGACATCACCGCCCGCCCACGCTGCCGCAGCGCGGTAGCCAGGCTGTGCCGCGCGCCGGGGTCGCCGTGTACCAGCATCGTATCCTCGGCGTTGAGCGCGTCCACCACGCTCACGAGTTCCGCTTCATCGGCGTGGGCCGACAGTGAATACGTCCCGATTTCACAGCGCAGCGTCACCGTCGTATTGTCGATTTTGAACGCGACTTCCTGTCCCTCCTGCCGTTCACGCATGATGCGTTGCAGGAAACGTCCCGGCGCTTCTTCGTCCTGATAACCCGTCAGCAGAATCGCGTTCTGTTCGCCGCTGGCCAGCACTTTAGCATAGGCTGCCGACGCGCCCCCCGTCAACATGCCGCTGCTGGCGACAATCACCGCAGGCCCCGCGCTGTTAATGACTTCCTCGCGCTGGAGCGTGTTTTCCACCGGGCGAACGTGATCGCGGAAAAACAGATGGTCTTCGCCCGCTGCCTTCACCGTCGCCTGCGGCAGCCACGACGAGAAGCGCGCATAGCCGCGACACACCGCCCGCACCATGCCGTCGGCGTATACAGGCACCGCAAGCTGGTCACGATGCGCGAGGATGATTTGCAGGACTTCCTGCGCGCGTCCCAGCGCAAACGCCGGAATCAGCACCTTGCCGCCGCGCTCGGTGACACGTCTGAGCGTGTCCATCAGCCGCTTTTCTTCGGCCATGCGGTTCGCGTGTAATTTCCCGCCGTAGGTACTTTCGAGCACAATGGCGTCCGCCTTGATTCTTGGAAGCAGCGCATTAACCACCGCGCGCTGTTCGCTCAGCGACACATCGCCGGACATGACCAGCACGCCTTCCTCACTCTCCACCACCAGCGACCCCGCGCCAGCAATCTGCCCCG
>JAXLWC010000027.1:0-62344 GCA_046328675.1 Anaerolineae bacterium
TTTTATCGCCGACCAGCAGCAGCACCGCCCCCAGCGCGCACAGAATCGCCGGGATGACGAATATCTTCTGGTCGTAGCCTGTCACCAGCAGCGGCGATAGGATGCCCACCAGCGAACCGAGATTCAACACGGTCACATACAGCGCCCCGCCAAATCCCGTACGATGCGCCAGCAGCCGCTGGATGTACGCCATCGCTACGCCGAACAGCGCCGCCACAAACACCGCATGGATCACAGCCCCCAGATACAGCACTGGCAGCGAATCAGCGAACGCCAGAATCAGGAACTGCACCACGCCGCACAGCGCGCCAATCGCAATCACCACGTTCTCCCGGATTTTGCTGGAGAGATAACCCATCAGGCTCATGGTGACCAGTTCAACAGCCGCGCCAATACCAAACATCATCGGAGCGATGCTGGCATCACGGAACATCTGGAACATGACCAGCGACAGATACGACAGCCGCGTGCTGTCCGCGCCTTGCAGCACAATCAGCGACAGCAGCGGCACAATCAGCGCCACAAACGGCAGCGTAATCTCACGCGCCGCAGCAGGCCTATCCGAGGCAACTACCCGCGCCTGTCGTGCCTTGATGTAGCGCTCGATGCGGTACATCAGCAGCGTGCCGAACACCGCCAGCACCACAGCAGCGCCCGCAATCAGGTAAAAGGTGCTCTGAATATCTGCTGCGCGTGCCAGCAAGCTTGACACAGCAGTCCCCAGAATATAGCCGAAGGAAAACAAGGTACGCAGCATGGTGATGCCAATAACCTGCTGCTCCGGCTCCCACTCAGCAACGACTCCATCTTTGGCAACGGCAAAAAGCTGCGTGAACAGGATGCCAATGCCGCCGATACATGGCCCCGCGAAAAACACCTGAAGCGGCTGCGCAGCGCTGGCGATGCCGAAGTATCCCACTGCCGAAAATACCCCGCCGATCAACACCAGCTTATAACGCGCGATCATGCCATCAGACAGGTAGCCGGTGCCCAGCGCAATAACAATCCCCACCAGTGTATTGGTCAGGAAAAAAGTCGCCACCCCAACCTTGTCCAACCCAATTTCGTTGGCGATGACGACGGGCAGCAGCGGCCCGGCGGAAGCCATCAGCACACCCATCACCAGGATACATAATCCAACTGCGATGCCATACGGGGCAAAGAGAAGACGTGTCCAAACGAAATTTCTCATGATGTTTGTGCTCAATCTGTGTTCAATGCGAGAGATGTTACCCCAAAAATTGGGAGCGCTCTAGTACCATCATCAGCGTCTACATCACAGCGCTTTTGACATCAGGGTAAAAGTTGGCTCCGTGAAACCCTCATGGCTGCCGTAACTGCTCACAGTGTAGCCCAAACGCTCAAAGAACTGGCGATTGCCCGCAAGCTGAAGGCGTACCCCCAGCGTGACCTCAGCATAGCCAAGCTGCCGCGCGCGCGTCTCGACAGCCTGCACCAGCGCCTTGCCAACGCCGAAACGACGATAGCCGGGCAGCACGCCCAGACGCCCCAGATACAGGCTGCTGTCGGTGGAGTGGGGATAATACAGCACAACGCCCGCCAACTGCTGTTCAACATAAGCCAGCAGGCCGCCGCCCTTTCTCAGTTTCGCGCCTATGTCTTCTTCGCGTTCATCATGGGAACCGGACGGAGGATTGAGCTTGCCGCGATATTCCTCAAAGGCTGCCCGAATCGCAGCAGTTATGATCGAAACGTCGGCTGATTTTGCGTCACGCAGCACAATCTGATGAGTCATACATTCGCCTGACATGCTCTTGCGGGTCATCCGTAGCATAGCACAGCAGCATCTTATACACCATTTCAGGCGGGGCAGCATTCAGCGGCGCGAAACCTACAGGTTCTGCAAAATCGCTTTCACTTTTTCGCATTCCACCGTGAGTTCCAGGCGTTCATAGATCAGGATGGCTTCGTACAGTTTTTCCAGCGCATCGGCAGTGCGCCCACGCTTAGCCAGGCTTTCCCCGTACAGCGTATACGTATCCGCAGCATCTACATCGAAGTTTGCGGTGCGCGCGCGCTGCACCGAAATCTCAAAGTGATAATCAGGATCAGTGTTGAGGTCAGTATTGGGAACGTAAACGCTGAACACAGCTCCCAGCGCTCGGTGCGCCTGCCCCTGCCGCCGCAGTTCTTTGCTCTCAAGCCCGAATTTCAACGCCTCGTCAGCGGCAGCGAAGGCCGCAGACGTGTCGTTCAAGCCCAGATAAGCGAAGGCCAGATCGGAGTAAATCAGGCTGATCAGGCCCAGCATATTGGGCCGGATGTGTGGCATATCCGCCACTTCGCGCGCGTGCTGTAACACCGCAACGGCTTCGGTGTAGCGCCGCATATTGCACAGCGTGCGGCCAGCGTTGGATCGCGCATGAGCCTGAATCAGCGGATTGCCCAACTTGACCGCCGCCTCATACGTCGCTTGCAGGATTTTGTGCGCGCGTTCCAGATCACCTTTGAGACGATGCGCCTCACCGATGTTGTTGTCACACATGAGCAGACGTTCGGTATCGCCCGTCTGCCCGTGAAAATCGCGCGCAGTGCGGAAATGGCGGATAGCGTGATCGTAGTGTCCTCTGGACAGGCGCACGATACCCAGCAGCCGTTCAATCAGCGCCGCGTTCGCGGGGGATTGTTCCACCAGCGCCTGATACTTGAGCGCGTCCAGCCGGTCCACCGCTTCCGCAAACGCAAACGTGCCCTTACGCCATTCAGACAACAGCGCAAAGGCACGTTTCTCAAATTCAGGATTCGGTACAGCCGCCATGAGATTCACAGGAATGATCGTGAATAAATAGTTCACGCTTCATTATCTGTGAAATTTGGCGCTTATTTCAAAAAGATTTCCTTGTGAATTTCAGCCGAATGATAAAGAGCGTCGAGAACCTGTACGGCCTGTAAGCCCTGCGTGCCATCCGTTGTGGGCGCTTCACCGTTCGCCAGCTTCTCAACAGTATCCATCACCAGGCCGATGTGATGGTAAGCCGGGGCGTTCCAGCGCACAACCGGCGTCACCACGACAGGTTCGCCTTCATTCTCGCTATAAAAACGCAGCGTATCGTCACGGCGGTAGTTGGCAATATCCAGTACGGCGGTGCCCAGCGTGCCCTGTAATTCGACGCGCATACGATCTTCGTTAGGTTGTCCGTGTTCGCCCCATGTCGCCTGAAGGAACATGCTCGTGTCGTTTGCCAGCCGCAGGAAGCCCACCGCGCCGTCTTCAACTTCAAATTTTGACGGCTCGAAACCGGGGCGTGCCCACATCTTGCGCTTGTTAGGCCCGAAGGCCGCGCGTGTCGTGCCGCTGACCGTTTCCACCGTCGGGAAATCCAGCATCCACAGCGCCAGATCAAGCACATGCACGCCGAGGTCAATCATCGCGCCGCCGCCCGACATAGCCTTGTCGCCGAACAGGCCCCAGCCGGGGATGCCCGTTTCACGCCGCCACGAAGCGCTGACGTGCAGAATTTTGCCCAGCGCGCCGCTGTGTACCATGTTGTATATCCACTGCGAATCGGCACGATAGCGGTAGTTGTAGCATACGGTCAGGCGCTTGCCCGAACGGCTGGCGGCATCCACCATCGCCTGCGCTTCC
Organism: Anaerolineae bacterium; assembly: GCA_046328675.1. GTDB lineage: Bacteria > Chloroflexota > Anaerolineae > Aggregatilineales > Phototrophicaceae > JACAER01. The sequence goes on from JAXLWC010000027.1 coordinate 3,608, forward strand.
GCCGTAGAAGTCGCCAGCGGCTTTTCGCACAGCACATGCGCGCCTGCTTCCAGCGCGGCAATTGAGGCGGGCGCGTGCAGGGCATTAGGCAAACACACGCTGACAATATCCAGCTTGGCCTTCGCCAGCATCGTTTGATAATCGCTGTAACATACATCAGCAGGAAGATTATATTTCTGCGCAAATTCATTCAGACGCGTTTTGTCGCTGTCGCAAAGCGCGACCAACTCAGCATTCGGTGATTGCAGGTAGCCTTCGGCATGATTCTTGCCGACGCCCAGGCCAATCACCCCGGCACGTAGTGTAGTCATTGAAACATATTCCTATGGTAAATTATTGGAGGACGCGTCTATTTTAGGACTTTCGCTGGCGAACATCAATTGACAGGCAGCACCATCAACCACATGAACACAATACCGGAGGACACCATGCTCGATCTGAACAACTGTATCACGCTCCTGAAGCAGCAGGCGCAGGCGATTCACCATCTGCTAGCGGATGTTTCTGCGGCGCAGGCACGCTGGAAACCGGACGCGGCTTCGTGGTCAATCCTCGAAGTGCTGAATCATCTCTACGACGAGGAGCGCGAGGATTTCCGCCTCAAGTTGAAGCATCTCCTGGACAAGCTGCCAGGGCTGCCGCCGGAAAATGACCCGCAGGGCTGGGTCACACAGCGCCACTACAACCAGCGCGATCTAGACACCTCCCTCGCCCAGTTTTTGCAGGAGCGCGAAAACTCGCTGCGCTGGCTGCAAAGCCTGACAGCACCCGATTGGGATGCGGCGTTGGTCTTTGACATGGGCAAGCTGAGCGCCGGGGATTTGCTGGCCTCGTGGGTCGCGCACGATCTGCTGCATCAGCGCCAGTTGGTCGAACTGCGTTATCTGTATCTGCTGCACCAGTTCCAGCCCTACGGCGTGGGCTATGCTGGCGATTGGTGAAGGCTACGAATCGCGGATGATTTTCTGATAGGCTTCGTTCGCCCGTTCGGCTTCGGCGGTCATGCCCAGACGCTTAAAGGCGTTCATCGCCTCCTGAAAGCGAATGCCCGCCGCCATCTTCTGCCGCCGCCGCCGCAGGCTCTCGCCGTAGGTCAGCATGGTCATGGCGATGTCGGCTTCAGCTTTTAGTTCGGTATAGTAGCGCAGCGCGGCTTCAAAGTAATCGTCGGGATTAATCAGCCTGCCCGTCGCCGGGGCCTTGACCACCGTGAGGACAATGCCCAGCGTGCGGTTAGCCAGTCCCAGACACAGCAGCGCTTTGCTGGAATCGGCGATGTGCAGCGAGGCGCGCGCATTTTCCAGCGCTTGTTTGGCATCGCCCATTTCCAGATAAATCTCGGCAAGATTGCTGTAGGCGATGCAGATGTCGATCAGCACATGATCACGCAGCAGCGCGGGCGTGTACGAGAGCGTGATGGCCTCTTGCAGCAGCGGCAGCGCATCCTGCAACTGTCCCATGATGAACAGCACCTGCCCTTCCTGAGCGCGGCAAATCAGTTGAATACGTTGATTGCCGAGCTGCCGGGCAACGGAATAGGCACGGCGGAAGATACCCCGCGCGCGATCCAGATCGCCCTGATTGCGCAGACATTCGCCCAGATACAGGTCGCACAGCAGCACATTCTGCTGATTCCCGACCTGTTCAAACAGTTCACGCGCATCGCGGAAGTGGCGCACCGCCTGATCGTGACTGGCGCGGTGGGCACGCAGCACCCCTTGCAGCAGTTCGGCATACGCCTGATTCGCATTATGCTGGCGCGCAACAGCTTCACTCTCCAGTGCCGCAAGCTGATCGGCGGCCACCGTGTAGTTCAGGGTGCCCCCTTCCCACGCACGCATAATATTGACACAACGCTGCTGAAATTCTGGAGCGGGTTCCCGATCAAGTGAAGGCTGAGGCATACAGGTTTACGCTTTCCGGCAGTAGGAATAAATGCAATAAAGAGTATCAAAAACAGGCCCGTCACACTCTACCGCTCATTATGTATATCATACACGTAAAATTGAAGGTGCTCAATTAAATATTAAATCCTGGCTCGTGTTCAAAACGGTAGGAACATTCAGTGATTGAACGTCCTACCGAACCATGACCTTTGCACCCACTCTGAACAAGTCGTCTAAATCTTTAGAGGTATTCAGTTCTATCCAATGAGCGCCTTCAGGCTGTCCCACGTTTCAGCAACGTTGAGTGTCACGCCCTGCTGCTGCAAATAAGCCTGCGCGGCGGCCTCAAAACGCTGCGTCAGCGCGGCAAGCTGCGCCAGGTCATGCCCATCCACCGCAGGCGACAGGTCAGGGAAACCGAGACGATCAAACGCGCCGCGATATTCCGCGAACACGCTGAATTCGCTGTAGGGGATGCCGTCTTCGGCGTAAGCCAGCATCATCGCCATTTCCTTCTGCATCTGCGCCGCGACAACGCTGGCATTCGCCCAGTTGTCACGCGCACAGGCCGACAGGATTTTGTTGACGTATTCGCGGATGGCAGGATAGTAACCGTTAAACACGCCGGAAGCGGACGCCGTTTCGTTCAGCGTGCGCGTCTGGCTCAGAATAATCGCGCGCGTATCGGCGGCCAGTCTCTGCGCCGTTCCCACGACGTGGCTGAGCTGCGCTTCTGTCAGCAGCGTCATGATGCGTTCCCGCAGCCCCTCCGGGCGCAGGCTAAGCTGCTCAAGCTGTGCAATATTGGACGCCCAGTTTTTGCTGAAGAACGTTTGATTGACCAGCGCCAGACAGTCCAGCAGCACATCCACAAGCTGCGCCGCCGCCCAGCGCACTCCCGTACTGTCCTGCTGCGCTTCGGCCAGCGTCAGGCGGTACAGCGGCGCGGCGCTGTTTTGAAACGTCTCCTGTGCCAGCTTCAGCATCTGCCCTTTGCTGGCAGGTTGTTGCAGGTGGGCGATGTTGGCTTGCAGCGCAGTGAAGCGTTCCTCGTCGGCGGGCGCGCGCGCATACAGCACTTTCGCGTTGGCGATGATCGACGGCGCGACGCACCAGCGATGCTTCCCGGCGGCGATGCGCTCCGCGAAGTCCCACGACACGCCCCAGAACTCAAACGGGCAGCCCTGATACACGATGGAGCGATACAGCGCGCCGCCTTTGCCAGCGTCGGGGATATAGTACAGATCAAGGTCAGAATGCGGGGTAGCGCTGCCCAGCGCATAAGAGCCGTAGTACACGATCAGCGCGACATCATCAGGCGCTTCCCGGCGCACCAGGTCTACAAACAGCTTGGCAGCGGCGAATACATCTGGCATCAGCAGTCTCGAACAGTTTTATCGTCCCGTGTAATCCCGCAGATACAGGAAATCGTGGCCGATAGTGCGCTTGCTCATCTTGGCGATGTTGGGCATGGTGCGCTTGTAGTGGTTGATCTTCACCCGCCGCCACACATCCTCGACAAAGCGCCGGTCAAAGCCTTCGGCAACCACCTCGTCAACGGTGTAGCGGTCATCGACCAGCAGATATAAGGCCTGATCGACTTCTTCATAGGTGAAACCCAGTTCACCCTCGTCGGTCTGCCCTACCCACAAGTCAGCGCTCGGCGGCTTGGAGATGACACTTTGCGGCACCTGCATATCACGCGCCAGTTCGCGCACCTGTGTCTTGTACAGGTCGCCAATCGGCTGCAAGGCCACGCCGCTGTCACCGTAAATTGTGGAGTAGCCCAGCAGGAATTCGGTCTTGTTGCTCGTGCCGACCACCAGCCCGCCCCAGCTTGCCGATTGGTCATAGAGCACGGTCATGCGCAGGCGTGCCATGATGTTGCCCTTGCGCAGATTGCTCATGTCCGGGAACTGGTTAATCAGCGCGTCGGCCATGTCACTGATAGGCACCGTGAGCGCCTGCAAGCCCAGCGCCTCAATCACCAGTTCGGCGTCGCTGAGGCTGTCCTGTGACGAAGTTTTATACGGCATTCGCACCGCGAGCACATTCTCCGGCCCCAGCGCTTCCGCCGCCAGATACGCCGAGAGCGCCGAGTCGATGCCGCCCGACAGCCCGATGATCGCGCGTTTCATGCCTGCTTTGTTGATTTGGTCACGGATGAAACCCGTCAGGACGCGGCGGGCAAGCTCGGTATTGATGCTGAGTTTGGGGCGAATGTCACTATGGGTCAAGGTCTAGTGTCCTATCCAATCGTCAGTTCGAGGATTTTGTGCGGCGGGTCCGAGGCCACCAGCAGATAAATGTTAACCTCTTGCCCGTTCACCTTGCTTTCCGCCGTCACATCAATCTCGTGCGGCGAAAGCTGTTGAATACTGCGCACGCTCAGGCGTCCCGTGCGTTGGAACAGCACCAGTTGGTCAGCCACCATCACATCCGGCGCCTGCCGCGTAAAGGCAATCTGCGCGTAGTTGTCGGCGATGAAGGTGCGAATAGCGTTACGATCACCACTGTTATAGGTTCCCAGAAACGTGATGAACAAGCGGCCCGCAGGCGTAAACTGCGGAATGGTTTGGGTAACGGACATGGCTTCCCCCGTTGGTGATGCATTACGAACTATCACAATATTACCGCATCCTAACAGTTCTCCAACATAAGGTTTTCGGCTCCAAGCCATCTTTCACAGCAAATTCAGTTTCTGTCATCGGTCAGCCGTGCGCTTCAGGATTTGCCAGAATGCGCAGCAGTTCGCGCTGAACCAGATCAGGCCGTTCGTCACGCAGCAGCGGCAAACGGCTGCGCGTGCGGTGCAGTTGGTTCAGGTCAATCTCCTGCACAATCAGCGCTTCTTCAAAGTACTTGCCTTTGACCAGAAAATCGCCATCTGGGTTGACAATCGACGAGCCGCCCCAGAAGTTCTTGCCATCTTCATAGCCCACACGATGACAGTGAATGATATACGATGTCAGCATACTGCCATACGCCTGATTTGCCAGTTCCACCCAGCGCGCCACCGAGACGTTGCTCACGTCCGCCGTTTCGATGCCCCGGCTGGGGCTGTTGCTGCAAAAAATCAGGAGGTCCGCGCCATCCATCCACAGCACATACGGCAGCGACAGGTGCCAGAAATCCTCGCAGATCAGCATCCCGGCGCGCCCAAAACGCGTGTCAAACGCCCGCGCACTTTCCCCCTGATCGAAGTATCGCCCATCGTCGAACATGGTGTAGGTCGGCAGATAGATTTTGTGGTGGATGTGAACGACTTCCCGCGCCGAGACGTAAGCCTGCGCGATGTAAAAACGCTGGCGCACATCAGCGTGAACAAAGCCGAACACGATGTCCATTTTGGCGCTGGCGTCCAGCAGCGCGCGAAAGGTATCGTCGTCGCGCGTGGCCCGAATAGCGACTTCCGGTACAAGGTCTTGCACCTGATAGCCCGTCAGCGACAGCTCCGGGAACACCAGCAAATCCACACCTGCGGCATCGGCTTTCTCGATGATTTCCAGATGTTTGTCCAGGTTGGCTTTAACATCCCCGATTTTCGGGTAAAGCTGCGCCAACCCCACTTTGATTTTCATAGGCGCTTCAAATTCCGTTAGTCAGGATGCGCTGCAATTCACGCTGAATCAAGTCCGGGCGTTCGTCACGCAGCAGCGGCAAACGGCTGCGCGTGCGGTGCAGTTGGTTTAAATCAATCTCCTGCACAATCAGCGTTTCATCGAGATACTGCCCGTGTGTCAGCAGATCGCCATCGGGGTTCACCACCGACGAGCCGCCCCAGAAGTTCTTGCCATCTTCAAAGCCGACGCGGTTGCAGTGAATCACATAGTTGGTAAAAATGCTGCCATACGCCTGATTGACCAGTTCCACCCAGCGCGACGCCGCGAATGAAGGGCCGCCATCCAGTCCCCGGCTGGGGCTGGCGCTGTGCATCAGAATCAAATCCGCGCCGTCCATCCACAGCACATACGGCGGCGACACATGCCAGAAATCCTCGCAGATTAACATGCCCGCACGCCCGAAACGCGTATCAAACGCGCGGATGCTTTCGCCGGGGTCGAAGAAGCGCGCCTCGTCGAACATGGTATACGTACACAGATAAACTTTGTGATGGATATGCAGCACTTCGCCGCCGGAGACATACGCCGCCGCGATGTAATAGCGTTCGCGTTTGTCCTCATGCACGAAGCCGAACATGATGTCCATGTTCTTGCTGGCGTCCAGCAGTGCCCGGAACGTGGCGTCATCGCGCGTCGGGCGAATAGCAACTTCCGACAGCAAATCCTGCACCTGATACCCTGTCAGCGACAGTTCAGGGAACACCAGCAGGTCAACACCCTGGCTGTCGGCGCGTTCGATATAGTCCAGATGTTTCTCCAGATTGGCTTTGACATCGCCGATTTTCGGATAAATTTGCGCCAACCCGACTTTAATTTTCATGCACAGCTCCTTAGCGTTGAGCTTTGAATAGCTAACGGCTCGTCTGGTATCGAGCAAACAGCCTACAATTTTATAGCCGCGTGGATAAACTACCAACAAAAACTAACGGCTGACCGCCAACCGCTGAAGGCTCACTATCAGCATCCCCATATCCAACCACTGATCGGCGCGCAGTCCCACCAGCATTACCGCGTAGTCCCCGCGCACAAAGCCAATGCCGAACATACCCACACAGAGTAATGCTATCACAAGCCAGAAGCGGCGGTAAATAAACCAACCACGCCATTGTGCCACCAGCGCGACGACAAACAGCACCAGCGCCAGCAGTACGCCCAGCCCATACGTATTGTAACGCGGCACCAGCGCCCCAAACTCGTCGCTGCTTTCCACGATGAACAGCGGCGGATACCCCAGCGCCGACGGCACTTCCCTGCCGTAAGCACAGTTGGCGGCGAGGCAGCCGACCCAGCCTGCCAGCGCCAGCAGCCCCACGCACAGCGCCAGCCCATCCAGCAGCGGACGAACGGGCAGCTTCAGGCGCGGCGTGTACCAGCGTGCGACCAGCACCAGCGCACTCAGCCCGCCCAGTATCGCGCCGTGCCAGTCCAGCCCGCCCGCATCCAGCAGCAGCGCTTCTTCCACATGATCGACAAAATACGGCGCATCAAGCAGCACATGCACGACGCGCGCGACCAGCACCGCCCCCAGCAGCGCCCCCAGCAGCGTATTACAAATCGGAATCAGCAGCGCGGGCTGTCGGCGGTAGGGAAACAGCAGCACACCGCCGCTGAGCAGCACCGCCAGCGACAGCAGCAGCGTATACGTAGGGAACGTCCAGTTCCCAATCTGGGTATTGATTGGCAGCGTCAATCGTTTGCCTTACTGAATTTTCCAGTGAATTATCCATACCAACCGCAAACACCTGAAACGCATGAAAACCCTCTCACTTCTCAATCTTTGCGTTCTTAGCGCCTTTGCGGTTCAAAATTGAATTTTTAGACGGGTTATTAGATATGCAGCAGCGGCAGCCCTGCCTGTACTGCGGCCTGCCACTCAGCATGATCCAGCAGCGTTTCGACGGGCTGCGGCGTCGTCGGTTCCGTGTCGTGCGCTTGCAGCGAACGTTCCCACCATGATACATCGTGCCACCGGCCAAATTTATAGCCAATGCGGTGATACACGCCGATATATTCAAAGCCTACCGCCTTATGCAGCCCCACGCTGGCGTCGTTAGGCATGGCGATTCCGGCGAAAGCGTTATAGTAGCCCTGCAAGCGCAGCACCGCGAACAGCGAGGTGTACAGCGCGCGCCCCACACCGCCGCGATAAGCCTTGGGGTGTACATAAGCTGTGACTTCCGTGGACCATTGGTAGGCGAAGCGCTCGCGGATTTTGCCGCCGTAGACGTAACCCAACACCTCACCCGCGTCACTTTCGCACACCAGCCACACATGCGAGGTCAGCGCCTTACGGATGCGTCCGCGCATTTCCTCGGCGTCCGGCGGTTCAATCTCAAAGGAAATTGGTGTTTCGAGGACAACGGGCGTATAAATGGCAAGCACGCCTTCAGCATCATGTTCAGTGGCTAAGCGAATAGTCGTCATCGTCTCCTCCTCTTTTTTCCTGTTCTATCATGCATCTGTTCTACGGCCTATGGCAAGAATCCCCAAATATTGGGGGGATACCCTTATCTGCGCCTCACCCTATGCAACCCTGAAGTGTTATAATCCGTACTGTTACGTAGTCAAACATAGAAATTTAAACGGCGTTGTGGTCAATTTCAGCGCACCGCAAGCCGCCATTTCTAAAGGAGAACCTTTACCATGTCTGGTATCACAGCATTTTTGAGCGTGCTGTCACTGCTGGGCTTCGTCGCCTTTCTCGGCGGCATCGGTCTGGTCGTGGTCTCTGCCTCGCAGGGACGCCCGGTGCGCGGGGGCGTGCTGCTGGCAATTCTCGGTCTGGTCGTCGGCCTGGTCTTTACACTCGTCGGGCAGGGCTTGCTGGTCGTGCCCAACGCTACCGCCGCCGTCATCTACAACCAGCTTACCGGTGGTCTGGAAGAACCCCGCGGCCCCGGCACCTCGGTGATTGTCCCCGGCGTGCAGGTCGCGACCTTCTACCCGTTGCAGCAGCAGCAGTACACCATGTCGCGCAACTCCAGCATCGGGCAGCTTGGGCAGGATGACGCCGTAGACGCCCGTTCAGTGGATGGACAGGTCGTCCGCCTCGACGTGACCGTCCTCTTCGCCCTTGACCAAACCCGCGTGAACGATATTCACCGCCGCTGGCAGGATCGTTACCTCAACGACTTCGTCATCCCCACTGTACGCGCCATCACCCGCGATGTCGTTTCAGGGTATCGCGCCGAAGACATCTATGGCGCGCGCCGCAGCGATATGGAACAGGCCATGCAGGATGCAGTGAGCGCACGTTTCACCGAAGAAGGTATTATCCTCAACGATCTGCTGGTACGTGACATCACCTTCTCCGATGAATTCACCGCCTCAATTGAACGCGCGCAAATCGCCTCACAGGATGCCCAGCAGGCCGAACTGCGCGTCGAGCAAATCCGTCAGGAAGCCGAGCAGGCGCGTGCCGAAGCTCAAGGCCGCCGTGACGCCGCCATCCTCGAAGCCGAAGGTCAGGCACAGTCTATCGTCTTGCGCGCGCAGGCTGAAGCTGAAGCGCTGCGTCTGGTCAGCGAACAGATTGCCGCCAACCCGCTGCTGATTCAGTATCTGTATGTGACGCAGCTAAGCGACAACGTCAATATCGCGCTGGTGCCAGCGAATTCGCCGTTCCTCTTCGATCTGGCAGGCATCACCGCCAACCCGGACTTCACCGCCCCCGCCGTCCCCACCAGCGAAGCACCCACCGCTGAACCAACCGCCACACCCTAGCCATAACTTCGTAGGGGCGCAGCGCGCTGCGCCCCTGCATCATCCCCCTTCGTAAAATATCTGATAGAAAATTTAACCATACGTTGACTCGCGTACTCGCACAGGCATAGAATCAAAGTAGGACACAACCTGTGTAATATCATTTGAGGGACGTGTATGGCAAAGGATTATTATCAGACCCTTGGCGTGAGTCGTGACGCCTCGGAAAAAGACATCAAACAGGCTTATCGCAAGCTTGCCAAAAAACATCACCCGGATGCGAACCCCAACAATCCGCAGGCGGAAGCACGCTTCAAGGAAATCAACGAAGCCTATGAAGTGCTGAGCGACCCCGACAAACGCGCCAAATATGACCGCTTTGGCCCCGATTTCGCCCGCATGGGCGGCGTTCCCGGCGGTGGGCAGTACACCTACACCACCGACGAAGCGTCTGATTTTGGCAACATCTTCGAGACCTTGTTCGGCGGTCTTGGCGGCAGCACCCGCGGCACGCGCAGCGGTTCACGCGTCAACACCCGCATGAAGGGTGAGGACATCGAACAGCCCGTGCGCATCAGCCTCCGTGAAGCCTATGAGGGCGCGACACGCCTCGTCACCAAAGGCGAGCGCAAAATCCGCGTGAACATCCCCGCAGGCGCGACGGATGGCACAAAGGTACGCATGAGCGGCGAAGGCGAAGCCGGCGTTGGCGGCGGCCCCGCTGGCGACCTGTATCTGATTGTCGAGGTCGAACCCGACGAGCAGTTCAAGCGCGAAGGCAGCGACCTGACGGTTGAAGTGAAGGTCGATATGTTCACGGCGCTGCTGGGCGGCGAAGTCGAAGTGCCCACGCTGGCACGTCCGGTCAAGCTGAAAATCCCGGCAGGCACACAGTCCGGCAGGAAGTTCCGCGTCAGTGGCAAGGATGCCCATTATGCGCGGTGAAGGCAGCGGCGACCTGTCGCCCGCATCCTGATTACCGTGCCACCCGTGACCGACGAACAGCCAGTTGGTCGAACGCCTGCGCGCGACGCCGCGGATCATAACGCAAAACCCGATCCCGCATTTCTCCCTTCCCTCGTCGGGAAGGCCAGCTTTCAGTGATTTTAACGCCCCCAAACTCCCGCAACGCAGCGCCTCAACATCTTCTCGGCAAACATCCGCTTCGCAACCTGACCTCTCCATGTATCGGGCCTTCTACGTTCAATCCCCAAAATGGATAAGCGAAGCGGCGGGGTTTGGGGTGGGGCTAAACGCGCCCGTTCATCTCCTCGCCTTTTGCCTTGGTCTTGGACGAATAGCTATCGACTATCAACTATCGACTTTCTTGGGGTGGGGCCAAACGCGCCCGTTCATCTCCTCGCCTTTTGCCTTGGTCTTGGACTAATAGCTATCGACTATCGACTCTCGACTTACTAGGGGTGGGGCCAAACGCGCCCGTTCATCTCCTCGCCTTTTGCCTTGGTCTTGGACGAATAGCTATCGACTAACGACTATCGACTTTCTTGGGGTGAGGCCAAACGCGAACGTTCGTCTACCTGTCTTTCGCTCCATAAAATACCTACCCCGAAAAGAGAAGGTGCCGGGGGTTAGGGGCTGACCTCCCCTTTACCGACTTAATCTCTTTAGCTCCTTCAGTGAGCTTACGAACCCTGATAGCCTTCACCTTTAGTTGAAGGCGTCTCCAACGTGGACAAATCATCTGACCCAAAATAAACCGTCAATCTGCCATCCCCCGCGCAAAACCGCGCAAATATCGCTACAATGCTCACTATGAGCAAATATCTATTCTCTCTCCTACTCCTTGTCCTGTTAAGCGCCGCCTGCACACCGGGCGCGACACCCACCCCGACGCCGCCCAGCGCGGTGGATTTGCTGCTGACCAGCCAGCCGCCCGGCACAGGTATCCCGACGGCGCTGCCTCCTGAAATCGTGGCGGCGGCGGACAGCGAATATCTGCTGCTGGCGAACATCTACGCGCGCGTTTCGCCCTCCGTCGTTGCGCTGGAAGTCATCACCACCGACGGCCAGAGTGAGCGCGCGGCGGGTTTCGTCTACGACACACAGGGGCATATTGTTACGGGCGCGCATGTCGTTACCAACGTAGGCCAGATGCGCGCGTTCTTCAGTGACGGCTACATTGCCGACGTGCAAATCGCGGGTGTCGATACCTTTAGCGATCTGGCGCTGCTGCAAGTCAGCGTCGATGATTCCCACCTGCATCCGGTCACGCTGGGCGATTCGGACGCGCTGCGTGTCGGGCAGCGCGCGCTGGTCATCGGCAATCCCTTCGGGCTGGCCAACTCCATGACGACGGGCATTATCAGCGGTGTCGGGCGTCGCCTCGCATCGGCGGAACTCATCGGCGGCGGCATGGTGCGCGGCTTCCAGAATCCCTCCATCATTCAGGTAGACGCCAGCATCAGCGGCGGCAATTCCGGCGGCCCGCTGCTCAACTCCGGCGGCGAAGTCATCGGCGTCGTTTCCGCCATCCAGACCGAAAGCGGCTCGTTTCAGGGCGTGGGCTTTGCCATACCCTCCAACACCGTCAGCCGCATCATCCCGCAGTTAATCGCTACTGGCAGCGTCAGTTATGCCTGGCTGGGCGTCAATACCTTCCGCGAGGACAGCGGAATTTCGCTGGCGGGGCTGGCGGAGCCGCTGAACCTGCCGGTGAGCGAAGGCGTGCTGGTCACGTCGGTCACGTTGGGTTCGCCCGCAGATACGGCGGGCATTCGCGGCGGCAGCGCGGTAACGACCACATGGGGCAGGGACATCTGCACAGGGGGAGACATTATTGTCGCCATCAACGGCACCTATTTGGCGAACATGAGCGACCTGCTGACCTATCTGATTATGAACACCGCACCCGGCGACGAGGTGACGCTGACCATCATTCGCGGCGGCCAAACGCTGGACGTGCCCGTGACGCTGGCCACCCGCCCCACCAGCGGCGGCGCGATTTCGGAATGTGAGTGAGCGATGCCCACGCTGGAGACGGAACGACTGCGGCTGCGCCCGCTGGAGATGCGCGACACGCCCATCATGACGGCGCTGCTCAATGATCGTGCCATTACCTCGATGATGGACGGTTATCCGTTTCCCTATCCCGAAAGCGAGGCGCGCGCGGTGGTGCGCTGGTCACAGCAGGCACCCGACGACGGCAAAGGCTACGGCTGTGCCATCCTGCGCAAAACCGATGAACAGTTCGTCGGCGCGATTTTCCTCAAGCTGTATACCGCTGTGCCCGAAATCGGTTACTGGATCGGGCGTATCTATTGGGGACAGGGTTATGCTGTAGAAGCCGCGCGCCGCCTGCTGCAATATGGCTTTGAAGTGTTCAGGTTCAACCGCATGAGCGCCTGCTGCCTGCTTCAGAATGCAGCGTCGCAGCGCGTGCTGGAAAAAATCGGCATGAAATACCTGCGCCGCGAGGAATATCCTGTCGAAGGTGAAGATCGCGTGGATGTGCTGCTGTATTATGAGATGCAGCGAAACGAGTGGAAATCATGATTTTAGAAACGGAACGACTGCTGCTGCGCCCGCTGGAAATGAACGACGCGCCGCGCCTCACCGCTTTGTTCAGCCAGTATGATGTGCTGCGCATGATTGGCAACGTGCCTTACCCCTACCACGAGGAACACGCCCGCGAGTTCATCACCCGCACGCAGGAGAACTGGGCGACGGAAACCAGCTTTGCCTTTGCCATCGTCCTCAAAGCGGAAAACGCCCTGATCGGCTGCATCGAACTGCATCAGGTCATCCAGTATCAGCGTGCCGAGCTAGGCTACTGGGTGGGCATTCCCTACTGGGGCAAAGGCTACATGACCGAAGCGGCACGGCGGATGCTGCGCTTTGGCTTTGACGAGCGCAAGCTGAATCGCATTTACGCCTCACACTTCGGCCAGAATCCGGCGTCCGGGCGCGTGATGCAAAAAATCGGCATGACTTACGAAGCCACGCTGCGCCAGCATGTCGTGCGCATGGAAGAGTACGTCGATATGGTTTATTATGGCATCTTAAAAAGTGAGTGGCAGGCATGACCTATCGTTTTGAAACAGAACGGCTTATTTTGCGGCGGCTGGAAATGAGCGACGCGACGCGCGTGCAGCAGTTTGCTGGCGCGGTTGAAATCGCCGCGAACACGCTGACCATGCCGCATCCTTACGAAGACGGCGTGGCGCAGATATTCATCGAGAACGTCAGGGAGCGCTGGGACAAGGGGTCGGACTTTGTCTTCTGTATCGCGCTGAAAAGCGATAACTTGCTGATGGGCGTCATCGGCGTGCATCCCGACATGGGCAATCACCGCGCCGAAATCGGCTACTGGCTCGGCGTGCCTTTCTGGAACAAGGGCTACGTTACTGAAGCCGCGCGCCGTATCGTGCAGTTCGGTTTTGAAGACCTGCGCCTGAACCGCATCCACGCCGCCTATTTCGCCCGCAATCCCGCCTCGGCCCGTATCATGCAAAAGGTCGGCATGACCTACGAAGGGTTGATGCGCCAGCACTATATCCGCTTTGGCGAATTTCAGGACACCGGCTTCTACTCGATTCTACGGAGCGAATGGGATGCTCAAAACCGAACGCCTGACGCTTAGGCAGATCGAAATCGAAGATGCGCCGCTGGTGCATGAGCACATGCACGACCCGGCAGTGACCGCCGATTTGCTGCCGCTGCGTCAGCCCTACACGCTGGACTACGTGCGCACCTGGATTGACGACATTCGCTCGCTGCGGTTGGGCGAAGGCATCATGTTCACCATTCTGCGCGGCGACGAGTTCATCGGCACGATGTACCTGCACAGCGAACCGCAGCACCGCCACGCCGAGATTGGCTACTGGTTCGGCAAAGCCTACTGGGGACAGGGCTACGCGACGGAAGCCGGACGCGCCGTGATTCGCTACGGCTTCGAGCGGATGTTTCTACGCCGCATCTTCGCCTATTATTTCGCGCGCAACGTCGGGTCGCGCCGCGTGCTGGAAAAACTGGGACTTAAATATGAAGGCACACAGCGGCAGGATGTGCTGAAGGATGGCGTCTATCACGACATCAGTTTCTGCGGCCTGCTGCTGAGTGAATGGGAGTTAAACAACCATGACACCCCCTGAACGCATCACCGTCAATGGGCAGGAATACACCTGGTACGTGCAGCAGGAAAGTAATTTTTATACGCTGCTTATCTTTTCCGGCGATGATGACCTCGATATCGAGATGCCGCTGGGAGAATTCCCGCATGGCGTTGATTTTGGCGTGACGCCTGCTTACGTGCGCTTTGTCATCGAATCGACACACAAGGCGCTGGACTGATGTATCGCATCCGTGACTGGCTGTATATCGGTAACTACCGCGAAGCTGGCGATGAACGACTGCTGCGCTCATGCGACATCAGCGCCGTGCTGCATCTGATTTTCGGCATCACCCTGCCGCCGGACATCGAACATCTCTGCACGCCTGTTGCCGATGGTGAACCCCTGCCCATCGAACAGCTTGAACGCGGCGTCGCCTTCGTCCGCGCGCAAAAAGCCGCCGGACGCAGCATATTGATCGCCTGCGCGGCGGGCATCAGCCGTTCCACCTCGTTCACGATGGCGGTGCTGCATGAGGAAGAAGGCTTAAACCTGCTGCAAGCCTATCGCACCATCCACGCGGTTCACCCCAACGCCCAGCCGCATCCCGCGCTGCTGCGTTCACTGCTTCACTACTACAAAGACCCGATGACGCTGGAAGAACTGTTTAAGGCGATGCACGCCATCACGCGCGGGATTTGAGCGTATCACGCCTCATCAGCCTCCTCACGCGAATTATGAGAAGCCTCACATCTTGTTTTTAACCCGTTTTTAAATACGCTTTATCTGCGTCTCAGATAAACCCTGTACTGTAGTACCGAATGACCCCAACAATAAATTACACAAGGAGTTTTGAGAGATGCGTAAGTTTTCACTCGTCGTACTGCTGCTCTTAGCCCTCACCGCCGTCATCCCCGCCTTTGCGCAGGATGAACCCGGCACCATCGCCGACATCGTGGTCGCCGCCGCCACCGCCGAAGACGGCGCGGAATTCACCCAACTGCTCACCACCGTACAGGCCGCCGACCCCGCCGTTCTGGAAGCGTTGAGCGACCCCGACGCCGAACTGACGGTGTTCGCCCCCACCGACGCCGCCTTTGACGCCCTGACCGCAGCGATGGCTGAAATGAGCGAAGAAGACGCTGCGGCGATGGCCGAAATGATGTCTGACGAAGACGCCCTGAGCGCCTACCTCACCAACATCCTGCTGTATCACGTCGTCGAAGGCACGGTGATGTCTGCCGATGTGGTAGCCGCCCTCGAAGCCAGCGACGGTGCCTTCTCTGTCCCCACCCTGCAAGGCCAGTACCTCGACGTGGCCGCGACGGAAGACGGCGGCGTGACCATTGACGGCGCTAACCTGAACCTCGACATGGTGGACATTGAAGCCTCCAACGGCGTCATCCACGTCATCGACGCGGTGCTCCTCCCCGAAGACCGCACATTGGCTGAAATCGTGGTCGATGCGGCCAGCGCGGAAGACGGCGCGGAATTCACGACGCTGTTAGCTGCCGTGAGCGCGGCTGATCCCTCGGTGCTGGAAACCCTCAGCGACCCCGACGCTGAACTGACGGTGTTCGCCCCCACCGATGCCGCTTTCGCTGTCGCCGTTGAAGCGCTGGGCGAAGACACCTTCAACGCGCTGCTGGCTGACCCTGCGGCACTGTCGGCTGTCCTGCTGTACCATGTCGTTCCCGGCATCGTTCACTCTGGCGATCTGGCGACCATGATGATGGACGCCGAAGACATGACCGCCCCGTTGATCGTGGACACGGCGCTGGAAGGCACGGCGATTTCCGTCAGCGTTGACGAAGACGGCAATGCCTACGTCAATGCCAGCGACAGCGGCCCCGGCGCGATGATCGTCGTCACCGACATCGACGCGGCCAACGGTGTCATCCATGTGATCGACAGCGTGCTGCTGCCTCCCACCGAGTAATCCCGTTATCAGTAGGGGCTTGGCGCTGCCAAACCCCTACGAGGCAGAATATTCATCTGATCGTAGAGGTCGGCGAACCCCGGCCTCTATTTGTTTTTCCCAACAGAAACCAGACATTTTTTATTCCGCATTCGGCATTAAGATAAATAAGGTTGTTCGTAGTTCACTTGATGGCTCCATGACTCTTTCCGACTCTCGTTTGCCGCGCTGGCTCACGTACCTGGTGGGTGGCACTGTCGCGCTGTTTGCCGCGCTGTGGCTTGTGCGCCGCCGTCCTGCGCCGCTGCCGCTTCCCGTGAGTAAAACTGGCGCGCTGGTCGCTGTCAGTCCCGCAGACGTTGCATTGAACGTCCCTACACCAACATATATCCGCGATTTTGAGCATTCCCTACCCGCACGCCCGCTGGCACGCTGGCGCGTCGTGACAGGCTGGCTGCTGGCGTTGGCCTCGTGTCTGCTGCTCGGCACGGCGGCGGTACTCTTTCCAGGCAGCACCCCCTATGATGCGCCCATGCTGCTGCTCGTCGGGGCGGCAGGCTTAACGGCGGCGCTGTTCCTCTATCCTCCGACCAGCGCCAAATGGACCAGCACGCCGCGCATCCGTGAGCGTTTCCGCTGGTGGCAGGCGGGCGTGGGCCTGCTGTGCATCATCGTGCTGACGCTGTGGAATCTGGCGGGGCACACGATTATCTCCGGCCACGCCCAGCTTTTGCTGCTGTGCGTCGGCATCGCGCTGGTGGTCTACGGTTTCGGCGGGCCGCTGCTGCCGCTGGAACGCAGCACATGGCAGCTTGTCGGCCTCATTACCGTGATTGCGCTGCTGCTGCGGGTGGTCGCCCTGGACAGCGCCATCCGTTTTTTCATTGACGAAGCCAATTTCGCCGACGGTACGCGCATCGCCCTCTTCAGCAACCCGCCGCTGCTGGCACGCTTCAGCAGCATCACGGCTTTCCCCTGGATTTATCCCTACATCGAGAGCATGGCGGTGGACGTGTTCGGGCGCAACCTGTTCGGCCTGCGCGTGGTCAGCGCCGTCTTCGGCACACTGACGATTCCGGCGGTCTACATGCTGGCGCGCGCGCTGTTCAATAAGCCTGTCGCGCTGGCGGCGGCGCTGCTGCTGGCGACCTTCCCGCCGCATGTCCATTTCAGCCGCATCGGCATCAACAACATCGCTGACCCGCTGTTCGGCACGCTGGCGCTGGCCGGGCTGGCCTGGGGCTGGCGCACAGGCAGGCGCGGTTACTTCGCGCTGGCAGGCGGCGCGCTGGGCCTGACGCAGTATTTTTACGACGGCGGACGCCTGTTGTACCCGCCGCTGCTGCTGGCGTGGGTCGCGGCCTGCGCCGTCTGTCTGCTGCTGCGCCGCGATGACCGTCACGGCAGAGTCAGCGGCGTGCTGATCATGTTACTGGTAGCGTTCATCATTGGCGCGCCGATTTACCTTGTATCCGCCGCCCAGAACGAACCCTTCTCGCAGCGTTACAATCAGGAAGGCGCGGCGCTGTCCTTGTTCAGCGTTAGCGACATCCTTCAGCGCATGTGGGAGACCTTCCTGCTCTACATTCAGAGGGCCGAAGGCAGCTTCTTCTATCTTGGGGCAGCACCGTTCCTGCAAGTCTACGCGGCGGGGTTCTTTCTGATTGGGCTGGTTTACGCGGGCTGGCGCGCGCTGCGTCTGGATTACGGCGGGTTTCTGCTGTTGTTCTGGGTCATCATCACGTCGGCAGGCAATGCGCTGCTGACGACGCCCTTTGTTTCGGCGCGTTATGTCGTGGTCTTTCCGGCGCTGGCGCTGATAACAGGCTTAGGGCTGTACGTGACGCTTCAGCTTGTCCTGCGCCGTGAACGTTGGCTCCGCAGGCTGTTAGCGCTGGCGGTGGTCGTCATGGCGCTGGCGCAGGTGTACTACTACTTCGCCATTCATGTGCCGCTGTACAACGACCAGTCGCGCCTCTATGAAGACAGTCAGGATGCGGTCTTTCGCTCGGCAAACTTCCCGCCGGGCACGCAGATTCACATCATCGCCGACCCGGTAGCCTATCATGATTACGCGCGTTCCGTGCTGTGGTTCCTGCGTGATGACCTGGCGATTGATGTCATCTCGCCGCTGGATTTCACGCCGGATTATCTGGAACATCTGCCGCACGGCACCGATCACGCCTTCTTCATGGTGCCGCAGGATGCCGCCTCACGGGATTTGTTGGGGCGTTACTTCACCGTCGGCGTGGGACAGCACAGCCCCTATCCGCTGCCGCCGCACCGCGAACTGCTGCTGTATTACGCCTCGCGCTTCGATAACCCCTAGGCGCATGTTACTTCCTGAACTGCGTGTGCTCCCATTCCGTAAACAGTCCTTGCAGGCGCAGCCGCTGATACTTGCCTGTCGTCGTCACCGGGATTTCCGTGCCAAACACCACCACTTTTGCCGACTTCTCAAAGCCCATTTTGCTGCGGCAGTGCGCCAGTATCGCCTCGGCATCCAGCGTTTTGCCTGCTTCCGCGACGATATACGCGCCGACTTCTTCGCCGTAGTAATCATTCTTAAAGGCCACCGCCAGCGCCACCTTGACGCCGGGGAACTCGGCTAACACTTCCTCGATGTCGAACGGGCTGAACTTGACGCCGCCGCGATTGATCAGCTCCTTGAGGCGTCCGGTGATGAAGAAGAACTGCCGCCCGCGTTCGTCCACCTCATAGAACCCTTCATCGCCGCTGCGGAACCAGCCAAACTTAAACGTCTCGGCGTTGGCGTCGGGGCGTTTGAAGTAATACTGCATGACGTTGTGCCCGCGAATGCAGATTTCGCCGCGTTCGCCGGGGGGCAGGCGCTGTCCGCTGCCATCGGCGGAAAAGATCGCCATCTCATTAGGCTGGATGGCACAGCCGATGCTGGGATAGCCGTAGTCCAGCATCCAGTGGCGGTGCTCGTCCCACGTCAGGTCAATCGGCAGGTGGCAGCTGTAGCAGGTGGTTTCGCTCAGGCCGTAGCCATGCAGAATAGGGAAGCCGAAGGTGTTCTCGAAGTTCTGCACCAGCGCCATTGACAGCGTGCCCGCGCCGCAGATGAAATGCCGGAAGTGAATCAGCCCGCGTCGGTGGATGCCTTCGCCAAACACTGTATGTCCCGCTTCCTGCTGCTTCTGCGCATGTTCGACCAGGAATTGCAGCAGCGTCGGCACCACGCTCACGACATGCACTTTCTCTTTAATCACCCGCTCCCAGAAGTGCGAGGCGCTGAACGCCCGATTCAGCACTGTCGAGCCGCCCACCAGCATCGGCGTCATCAGCGTCACCACAATGCCGTTGACGTGATGAATCGGCAGCACGCACATCGTGCGCTGGTTGCCCGTGATCGCCTGCCACTGCGCGATGCCCTGCGCATCCACCAGCAGATTGTACTGCGTCAGCACCACACCTTTGGGCGCGCCCGTCGTGCCGCTGGTGTACACCAGCAGCGCCTCATCGTCCAGCGACGGCGTATCAGCGCTGATCGGACGCAGCGCTGTGTCGTTGGCTTTGGGCATCGAGTCGTCGGCAAGGTAGCTGGTGGATAAGCCGCGCACATTTTCGTAAAGCGAGGGATACGTCGCGTTATTTTCCGCCCCAACATCCCCCACGATGATAATCTCGCGGATGTTCGGCGCGCCCAGTCCGTCCGCCGTGCCCTTGATGATGCGTTCGGCGCGTTCAAGGTAGTCGGCGCGCACAAGGCACACCACCGCCTCGCTGTTGCGCAGGATGAAGGCGATGCGCGGGTCATCTTCGGTGACGTTCTGCGGAGCCACCGCCGCGCCAATCAGCCAGCACGCGAAATAAATCAGCACCGTGTCCGCGTGGTTATAGGCAATCGTCGCCACGCGGTCACCGCGCTTCACCCCCAGATCATCGTGCAGGTAGTTGGCGATCTGGCTGGCGCGCGCCAGAAATTCGGCGTAAGTTAGTTCGCTGCGGTTGCCCTCGGCGTCGTAGTAAATCAGGTACACCTTGTTCGACTGTGTGTTGGCGTGCTGCGTCAGCGCGTGGCGAATGTTGCGGAACGGGACACGGTGATGTTCCGGCGGGATCGTGTCAATGTGGCGCGCCTCACGAATCAGCGCGAGCGTTTTCTCGTCGGCGTTGGGGTTGGTCATAAACGGGGAATCCTTTGAAACAAAACATCATTTCAAAGGGTAAGTATAGCGAGGCATGTCAGCAGCGGAAAGCTTTCGCTAAACGCACGAGTGGGGAGTGTCACGGATAGTTTTCCTGTAGGGACTTCAATTCAACGCTCCATAACCATTTTCAGTGAACGTTCAATTGAGCGTCCATTTAGCCTATCCACCATCTAATCTAGGGCAACCACGTCAGTCGATAATAAGCACTGCTAAAATCCTCGCTGGCTGGTATGCCTCTCAACAATTGTCGACACCACTAGGCCGTCTGGTATGACCACGTAGACATTGTCCGACATAGAGGCGGCAATCATCGCTGCTGACCCAACGATCGTTAAGGCCAGATAAGGGCAATCTGCTGAAGCCGTCAGCGGCGACCAGATGATAAATCCCGACAATGGGTGTGGCTGTAGACAACCCTGTAGGCTCGTCTTCCATCATTGTTCATAAATCACCATAATTGACAGCCTTCATAAGGATTATAACATCAAGCGCAAAGCAATTTGCATACCATCATCGACCAACGAAGACCGTGGCGACTCATAAAGGTAAGCTGCGTAAAATCGCTGGCAACATTTCTTCACATCGTCGTTTTCAATAAAAAGGAAAATAGCCCATCTGCTGACATATTTCCAATGATATCGATCCAATCAATACTGGTAACAGTGTGTTGACGTTCGCCTGCATAATCGATTACCCGGATTTCATCATTTGTGAGAAGGGCATTGACCATCAGCCGAACACGCCAGTGGACCTTGACTAGGGAAGTTGTGTCGGTAACGCTGTAGCGCTTTCTGTATTGAGATCGAATACTTCAATGTCCCATTCGCCTGTCTCTGGATTTAAATGACGAATGTAAGCAAATTTCTGACCACTGTCTAGCAGGCAATAGCGTCAATGGAGAAATAACTCACTCCAAGCGAGATCTCTCAACATCTCAATTGCGACCTACTGTTTGTATTCGCTAACAACATAGGCAAGAATGGGTCTTCTCATTTGTCGATTGACGTGATGGCAGAAGATATTATCACTGCAAATAGCACCACCAACACCATCACCCGCCCGAAAAACCGCGCAACAGACATCATTCATTTCATACAGACATTCGAATCGCGCAGGGTTTTCTCTCAGCGTTGGGGTGGTCATAAACGGGAATCCTTTGGCCAAAAAGCCATGCCTAAAGTTGTGATGACAACTGCCATAAGCAGCAGCCCAAACCATTTGAACACACTCCGCGTCTTTAATCGCGTGCAGGCTAATACTCACCAGCACCAAAATCAGCGTAACGATGAGCGCAAATTCGATAGTAGGTTGTTTTATCAGTGCAGGGTAAAGATGTTTTCGGTCTGCGTGGGGATGGCGTCAGCGCAATCAAGCAAGAAAAGCGGCATAAGTAGGGCAAAATCAAGGCAAGCCATACAGCCAAAGCGCTTTGGCAATCAAAAATCTGATCACTCTGCTCATGCGAACGACCTCATAGCACGCCCTCTATTACTCAAGATAAGCGACTCGGCCACGCAGTAGTATCCCTACATCGCGGGATTTACGAGCTATTTTATTAACTTACCTTACGCACGCGCCTATCTGCATCCAGGATGCAATTGACTCAAGCAGTATGGGTGGAGTTGCGCGCCGTGCCTACCGATCGGTGAACCCTTCAGTGGGTTTTCTGGCAGATAGCTGGCAGTTTTGAACTGCCAGCGTCCCCAACGCGAGGTTGCGTAAGGTAAGTTGTTAATGAGTGGCATCCTGTTTGAGCTACGCCAGTCGAGACGGCAAGCCCTGAATCTCACCACTCCCCTAAACGCGATACAGCGGGCGCTTCTCCCTGACCAGCCGTTCCAGCAGTGCTACGGCGTACGCAGGCGGCGGCAGGACGCGGATTTCGTCGCGCAGTCGCTGGGCGGCCTGTCGATAGCGGGGGTTCTCCAGCACATCGCCCACCGCCTCGCGAATCATCTCCGGCGTGGCATCCACCGCATCCAGCACGCGCGCCACGCCTAGCGCTTCACATCGCGCGGCGTTCTGCGGCTGGTCAGCGCCCATCGGAATCAGCACCATCGGCAGCCCGTGCGCCAGCGCGCCGATCACACTGCCGGAACCGCCATGCGTCACGGTGGCCTGACAGCGCGGCAAAATCAACGCCTGCGGGATATAGCGCTCGATGTGGATGTGGGCAGGCTGTTCGCCAAATTCGGCGGGGTCAATCTCGCGCCCAACGGTCACGATAAGGTTGATCGGCAAGTCGCGCAGTCCGGCCAGCACGCGCTGAAACAGATCGCCCGACTCCAGTGGGAACACGGTGCCCAGCGTGAAATATACCGTTGGGCGCTCCGGCAGCGCCTCGACCCATGACGGTAAGCTGCCCTCCGCTTTTGCATCCGGCAGCGGGTGAAGGGAATGCGCCGTCGCGGGCAGCGGGTAAGCGGGGTTGCGATAGCTCGGCGGCGCGGGCGACAGCACAAGATAACGGCTCAACATCGTCAGGTCGGGGTCGGGCGGCAAATCGAATTCCGCGCGCACCTCGTTCAACGCGTCGCTCACCAGCTCGTGGCGAATGAACGAGCCTTCCAGAATCACGAGCACGCTGGCATAGGGCAGTCCAAGTTTCTCGGCGGCAATCAGCGCGCCAAAGTCCACTTCATCGCACACAATGAGGTCGGGCTGCCACGTCGCGCACAGGTTCATCGTCTCTGTCGTGTGTTTGCGCGCCAGTCGCGAGGCAAATCCGTCGCGCATGACTTCATCTTCGCGCTGCAAATCCACTTTTTGTAAAGGGATGCGTTCTGTCGGGGCAATGTTGGACTTGCTGGTGGCAAACGCCGTAAAACCCGCCGCTTCAATCATCGGAACCATCGCCTGCTGCCCCGCGAAAACGACAGTGTGGCCGGCAGCTTGCGCCGCGCGCGCAATCGGCACCAGCGGGTTAAAATGTCCGCTGCGGCCTGCGAAGGTGAACAAAATGCGCATAGAAATCCTCTCTCACCTTTAGGAGCTATCCGTAAACCTCGCTTGAGTGTCAGGCAGTTGATCAACGCGCTGTATTTCGCGGCGGGTTCGAGTCGGTTAAAACCGACTTCCCGCCGCAGCACGGCAGCCGGATGGCTTTAAGGCTTGTCCGGTAATCCATCAGGATTTCATGAGCCTCGCAGCAGTTTCAAAACTCACCACGAGGTCAAATGAGAGACCCTTGCTGTAGCTATTTGACCTGTGACGCAGCCTGAGAACAACCCCTTCAGTGGGTTTCCAACAAGATAGCCACCAGTTTTGAACTGGTGGCGTCGCCAATGCGAGTCTTCCCATTCCCGGACAAGCCTCTGGCGTTCCCATCGCACACATTCCGGTTTACGGATAAGTTCTTAGGGCGTAAACTGTTTCCAATGACCTTCGGAGACCACTTCGACGACTCCATCGACCCATTTGATAGCGGTCTCGTCGTCCATCGCATACGCCGGATTCGCGAGGCTCGCCGCCCATTTTTCCGCGTTCGCCAGAGTATTGTGCGGCAGCATCGCGTGATCCAGATGCGGGAAGATCGAGAAATCAACGATACCCAGCGTGCGATCATCACCAGTCGGGGGCTTCCACTCGACGAAGAACTCCCCGATACGCGGCGTCATCACCATGCTTCCGGCGCTCAACCCCACCCAAACTGTTTTGTGCAGCGACGGCAAAAGCTCCGCCAGTCCTGACTGCTTCATCCAATACGACAGATACAGGGCATCGCCGCCGTTCACCAGCAGTACATCCGTCTCCCGCACCCATGAGACCCAACGTTCTTTTTCGATGCTGGGCAGCGCGCTGAGTTCCAGCACGCCTAAGGATTTCCACCCCAACTCGATCATCGGGCAGTTGGGTTCTTGTCCGCTGATAAAGCGCCATGTATCAGCGGGAGACATATAAGGTTGTCCGTATCCTGCGGTGGGGATGCACAGGGCGCTGCACTCGGCAGTCGGTTTGCCCAGCAGGTCAATCAGCGCGCTGTGGATGCTGGCGTTTTTGATGCCAGCGGAAGTGAGCAGCAGTTTCATGATTTCTCCTACGATTGATCTGATGTGTCCATCGACTTGATTAACTCACCCACCACATACTGAAGGGCAGACGTTTTAGCCACCACATCCTCCATCCCGCCAAAGTAAACAATGCGTCTGTCGGGATAATCGCCTTCTAAAATGTCGCTCTTGATGCTGGCGATCACAGGGTTATGCACGATCAGCCGGATCTGCTGCCTGTTATGGAAATTAAAGGTCGCGATATAGTCCTTGTAGCGGTAGCTGGGCGCGTTCCACTTGATTTCTTCGCTAATACGCGCATCGACCCCCTTGATAATCGCTCGCAGCATCTCTACTTCTGCCTTCAGCGGGTAATCGAGCTTCGCCATGAATTCGTCTACGGATTCTTTTTTCGCCATTGGGGTTATCCCTCAATTCACTGGACGTTGCCGCGTTACGGGTGGTCGTAGACGTAAAAGATGTAATCCTGTGGCCCGGTTCTGACGCCCAGATCGCTGATGACTCGCAGGATTTGCGCCCGGTGATCCGTCGCATGATTCACGACGTGCAGCAGCACCTGCCACACCAGAAGGTTTTTGTCTTCGCCATCCAGTGGTTTTGTGATCAGCATCTCATCGCGCAGCGCCGCCAGATAATCACGCATCTTACGCTCAACCTCGTCCCACTGGGCGCGAATGAGCTTACGATCCGTAAACTGCGCAGGCTCCAGCAGTTCGGGGATTTCCACGCCGCGCAGCCCGCTGAACCACGTATCATCCACGCTCATCAGATGCACGATGTGATTGCGCACCGAGCCATGCGAGTAATTCACTTCCTGCGTGAACTGCTCATCAGACAGGGAAGTGATGTAGTAATCCCACGTTTTCCGATTTTCTGCAAAGTGATAGTTGTAGAAATAGCGAAAAGCATCAGCGTTCATGCGGCGATTTGCTCCTCTGTACACGACGACAAACAGAGAATAGCTTTTTTGTTCTATTCCGTCAAGGCAGCAGGCGCGACACACGCAAACTTGAAGGGCGCTCCGTTGAACGTCCCTAGTAGGCGACTACACACATGTTGAGCGGCGATTCTTGACGCGTATTCCTCCCTTCTCCCCCGCGAAGCGAGTGGGAGAAGGGTTGGGGATGAGGGGTTTACAAGGGTAGGTTTTTAACGCTTCACCTCAAACTCACCGCAAAACCGCACTGTTCTCAACGCCTTCTCACGGCAAACAGTTGCCCACGCGAACCCGTTTTAAGCCCCTCTCCATGTGTCGGGCCTTTCACTTCGTCCAAATCCCCAAAAATGGATAAGCGAAGCGGCGGGGTTTGGGGTGGGGCTAAACGCGAACGTTCGCCTACCTGTCTTTCCGTTCCATAAAGTACCTACCCTTGTAAAGGGATTTAGGGTGAGGTCGACACACACGCTCAACACCTCAATTTCTCGCTCCCTAAAATACCTACCCTTGCAAAGGGATGAGGGGCTTACCCTCCAGTACCTGCTTTACTTCCCGCGCATCGCTTCCAATTGCGCGGTCAGCACATCGCGCACGATCTGGGCGTTGCCTTTGCCCTTCATGGCTTTCATCACCATGCCGACCAGCGCCATAAACAGCTTGTCCTTGCCGCCCAGATAATCGCGCACCATATCGCCGTTTTCGCGCAGCACATCGGCAATAACGCTTTCAATCGCGCCCTTGTCGCTGACCTGCGCCAGCCCCTTGTCGGCGACAACTTTGTCCGGCGCGTCGCCCGTTTCCCACATCGCTTCCAGCACAGTGACGCCTGTGCCTTTGTTGATCGTGCCGCTGTCGACCAGCTTGGTCAGCGCGGCAAGCTGCTGCGGCGTAACCTTGATCTCCGCGATGCTTTCGCGCTCGAAGCCCGCCTTGTTCATCACGGCGAACAGGCTGCTGATCATCCAGTTGGCGGCGGATTTGGGTTCCGCGCCCGCCGCAAGCACCTGCTCAAAGTAGTGGGCGACGGCCTGTTCCGCGACCAGCACGCCCGCGTCGTAGGGGGTTAAGCCCAGCGCGGTCACAAAGCGTTCGCGCTTGGCGTCCAGCAGTTCCGGCAGATGCGCGCGCACGCCTGCGACGTATTCCGGCGTCATCTCCACGATGGGCAAATCAGGTTCGGGGAAGTAGCGGTACTCATCGGCGCGTTCCTTGTAGCGCTGGACGACGGTGCGCTGCTTGTTTTCGTCCCAGCCCATCGTCGCCTGCTTGACGCCTTCGCCGCTGTTGTGGGCATTGACCTGACGCTCCATCTCGTACTTGATCGAGCGAAACACGCTGCGGATGCTGTTCAGGTTTTGACTTCGGTGCGCGTGCGGAACTCAGTGTCGTCCTTGTGCATGACGCTGATGTTGGGTTCCATGCGCAGCACGCCTTTGGACATGTCGCCGTTGTTGACGCCCAGATATTGCAGGATGGCGCGCAGCTTGCGGGCGAAGGCTTCGGCTTCCTCGGCGCTGTTGATGTCCGGCTCGGTGACGATTTCCAGCAGCGGCACGCCTGCGCGGTTGTAATCCACGAGGCTGTGCGCTGAGTCGATGTGCATCGATTTGCCCGTGTCTTCTTCAAGGTGCGCGCGGCGGATGCGAATGCGTTTGCTGTAGGGTTCTCCCTGCTCCGGCGTCACGTCGATATCGAGGTAGCCGTTGATCGCCAGCGGGCGGTCATACTGGCTGATCTGGAAGCCTTTGGGCAGGTCAGGATAAAAATAACTCTTGCGAGCGAACTGGTTAAATTGTGGGATTTCGCAGTGCAGCGCCAGCCCGACCATCGTCGCAAACTCGATGGCGCGCTCATTGATGACCGGCAGCGTACCGGGCAAGCCGAGGGTCACGGCATCGACGGCGCTGTTGGGTTCGCCTTCGATGATAACGGGGCAGGCGCTGAACATTTTGCTGTTGGTTTGCAGTTCAGCGTGAATCTCTAAGCCGCAGATGACTTTCCAATCGCTCATGGTAGGATAACCTGTGCGTGTTGAATAGACGAAAGAATTTGGGCCACCGCGCCGCCAGGTTCACCAGGAAATGCAATACAGACAGGAGAAGAAAAGGCGTGTGTGGCGAGGAGGATTTTACCATAAAATATGAACGTGACAGCGGTTCACTGCTGGGTTAGTGCTTTGTTCGCTATCGGAGTGGCGGACGCTTGCCATTCAAAACGGCAAGCTATCCCCCGAAACCTGCTGAAGAGGTTAATGGCTCCATCATTCACTGAGGATTACACCAATCACAGAGGATTCAAAGACAGCATAAATACATTCATGGCGGTGAAACTGAACCTCTTTAGCAGGTTTGCCTGCTTAGCTAGACGTTTTGAACGTCTAGCGTCCCCCATCGACAACAATCATTCGTCGTCAGGCATATCGTCATCCCCATAATCCTCAAGATAGGGTTGAATGGTGTTGGCGGCATGGTGTGATTTTTGATTCTCAATATAACCGACGACAAATTGCATATTCTTTGCCCCAAAGGTATGCAGACTATAGCCGCCCTGCCATTGAAAGTGCAGCTCCAGGTTGGGGAACAGCTTGTTAATCTCAAACGATGCTGCGCCTTTGATATTCTTTACCCAGCGCGCACAGGCTATTTTCGGGGGAATGCTCGCTGCAATATGGATGTGATCTGGCATAGCGTTAACTGCGAAGACCTGTCCGCCCAGAGTCGTGGATTTTGAGATAACCAGTGGGAACAAAATCCTTTCAATCTCAGGGGTTATCAAGGGCTGGCGAAATTTCGTTGCCCAAACAGCATGATACAGACAAATCCACATCGTTTAACTCTCCAGTGCATTGGCGATTTCCTGATACCGCACATCCTCCCCCAGCGTGCGCACCATCACCTCGCGCAGCGCCGCGTTCGCCTTGCCATACGCCGCCGCGCACAGGCTTATCGCCGCGTCTGTGTCACCTTGCAGCGCCGCCAGCAGACCGCGATTGAAAGCGATCATCGGATCATCGGTGACCAGTGCCTCCGCCGCGTGATAGTGACTCTCCGCCTGCGGGTAATCCGCGAGGTGGATGCACACCTCCGCCAGCGCCAGATGCAGCCGCGCTTTCACCGCCGCCACCCACACGAAGGCGCTGCCCTGTTCCAATGCCTCCAGCGCCGCCTCATACTCCGCGCGCGCCGTCTGCCACTCGGCACGCGCGGCAGCGACATCCCCGCGCCACTGCTGCCAGCGCCACGTCTGCGGTAGGCTCGCCAGCAGCGCGGCGGCATCATCCAGTTTGCCCTGTGTCAGCAGCAGTTGCAGCGTGCGCTCGGCAAAACGCTCGTCGTCGGGGCGCGCCTGATAGGCGTTCTGCGCCGCTGCCAGCGCTGTTTCCCATTCGCCCAAACGCTCGAAAATCACCGAACGGCGCATCTCGTCGTCGGGCGTCGGCGCGGACAACGCCTTCAAATCCGCCAGCGCCTTGTGCAGAGGCCCATCGCCGGACAGGCGCAGCAGCAGTTCGACGCGCAGGCGGTAGGCGTCATCGTCAGCGCTGCCCTCAAGGTACTGGTTGAGCACATCCAGCGCGTCCTGTAGTTCGCCAGCCTTGATAAAAGCGTCGGCCATTTCCAGTGCTGAGTAGGGCATAACGCCTCCTGTAAGGGGCTGCTGACACCCGCGCGCCAGCAGCCATAAAACTATTGCGCCACGTCCAGCGCGGCCAGGGTTTCGCCGGGGGCGAACACGTCCACCAGCCCGTTGGCAATCAGGTAGCCGTTGTTGTCGCCCAACGCCAGCGTCGCGCTGCGCAGGTCGAACACGAATATGCCGTTGATGCCCACCACTGTCGCCCCGTTGGCCGTAATCTCCAGCGCTGTGCCCTCCGTCAGAGCCAACCCCAGCAGATCAGGATGCGCGTACACCACTGAAATCAGTCGCCCCAGCCGTTTATCGACGAGCACGCTGCTTTCCACCGCAGCGTTCACCCAACCCAGCCCTTCGACCACTTCCGTCGCGCCGCTGATAAACGACCCCTGCACGGCATGTTCTTCGGCGTAGGGGTCATCATTGCTGTCTTCGGGCGTGGGGCCGTGATTGGCGTAGTAAGCACCGAGCACGCCTGCCGCCGCGTGGTCGGCAAGCACAGGCGTCCCCGTCTGCCAGCGCTCACCGAGCACCACCGCCAGCGCTGCCGGGTCGATCTGCGTCTTGTCCGGGCCGATGATGATGATCCCGCTGTAATCGCCAGTGGGCGCGGCGCTGTCCGGCCCAAGAATCAGGACTTCGGACGTGCCGGGGAGCGCTTCGGCATAATTTTCTGCCGCACGTTCAGCGCGCCGTTCGCTGCTGTAGCCCACCGCAATAATCAGGACGTGTCCCTCGCTGCCGCCGCTGAGTTCGGCAAAGCGCGCCAGCACGGGGCTGTTTTCCGTATCGCCCGCCAGATTGCCCGCCAGCAGCAGCGTGCCCGCGCCTTCGGGTATCGTCAGCCCCTCGAAGCTGCGGCTGACGCTGGTCAGCGGCGCGGCCAGCGAGGGCGTGCGCGTGTTCAGGTTATAGGTCGAATCGCCGGGCGCGAGGGTGTGCATCAGCACGTTATGTACGCTGAGGATGTCACCGACGTACTGCGCGTTCTCGTAGGCGTGCAGCGTTTCGGCATCCAGCACCATGACGCTGTACAGGCCAAACACATCGCCTACGATTTCGCGGTTGCTGATGACGGCGGCGGTATAAGCATCCACGCCCACGCCGACGTGCGGCACATCCGGCTGTGTGATGACGTTCAGCAGGCGGCCAATGCGTGCGCGCTGGTAAAAATGCTGGTCAAGCACGACGTTCGTCAGGCCGAAGGACAGCCCGCGACGGTCAGCGCTGTTCCACAGGTCAACCGCGCCGCGATTCAATCCGGTTTCCGGCCCGAAATCGCCGATATAGCCGCCGATCATCGTGCGCGATTGGACGGCGTTGCCTGCGCTGGTTCCCGCGATGATGGTGCCTGCCGCCTGCGCTTCTGCCAGTGCTGTTTCGACAGGGGTATCCGCCAGAATTTGCATCCCCACCGTCTGGTCGCCGCCGAGGATGAACACCGCATCCAGATAATCAGCGAAATAATCCAGCGCTTCCGGCGCGAGCGCTTCATCACGCGACAGCAGCAGCGCCAGCGTGATGTTGCAGGTCTTGTCTCCCGCTAACGACAGGCACACATCCTGCACCTCAACGCGGCGGCTTTCCGCCAGTTCGACGTTCTCGGCAATTTCTGCTTCGCTCATGCCAGCGGCGTTGGTGGAATAGGTCGGTGCCATCACCAGCACACTGATGAGGTCATCGGCGGAGGCGTCGATAATCCGCTGCATCAGTCCCTCATAGGTATCGCTGTAGCCCGCCCCGATGGGGATAAACGCGCCTTCCGTGTTTTGCTGCGCAAAAAGGCTGCCTGCCGAAAAAACCAGCAGCACGCCGACGATCAGAAATAAAATCCGGCGAAATGGCATACATGCACTCCTCAGGTAGTAGTTCATGTTCAAAATGAGTGTATTGTAGGGACGTTCAATTGAACGTCCATGTACCAAACTTCAGGGCGCGTTTAATTGAACGTCTTACCAGAAACATGACATTGGCACCCATTCTGAACAAGAGCCAGGGTAGTAGTTAAATGAACGCCTTAATTATGCGTGAAACAAAACATTTTCACACCCCACAGGAAGTTTTGCGAGGGAGGAGTTTCACGGATATTTTTCGTGGAGGGAGTTCGATTGAACGTCCACGCCACCTTGAATCTCACCACTCCCGAAGTTTTTAGCCCGCACCTTTAGCTGCGGGCTGTTTCAGAGCCGTCTCTCGCTTGACACGCGCGCCGCCCTTCCCCTATACTCTGCTTATCGCGGCGGTGAAAACTCCCGCGACCCTGTTGGACGTTCAAAGAGAAGTGCAGTGATCCTATCGCTTCGCTAAGACCCTGAGATTGGGCAAACGCCCCTTTTTCGTGATGCGTTAGCGATTCGACCTGCTTCGACTTCTCCGCCGTCTGGCGTGCTTTGAGATGCTGAATCGCTGACTCCGCGCCGCGTAGGGACTGCCCTGCGCGGTTTTTTGATTCTTCCCTAGCGAAAGCGATAACCCTATGAAAATTCTGAATTTTGCCGACATCGAAACCGAATTTATCCAGCGCGTCCACACGATGGTCTGGTGTAACGTGGCGACCATCGACAGCCAGCAGCGCCCCCGTTCGCGCATCCTGCATCCCATCTGGGAAGGCGCAGTAGGCTGGATTTGCACACACCGCACTTCGTTCAAGTCCAAACACCTCGCGCAGAATCCTTATGTCTCGTTGGCCTACGTGCGCGAACTGATGACGCCTGTTTACGTTGATGGTAAAGCGGAATGGGTGGACGACCTGGAGGTCAAGCGCCGCATCTGGGACTTGTTCAAAAACACGCCGCCGCCGGCACGGGCTTTGACCCCGCGCACGGCCTTCAACCACGTCGAGCATAGAGAACTTCGGCTTGCTCAAGCTGACGCCCTGGCGCATCGACCTCGTAACCTTCCCCGCGCCTTCGTTCGAGGAAGGCACGAAGGTCTGGTGTCCTGCGGGTTGAGACCAATCCTTGACGCGCACTGCTATACTAGCGCGCAATCGCCCATTGTTAGGAGTGTGGGGCACGGCAGCATGGCGCTGCGACGGCTACTATGCGCTCAATCGAAATCCCTGCTGCGGCGCATCGACCCGCGCCTGTGGCTGATCGTCTTTGGCGCGGGCTTCGGCGTGCTGCTGGCCTTGCTCATCCGTCCGCTGCTGCCCGTGTTCGTCTCCAATCACCACATCTTCACCGAATACGACGGCGACACCTTCCGCCACCAGCCCGGACAGGTGCGCCCGCCTGCCGAAAATCATGTGCTGGAAGACCTCTACCGCCAGAGCGATGCCAACGGCTTCCGCCTGCCCGCGCTGACCGCCGACTTCTACCCGATTCTCGCCATCGGCGACTCGTTCACCGACGGCGGGCAGGTGCCCTGGGTGGATGTGCTGGCCAGCCGCCTGAATATTCCGGTGCAGAATCTTGGCTGGAGTGGCTTCGGCCCGCTGGAATACGAGGAAGTCATGCGCCAGTTCGGCACCGCGCCGCAGGGACAGACGCGCCAGTGGGTGCTGATCGCCTACTTCGAGGGCAACGACCTGAGCAACACGCAGACGGCCTACCTGCGCGCGCAGGAAAACGGCGGCGTGCTGACGCTCAACTTGCAGCACGGCACAGTAGCCGCTGCCGACCCATCGCAGCGCGACTACGGCATCGTGACGCGCGACGACGACAACTACCTCTATCCGCTGGATCATGTCATCAACGGCACGAATTATCCGCTGGCCTACATCAGCGATTACATCTGGTGGCTCAACGGCACGCAAGACCTTTATCGCCAGTCGCGCAATGTCGAGCTTTTACGCGGCGCGCTGCGCACAACATCCGCGACATGGCGGGTGATGCCTGCGTCGGGCTGGTCTATATTCCCGACAAGAGTCACGTCTACTTCCAGTATGCCGACCCACAGGGCAACCGCCGCTGGGTGCTGGAAAACGCGCTCACCTTGCAGTTGGACGCCGACGGCTGGCCTGTCGTTTGGCGATTTGCATCCGCAGACTACGACGCGTTGATGGCCAACATCGACAATCAGCGTAACGTCATCCGCGAAGTGGCAGACGAATCCGGGATGCAGTTCATTGACCTGGTACCAGCGCTGCAAGCCGCCGCGCTCACCGGCGACCCGACGTACTACACCTACGACTCGCACTGGAGTACGCGCGGGCATCAGGTCGCAGGCGAAACCATCGCGCAGTACATCCAGTCGCATCCAGACTGTGCGGGCTGAGGTTTCACACGCCGCAGGCAGAACGGATTTCCTGCTGAAGATTTTTGCAGTTTTCATCCCACGTCATGTTATTATCATAGGCGAATTTATTCTGGTGATCTAAGCGCATTTATTCGGGCATTTTGAGGTAACAAATGGCAGAGGTTCCCGTCGGGGCATCGGTGCTGCTGCTGGTCACAGCCAATCGCGGGGTGCGCCGACAAGTGCAGAATGTCGTCCGCGAAACATCCTACGAACTGGTCAAAACCGCCAGCGTCGAACTGGCGCGCGTCTATCTGGAAGAACGCCGCCCGCTGTTGGTGCTGCTGGACTTTGACCTGATCGGCAGCGCTGACCTGTGTATGCAGTTGAGCCGCGCGGGCGTGTCGGTCTTAGGCTTAACGCCCGACGAAGCCGAAGCCGCCGCCGCCTTCTCCGCTGGCGTACACGATTACCTGTGTTACGACCACAAAAACTTTAGCGAAGCCCTGCGCTGGCGCATTCGCCATGTACTGCGCGGACAGCCTGCCCCCGCCCCGCGCCTCCCCGAAAACACCCGCTGTCTGGTGTGGTCGGCGCTGGTTCGCCAGCACAACACCGACTTTCAGTGGCAGGTGCAGGTTCACGACGAAGAAAACGCGCGCCTGTTTATGCCCCTGACGCTGACTCCCGGCCAGAGCTATACCGACGCCTGGCAGCAGAGCAAAGTCGTGGATGATCTGGACAACACGGCGCAGGTCTTCCGTAACGCGCTGCAAAACGGCCAGAAAGGCTATCACCAGAGTTTCCGCGTGCAGAACGCCAAAGGCATCCGCTGGATTTTCGAGGATGTTAATATCACGCCGTTGGGCGATGGCGCGTGGCGTCTGGTCGGCGTTTGCACGGATGTGACCGCCTACCGCCAGGACGAAACCACGCTGGCCGAGAATGACCGCCTGCGCGGCGACATGCAGCGTCTGCGCGAGGCGCTGGATACCTACAAACAGAACGAAGCCACGCTGCAAGACAACGAATCGCGTTATCTGCGGCTGATCGAACAGGCCTCGGACGGCATCGCCATCATGGACGAAGAAGGCACGCTGCTGGAAATGAACGCGCAGATGTGCGACCTTGTCGGCTACAGCCACGACGAACTGAAACACATGAACCTGCGTGATCTGCTTCAGCCGCAGGGATTATTTGAAGAACCGATTCGGCTGGAGCAGTTGGCACAGGATGACACGCTGGTCATCGAACGCCCGCTGCGCCGCAAGAACGGCTCACTGGTTTACGTGGAAATCAACGGGCGCATGATCGAAGACCGTCATGTTCAGTGTATCCTCCACGACATCACAGACCGCCGCGTTGCCGAAACAGACCTCTCCATCTCGCAGATTGCGCTCCAGACCAAAACCAGCTCGCTGACCATCATCAACGCCCTCGCCGACACGCTGTTCCGTTCGCTGGAAATGGAAACCGTCGTCGAAAGCGCGGTAGAAAACATCGCGCCCTACATCAATGTGGACGCGCTCAACCTGTACCTGTACGACATCCGCGAAAATCGGCTGCATCTGGTGGCCCAGCGCGGAATGCCCGAAACCATCCTGCGCATTGGGGATACGCTGCCTGTTGATGGCAGTATGACCGGGATTGCCATCCAGACACACGAGATGGTTTTCAGCGACGACCTTCAGCACGACACACGCCTCGATGAGCAGTTTCGCAGCGGCGTCATGCAGGCCGCGTTCACCACCTTCTATGGGCTGCCAGTGCTCTATCAGGATCAGGTCATGGGCGCGCTGGCTCTGCTGTTTCGCGACAAGCGCCGCCTGACGCCGGAGGAAATTGAAACGCTGTTTTCGGTAACGCGCACGCTGGGAGTCGCCGTTGCCAACGCCAGCTACGTCACCAAGCTTAAGGAAGAAAGCGAACAGCGCCTGCGTGCCGAAGCCGCCGAACGCGAACAGCGTTTGCTGGCCGAAGCCCTGCGCGACAGCGCCGCCGCGCTCACCAGCACGCTCAACATGGACGAAGTGCTGGAACGTGTGCTCGAAGTGCTGATGCGTGTCCTGCCCTGCGACGCGACCAGCATCGCCATGATTGACGGGAATGCGCTGCGGGTCGTTGGCGCGCGCTGTCAGGATAACCCCGCGCTGGCCGATTACCTCCGCCAACTGGTGATTCCCGCAGACGCCAACAACATCCGCTGGATGACCGAGCATAAACAGCCGATGTTCATCGAAGACACACGCACGCAGCCCGATTGGGTCGCGGAATGGCAGCGTTCCTACGTCGGCGCGCCGATTATCATTGACGACGAGGTGATTGGTTTCCTCAGCCTCGACAGCGCCCAGGTGGGCAGCTTCAACCAATCGCACGTTGATCACCTGCAAGCCTTCGCCAATCAGGTCAGCATCGCCATCCGCAACACGCGCTACGTGGCGCAGATCAAAGCGGAAAGCGAACAGCGCCGCCGTGCCGAAGCCGCCGAACGTGAACAGCGGCTGCTGGCGGAAACCCTGCGTGAAAGTGCCGCCTTCCTCAACAGCACGCTCTACATTGACGAGGTGCTGGAACATGTCCTGCCCATGTAACGCGCGTCGTCCCCTGTGATGCCGCCAACGTTGGCCTCATCGAAGGCGATTACATGACCATCGTCACCATGCGCGGCTACGAGAACTGGCAGTTTTCAGGCCATATCAAAGACCTCAAGCTTTCCATTCTGACGACGCCGACCTTTGCCCAGATGCTGCGCACCAAACAACCGCTGGTCATCAGCCGCATTGAGCCGGATGTCAATTGGGTCAACGCCGGACAGATCGAGGAATGGCGCCATTCCTACATCGGCGCGCCCATTGTGATTGACGGGGAAGTCATTGGCTTCATCAACCTCGACAGCGCCACCGCGGGCACTTACGAGGAGGTCCACGTCGGGCGTCTGCAAGCCTTCGCTAATCAGGCCAGCATCGCCGTGCGCAACGCCCGCCTCTATGAAGTGCTCCAGCAGCAGGCGTCCGAACTGGAACTGCGCGTCATGGATCGCACCGCCGAAGTCGAATCCGAACGCGCCCAACTGCACGCCATCCTCGACTCGATGAACGAGGGCGTAGTCTTCCTCGATCAGGAAGGCAAGCGCGCCCATTATCTCAATCAGGCCTTGTGCCAGCTTACAGGCTACAGCATGGCCGAATGGCAGGAAGATGTCGTGGGCGTGGGCATCGCGGTCTACGGCGTAGGCCAGGAAGGCTATCACAGCCTCCGCGCAGAAATGGCCGCCGCCTTAGCGCAGTATAACCTGTGGCAGGGCAGCATGAAGTTCCATCACCGCGACGGCACGCAGTTTGATGTCGCCATCACCTGCAACCGTGTGCGTGAGCCGGGCGGGCGCGAAGTCGGCACGCTGATGGTTATCCGCGACATCAGCCAGGAAAAAGCGCTGGAAGAACAGAAATCGCGTTTTGTCGCCCGCGCCTCGCATGAACTGCGCACGCCGCTGACCAACCTCAAGACGCGCCTGTACCTCATCCCCAAACAGCCGCAGCGCGTGGATGAGCATATGCAGGTCATCCGTCAGGTTACGCATCGCATGGAACGGCTCGTTGATGATCTGCTCGACCTCTCGCGGCTGGAACGCGGCGTGCTGACGCTGCACCGCCGTGATACTGTTTTGCAGCAGCTTTTGCACGAAGTCGCCAACACGCAGCGCCCGGAAGCCGAACTGAAACGTATCGAGCTGCGCATCGAAATGCCCGCCGATCCGCTGACCATTTCCGTTGATCCTGAACGTATGACGCAGGTCATCACCAATCTGGTGATTAATGCCATCAAGTACACGCCCGAAGGCGGCAAGGTGGGCATCCGTTTGCAAAAATACGAGGCGAAGGCCAGCCAGCCCGCGCGCGCTGTCATTTCCATTGTGGACAGCGGCATCGGCATCGCCAGCGAACACCTGCCCTATCTGTTCCAGCCCTTCTTCCGCGTGGACGAAAACACCAAAGGCACAGGCTTAGGCTTAAGCATCGCCCGCGATATTGTCGAACTGCATCAGGGACGCATCGAAGTCGAAAGCAAGCCCAACGTCGGCACCTCGTTCCGCGTCTTTCTGGCGCTGGCCGACACCAACAGCAGCGTGCAGTAGGCCAATATTCATTGTCGCAGCCCGCACCTTTAGCTGCGGGCGAGTCACAGAAACGGTAAGCGCACTATCGGCGGGGACGCTTGCCGTTCAAAACGGCAGGCACGCTTTGAACCCCTTTCAGTGGGTTTCCAGCAAGCAGCCACCAGTTTTGAACGGGTGGCGTCGCCAACGCGAGACTTTCCACTACCGGACAGTACGCTTTAGTGTGCTTGCCGCCTTTTGCCTTAGCCTCACCCTTGAGCTTGAGGCGATTGCGCCCCACATATTTCTGACGGGGCGCTTCACCTCACACAAACAACTCCACCACCTTGAACTGCTCGACATCCACCAGCCCGATGTCCGTCAGCTTCAGCACCGGAATCACCTCCAGCGCCATGAAGCTCATCGCCATGAACGGGTCGCGCATCGTACTGCCCAACTGCTGCGCGGCGGCAATCAGCGTGTCGTAATCGCGGCGCACGGTTTCAATCGGCTGTTCGCTCATCAGCCCGCCCACTGGCAGCGGCAGCCGTGCCAGCACGTTCTCGCCATCCACCGCCACCAGCCCGCCTTTCATCTCAATCACCGCATTGACCGCCGCGCGCATACTGGCGTCGTCCACGCCGATGACCACGAGGTTGTGATGGTCGTGCGCCACCGTCCCCGCCAGCGCGCCGCGTTTCAGCCCGAACGCGGTGATGAAGCCTTTGCCGATGTTGCCCGTCGCGCGGTGCCGTTCGATGACCGCCATTTTCAGGATGTCGCGCTCGGTATCGGACACCGCCTGCCCATCGACAATTTTGGCGTCCATCACCAGGCTCGGCGTCACTACCTGCGTATCGCTGCCGCCAATCACGCGGATGCGCCCACTTTGCGCCGGGATGCTGAAGTCCAGCGACGACAGCTTGACGTTCATTGAACTGCGCAAGTCCATCGCGCGCAGCGAAGGTTTTTCGTAGGTAGACACGCCGTTTTCCGCGACCAGCTTGCCGCCGCGAAATACCATCTCGGCGTGCAGGTCGTGCAGATTGGAGAACACAATCATGTCCGCCCACTTGCTCGGCGCAATCGCCCCGTAGTCATGCAGGCGGAAGTAGTTGGCGGTGTTGAGCGTGCCCATGCGAATCGCCATCAGCGGGTCGATGCCTCTGGCGATGGCCGTGCGCACCATCCAGTCAATCGAGCCTTTGTCCAGCAGGTCGGCGGGCACGCGGTCATCGGTGCAGAAGCACAGCCGCGTGTGGTTTTCTTTGGTCACCATCGGCAGCAGCGTTTCCAGGTTGTGCGTCGTCGTGCCTTGCCGGATGAAAATCGTCAGCCCCAGCCGCAGTTTCTCCTGCGCTTCCTCGACGGTGGTGCATTCGTGGTCGCTCTGAATGCCCGCCGAGACATAGGCGATCAGTTCCTTGCCGCGCACGCCGGGGGCATGGCCGTCCAGCACGCGCTCCTTGTACATCACAATCTTGTCCAGCACGCCCTCGTCGCCATAAATCACGCCGGGGA
Source organism: Anaerolineae bacterium (assembly GCA_046328675.1). Lineage (GTDB taxonomy): Bacteria > Chloroflexota > Anaerolineae > Aggregatilineales > Phototrophicaceae > JACAER01. The sequence goes on from JAXLWC010000027.1 coordinate 42,360, forward strand.
AGTTCATCATCTCCGCCAGCCCCAGCACCCACTTGTGGCTCAGCAGTTGTTCGAGGTCTTCCGCTTCGAGGCGTGCGCCGCTGGTTTCCATGTGTGTGGCAGGCACGCAGCTTGAGGCCATCACGTACATGTTGAGCGCGCCGTGTTTCGCCCGTTCCAGCATGTAGCGGATGCCTTCCAGTCCCAGTACGTTGGCGATTTCGTGCGGGTCGGTGACGACAGTGGTGACGCCGTGCGCCAGCACCGCGCGCGCGAATTCCGGCGGGATGCACAGGCTGCTTTCGATATGTACATGCGCGTCGATGAAACCCGGCGCGAGGTAGCGTCCTTTCAGGTCAATCTCCTGCGCGGCGGCGTAGCCCTGCCCCACAGCGGCGATGTGCGACCCCTGAATCAGCACATCCGTCGGGTAGATTTCGCCGCTGAGCACATTGACCAACTGCGCATTGCGCAGCGCTAAATCGGCGGGTTTTTCCCCGCGCGCCACCGCCAGACGATCTACGATACTCATACGATTTCCTCTCTTAAATCTGCAATGAATGACTCTTCCATAATCTAAAACCAACCCTCACCAGATAGTGTTGATGGTTGATAGGCTGATTTTTCCGTCGCGGCTGATAACAGGAACATTGAGATGCAGCGCTACGTAGTACCCCACATCTCACGGCGGGCCTCGTCCATGTCCTCAGTCGATGGCGCGGCACCATAAGGCGACAGGATTCCCAGCAGAGACCGTCGTGGTTTCGGGTTCGCCGATTTCAAATCCTGTTCCAGCGTCGCCATGACCTGTTCAACCAGACGCACTTTATCCAGCGGCGAAAGGCTCAACGCCAGGCTTACAACCTGTTCAAGTTCAGGGGTTTGCTCGCTCATTGTCGGCTTTCCATCTCAACTCGTTTCCCCATATCATACCGTATTCCTGCTCAGTTCCAGCGCATCCCACCACGCACATCTTTCTCGATGATGGCTGCATTGTAAATTGCCCTATCATAACGCTAAATGTGCGCCGCTGGATAATCCAACGCCTGACCGTGCCGCCTGCCCGCCGCTTGCCCTACGACACGCACCCGCACGCCTTCATCATCGGTATACTGGTCTTATGCTGATACGACCACTCTTTTCCCTCACCCTGCTGCTCACCCTCGCCTGCCTGCTGCTGGCATCACTGGCGCGCACCTGGGGCCAGCAGCACCCATCGCCGCTGCTGGCATACATTACTGATGGCATAGACACTGCTTCCCAACAGTACGTCATGGATATCAACCACCGCCTTTCCCTCAATCTTGGCAGCACTCTCAGTACTGCCCCTGTATGGAGCGCGGACGGGCGGCTGGTGTTTACGTCTCAACGCGATGGCAACACTGAAATCTACGTTTGGAATGAGCAGTCCCTCGCCAACATCTCGCAGAACTCGGCCCATGACTGGAACCCGGCATGGAGCATGGATGGACGCCTCGCCTTTGTGACTGATCGCGACGGCAATCGTGAAATCTATGTGTGGGATGGGGTATCCCTCACCAATGTCTCACAGAATCTGGCATCGGATTTTTCACCCACATGGAGTGCTGACGGACGCGTTGCCTTTGTATCTGAACACCATGGGAATCGGGAAATCTACGTTTGGGATGGTCAATCCCTCACCAACATCTCACAGAACCCCGGTTACGATCAGGTTCCGCAGTGGGGCGCAGATGGACGACTGGCGTTTGAATCGGGGCGCGATGGCAACGCTGAAATCTACATCTGGGATGGACAAACACTCACGAACATCTCGCAGAACCCAGCCTATGACTATGCTCCGGTTGGGAGCGTTGACGGACGCTTTGCCTTTGTTTCCTATCGAGATGGCAACGCTGAAATCTACGTCTGGGATGGTCAATCCCTCACCAACATCTCACAGAACCTATCGAATGATTTGCTTCTCGCATGGAGCATCGACGGCCGCCTTGCCTTTGTCTCTTATCGCGATGGCAACGCTGAAATCTACCTGTGGGATGGGCAAACGCTCAGCAACCTGACGCAAACGCCGACGATTGACGAATACCTCTCCGCGCTGTGGACGCCGTAAGCCACAGCAACAAAGGTTATCCTGATGACACGAATCCTGTTCACGCTCACCCTGCTGCTCACCCTCGCCTGCCTGCTGCTGGCATCGCTGGCACGCGCCTGGGGACAGCAGCACCCCTCCCCGCTGCTGGCATACGTTACTGATAGCATAGACACCACTCCCCAACAGCATGTCATGGATATCAACCATCGTCTTTCCATCAATCTGGGGATTGCCATCATTGCTCGTCCTGTATGGAGCGCCGATGGACATCTTGCCTTTGTTTCTAATCGCAATGGGAATGACGAAATCTACGTCTGGAATGGACATTCCCTCAGCAACATCTCACAGAATTCGGCAGAAAACACTTCTCCAGCATGGAGCGCAGACGGACGCCTTGCCTTTGTTTCCAATCGCGATGGGAATTGGGAATTCTATCTATGGGATGGACAAGCCCTTAGCAACATCTCGCAGAATCCGGCAGAAAACACTTCTCCAGCATGGAGCGCAGACGGACGCCTCACCTTTCGATCAACAGCCAATGAGGATAGTGCAATCTACGTCTGGGATGGAGAGACCTCCCCCAGCGCCCTGAATCCGGGGCACGATGGCAGCAATCAGCTTTGGAGCGCCGACGGACGCCTCGCCTTCGTCTCCTATCGCGATGGCAACAACGAAATTTACATCTGGGACGGGCACACGCTCACCAACGTCTCCCAGAATCCGGCAGACGACGCTTTACCAGTGTGGAGCGCCGACGGACGCCTTGCCTTTGTCTCCTATCGCGATGGCAACAACGAAATTTACATCTGGGATAGTCAATCCCTCACCAATGTCTCACAGAACCCCGGCTACGACTATGGTCCGGCATGGAGCACCGACGGACGGCTGCTGTTCAGGTCTAACCGCAAGGGTAATTGGGAAATCTACCTCTGGGATGGACAATCCCTCACCAATCTGACGCAAACGCCGACGATAAATGAATCCTTCCCCGCGCTCTGGACGCCGTGAGGAGCTTTCAAGGCTGGGCATTGAACTAATGGCGCTAGTGAACTTAAAGCATCCTTAACACCTCCCCCTTATGCCCGCGTGCGCCGCATTTTCCTCCCTTCTCCCCCGCGAAGCGAGTGGGAGAAGGGCCGGGGATGAGGGGTAAACGAGCATCAAAGGGTATTTACCACTTCCCCTCAAGCCCACCTTCAAAACCGCCGCGCTCTTCACGCCTTCTCACCGCAAACATCATACTTTCCGAGCGTATTCCCCCTCTCCTCCGCCCACAACAATCTCCTGACAGCCATAATTCTGGCGGGGAGAGGGGGCTAGGGGGTGAGGTCAAACACAGGCGTCATCTTCACCGTAAAGTGCCGCAGCACCGGCGCCTGCCACACGATGCGGTGCCCCACCACCTGCTGCCGCTGCTGCTGAATCGCCGCGCACACTTCCGCCAGATAATCGACGTGGCTCTGCGTATACACACGGCGCGGGAACGCCAGCCGCACCAGATCGAGCGCGGCGGGTTTTTCGCTGCCGTCCGGCTGTTTGCCGAACATAATCGAGCCGATTTCCACGCCGCGAATGCCGCCCATCAGATACAGCGCATTGTTCAGCGACCACGCCGGATACTGCGCATCGGGGATATGCGGCAGCGTCGCCCGCGCGTCGATGTACAGCGCGTGCCCGCCTGTGGGCTGCACAATCGGGATGCCCATCGACGTTAGCTTCTCCCCCAGATATTCAATCGAACGGATGCGGTAGCGCAGGTAATCGGCTTGCAGCGCCTCGTACAACCCAACGGCAATCGCTTCCAGATCATAGCCTGCCATGCCGCCGTAAGTCGGGAAGCCTTCGGTCAGGATTTCCAGATTGCGGCAGCGCTGTGCCAGATCGTCGTCGTTCAGCGCTAAAAAGCCGCCGATGTTCGCCATGCCGTCCTTTTTGGCGCTCATCGTGCAGCCGTCGGCATAGCTGAACATTTCCTTGGCGATTTCCAGCGGCGTTTTGTCGGCGTACCCTTCTTCGCGCAGCTTGATAAACCACGCGTTTTCGGCGAAGCGGCAGGCGTCGATAATCAGCGGCAGCCCATTTTCGTGCGCGATTTTGCTGGCCGCCCGGATATTCGCCATGCTCACAGGCTGTCCCCCGCCGCTGTTGTTAGTCACGGTAATCATCACGAACGGGATGTTCTTCACGCCGATGCGTTTGATGGCCTCCTTCAGCGCCACCAGGTCGATGTTGCCTTTAAACGGGTGTATCGTGCGTGGCTGCCGTCCCTCGGCGATGACTAAATCAAGCGCCTCGCCGCCCTGCACTTCGATGTTGGCGCGCGTGGTGTCAAAGTGTGTGTTATTCGGGACAACTTTGCTTTTGTCTACGCTGTTGGCAAACAGGATGTGTTCCGCCGCGCGTCCCTGATGCGTCGGGATGACGTGCTTGAAGCCTGTGATGTCCTTCACAGCGGCTTCAAAACGGTAAAACGACTGCGCCCCGGCATACGATTCATCGCTGGCGATCATGCCCGCCCACTGCCGCGACGACATCGCTCCGGTGCCGCTGTCCGTCAGCAGGTCAATCAGCACATGCTCCGCCCGCAGCAGAAACGGGTTGTAGCCCGCCTCCGCCAGATGTTGCGCGCGCTGCTCCGGCGTCGTGAAATAGATCGGCTCCAGGGATTTGATGCGAAACGGTTCAATAATGGTCTTAAAATGAGGATATTCAAACTGCATAGAGGTATTCTTTCCGTAACGACTCAGGTATCCAATTTGAACTCAGTAAATTGCGCTCAATTCGCCGTTACTCCCCTCTCCTCCGCGCAGCGAGTGGGAGAGGGGTGGGGGTGAGGGGCAGCACTGAACTCAAACAAGCCTGAGCAGCTACTCTTTTCTTGTACTACTTGTAGGACTGCGATTGTAACGCGGGGGCGGCACATGGTTCAACTGGAAGTGATTGTCACCACGCTGGCCGAGGCGCGCGCAGCGGTAGCCGGCGGCGCGCTCAGTCTCGAAATCATTGAGGATTTATCGGTAGGTGGGCTGACGCCGCCGCTGGAGGTCGTCCGTGCCATCCGTGATGCCGTCACCGTCGATTTGAACGTGATGCTGCGCCCGCACGCCCGCAGCTTTGTCTATACACCGCAGGATATCGAAGTCATCCATCAGCAGGCGCAGGCCATCGCCCGTATCGGCGTGACTTCTGTCGTCTTCGGCGCGCTCACCCCCGATGGCGATGCTGACCTCGCGCTGACCCGTCAGGTTGCCGCCGCCGCTGCCACAGGCTTAACCTTCCACCGCGCGCTCGACGAAACCCGCGCGCCCGCCGCCGCGCTCGACTCGCTGCAAGGCATCGCCACGCGCATCCTCTGTTCCGGCGGCGCAGCCAACATCTGGGATGGCCGTACCACCATGCGCCAGTGGGTACGCACCTTCCCGCAGTTCACCTTTGCCTGCGCCGGGGGCGTCACGCTCGAAAATCTGCCAGAACTGGTGCGGGTGACTCAGGCGCAGCAGATTCACGTCGGCACCGCCGCGCGCACGAATGGTACCGTTGACCGCGAAAAAGTCCGCGCCCTCGTGGCAGCGCTCACATAAAGTCGCTGCTCACGCCTTCTACCTCTAACCCTTATGCAGTTTAACTTTTAAATTCGGTAACCAAAGAAAGGTTGCGTACCGTATTTCTCCCCTTTCTCTGCTGGCGGGGAAAGGGGTTGGGGGAAAGGGGTTAATCTCCCCCACACCCGCACAAATTCACGTTTCCAGCTTAACAGCTACTCCACCACGTACACCGTATCGCCCGCGCCCACGCTCACCGGCTCGCGGTCATTCAGCGGCGAGATGTGAAAGCCGCGTATGCCGCCCTCAAGCGATTGCAGCACGTTTTTCAGGTCGGCACCGTGCAGCGCGTCGCCCTTGCTGGCGTTCTTGCCCGCCGCGAAGTGCGAAAACTCGTAACACGGCTCAGCGATTTTGAGCATACGGAATTGATGCAGCGTGCCATCGGCATTCTTGAACGCGATGCCCTTGACCAGATCATCCCACACAAATGAACGTTCCGCCGTGATGATGATGTTTTCCCCCGCGATGCCGTCCGTCAGGTGCGCGCCGTACTGCTCACGCATCGTGGCGTAGTGCGTCGTGAAGCCTATCGTAATCGGGTTCGTGCCATTGTTGCGTGTTTCAGGATGGCGCGCGTTGTGGCAGTCCACGATTTTTTCCGCGTCCTTCGTCACCCCAATCGCCCCTTCCGGCGTCAGCAGCAGCCGTTCCACCACCAGGATATGCTTCGGGTCGTAGTGGCTTTCTGGGCGCGTCCCGATCTTCAGCTTGCCCGTCTGGATTTGCACCTGCTTGATCGTACCAATTTCCCGCATGGAATCTCCTCTGTCATCCTTGTAATCGTCGTCTACGGCATCACATAAATCTCGATGCGCTCTTTGCCCTTGCCCACGTTCTTGCGCTTCAGGCTTATACTGCCCACCTCGCCCGTCCGTTTGAGGTGTGTCCCGCCGCACGCTACCCGCGCGAAGCCCGTAATCTCCCAGGTGCGCCGCTGGTTTTCCTCGTCGCTAAATGTGCTCACGATGGCCTGGTCGTCGTTTATCAGCGCCTGCGCTTTGGCGTTCAGCAGCGGAAACAGCGTCGCGATGTTCTCAGTCCACGCAAAGTCCACGCGCGACTTGTCCTGCGCGATGTGTGCGCCGATCTTTTGGATTCCGGGCACTTCCTGATACACCAGTTCCAGCACAATTTCCGCAGCGAAATGCAGTCGCATCAGTCGGTAGCGCCGTTCCCAGTCGATTTCCATCGTGACGGCATCGCCTGTTTGCAGTCTGTGTGGCCCCAGCGTGTACAGGATTTCCTTGCCCTCTTTGCGCGCCTCCCGCACCGCGTAGCCCCCAATTGTGCCCGCGTCGCTTTCCTGCCCGCCGGAAAACGCATAAAAAATCGTGCGCGCCACCGTAACGGCATCTTCTCGCACGCCCGTCACCTGCGTCTCCAGCCGTGTCAAATACGGGTCCTGCCAGAAGACCTTTTCTACCATCCCCTATCCTTCGCGTTTAACGGATGATGCGCACCGCTGTACGCTTCACCCTCAAGCAGTGGACGACCATATGAAATTAGGCAGGTTGTTGTAGCGACCCGCCAGCGCCTACACCCAAATTCAGCCACCAAAATCAGGTCGATTGTCCATTAACTATTGGTGCTAGTGAACTCAGGAACTTGTCGAAAGTCGTCCAGTTGCCCTCGTGAGTACGGTGTTTTCTCCCTTCTCTCCCGAAGTCGGGCGTAAGCGAAGCGACAGGGTTGGGGATGAAGGGGTGGACTAGCACCATTGGTTATTAGCCCGCACCTTTAGCTGCGGGCAGACTTCTCAAATCCGCCTTCTTTACGCATTCTCACGGCAACCACTCGCCCGCCCGAACCCGTTTTAAGCCCCTCTCCGTGAGTCGCGCCTTGCATTACACTCAAATCCCCAACATGGGTAAGCGAAGCGACGGGGTTGGGGTGAGGCCAAACGCGCCCATTCGCCCACCTGCCTTTTGTCTTGGTCTTGGACTAACAGCCAATGACTAACGACTAACAACTTACTTGGGGTGAGGCAAAACGCGCACACTCGCCTTTTACTGATAACTGACGACTCTTAACTCTTTACCCGGTACCAGTAGTGATACGTCTCTTTGAAACCGATCTTGTTGTACATCCACAGCGCGGGCTGATTGTCTCCCACCACTTGCAAATAGGCAGTGTGCCCGCCTTTTTCCTGTGCCCACGCCAGCAGATGCGACACCAGCCGCGTCGAATAGCCCTTGCGTCGGTGGTTCACGTCCGTCACGATGTCGAACAAGCCCACGCAGCCGCGTTCCAGCACCGCCATGCCTGTCGCCACCACCTGCCCTTCATCCACAAACGAGGCGAAGCAGGTGCGCGGCTGAATTTGCGCCAGAATCTTTTTCAGCGTCCCCGCCGCGTCCTCGCGCAGCCCATTCAGTTCGGCAAACGCATTAAACCACGTCATGGTAAACTGCCGCTGCGCCACCACATTGGCATCCCGCTTGAAGCGCACTTTGGTCAGGTCCATCGTCTCGACAATCGTCCCCGCCTGATGCTCATAGCCGCGCGCCACCAGCACATCTTCCAGTTCCGCTGGCTGTGCCGCGTCCGTCAGCTTAAATATCACGTTCAGCCCATGCCGGCGGTACACATCCTCACAATAATCAATCTTTTCGTTCAGCGGCAGCGTCCCCCCGTACAGCGGGTTCACCGAGTTCGCGCGCCGCGTGTAGCCTTTAGCAAAGCGCAGAATCCAGCCGTCGTACACCATCGTATACAGCGACGGCAGCGCATTTAAAGAACGTTCTTCAATAAGTCGGATGTCCATATCTAATAATTTCCTTGCGTAGGTTTAAACACTACCAATGACGTTGTACACCATATTGATCATAAATATCGTCCCGGCCAATAATCGGGATTTGATCAGTTAACGATTGTGCGATGATTAATCGATCAAAAGGGTCACGATGGTGAAAAGGCATCTTCGTCACCAAATTTGCATGAGATAGCAGGATTGGATACAGGCTGATATGATTCTGTTCTAGCTGTTCAGCGATGAAATCATCGTATGGAGAGGGCAGGCTCAGTTTGCCTAAGCTGATTTTGATTGCCATCTCCCATATACTGGCAATGCTGAGATAGAGCTGATGATTTGCATCTTCCATCAGCGCTTTTGCCACACCACTGAGTAAAACATCATCATCGATGAACCACAGAAAGGTGTGGGTATCCAGCAGATAATTCATGCCATGTACTCATCAAAATCGCTGAGGGGAGCATCAAAGTCTACCGCCATTTTAACCTCACCGCGTGCGCTGCCTGCCTTGCGTGGCTTTACAGCTATGGTGACGGGCACAAGCTGCACCGCTTCATCGTCATCATTCAGGATCAATACGGTTTTTCCGTGTCTGGCCTCAGCGATCAGTCTTTCCAGATGCTTTTGCGCTTCTTGTAAGGAATAGCGTTCCACAGAAACCCCTTTCTCCACTATCTGTATGTTACGTCCCCAGCGAAACCCCGTCAATCGCAGCCGTCGCCAAATGATAACACCTGCACTGCCCGTCCGGCTAATCTATTACATCTTGCATTAAAGGTTCAATTGAACCGCAAATGAAACCCCACTTGTGCTACGCTAACCATACGAACCTTTCCATGCGGCTCATGCCGATAGCCCGCACCTTTAGCTGCGGGCGGCAGCCCATCACTTGTCACAAAAACTGACACAACAGCTGCGCCACTGGCGTCACGCCCCTGCGCCTGACACAACAGCCGCGCCACTGTCAGATTTTCGGGTCATGTTTACGTCACCACGCCCGCTTGTGACAGCACGCACCGTCCGTTGTGTCAGTATTCGCCGACATCCCATTATGCCCTTACCGGAATCGCGTCAATCACATCCGCCGCCAGATCATAGCGCCCAAACTGCGGGATGATGTACAAGCCCTGCACCATGCCCATCATCTGCCGGATCAGTTCCTGGGCGATGCGCACCCCTTCACGCGGCGCATCCTCGCCCGCATCTTCCATGCGCTTCAGGATGGGCGCAGGCAGTGTCAGGCCGGGGATTTCGTTGTTCAAAAACTGCGCGTGCCGGATGCTGTACAGCGGCATCACGCCCATCAGCACCGGCAGTTTCAGCCGTTCCCCGCGCAGTTCCTCGTAGCGTTTCAGGAAACGTTCGATGCGCTCCGGCTCAAACACGGGCTGCCCCAGCGCGAAGTCTGCGCCCGCTTCCAGCTTCTTCACCAGCACGCCGATTTCCTTATCCACGTCGTCCGCGCCCATGTTCAGCGCGCAGCCCACCGTGAACGAAGTCGGCTGCCCGATGGTGTTGCCCGCCTGATCCTGCCCCGCGTTCATCTTGTGTTTAATCAGCCCGATCAGCGCCGACGGCGCGATGTCGTAGGTATCGTGCGCTTCGGGGTAATCGCCAATCGCCGTCGGGTCGCCCATCACCACGAACAGGTTGCGCAGGTCAAGCGCGTGCGCCGCCAGCAAATCCCCCTGAATCCGCAGCAGGTTACGCCCGCGCGTCGGGAAGTGTAAAACGGTGTCGATGCCCAACTGGGTCTTCAGCACATGGCACACCGCCCACGGACTCATCCTCATCCTGGCCGTTGGACTGTCGGCGATGTCCAGGCAGTCCGCGCCCGCATCCTGTAACAGCCGCGCCGAGTTCAGCATCTTGTGGATGGTATAAGCGCGCGGCGGAGCCATCTCCACCGTGACCACGAAATGCCCGCTGGCCAGCTTGTTTGCCAGTTCTGTCGGGCGGTCAGCCGTCGGCACATCCTCGATAGTGTGCGTTTCCTGCGTCGGGAAGTTCGGCAGCGTGCGCGTGCCATCATCTAGCGCCTTACGCATCGCCGCGATATGTTCCGGCGTCGTGCCACAGCAGCCGCCAATCAGCCGTGCGCCAATCGCCTGAAACGTCAGCGCGTAATCGGCAAAGTAGTCCACCGTCGCCGTGTACATCACGCGCCCGCCCACTGCCTGCGGGAATCCGGCGTTGGGCATCACCGAGCACAGCGACTGCGGTGCCGCCTGATGCATCGCCTGTAAGATGCGCGAAAGCTGCTGTGGCCCGCCGCTGCAATTCACGCCGATGACATCCCGCCCGCTTCCTGCAAGTCGCGCGCCACTTTCCCCGGCAGATAACCGAGCAGCGTGCGGTCATCGCCGCCAAACGTCATGTGGCAGATCACAGGCACGCCCGGCGCAGCCTCCCGCGCGGCGGCCAGCGCTTCTTTCAATTCCACATGGTCGGTGAACGTCTCCATCAGCAGCACATCCACGCCCGCCTCGGCCAGCGCCGTAATCTGCTCCTTGAAGGCTTCGTGCGCTTCTTCCTTGCTCAGCCGTCCGAAAGGCTTCAGGCGCACGCCCAGCGGCCCAATCGACCCCGCGATGTAGATGTCCTGCTTGCCGGACTGCGCAATCGCCAGCCGCGCCAGATCGACGCCTGCCTGATTGATGGTCGCCACCGCGTCCTGCAAGCCGTACTTCAGGCCGCTTCAGGCAGTTCGCGCTGAAGGTGTTGGTTTCAACCAACTCCGAACCTGCGTTAATGTAATCCAGACGCGCACGCCAACCACCAGATCAGGTTGCGTCAGGTTCAGTTCATCGAACGATCTATCCATCGGCACGCCCCGGCTGTGGAGCAGCGTGCCCATCGCGCCATCGCCCAGGCCAGCGGCGCGCCCCAATGCAGACGTTGGAGAAAAGGTAGTTTAGTCATAGCTCACTCTGATCGATAAAGTCCATCACGGTTCGGTTGAAAAGCGCTGGGGTTCTGCAAATTCCAGGCGTGCCCCACGCGCGAGATGATTTTCAGTTCAGCCTTTCGGAATCGCCAGCGCGATTTCCTGCGCCTCCTGTCGCAGCCCCGGCTGGTCGAGCGCGCCAACCAGCACCAGCGTCGGGATGCGAATCTTCGGCAGTTGCGCGCTCAGGTCAATCGCCGTCAGCGCATCAATCGCCGCCACAAAGCCCGCTCTGCCCACGCGGTACACTTCGGCGCGCGCCTCCTCGCTCGCCGGATAAATCGTCACCAGCGCCCGCAGCAGGGTGCGCAGCAGCAGCCGTTCGGGTATCAGCCGGAACACGCCTTTGATGACCCTGCCCAGCAGCGTGCCGCCGTAGCCCTTGCCTGGCGCGTACTGTGCTCCCGTAACCGTCAGGTTGCGCACCAGTTCCGGCGCGGTCACGGCCAGTTGCAGCGCCACCGCCCCGCCCAGCGATAAGCCGACGAGATGTGCGGGTTTGCCCTGCGCGCGGACAAGTGCTGCCACATCTCTGCGCCAATCCAGGCACGGTGAAGTGCGTCCAGTCGTCATAAATCAAGTCGGGCGCGATGAGGTGATAGCGTTCGCGAAGGCTTCCAACTGCGTTGCCAGAAACGATGTAACGTGCCACCGCCATGTAAAAGCACCACCAAAGGTTTACTTGCGTCGCCCGCCTCGTAAAAAGAAAGAGACACCGCTAGTCCTCGCGTGGTTTTGCCCGGCGGGCGACTTCCACGATAGCATCCAAGTAGCTTTTCGGTCACCCGGTCAATTTTGTCTGGCGGTACATACAGGCCAGAACATGGAAATTCGTTTTCCTCATCAGGTTTGGCAAGCCAAGCTTCGTAGTAGTTCTCAAACAATGGATCCAGAAATTCATCGCTTACTTTTTAGATCGTCTGACCAGGTGAGAATGTTTTCGTTGAGCTTTTAAAGCCTCTACCAATCGGTCAATCTCGTCGCGCATCACATCCTGATGTTCATTTGCATAGGCCAATAGGGATCTGGCAAACACAGGTAGTTCTCGATTTCGCGCTTGTTCCAACAGGTTTTTGTGAGTCCCCTCTTCAGAACGAAGTCTGCTGATGAAATCCGATCAAATAACGCAAATCCCACTAAATCAGCTTTTGCTTCCTTTTCGTAGGCCAAAAAAATATTTATCCGCGTCTCTTGGCTCGTTATTGTTTAAATAGTGAACATAAGCATTTGCCAGAATAGCTTGGGCAGGATGATTAAGAGAGTTTGTGCAAACTGCTGCAAAAATTGCCAAATCGGTAGAACCCTCAACATATAGTACCCACCCTTTGCGCTCTGCTTGGTAATAATCGACAGCCGGAATGAGTTCAAGCGCTTTCTCGACCTGACTTGCTGTTGGTCAATCCGATGCGGTTTACCGACTAAAGCCACCGCGATATCCTGTCCCGCAGATTCTCCAATACAACTTCAGAATGTGTTGTGATAATAAGTTGTACGCCTTGTTGCTGCGCAACTTCTTCAACAACCCATAGATTTCTCGCTGTCGAATAATTTTAAGTGCGCATCTGGTTCGTCTATCAGCAGCATGGCACCTGAGTTCATATACATGTATGCCAACAGCAACATGATTTGGTGCATCCTGCGCCCAGAAGACAATAAATCGAGTGTTACCCCTGCCGGTGTTTCAGAGAAGCGAATACGAAGTTGATCGTTTGCTGGTATATTCTGGAGGGAGTAGTTCCACTTGGAAAAGATTTTTGACGTGGTTCGTTAGTTTCTCCCAGTTTCCATTTTGGGAGTTGGTTTCATAAAGTGAATAACAAACATTACGCAAAATCTGCCCCGTTTGCCCTTGACCAACGAGTACATTGATACGTCCGTTGCCATAAAGGTTCATCCTGAAGCAGCCCTGCTATGGAAGGAACAAAGACAATACGAGGAGCGCTATCAAAAAGTAAATCTTGCTTTTCGCTTAGTTCGCAATTTAAGGATCTTTCATTGGCATAGATGAACTTCAACCCATGTTCCCAACTCCGTTCACGGGGTAATGCCATTGACCACAATTTCGATTTCCAATGGCGCACCGTTACGTACACGCATATTGCGCCATAACAAGGCAACATTTGGAACAGGAATTGCGGTCAATTCGTAACGATTGATGGTTGGTTCTTCCAAGGGTTCAATATCTGGAGCGGATGGAGAGGTGTGACCATTTGTGAAAACATCCCATTCCCTCATACCCGCATACCACAACATCAACGCTTGCAGCACTGTCGTCTTGCCAGAGTTGTTCGGCCCAACTAAAGCAACCGAAGAACCCAGTTCAATTTCCACATCTTCAAACTGCTTGAAGTTACGAACGCGTATCTTCGTCAGCATTTACCCAATCTCCCGTACCAGATCATCCACATTCGCGCGCTGAATCTGCCGCCGGCCGCTTTCAATCGCTTTAATCATCTTGACCAGCGCGTTGCTGGCAGGCGTCGGCACGTTCGCCTTCTTGCGCCTGCTGCACCACATAGCCGTTGAGATAGTCGATTTCCGTCTTACGTCCGCGTTCCAGACTTTGCAGGCTGGACGATTTCGCACCGCCGTAGCGCACGCCGACCACCCGCACCAGCACATCCTTGACCGCTGCTTGCAGAAAGTTCGCCCCGCGCGGCAGATACAGCAGCTTCGGGTTGGTGGCGATTTTCTCCAGCGTCACGCCCAGCCGCTTCCGCCGTATCCACCACTTCGCCATACGTGCGCAGGAACACCTTCCGTATCCGCGCGTCCTTCACCAGTTCACCCAGCGTATCGCCCGTCAGCGCGCCGATGGTAGTGATCGTGCAGTTAATCGCCAGCTTGCTCCACAGCGCGCCGCGAATGTTATCGGTCATCACCACAGGCATACACGTTTCGCAGGCTTTCGCCAGCAGCTTCAACTGTTCGCTCACCTTGCCGTCGAGTTCGCCGAGGTGAATGTTGCCGCCTGTCGTGCGCTCATAAACGCCCGGCGTATGCATCGTGCCGCCCCAGCCGATAATCCCGCCAATGACGCGCTCCTTGTCAATCGCTTCGGCAACCGCATCCTCGACGATGCCATTCTGAAAGGTAACGACGTAACCCTCCGGCTTCAGCAGCGTAATCGTGCGCCGCGCCGCGTCCACCACATTTTGCGCCTTCATAATCAGATACGCCGCATCGAATTCGCCGGATGGCACATCTTCTAAGTCGGTGTAGGTATCCGGCGCTTGCACGCTGTAGCTGTATTCGCCTTCGGTAATCTGCAAGCCGCGCTGTTGGATGGCCTCGGTAAGCGCCGGATTGTTCGTCACCAGCGTCGGCTGATAGCCCGATTGAATTAGCTTCGCCGCCATGACGCCGCCGATGCCGCCAATACCTTCGATGAGGATGCGCTGCTTGTTCATGGGTCGTTCCTTTGGCTAATGGTTTCCCTTTATTGTAGTGCTAGGTAAACAATTGCACATTTCTGCAATCCAGGCACTTGCGCGCGTACAGCGTTTCGCCCAGCCCGAAGCCAAAGAAGTTGCCCTCTTTCAGATAGACCACACCGCCGTTAGCACGCGCGCGTCCCCATTCAAAATGGCTGCCGCCGCAAATGGGACATGGTGCATTGCGTGGGTCAGGGCGCTGCGAACGTTTGGGTTTTTCCGGCTCGTCCATTGGCTATTCCTTGAGCATTTCCTCGACCATTTTCACAACTTCCGGTATCGCGGGTAGAGTCTCTTGCCACAGGATTTCTACTCGCAGCCTGAGCTTTGGCAGCACAACGGATGTATAGACGCCATCGACAGACAAACGGCTGTGATATAACCCATCCTCGCCCAACACGTAGAACATCGCATCTCGGCGTTTGCGGTCAAGTATCCAGTATTCCTCGACGCCACCCTGCTCATACTCACGGAACTTCGCTCCGCGATCAGTATCCTCGCTGCCTGTTGATACAATCTCTACTACCAGATTTGCAGCGCCTGCCATCTGGTATTCCTCCAACAAAGGCATTCGTTCTGGCAGCAGCACTTGAATATCCGGTTGGCGTCCCGGCAAATCAGGAGAAGTTTTCATGACTACCGGATCTTCCAAGACCTCTCCGCCACCTGCAAGTTCTAAATAGACATCGAAAAAGTTGGATACGAAACGGGATAATTTATCGTGCGGAATACTAACTGGTGCCATTGTACATGATACCGAAAACCCACTCGACATGACGACCATACTTGCCCGTCAGGTATTCTTCGTAAGGAACGTCCCGCGCGATAATTTTGCCTCGCAGAACGACCATTTCCTGTTCTTCTACCTGTAGCGTGTCGGCTTCCATTGCTTGTCACCTCACGAACTCAAATACTGCTCCCGCAGGCTGATGAACTGTGTTTTAAACGCCTGCTCCAATTCCATTTTACGCCTTTTCCGGCAGCAGTGAGACCTCTCGCAGCGCATCAAACACCAGCTTTTCAATCAGGTCTGCGTTCCAGCCAAAAGCATCCGCACACCTCAGATACTCGTCAGTCAGTGTCGTGTTGAACATCGGCGGGTCATCACTGTTCAGCGTCACATACAGCCCTTCCGCCATCAGCTTCGGCAGCGCGTGTTCGCCCAGCGACGGGAACACCTTCAGGCACACGTTGCTCGACGGCGAAACTTCCAGCGGAATCTGCTTCTCGCGCAGGTAATCGACCAGCGCGCGGTCTTCGAGGCAGCGCACGCCGTGTCCGATGCGCAGCGTCCGGCCATGTTTGATCGCCCCCCAGATGCTGGGCGCGCCGTCGGTTTCGCCTGCGTGCAGGATGCAGGGCAGCCCGTGACTCCAGGCATACTCGAACGCGGCAGCATGTTTTTCGGCGGGGTGTCCTACTTCCGGCCCGCCTAAGCCCAGCGCGGCAACCCCGTCATCCTTGGCGCTCACCGCCCACTGCGCCGTGACCATCCCCTGCTCCGGCGTGACGTTGCGCGAGATGTCGGTGATGAGGCGCATGGTAACGCCCAATTCTGCCTCTGCCCACGCCCGCGCGCGGTTCAGCGCCGCCAGTTGCTCGGCAAACGCCAGCCCTTTTTGCATGTAATGGGTATACGGCGTGTACGTGACTTCGCTGTAGCGAATGTTCTGCGCCGCCTGTCCTTTAAGGAACTCGCGCGCCATGAACTCGATGTCGTCCGCCGTTTGCAGACATTCCGAAATCTTGACGTAAATCTGCACGAAATGCGGAAAGTCGGTGAAGCTGTACCACGCGCGCAGCCCTTCAACGCTGTCAGCGGGCAGCGCGATGTGGTTGCGCGCCGCCAGCTTCAGCACCGTTTCCGGCTGAATCGCACCTTCCATATGCACATGGAGTTCAACTTTCGGCATTTCCCGAATGAATTGTGCCAGTGTCATGGTTAGCCTTCGCCCAAAATCTGCCCAACTCTGTCTAAATTCCCCACGCTGTAGTACTTGGCGTCGGGGTGATGCACGACAATCGCCGCCGTGCTTTGTTCCGGCAGCAGTTGATACGACACCGTGAGCGACATACCTAACTCGCGGGTCGTCTGCGGCAGCAGCTTAAACACAGTTTCGTGGTCATGCAGGTCAGGGCACGCCGGATAACCCCAGCTGTAGCGCTTGCCCTGATGCGCCGGGTAGCCCAGTTCCTTGATGATGTGGCGGTTGACGTAGTTCGCCGTCGCTTCGGCGGTTTGTACCGCCAGCCCGTGATAGAAATAGGCTTCGCTGTAGTTGTCGGCTTTTTGCAGCTTATCAAACGCCTCGGACGCGCCCTGTCCCACCGTCACCACTTGCAGCGCGACAGTATCCACCTTGCCGCTGTCGGCAGGCGCGAAGTAATCGCTGATGCACAGGTATTCGCCGTTGGGCTGGCGCGGGAACTTGAAGCGCGCGACTTCTACCCTGTCCGGCGTCTTGTCCTTGCCCTGCGCGAACGGCTGGTAATCCCAGATAATCAGGTCGTCGCCGTCGCTGTTCGCCGGGAAGTAACCGTACACCCCCTGCGGGCGCAGCGATTTCTCGCGGATTTGCTCGCGTGTCATGCGCTCCAGCCGCGCCTCGAATTCGGCTTCCAGTTTTGTCCATGCCTCGCCGTGCGTGTTGCTTGCGCCCCACGACAGGCGGTACAGTTCCGGCTTGTGCAGATACTGCAAGATGATTTCCAGCGGCATATAGCTGATAGTCTTCGGCCCCCAGAACGGCGGCGTGGGCACTTCGTCCAGCACACGCACGCTGCTTTTGTTGGGCACACCGCGCGCAGGCTTCACTGGCGTCGGCTTGCCGAGTTCCTCATACGCCTCGCTGATGACCTGTGCCACGAAGTCGCTGCGCTGCTGCGTATCAATCAGCTTGTCCATCACCGACAAGCCCTCGAACGCGTCCTTGCAGTAGAACACGCCGGGCGTATACGGGTCGCCGCTTTCGTCCAGAAACAGGATGCGCCGCCCGAATTTGCGGTTGATCGCCGCGCCGCCGATCAGAACCGGCACGCTCATACCGCGCCGCGCCAGTTCGTTGACGATGATTGGCATTTGCTTCGACGTGCTCACCAGCAGCGCGCTCAGGCCAATCGCAGTCGCCTTGTGTTCCACCGCCGCGTCGAGAATCGTGTTCACGGGCACCTGCTTGCCCAGGTCATGCACGGTGTAGCCGTTGTTGCTCAAAATCGTCTTGACCAGGTTCTTGCCAATGTCATGCACATCGCCGTAGACCGTTGCCAGCACGACGGTACCTTTGCTAGTGCCTTCCACCTTATCCATGAACTTTTCCAGGTAGGCGACAGTCTTCTTCATGACCTCCGCGCTTTGCAGCACGAACGGCAGAATCAGTTCGCCCGCGCCGAACTTGTCGCCGACTTCCTTCATCGCAGGGAGCAGCACATTGTTCAGCACGCCCACCGCGTCCTGCCGCGTCAGGCAGTCGTCAATCAGCGCCTCTACGCCGTCCTTCTTGCGATGCACAATCTGCCAGTGCAGCGCTTCTTCCGAGGGCAGGTCAGCCGTCGGGTCTTCGACTTCCTTGCCTGCCAGCTTGACGTTGTTCTGTTCAAAGTACTGGATGAATCGCGGCAGCGCGTCCTGATCGCTGTTGTAAATCAGGTCGTTCGCCAGCTTGCGTTGGTCTTCGGGAATCTCCGCATAGGGCGTGATATGCGCCGGATTGACAATCGCCATATCCAGCCCAGCCTGCACCGCGTGATACAAAAACACGCTGTTCAGCACGCCGCGCGCCGCTGGCGTCACGCCGAACGACACGTTGCTCACGCCCAGCGCCGTCATCACGCCGGGGATGTGCTGCTTAATCAGGCGGATACCTTCGATGGTTTCCACCGCGTCGTTGCGCAGGTCTTCCTGTCCGGTGGTCAGCGGGAACGTCAGCGTGTCAAAGATCAGGTCTTCGGGCTTCATGCCGTACTCGTTAACCGCGATGTCGGTGATGCGTTGCGCGATGGCGTACTTCTTGTCGCGCGTGTGCGCCATGCCTTCTTCGTCAATCGTCATCGACAGCACGCCCGCGCCGTACTTGGCGGCAATCGGCAGGATGCGGTCAATGCGTTCGCGTCCATTTTCCAGATTGTTGCCGTTGATGATGCCGCGTCCGGGATAAATCGACAGCGCGGCTTCGGCTACATCGGCTTCTGTCGTGTCGATAATCAGCGGCGCTTCCACCGCCATCGCCAGCTTTTTCACCAGCGTCAGCATTTGCGCTTTCTCGTCAGCCCGTTCGGTCAGCGCCACCGCCACATCCAGCATGTGCGCGCCGGAGTTCACCTGATCGACGGCGATTTCCACGATGCTGTCGTAGTCGTCTTTCAGCAGCAGTTGTTTTACCTTGCGGCTGCCCTGACTGTTGACGCGTTCGCCAATCATCGTCGGGCCGGGGTTCTGCTGCATCGCCGTCGCGCGCATATTCGACGACGCCACAGGCTGATGTTCCGGCTCGCGTGACTTGGCGGGCTTACGCTGCGCCTTGCCTTCGATCAACTCCTGATACGAATGGCCGTGTACCTTGCGATACAGCTTGTCGAGATGTTCCGGGCGCGTGCCGCAGCAGCCGCCGACGACGTTCACGCCCCAGCGTGTAAACTCCGCCACCATCTCGCTGAACGGTTCCGGTTCCATCGGGTACACCGCTTCGCCATCGACGTTGATCGGCAGGCCTGCGTTGGGCAGGACGCTGATCGGCAGCGTGCTGTGTTCCACCAGATATTGAATCGGCGCGCGCATGTATTCGGGGCCTGTCGAGCAGTTCATGCCGATGATGTCGATATGCAGCGCTTCCAGCGTCGCCAGCGCCGAGCCGATGTCTGTGCCGAACAGCATACGCCCCGCCGTATCCAGCGTCACCTGTACTTGCAGCGGCACGCGCACGCCTGCACGCTCAAAGTAGCGGTTGATGCCGTACACCGCCGCCTTAACTTCGAGGATGTCCTGACTGGTTTCAATCAGCAGCACATCGACGCCGCCTTCGACCAGCCCCTGCGCCTGTTCCCCGAACACGTCCGCCAGTTCGTCAAACGTGATGTTGCTCAGGTCGGGGTCATTGCCGCTGGGCAGCTTGCCCGATGGCCCGATGCTCCCCGCCACAAAGCGCGGGATGCCCGTTTCCGCCGCGAAGCGATCCGCCACACGCCGCGCCAGTTGTGCCGC